>CALVDF010000005.1 GCA_944326245.1 uncultured Bacteroidales bacterium
TGACTATGAATACAGGGCCGATACGCACGAAGCCATGATGCATATCGCTGCCATAAAATTATTTTTGAATAAAATTTTAAACAGCTTCTGATAATTTATGGAATTATTGTTCGTAGCCCTGGGCATGGATGCCTATCTCCGCTCCCTCGGGAGTGACGAGGACCTCTCCGACTTCGGGACGGGCGAGGTGGCCGATGATGTCCCAGTCCTGGAAGTCATGGCGGAGCGTTTCGTGGAACTCGAGGGGGACAATATACAGAAGACGGTAGTCATCCCCACCGTTGACGGCGGCAGTAATGGGGTCGAGGTTCAGTTCCTGCGCCATCTCGAATGTCTTGGAGGCAATCGGAATCTTCCCTACGTAAATCTTGACTCCGAGGCCCGTATCAGCGGCAATGCGCTTGGCCGCTTCCCCGAGGCCCCTGCTGACGAAATATCCTCCGCACGGGATAATTCCCGCCTCGGAGAAACGTCCCGGAACACCCGGCTTGATGTAAGGGCTGAGGTATTCGCCTACAATGTATTTGTACTGCGTCAGGTCCGGCTGCTTGGGCACAGTTCCGCCGGTAGTGCCCTCAAATGCAGCCTTTTCCCTCTCTAACACGTGCAGCCCCATATAGGCCGCTCCTAGGTCGCCGCTGAGGACCAGAAGGTCCTTTGACTGAGCTTTTTTACGTTTCTGCGCCACTTCCTTCCCGGCAGAGCCGTATGCCGCGATGCTCACCACCATGCCCGCCGCGGACGGTACCAGGTCGAGGGAGAGATGCCTCACACCGTGCTCCTTCGCCGCTGCGGCGACTCCCTCCCACAGATCCTGCACATCCTCGGCCGAGAATCGGTTGGACAGGGCCACTACCACATCCATGCCCACAGGAGAATACATGCCCGCGTACAGCTCCCCGATGACATTCAGGGCCAGCTTGTGCCCGAGATGCCGCAGCGGATTGTACGTCAAGTCGAAATCCACCTTTTCCATGAACACCTTGTGTACCGTGCCGAAGTCCCCGTCCCCGGAGAACGCGCAGCCCCGCCCATTCACGAAGCCGCTGCCCTCGAAGAGCCGCGACATCAGGGCCTGCTTGCCGATTGATGATATTTCCGTTGCCATTTTCAAGAATTTGTCAGTCCGCTAAGTTAGCAAAAATTTGGCTGCAGGGTCCTGACCGGATCAGAAGTTGACAGCAAGACCGATACCGCCGGACTTGGAGACGAAGGACAGCTCCGGCTCAAATGCCAGGCCTTCAGGGCCTCCTGCTGCCGCAGCCTTCTTCAGCTTTACCGTACCGACCCAATATAAAGGCACGCTAGCCACTAACATTGCTCCTCCGAAAATCCATCCGGCAAATGACGGAATGGGGACATACATCTGAGGAGCCTCCGGATCATTTTCCCAGAAAAATGAAAAGTTGATGACATCGAAAAGATAGCCACCCAAAGCCAGACCCGCTCCGACAGAACTGACCACAATGCCGGCAGTGAAGAGTCTCTTGCCTTTAAGCCAATAGTTTTCGTAGTCGTCCAGAAGCGGGAAATAGTTCAGGGCGTTGGCTTTGGTCAGCTTGATGTCGCCATCGGTGGTGTAGACGTTGCCGGCCTTGTAATATAGGGTTGCTTCTTGCGGTATATACTGGGCTGCTGCCATGAGAGATGCCGTAATCAGAACGGATAAGGCAGCAATAACTTTCTTCATATATCGACATTTTAATGTTAACACTGCAAACATAGCGAAAAAATCATCATCTTTGCGGTCCGACTTTTGCAAAAAGCAAGGATTGATTATGAGCGAGAAAGAAGATATACTGAAAAATATAGGCTCCGCCGAGTACAAGCACGGCTTCGAGACCGCAGTGGAGCAGGAATACATACCCAAAGGACTGAACGAGGACATCGTCAGGCTGATTTCAGAAAAGAAAGGCGAGCCGCAGTGGCTTCTGGACTTCCGTCTGAAAGCCTACCGCAAGTGGCTGACCATGAAGATGCCGACGTGGGCACATCTGGACATCCCGGAGATAGACTTCCAGGACATCATCTATTTCGCTGCCCCCAAAAAAGCACCTGAGAAAAAAGAGATAGACCCCGAACTTATGGCCACCTTCGACAAGCTGGGCATTCCCCTGCACGAAAGGAGCGTACTGGCCGGGACTGCCGTGGATGCCGTATTCGACTCGGTATCTGTCAAGACCACCTTCCGCGAGTCCCTGGCCGAGAAGGGCATCATCTTCTGCTCCTTCTCCGAGGCCGTCCGGGACTACCCCGATCTGGTACGCAAGTACCTGGCATCGGTAGTACCTTACGGCGACAACTACTTCGCAGCCCTCAACTCCGCCGTATTCTCCGACGGTTCGTTCTGCTACATCCCCAAGGGAGTACACTGCCCGATGGAGCTGTCCAGCTATTTCCGCATCAACGCCCGCGGCACCGGCCAGTTCGAAAGGACCCTCATCGTAGCCGACGAAGGCTCATACGTAAGCTACCTGGAAGGCTGCACCGCCCCCATGAGGGACGAGAACCAGCTGCATGCCGCAGTGGTCGAGATAGTAGTGCTGGACAACGCCGAGGTCAAATACTCCACCGTCCAGAACTGGTATCCGGGCGATACGCAGGGACGCGGAGGCATCTTCAACTTCGTAACCAAGAGGGGAATCTGCAAGGGAGTGAACAGCAAGCTCTTCTGGACTCAGGTAGAGACAGGCTCGGCCATCACGTGGAAATACCCCAGTACCATCCTGAAAGGTGACAATTCGGTATCCGAGTTCTATTCGGTAGCCGTTACCAACAACTACCAGCAGGCCGACACCGGTACCAAGATGATACACATCGGCAAGAACACCTCCAGCCGCATCATCAGCAAGGGCATATCGGCAGGGCATAGCCAGAACAGCTACCGCGGACTGGTAAAGGTACTTCCAGGAGCCGAAAACGCCCGCAACTATTCGCAGTGCGACTCCCTGCTGCTCGGGGACAAATGCGGGGCCCACACATTCCCCGTAGTAGAGAACCAGAACCCGACGGCCGTCACGGAACACGAGGCGACTACATCCAAGATCAGCGAAGACCAGCTTTTCTACTGCCGCCAGCGCGGAATCCCCGAGGAAAATGCCGTAGGCCTCATCATCGGAGGCTACACCAAGGAGGTCATCAACAAGCTTCCCATGGAATTTGCCGTAGAGGCACAGAAGCTCCTGGAAGTATCCCTCGAAGGAAGTGTAGGATAAAAGCCGAACTGATGTACCGATGGACTGGCTGAACTATACACTGTTTACTTTCAACGGAGACACCCCCGTACTGCTGATCGATCTGGTGACATCGGTGGCCGGACTGACCTGCGTATTCCTGGCTGGACGCAACAGCAAATACAATTTCTGGGTCGGCTACCTGTACTCAGTCCTGCTGTTCCTGATGTTCTGGAACAAGGCCCTGTGGGCCAACATGCTGCTTCAGCCCGTCTCCCTCGGGATCAACATCCTCGGACATTACCGCTGGACCCATCCCAGACCGGAGGAAGTCAGCGGAAAGGACGGTAAATCCCTGAAAGTATCCATGCTGACATGGCCGCAGCGCGCAATCGCGGTTGCCTCAGTATTTGCCCTGGGATGGCTCTGGGGCTGGCTGCTGGAAACCCTTACCCATGACCCGGTACCGTATCTGGACGCATGCGTGACTGCGCTCATCCTCGTGGCGCAGTTCCTCTCCGCCCTCAAGAAGTGGGACTGCTGGATAGCCTGGCTTGCGGTCAACGTCACACAGATCATCCTGCACATATCCGTAGGCCACGTATTCATGCCCATAGTATGTGCACTATACCTTATCAACGGAGTCGCCTCGCTCATCAACTGGTACCGCCTCTACAGCAGCAAGGAATGAATCCCGGACAATGACGGCACAATAAATAATAAATATTGTATTTTTGCAGTTATCACAAAACATCAAGACTATGACAGAAAACAAGATATTGCTCAACATCAAAGACCTGCACGCCAGTGTAGGCGACAAGGAAATACTCCGCGGAATCGACCTGACCATCCGCGAAGGCGAGACCCACGCGATAATGGGTCCCAACGGATCGGGCAAATCCACCCTTTCCGCAGTCCTGGCCGGCCGCGACAACTACACGGTAACATCCGGCGAAGTCACTTTCAACGGCCACAACCTTCTGGAACTCACCCCTGAAGAGCGCTCATTCGAAGGTCTCTTCCTGAGCTTCCAGTACCCTATCGAGATCCCGGGAGTAACCAATGTCAACTTCATGCGCACAGCCGTAAACGAGCACCGCAAGCACAAGGGACTCGAACCCCTGAACGCAGCAGACTTCCTCAAGCTCATGCGCAGCAAGATGGAGATCGTGGAGATGAATCCCTCCTTCTCGTCAAGAGGCGTCAACGTCGGCTTCTCCGGCGGAGAGAAAAAGCGCAACGAGATATTCCAGATGGCCATGCTGGAGCCCCGTCTGGCCATACTCGACGAGACGGACAGCGGACTGGACGTGGACGCTCTCAGGATCGTGGCCACAGGGGTCAACAAGCTCAAGAGACCTGACAACGCCGCCATCGTCATCACCCACTACCAGAGGCTGCTGGACTACATAGTCCCGGACGTGGTGCATGTACTCTACAAGGGCCGCATCATCAGGACGGCAGGCAAGGAGCTGGCACGCGAGATCGAAGAAAGGGGATACGACTGGATCATAAACGGATAAGTGGAGGCCGGACAATGACAGAAAACTACATCTACGCCCCTGCGCACAATATTGAAGGAGGGTTCCGCTGCAAAGTGCCCCTTCCCGGCAGCCGACAGATATTCATGATCGACGGAGGAGTCCAGGGAACCGGACGCCCGCTGGACATCAGGTTCCGTAAAGGGGAAATATCCGAAGAGACCCTGCAGGTCATAGGCATACGCACGGAGAAACATCCGGAAGACATCTCTTTTGCAAGCAGCTACCGCTTTGAAGAAGGGTCTTCGGCAAAACTCATCCTCTGCTCCCACACTTTCGCGGAGAATCCGTTCCATACCGACGAGAAGATCAGCATCACGATGGAGGCAGGAGCCTCGGCCGACGTACTCATCATGCAGAACGAACACAACAAGGCCACGCACAACACCTGCATCGACATACACCTGGCAGAGGGAGCATCCCTGAATGCAGTGATACTCACAATCCACGGAGGAGCCATATCCAACGGCATAACGGCATCACTGGACGGCCGCCATGCCTTCTGCGACATCAGCGGGCTCTACCTGGTGGACGGCACCCAGAAGGTCACCAACAGCCTCAAAGTCGAGCACCGCGTCCCCGAATGCCACAGCCGTGAACTCTTCAAGGGCATTCTGGACAACAATGCCTACGCCTACTTCTCCGGACTCATCCATGTATTCCCGGACGCCCAGAAGACCGAAGCCTACCAGGAGTGCCACAATCTTCTGCTCAGCCGTGATGCCCGCGCCTTCGCCCAGCCCCAGCTGGAGATTTACGCCGATGACGTAAAATGCTCTCACGGAGCCACCAACGGCAGGCTCAATGAAGACGAGCTTTTCTACATGCGCTCCCGCGGCATACCCCTAAAGGAAGCCAAGGTACTTCAGCAGCTCGCATTTGCCTACGCCGTTCTCGACAAAATCAGCTCCGCCGAGCTGAAAGAAAGGATGGCCGTGCTGACCGAAAGGAGGCTAAGAGGCGAATTTTCAGACTGCAATAACTGCTGCCGCAACTGCTGTTAAAAACTCCGTTGATAACTTCCGCAAATGTGGCTTTGTCCGTGCGGTATTTAGTTCTAACTTGCAGACCATTTTCGTTAGCAAACTAATACATAACAGCATGGATAACAAGACTTACGATGAAGCTCTGCGGGAAAGCAGGGAGTACTTCCACGGTGACGAGCTGGCCGCCTCTGTGTGGATCAACAAGTACGCCATGAAGGATTCCTTCGGCAACCTGTACGAGACCTCTCCGGACCAGATGCACTGGCGCCTGGCGAACGAGTTTGCCAGGATTGAGCAGCAGTACCCCAACCCTATGACGGCAGCCGAGATTCACGGGCTGCTCCGGGATTTCAAGTACATCATCCCTCAGGGAGGCCCGATGGCGGGCATCGGCAACAACTACCAGATAGCCTCCCTCTCAAACTGTTTTGTCATCGGCAACCGTCATGAAGCCGACTCATACGGAGGCATCATGAAGATAGACGAGGAGCAGGTACAGCTCATGAAGCGCAGAGGAGGCGTGGGCCACGACCTCTCGCACATCCGCCCTACCGGCAGCCCGGTACTCAACAGTGCCCTCACATCCACAGGTGTGGTCCCCTTCATGGAGCGCTACTCCAACTCCACCCGCGAAGTGGCACAGGACGGACGCCGCGGAGCCCTGATGCTTACGATATCCATCAAGCACCCCGATGCAGAGAACTTCATAGATGCCAAGCTCGAAAAGGGTAAAGTCACAGGAGCCAACGTATCGGTAAGGATCGATGACGAATTCATGCGCTGCGCCCTTGCCGGCAAGCCGTACACCCAGAAATACCCCATAGACTCGGACCATCCCAAAGTCACCAAGGAAATCGATGCATCCGCCCTGTGGAAGAAGATCATCCACAACGCATGGCAGTCGGCCGAGCCGGGCGTCCTCTTCTGGGACACCGTCATCCGCGAGTCCATACCGGACTGCTACGCCGACCTCGGGTACAAGACCATAAGCACCAACCCCTGCGGAGAGATACCTCTGTGCCCGTATGATTCCTGCAGGTTGATAGCCATAAACCTCTATTCCTACGTCAACAATCCTTTCACAAGTGAAGCAACGTTTGACTTCGACCTCTTCAAGCAGCATGTAACCAAAGCGATGAGACTTATGGACGACCTCATCGACCTGGAAATGGAGAAGATTGAAGCCATCCTCGACAAAATCAAAAACGATCCTGAAGACGATGACGTCAAACGCACTGAATACGAGCTGTGGATCAAGATCCGAGAGAAATCCCTCGGAGGACGCCGTACCGGTCTCGGAATCACAGGAGAAGGCGACATGCTCGCTGCACTCGGACTCACATACGGTTCAGACGCGTCCATAGACTTCGCCGTCAAGGTACAGAAGGCCCTGGCACTGGCCGCATACGGATCCTCCGTCACCATGGCCAAGGAGAGAGGGGCCTTCCCCATCTTCGACGCAAAGAGGGAAGAGAACAACCCGATGATCAACCGCATAAGAAAAGAAGACGAAGAGCTCTACGACAATATGGTACGTTACGGCCGGCGCAACATTTCCATGCTGACGATAGCTCCGACCGGAACCACATCCCTGATGACCCAGACCACATCAGGCATCGAGCCCGTCTTCCTTCCTTTCTACAAACGTCGCCGCAAGGTCAACCCCAATGACCTCAACGCGGTAGTGGCTTTCAAGGATGAAAACGGAGACTGCTTCGAAGAGTACTACGTATTCCACCACCACTTCCTCACATGGTGCGCCGTCAACGGATACGACGTAGAGAAAGTAAAGCAGATGAGCGAAGAGGAAATCCACGAGCTCGTCAGGAAGTCTCCCTACAACAAGGCTACATCCAACGACATAGACTGGGTCGCTAAGGTAAAGATGCAGGGCCGCATGCAGAAATGGGTAGACCACTCCATCAGCGTAACGGTGAACCTGCCCAAGGACATCAAGGAAGACATGGTGGCCGAAGTCTACCGTACTGCATGGGAGTCCGGCTGCAAAGGCATCACCGTCTACAGGGACGGCTCCCGCACAGGAGTGCTCGTATCCGCCAAGGACGGGGCAAACGTGATCAAGCCCAAGAAGAGGCCCAAATCCCTCGAAGCCGACGTCATCCGCTTCAAGAACGGCAGCGAACAGTGGATCGCATTTGTCGGCAAGCAGAACGGCAAGCCCTACGAGATCTTCACCGGTATGGTGGACGACTCCCGCAACCTGCCCGCAGCCATCACTTCAGGCCGCATCGTCAAGGAGAGACTCGAAGACGGCACCAGCCGCTACGACTTCCACTATACCGACCGTTACGGCTACCCCGGAGTCCTCGGAGGCATATCCCACATGTTCTGCCAGGAGTTCTGGAACTACGCCAAGCTCATCTCTGGCGTCATCCGCAACGGCATGCCCATCGTCGATATCCTGAACCTCGTAAAGGGCCTGAACCTCGACGACGAGACCATCAACACCTGGAAGAACGGAGTGGAACGCGCCCTCAAACAGTACATACCCAACGGTACCAAGGACGAGTCCGGACAGAAATGCGAGAAGTGCGGCTCCACCAACCTCATCTACCAGGAGGGCTGCCTCATCTGCCAGGACTGCGGACACGGCAAATGCGGTTGATACCGGTAACTCATCCCGAACATGAACATCGTTCTCTACCCTAAGCCCAAAATCAACATCGGGCTTAGGGTTACAGCCCGCAGAAGCGACGGCTACCACGACATAGAGACACTCTTCTACCAGGTCGAAAACTGGCGGGAGGATATCCTGGAAATCATCGAGGCGGACTCCGTCTCGATGAATTATTTCGGGACACCCTTCGAGCTGCCTGGAGGAGACATTGAAAAGGAACTGTGCATCAAGGCATACCGCCTGCTGCAGCGGGACTTCGGACTGCCTCCGGTAGGCATCTACCTCTGCAAGAACATCCCTGTCGGCGCCGGCATGGGCGGAGGCTCCTCCGACGCAGCCTGGACTCTCAGGGGACTCAATGAACTCTTCCGCCTCGGCCTGACCGACGGGCATCTCGCAGACTACGCCGCCCGCCTCGGCAGCGACTGCCCCTTCTTCATCTACAACCGGCCCATGTACGGCAGCGGCCGCGGGGAGATCCTCACCCCCTGCTCCTCCCCAGCCGTCACCCGGCTTCAGGAACGATACAGCATCAAGGTCATTGCCCCAGGCATCCACGTCTCCACCGCCGAAGCCTATGCCTCCCTCACCCCCGACCCTACGGGCCGCGGCCTGCGCAATCTTCTCGACACCCTACCCGTCGAAGAATGGAAAGACCGGATCGTCAACGACTTCGAAGGCCCCGTCTTCGCAAGATACCCGGAACTGGCCCGCCTCAAGCAGTCCCTCTACGACGAGGGTGCCGTCTACGCCTCCATGAGCGGCAGCGGCTCCGCCGTCTACGGGATATTCGCAATCCGTTAAATCAACCTTTTCAGGAAACCACACAGTATTCACCAAATTTATCTTACATTTGCGCAACATTAAACCTACAGAACAATCATTATGCGCAGATTTACATTACTGACCATCACACTGCTGGTCCTCTCTGTCCTCGGAGTACAGCTCCGTGCCCAGGAGACCACGCTGGCCGACCGCATCGCCGCCCTTCCCAATGTCAAGGACGTGCAGGAGCTGGAAAGCACCCGGTTTGCCGAAAAATATCTGGTGATATTCGAGCAACCCATAGACCACGAAAACCCGGACATGGGTACATTTACCCAGAGGGTATACGTGTGCGGCGTACATCCTGACAGCGCCACTGTAGTGGTGACAGAGGGCTATGGAGCACAGTATGCAGCCAACCCGGCCTACAGGGACGAGATATCGGCCCTGTTCAACACCAACAATATAGTGGTGGAGCACCGCTACTTCCTCGAATCGACCCCCTACCCGGGCGAATCACCGGAGGAAGTGAACTGGGACTACATGAACGCTCCCAATGCCGCCGCTGACCTGCACGAGGTCGTGACCGCCCTCAAGAATGTCTTCGACGGCAAGTGGATCTCCACCGGCATCAGCAAGGGCGGGCAGACCACCATGCTCTACCGCGCCTACTATCCCGAAGACGTGGATTTCTCAGTACCCTACGTAGGCCCCCTGTGCCGCGGTGCATACGACGGACGCCACGAGCCCTTCATCGAGAACTATGTCGGCACTCCTGAAGAACGTGAGGCCGTCAAGAACTTCCAGATCGAACTGCTGCTCCGCAAGGACCGCCTGATGCCCATGTACGACTCCCTGTGCAACGCCCGCCAGTTCGAGTTCCGCGCACCTGTGGACGAGATCTATGACTACAGCGTGCTCGAATTCTCTTTCGCATTCTGGCAGTGGGGCTACCCGGTGAGCGAGATACCCGGCAAGGATGCCTCGGACCGCGAGGTATTCGACTACATGATGAAAGTCAGTTCCCCTGACTACTTCGTGAAGTGGAGCACGACATCCCCGTTCTTCGTGCAGGCAGCCACAGAACTGGGCTACTACGGCTACGACATGAAACCTTTCAAAAAGTACAGGAAACACTTCAGTATCAAGAATACCAAGAACTACATGCAGAAACTGCTGCTGCCGCAGAACAGGGAGTTTGAGTTCAACGATTACCTGTACAGCAAGATCTCGGCCTTCCTGCTCACCACCGACGCACGCATGCTCTTCATCTACGGACAGTTCGACCCCTGGTCCGCCGTAATGCCGGCCGATCCCCACAAGGACAACATCAAGTTCTTCATCCAGCCGGGCGGCAGCCACAGGGCACGCATAGCCACATTCGACGAGGCTACCCAGAAAGAGATAAAGTCCATCCTGAGCCAGTGGCTGTATGAGTAATCTGCCGCAGTTCAAGGAAATCGAATTAGGCGACAAGGAGTGGGCCGACCCGCTCCTTGCCGTTTCTGACTACCGTGCCACCGAATACAGCTTCACTTCGCTGTACATCTGGGCCAGGTTCTTCGGCACCCGCATTGCCAGATGGAAAGACTGGATGCTGATCCGTTCAGAAGGAGAGGACGGCTGCGCCAACTACATTTTCCCGGCAGGCAGCGGAGACGTACGGGAGGTAATCGGAATAATGGAAGAAGACGCTGCCAGTATCGGAAAACGTCTCGTCCTTTGGACCATAGAGGAAACCAGGAAAAAGATTGAGGAAGCTGTCCCCGGCCGGTATACATTCTCGCCCGTCCGTTCATCATTCGACTATATCTACAGGACTGACAGTATGATCTCCCTGACAGGGAAAAAATACCAGCCGAAGCGCAACTTCATATCCAGGTTCAAGACACTGAATCCGGACTGGACCTATGAGAGCATCTGCGCGGACACTGACCCTGAGACATGCCGCCGACAGCTGGAAGAATGCAGGAAAATGACGGACGAGTGGTGCGCCCTCAACGGATGCAGGCACAACCAGTCCATGCAGATGGAATCCTGCGCGGTCAGGAAGGCCCTGCACGACTTCGTCCCCCTGAAGCTCTGCGGAGGCATGCTCCGCTGCGGCGGCCGTCTGGTGGCCTACACCATAGGAGAGCGACTCAATTCCGACACATTCATTGTACACGTAGAGAAGGCTTTTTCCGATGTGACAGGAGCCTATCCCATGATCAACCGCACTTTCCTGGAGCACGAAGCGGCCGGTCTGGAATACGTCAACCGTGAGGACGATGCCGGAGACGAAGGCCTCCGGAAGGCCAAACTCTCCTACCATCCGGAGTATATGTTGGAAAAATATTTGGCAGTTCGCAGATAAGTGTTTTTCTTTGTACCCTATTTTTAAAACCGATGGGTCTATATAAAAGAGAAAAATTAGAAAACGGGGCGGAGATCTGTGTCTGGGAGATCACCGAGGACGAAGATGACTTGCGCCGATTGTGCGCCCCCGTTCCCTCAGACGAGCTCGAAGAGCTTGAAATCACCAAAAGCCCGGCACGGCGCAAGGAAAAACTGGCCGTCAGGGCATTGCTCAATGAAATGTTCCCCGAAAAGCTCTATCTCGGTCACCATGACAACGGCAAACCGTATCTCCAGAACTGCGCTGTAGAGATAAGCATCTCACACTGTGCAAGGTTCGTGGCAGTCATAGCGCACCCGGAAGAGAGCGTAGGGATAGATATAGAGAGTCTGGACCGCGACTTCTCGGCAGTAGAGCGCAAGGCCCTGTCCGAAGAAGAGAAAGACGACCTCTCCGACCACAACACCAACCAGCAGCTGGCCATCTACTGGTGCGCCAAGGAAGCCATCTACAAACGCATGTCCCGCAACGGCGTGGACTTCGCAAAACAGATAGAGGTAGAACGCTTTACCCCCCGCGAAGAAGGAGAGCTGGAAGCTACATTCATACACAAGGACGGTGAAGAGGAGACTTTCGACCTCAACTACGAAATATTCGAGAACCACGTGATGGTATGGCTGGTGGGCTAGAAAAGGGCAACCTGTTCCGCAGGATGGTCAACCTGACTTTGAACATCATTGCCACGATGGCCATGGCCTCCGGATTTCTGCCTATGCTGTCCTGGTCACGGCTGGAAGGCGTACCCGTACCCAACCATTTCAACATCCATGGCGTAGTGGACGGTGTCGGGGACAGGGGCATACTGCTCACACTTGCCCTCGTCGGTCTGGGCTTCTACATCATAATGATACTTGCCCAGTGCTTCCCGCAGCTGATCAACCTTCCGGTTCCGGCACATAGAGAATCAGTTGCCAAGGATGTCAAAAGGGACCTTGCCGCCCAGCTCAACCTCCTGATCACCCTTCTTTTTTCTTTCGGTGCCAACTCCACCCTGTCCGTCGCGGCCGGAAATGCCCTGAAGCTGGACATGCGGTTCATTCTGGCGGATCTGGTGCTGATACTGCTATGCATCGGCGTTGCCGTTTTCCGTATTTACCGCAAATAGGCCGTGCCCGCAGCAGAATGCCTGCCAGAAACGCACTGAATATTTTGAGCAAAAATGACTACCTTTGCATACATTATCGGATTAACAACATACCATATATTCATACGATGAAGAATTTTATCGAAGACCTCAAATGGAGAGGCATGATCCAGGACATCATGCCGGGAACTGAAGAATTTCTGTCCAAGGAACAATGCTCGGCCTACGTAGGCATAGACCCTACAGCCGACTCACTGCATATAGGGCATCTGGTAAGCGTGATGATGCTCAGACATTTCCAGGATGCAGGGCATCGCCCCATCTCGGTCATTGGAGGGGCAACCGGCATGATCGGAGACCCTTCCATGAAATCGCAGGAGCGCAATCTGCTCGACGAAGCTACCCTCCGCCACAATCAGGAATGCATCAAGGCCCAGCTCTCCAGGTTCCTCGACTTCGAGAGCAAGGCTTCCAACGCCGCTATTCTGGTCAACAACTACGACTGGATGAAGGGCTGGAGCTTTCTCGATTTCACCCGTGAAATCGGCAAGCTGATCACTGTCAACTACATGATGGCCAAGGACTCGGTCAAGAAAAGACTCAGCGGAGAAGGCCGTGAGGGCATGTCCTTTACCGAATTCACCTACCAGCTCCTCCAGGGATACGACTTCCTCTACCTCTACGAGCACTACGGATGCAAGCTCCAGATGGGCGGAAGCGACCAGTGGGGAAATATCACCACAGGTACGGAACTTATCCGCCGCAAGCTCGGCGGGGAGGCCTACGGACTGACATGGCCCCTGATGACCAAATCGGACGGAGGCAAGTTCGGCAAGACGGAGAAAGGCAACATCTGGCTCTCACCGGAATACACTACCCCCTACGCATTCTACCAGTTCTGGCTCAATGTCAGCGACGAGGACGCAGCCAGATACATCAAGATATTCACTACTCTAAGCCGTGAAGAGATAGAGGCAGCCGTAGCGGAGCACGCCAAGGCACCCCATCTGCGCGAGCTCCAGAAACTGCTGGCACGTGAAGTCACCGTCATGGTACACGGACAGGACGAATACCGCAAGGCTGTCGACGCATCCCAGATACTCTTCGGCAAATCCACCTCGGAGACACTGCGCGGCCTCGACGAGAGGACATTCCTCTCGGTATTCGACGGAGTCCCCCAGTTCAGCCTGAGCAAGGACGTTCTCCCGCAGAATGTCATCGACCTGCTCTCGGTCACTACAGCAGTATTCCCGTCCAAGGGCGAATGCCGCAAAATGATCCAGGGAGGCGGCCTGTCCATCAACAAGGACCGCTGCGACTCGGCTGACCGCACCATCAGCGCTGAAGACCTCATCGACGGCAAGTACATTCTGGCCCAGAAAGGCAAGAAAAACTACTATATCCTGAAATTCGAATAGGACAATGGAAGGAGAAAGCACACGACAGCTCAAGGTGGCCAGGGAACTGCAGCGCCACCTCGCCGAGATCATCCGCTCCAGGGGCATGGCCGCCTGGGACGGAGCCCTCGTATCGGTCAGCGGAGTGACGATAAGCCCTGACCTGGCAGTAGCCAAGGTCTATGTGAGCATATTCCCGTCGGCCAAGCAGGACAAGGTATTCAGGATGATACAGGAATCCGGCAAGTCCATGCGCGGAGAGCTGGGACGCCAGATGGCCAAACAGCTGCGCATCATCCCGGAACTGGTATTCTTCCTGGACGATTCCCTCGACTACGTGGAGCACATTGACGAGCTTTTGGCCAAGTAGCCTCACAGCCCCCAGCCATGCACCTGTCCTACTTCATAGCCAGACGTTACCTCTTCGCCAAGAAGTCGCACAATGTCATCAATATCATTTCCACGATAAGCTCGATAGGCATTGCTGTAGGCTCCTGCGCCCTCATCATGGTGCTGTCGATCTACAACGGATTTGAAGACGTGGTAAGAGGCATGTACGACAGGGCCATGCCGGACATTGCCGTCACGTGCGACACAGCCAAATATTTCCGGACAGACACCGGAGCATTCGAAGAGATACGTTCCATGCCTTCGGTGAAGTCCATGACAGAGAGCATCGAAGAGACCGTATTCATCACCTATGACCGTGAAGAGGGGACAGCCCTGCTCAAAGGAGTGGAAGATGCATACGCCCGGGATCCGGAAATACTCTCCTGCATCGTCGACGGAGAGTTCACACTCATGCACGGGGATGTAGCCAGGGCGGTCACAGGACGCAGCCTGGCTGGCGAAATGGGGATCATGCCCCGTTTTCTGGACCCTATTACCGTATACTTTCCGGCCAGGGACAGGGACATCTCCACTGTCAATCCGGCCGCATCCCTCAACGTCGAGCGGTTCTTTCCCATAGGTACATTCTTTTCAGGCAACGAACAGTACAGCAATACACTCTTTGTCCCCATCGGGCGGGCCCGCAGGCTCATCGGACTTCAGGACAATGAGGCAGGCGTCGTGGAACTCCGGCTCGCTCCCGGCTCCGATGTCCGTCAGGCAGTGAAGGAAGTTCGCTCCGCCCTCGGTCCAGGCTACACCGTCAAGGACAAATACATGCAGAACGAGACCGTCTACCGCATGATGCGGATAGAAAAAGCCGTCATCTTCATGATCCTGCTGTTCATCGTCATCGTAGTCTCCTGCAACGTCTTCGGCTCGCTCACCATGCTCATCATAGAGAAGCGGGACGACATAGCCACACTGCAGCACCTGGGAGCAAGGCCAAGACTGATATACCGGATATTCTTCAACGAAGGCTGGATGATCATCCTCCTGGGGGCCATATCCGGACTTGCTGTAGGCATCATACTCTGCCTCATCCAGCAGCACATCGGGGTAATCCGCATGCCAGGCAATTTCGTCGTCGAATACTACCCCGTAGTCATCAAGCCCGGCGACATCCTTCTGACCCTTGCCAGCATATCCCTCATAGGCCTCATTATCACTGTCCTCCCCACACGCAAGACCCTGTCGCGCATCCTCTGACACCGTCCTACCCACTGCTCAGATACAATGCTTACTCACAGCAATATATAACTTTCCCTGAGCAATTATTCAAGTAAGTCCTGACACTTTTGAAAAAAATTGTTAAAATTTGTTGTTTACCATGCAACAAAAAGATAAACAACTGCATCTATGTAATAGGTTTAGGTTTTAGTACAAGGAAGGGGTACCTGTTGTAGCAGAGGGGTGCCTCTTTTTTTATGCCCTTATCACACACACGCCGGACACCATGAACACGCCCGCATCAGCATTTCACGGAAACGTTTTACGATTTCTTTATTATATTTGCCCCGCAAAAAATAAAACAACACACACTGTTATGAAATTCTTTCTTGATACAGCAAACCTGGACCAGATCCGCGAGGCCTACGCCATGGGGGTTCTGGACGGAGTTACCACCAATCCTTCACTGATGGCCAAAGAAGGCATCAAGGGGAAGGAGAATCAGTATAAACATTATATTGAGATCTGCAATATCGTCAATGGCGATGTCAGTGCCGAAGTTATTGCAACCGACTATGAGGGAATGATCCGCGAAGGTCAGGAACTCGCCGACCTCAATGAGCACATAGTTGTCAAGCTGCCCTGCACGGAAGCCGGCATCAAAGCCGTAAAATACTTCTCCGGCAAAGGCGTAAAGACCAACTGCACGCTTGTATTCTCACTCGGCCAGGCACTTCTGGCCGCGAAGGCCGGAGCCACCTACGTATCCCCCTTCGTAGGACGTCTGGACGACATATCCGAGGACGGCATAGGACTCATTGAAGACATCGTCGAGATGTACGACTACTATGGTTTCGGGACCATGGTTCTCGCAGCATCCATACGTCATACCCGCCATATCATCGACTGCCTCAAGGCAGGCGCAGATGTAGCGACCTGTCCTCTTCCGGCCATCAAGGGCCTGCTCAAGCATCCCCTTACCGACTCCGGTCTGGCCAAATTTCTTGAGGACTACCACAAAGTAAACGGCTAATTTCTAATCACAATTTCAAACCATGTTTAACAAATCTTCACTTTTCATTTGCGTAGCGGCACTTACATTTGCATTCGTGTCCTGCGAGACCCAGCAGAAGCCTGAACCTGAAAAGCTTGCTACCCCCACACTGAGCATAACTGAACAGACTGCCAACTCATTCACCGTAAGCTGGAACAGCGTAGAAAACGCTGCCGGTTATGCCTATGCACTGCAGGACGAGGCCGAGCAGACGACCACAAATACATCTGTAACATACTCAGACCTTGAGGCCGCCACATACACCCTTAAAGTTAAAGCAACCTCCGGTACAGAAGAATGGAGCGACTCAGACTATGCTGAGATATCCATTGACCTGACCGCCCCCCAGCTCACATTTACATTCGAGGTCAAGGACCTCACCGCCACAAGCGCTACAGTTGTCTGCACACCTTCCGACGACAATGCTCCCTATTGGTTTGACACTATGTCCAAGGCAGATTTCGACTCCTATTCCAGCGACACTGAGCAGCTTATGAAGGAAGTTCTGGATCAGCTCATAGCTCTCGGCGAGGAAGAAGGCTTGTCTGTGGAAGAGACTCTTGAGATTCTGCTTTCAATCGGGCAGGATACATGGACCCCCACAGCCATGACTCCTGCAACAGACTATGTAGTATATGCCTTCGGAATGAGCTATGACGGCACATTCACTTCCGACATCCAGACACAGGGCTTCACCACCCTGGAGAACGGCGGTGGAGATGTGAATCCCGCAATCGAGAACTGGATCGGTACATGGTCTGCTACAACTACCGGAAAACTCGAGTGGTACCAGCCTGAGGGATCACAGTATGTAGAAGCACTCTACCATGAGGATGACCCTATGACTGCCACTTTCACCATCGAGCAGAACACCAACGATCCCAGCCAGCTTCTTATCTACGGATGGAGCCAGGTAGACAGTTCATTGCCTGCTCTCGGACTTGTAAACGAAGCCGGAGACCTTGATGTTTACTCATACGTAGCCGTAGGCGAGGAATCCAACGGATACACCCCTACCTGGGTTGCATTCTGCAAGATCGGTGAGGACGATTACAACCTTGTTACCGGCCAGTTCCCCGCATACACATTCACTCTCAACGGAGAGACCGCTACCAGCACCCTGTACTCGGATGCCCTGAACGACGGCAGCACATTCTCTGTAATATCAATGGAAGTTTATGCCATCGCTGAAACTTCCTACTCGATCTACGGATCATCATTCCCCGTATACTTCCTCGGAGGAAACATCACCCTCACCAAAGAGCCAGCTTCTACAAAAGCTGCTTCAACTCTCGCATCCGAGGTCAATTTCCCTGTCTTCAACCAGCACAAAGCATTCAGCGCACGCAACAATTTCGTAAGCATCGCCGAGTAATAAAACACAGAAGACACAATAACCGAGAGAGGCCGACCCAAGAAAGTCGGCCTCTTTTTTTTACCCGGCATAAATACAATCAACCTATCTCCCCTGCAGTTCCGCAAGTACCTCGGCTATTGCAGCATCCAACTGAGGGTCATTGCCGGACATTCTGTCCGCAAACGTATTGCGGACATAAATATCCGGCTTCACTCCTGAGAATTCCAGATCATCCCCGGAAAGTGAGTAGCAGCCCCATGCCGGAAGCCTGCTGTACGAACCGTCCACGAATGAAACACCGGATGTAAAAATGATCCAACGGTATGTCTCCGTACCTACTATTTTTGCAATACCCAAAGTTCTGATGCCGTTGGAAGTCACTTCCGCATCGCTGAGACTCCGTTCATTGACCAGCACGACTATCGGTTTGTCCGCAGGAGTGACATTGGGATGGGCATTGGGCTCGAAATCCCTGTAACTCCACCGGAAATGCTCCTGCTGCCTGAGGAAGTCCAGAACCTCCTTATGGACATTGCCGCCATTGTTGTAGCGCAGGTCCAGAATCAGGGCGTCACGGTTGACAGCATCGGTATGCATCTGCAGAAGAAAAGGATACAGGGAAGCATCTGTCATGTCGCGGAGATGGATATACGCTACACGGCCGTCGGTAAGGCTGTCCACCATGGCACGGCGCTGGTCTTCCCACTCGGAGTACAGCATGTTTTTCAGGTCACCGTAAGAAACGGTATGCAGCTTTACATCATATTCTTTTCCATTACGGCTGAAAGTCATACGTACCTCTTCCTGCGGCACGGCCGAGACAAGATAACTCTCCCTGTTGGCACCGGGGTCCACCCTCACCCCGTTGACTGCAACAAGCCTGTCCCCCGGACGGATATCATTGTCCACATTGTTCGCCGGAGCATCTGTAAGTATATGGTCTACCAGATACGGATCAAAGCTGTCCCAGATGATACCGGTTTCGGCCGTATGGGTGCTTACCTTTGGAGTGTTCTCTTCGGCTCCAGCCGAAGTAAAGCGAAGATGGGATGAATTCAGTTCACCCAGCATGTCGTTGAAGAGGGTGCGCAGATGTCCGCGGCTCCTTACATAAGGCAGAAAAGATGCATAATAGTCTCTTTTTGCCTTCCAGTCAGTTCCGTGGAAGTTGACATCATAGAAGTTCTGGTCCAGTACGGCCCACCCTTCATAGAATATCTGGCGGAACTCGTTGTCCAGGTCCTTTTCCACATCAGCCGACAGGGAGACTTCACTTGCATTGCTCCTGTCAAGATTGATCCTGAATACATCTCCCCCGCTGATGAAATAAGGGGCATCGTCCGAACATGTAAAATACCCTCTGCGTGCGGAGATTCCCTTGATCTGTACCGGTTCTGCCTCAGGGTCATATATCCTCAGGGCCTTCACTTCTCCTGAAGCGGTATAGAGCAGCCAGGAATTCCTGCCGTCTGTAAAGGTATACGGAGAATATCCGTTTTCCGGCATTTTCTCCAGACGGCGGAACACCTCCCTGTAATCGATATTTACCTCTGCCGCCGCACTGTCCGTCGTAGCTGCGGTATCCTCCTCAAACAGGGCGTCGTAGACATCCGAAGGGAAGGGTTTCTGGTCGTAACGCCGCAGAGGGAGGCGGTACAGTTGTCCGCGGCCTCCTCCTCTGGGGAAGGAAGAACCGTAGAGATTTGCTGTGAGATACAGATTCTTACCGTCGGGAGAGAATACCGGAGCCCCCTCGGAAGACGCAGAATTGGTCAGATTGTGCAGACTTTTGTCCTTGAAGGAATATATGAAGATATCGCCCTCGAAAAGGTTCATGCCCTCAAATGCCAGATACGAACCGTCGAAAGAAAAATTCATCCGGTAATTGCGGAAGGACCAGAACTGGGACTCCGCTATCCTGCGCACCCTGTCATTCTCCGTAGTCAGCACCATAACATCGCGGCTGCCGCTTATGAACGCTATCATATCCCCCCTTCTGGAGCGAGTCAGCGACTGGATATTGGCATCTGCCTTATAGACCTGCTTTTCCGGTTCCGAACCGTCAGCCTTGATTCTGAAGAGATTGACATAGCCTTTATCGGTGCGGGAATAGTAGAGAGTCACATCGTCGGCCCATACTGTCTCGTCGACACGCTCGTCTTCCGGAGTCTCGAGCAGCTTGAGGTATTTGCCGTCAGCATCCGAAACATAAAGCAGCCCCCTTATGGAAAGCGCCAGTTTCCTGCCGTCCGGCGAGACAGCCACGAAGGATGGTTTCTGATCCTTGAAAGAACGGCGCATCACTACATTGTTGTCCGCAACAGTTATCTGAGGCACGTACACTTTGCCGTCCCTCAGGTCCAGACAGGCAATTCTGTAGTCCAGCAGGAAGACTATCTTCGAACCGTCAAAGCTTATCGACGGATACTGCACCGACTGCCCGAAATCAGTAAGCTGCTCAGGTTCACCTCCAGGTACAAGACGGGCAATGTTTGCCTCCCGGTTGAACCTGTCCGTCACGAAATAGAGATTGCCGTCACGGTCTGCCATAGGCCAGGTATCCTTACCCTCATAGGTAGTCAGCAGACGGTATGAGGATGTAGCAGGGTCCCATGCCGCGATATCAGGATTGTGGTCACCTATGTACCCTTTGCGTGTCGGATAGTTGACACTCTCCCCCGACTCGTTGAAATAAAATTCCCCGTTGGCCGGATTCTCCACCAGATTGCTGATGGTATTGAAATAGCCCTCAAAAAGTTTGCGGGGAGTACCACCGTCTGTCTTTACGGAATAAACTGTCCGTCCGTTGTAACGGTTGCTCTCGAAATAGACTGTCCGTGAATCGGAGCTCCAGCCTACAGGATAGTCATCCGCCTCATGCCATGTCAGGCGGACGACATCGCCCCCGTCTACAGGCACTATGAACACGTCGTTGTTGCCGTTGATGTCCGACGAAAAGGCCAACAGTTTCCCGTCCGGAGACACGGCCGGATGGTTCTCGTTGCCTCCAAGCGACACTATTCTCACTGCAGTACCCCCTTCGGCCCCGACTCTGAATATGTCTCCGTCGTACGAAAAATAAATTTCGCCGGCATCCGGGGAAAGGGTCGGAAAGTAAGGGAAATGTAGGGTTTCCGCCTGCACATGCAACGAACCTGCCGTCATGGCTATCAGCGGAAAAAGCGATAGTAGAAGGTTGATTTTTTTCATGGGCCGAATTTTTAAAAGTGTTCTATAAATTTAAAAACTTGTTTTGATATCTGATTTTACTTTTCCAACTTTGATACGTATATCATGCAAAACGGAAAATGACCGGAAAAGCACATATATCATCGGACACCTGCAGCCGGAAGGCATTTGAGGACATCGTACGGCAGTACCGCCAGATGGTCTGGCGTATCAGCCTCAGGATGCTCGGAGACCCGGACGAAGCCGAGGACGCAGTACAGGAGACCTTCATCAGGGCATGGAAGGCCCTGCCGGGATATGACGCCAGATACAGCATGGCGACCTGGCTCGGGGCCATAGCGGCCCGCCTGTGCTACGACACCCTCCGGAGACGGACCCTGCACCGCAGGTACGAGCTCGAGACATCGAGGTCTTCATACACGGACAGGGAGCAGGACCCGGAGAGCGGCAACATCGCAGAAGAACTCGAAAGACAGCTGCAGACTGTCACCCGCAGCCTTTCCCCCATGCAGCGGACGGTGTTTGTACTGCGTGAGATAGAGCAGCTGCCGTTCAAGGAGATACGCCAGATCACAGGCTGGAGCGAAATACAGATAAAAAGCAACCTGTACATGGCCCGGCAAAGTGTCCGGAAAGCAATAAAAAAACATTTGACAGAATAGGGACATATGGACAGATACAGAAATTTCATTGACAGGATAAGACAATCCGAACCCACGATGCCGGACAACGGGGACATCACGGAGCGTATACTCGGGCGCATAAGGCTGGCGGAGCAGGAAAGGGGACTGCCACCCGATACCGTTGCACCGCAATACGGGATCCATGCCTCCCACACCGCACGCATCCGCAGGATCGCCGCCGTCAGCGCTGCGGCAGCCGCGATCATGACAGTCCTGGCGGTCCTGCCAGCGACTGTCCCCGACAGGACGGACCACATGACGGAAATAAGCAATGCCGCCGTAAGCAGCAATGAAAACGGCATGAACAGAAACAACATCGACAGATACCTTCAACTCAAGGCGAAAGCCGAGCTCTACCCACGGGCCAAGGCAGCCGCCATAAAAAGATACAGCCATGACAACAAAGAAAAGTAAAACAAAGAACAGTAAAACCGGTTCAACAACCGTAAGGCGAGGCATCATCGCCTCGGCATTTGCCCTGTCGGCGCTAATTATACCGCATTCATGCGTCACATACTACACGGTAGCGCCGCAGATACTCCCGGACGGGAGCATGACCAAAACCGTATATGCACATGCCGACTCGGCCAGGCTGGCAGGAGACCTGACCTCAAATCCATTCTACTTCATGCCGGACTCTTCCTGGAAGACAGCCGCAATGGAGCATCCCGTAAAAGAATGGCTCTTCATGGATGATTCCGCCGTCCTCAACATCTATGCTTCAAGACATTACAAAACAGGAGAGGTATCCTCCCCCATGCAGCCCGCCTCTGAGGACTACAAAGACTCCCCCTACCTCAACCCCTCTGAAAAATGGAACCGCAAACGGGGCTTTTTCTTCAACACCTACGAATACAGCTGCCGCTTTTCAGGACTCCGGGACAAAATGCCCGTACCTATTGACAGCTTCATGAGCGAACAGGAGATACACGACTGGCTCACAGAGCCGGACAACCTCTCCGGCATGAACGGGGTGGAAATATACAACATGGTACTCAGCACGCTGACAGACAAGTTTGCCGACTGGTACAACTCCTGCTACATAAAGGTCTACTGCAACTTCATAGCCGAAGCAGCCGGTGACACCCTCAGCACCGCACAGAAGGAAGAAATATCCGGCCGGATCAGGAAAACATACGATTTCATCGATGACAGAGTATTCGACGACAATTCCGTCTCCAAGGTAGCATCCGTGATGACGGACGTCACCGGCAACCCTGCATTCGTCCGGGCAGCCGCAACCCGCAGACAGCAGCTAACAGATACCCTTTCCGCCATCGAGACCGCATACATGATGCCAATGACTACAGCCTTCGTCTACAAGGTGCACATGCCCGGCCGTCTGACATACGCAAATACAGACATCAAGGATCAGGGTGTTCCGGTATGGAAAGTGGACGGCTACCGCCTGCTGGCCGGAGATGTGGTCATCGAAGCCACCTCGCGCCGCGTCAACCCCCTCGGCTTCATCATCATCGGCCTCGTCATCATAGCCGGTGCCGCCTTCATCCTCCGTCCCCGCCGCTCCTGTCCCACAGACACTGAACCACAGATACCGGCCACCAAGCACTGACCCGCAAGCAAGGGACCACAAGCACCGGACCGCAGGCACCGGACCACCTCCAGCTCATGAGCACAGATGCTGACCTGCAGGCACCGGACCACCCCAGCTCATGACCGCTGGCACTGACCGCAGGAATACGGGCAGCACATCCTAACATCTCCCCAAAATAATAAACCGCTCATTATATGCTGGTTACAATTTCGCACTAATGTTAGGATGACCCAAATCCGGCAAAATTCGCTGATTTTCGCCTATCCTAACATGGAACTAAAATACTATCTTTCTGAAAATCAACCGAATGCCAAAATCGTTCAATGTTAGGATGCCGACAGGCAGCGACGGGCAGCAATGAACATCGCCAAGCAGCGCCAAGCAGCGACAGGCAGCGACAAGCAGCAACGGGCAGCAACGGGCAGCAACGGGCAGCGGCGGGCAAGGGCGTTTCAGGTGGCTTTGCCGCAAAACAAAAAAATACTGCCGCAATCATCATTTCAGATGACCGCGGCAGTACTGTCTCAAAATATGGGAGTTCCGTCAGCTGACTACATCATGCCGCCCATTCCGGGGTTCATTGCAGGAGCTGCAGGAGCCGGTTCGGGTTTGTCGGCGATGACGCACTCGGTGGTCAGGAACATACCGGCTACGGAAGCGGCGTTCTGCAGGGCCACACGGGTAACCTTGGTCGGGTCGATGACACCGGCTGCGAGCAGGTTCTCATAGCGGTCAGCGCGTGCATTGTAACCGAAGTCACCTTTGCCCTCGCGGACTTTCTGGGCTACTACGCTGCCCTCGACACCTGCATTCTCGGCGATGCAGCGCAGAGGAGCCTCGATGGCCTTGGCCACGATGTTGATACCTGTCTGCTCGTCCTCGTTGTCACCCTTGAGGTTCTTGAGGGCCTCGATTGCGCGGATGAAAGCGACACCGCCACCAGGGATGATACCCTCTTCTACTGCGGCACGGGTAGCGTTCAGTGCGTCTTCTACCCTGTCCTTCTTCTCCTTCATCTCCACCTCGGAAGCAGCACCTACATAGAGGACTGCAACTCCGCCTGCCAGTTTGGCCAGTCTCTCCTGGAGTTTCTCGCGGTCATAATCGGAAGTTGTCTTCTCGATCTGCTTGCGGATCTGGGCTACACGGTCTGCGATAGCTTCCTTGTCACCCTTACCGTTTACGATAGTGGTGTTCTCCTTGTCGATGGTTACCTTGTCGGCATCTCCGAGCATGTCAGGAGTAGTGTTCTCGAGAGTGAAGCCTCTCTCCTCGGAAATCACCTGTGCACCTGTCAGTGTGGCGATATCCTGAAGCATCTCCTTGCGGCGGTCACCGAATCCTGGAGCCTTGACGGCTGCAACTTTCAACGTTCCGCGAAGTCTGTTGACAACCAGTGTTGTAAGAGCTTCGCCGTCTACGTCCTCAGCTATGATAAGGAGGGACTTGCCGTCACGTGCGATAGGTTCGAGGATAGGAAGAAGGTCTTTCATCGAAGAGATCTTCTTGTCGGTAATGAGGATCTTCGGATTGTCCAGGACAGCCTCCATCTTGTCGGCATTGGTCATGAAGTAAGGAGAGATGTAACCTCTGTCAAACTGCATACCCTCAACGACTTTCACTTCGGTCTGAGTACCTTTGGCCTCCTCTACCGTAACGACACCCTCTTTCTTGACCTTGCTCATTGCTTCTGCGATGAGTTTGCCGATGAATGCATCGTTGTTGGCTGAGGTAGTGGCGATCTGCTCAACCTTTGCCATATCGTCACCCACTTCCTGAGTCTGTTTCTTGAGGTCGGCAACAACAGCTTCAACTGCCTTGTCGATACCGCGTTTCAGATCCATAGGGTTGGCGCCTGCGGTCACGTTCTTCAGACCTACGCTGATGATCTCCTGAGCGAGGACAGTAGCGGTGGTTGTACCGTCACCGGCCTGGTCGTTGGTCTTGGAAGCTACTTCCCTTACCATCTGGGCACCCATGTTCTGGAAACGGTCCTCGAGTTCCACTTCCTTGGCGACTGTCACACCGTCCTTGGTTACGTGGGGGGCACCGAATTTCTTGTCGATAACCACGTTGCGTCCCTTAGGGCCGAGGGTTACCTTCACTGCATTTGCAAGAGCGTCCACGCCTTCCTTCATCAGGCTGCGGGCTTCCATATTGAATTTGATTTCTTTTGCCATAGTAGTAAATTTTTAAAAGTTCAACATACAGAATTAAAGAACTGCCAGTACATCAGACTGACGCATCATCAGATAATCCTTGCCGTCAACGGTTATCTCGGTTCCGGAATATTTTCCGTAGAGAACGGTATCACCCACTTTCAGTTCCATGGGCTCATCCTTCTTGCCGCTGCCTACAGCGATTACTTTACCCTGCTGGGGTTTCTCTTTTGCTGTCTCAGGAATATAGATTCCGCTTGCAGTCTTTGTTTCGGCTTCTTTGGGCTCTATGAGCACTCTGTCTGCTAAAGGTCTAATGTTCATATCTTTTAATTTTTAGTTGTTTCAATTTGCACTGGAGGATAAAACAAAATGAATGCCAGTCAGACCTTTCTGACAAATTGTCATTATATTTGCCTTCCGCATCAGAAAATGACACATCCCTGCAATTGCAAGGACGGAAGACACACAACAGGACGGAAGAAACGCAACATGACGGCAGAGACACAACATGACGGCAGATTCATGGCGGAAGCCCTGAAGGAGGCCAGGAAAGCTGAAGCCGAGGGAGAGATACCCATCGGGGCGGTAGTAGTATGCGAAGGACGCATCATAGCCAGGGCACACAATCAGACCGAGACCCTGCACGATCCCACCGCCCACGCGGAGATGCTCGCAATGACGGCAGCCACAGCATACATCGGAGGAAAATATCTGCCGGAATGTACAATATATGTCACGGTAGAGCCTTGCCCGATGTGCGCGGCGGCGATGGCATGGACACAGGTGGGAGCGCTTGTCTACGGCGCGGACGACCCCAAGCGCGGCTATACCCTCTTCTCCCCGTCACTGCTCCATCCGAGAACCAAAGTCACCAGGGGAGTCCTTTCAGGTGAGTGCAGTTCGGTCATGACAGAATTTTTCAAAAAGATCAGGAGGTAGGGCAATGGATCTGGAATTTCTGCTTGATCTCGGCTATGCCGGCCTCTTCATCGGTTCATTCATAGCTGCCACTGTAGTACCGTTCTCGTCCGACTTTCTTATTATCGGTATACTTCTCGCCGGAGGCGACCCGCTGATATCCTGGATATGCGCGACCGCAGGCAACTGGCTGGGCGGACTCACCTCCTACTGGATAGGACGCATAGGCAAATGGGAATGGATAGAGAAATGGTTCCATGTCAAGGAAGAGACCCTGCTCAAACAGAAGTCCAGAATAGACAGATACGGTTCCATTCTCGCCTTCCTGACATGGCTGCCTTTCGTCGGGGACGTTTTCGCCATCGGACTGGGCTTCTACAAGCTCAACTTCGGCCGCTGCGCACTCTTCATGCTCATAGGCAAAGGCGCCAGGTTCGCATTCTGGCTGGCATTGTATTACATTTTCGGAGAGAGTTTGCCGACGTTTTAAAAAATTGTATACCTTTGCAGACGGTATTGACCTATGGTGTAATGGTAGCACTACAGATTTTGGTTCTGTCTGTAGAGGTTCGAATCCTCTTAGGTCAACTGCATAATGAATAAATCTTTTTTCATAACTTTACTTTTTTTGACGATTACACCCCTGCTGGTCAGTGGGTGTAATTTTCATAATAGGACTGAGGAACGCATGGAAGCGAAGCCGTTTCCCTTCGTCCAGGTACCGGCCATGCTCACCGGAGAGGCTGCAGCCGAATATGCTGCGGGCCATTTCTGGAACAGGTATTTCGACTCCACGGAAGTGTGGATGGCTGAAACGGAAGACACACTCATCGGCGGAGTGACACGCCAAGGGATGACAGACGCTGTCAGGCAATATCTGATGACACTGTGGTCGGTATCGTACGGCAAGGCCATCGAAACCCAGAAGAATCTCATGCAGATGGCTGAAGCTTCACTCGCGGCAGATACCTCAGGCACCATCTACGGTTTCCTGACAGAGGCGATGGAATCAGCCCTTTGGAATCCTCTCTCGGACCTGCGCAACGAAGGGTTCTATATCCCTGTCGTGGAAAGTATCATGAAAACCGGACGCACAGGGGACCATGACATCTCCTACTACAGCCGCCAGGCAGCAGTATGCCTCAACAACCGTCCGGGCACACCTGCCGCGGACTTCACGTTCACGGACGCACACGGTGACCTGCACAGCCTCTACGGTACATCAGGGCAATATATTCTGCTGCTTTTCTCCAATCCGGGCTGTCCGGCATGCAGGGAGATAATTGCAATGCTCAAAGACTCCCCGCTCATCACCGGCATGACGGAAGAAGGCCGGCTTACGATGCTCAGCATCTACATCGACGAGGATCTGGCCGGGTGGTACAGGGGACTGGCCGACTATCCCGACGGATGGATTACCGGATACAACCAGGACCTTTCCATCCGCGATGCCATGACCTATGATGTCCGCGCCATCCCGTCACTCTACCTTCTGGACAGCGACAGGAAAGTAATCTTCAAGGATATATCTCCGTCAATGCTGATGCTCCAGTTCCGGGAACACGGCATAGACGGTTACAGGTACTGAACAGGTACGTCAGAAAACAAGACCGATGCCCAGCATAGGAAGAGGTGCCCATATATAGCCGAGTGATGAGCCCAGCAGGATCTGGGGAGAGAATCTGACCTTCGCCCCGATATCGAGCGACACTTTGTTGAAATTGATCACGAGGCCCAGAGAAGGACTGGTCACAAACGAAGCTTCGGCATCGTGATACTCGGAACTTCCATAGGCATCTTTGGAGTAGAACGGGCACAGTACGGACAATCCCGCTTCAAGTCCCAGATATCCCTGCACCCTGCCTTCTCCAGGATAATACCATTTTCCGTGGGCGGCAATATCCACAGCGCTCGCGCCGTAAATATAGTTGTACTGCAGACTTCCTCCGGCATACAGTCCGCTCCCGGGGAAAATCACTCCGTGCGAAGTATTGAAATACAAGCCCAGGAACGCTACTCCGGCATTGACGCTACCCATATACTTGGGAGACTCCGCCCCATGGGCGACAGATCTGTTCGGGTCAGTTCCGTTGTCTGTTGTTCCGGCTGCTGCCGAGATGCCTATGGAAAGCGCAGCAAATATCAGAATTAATCTTTTCATAGAAAGTTTTTTAGATGTTTAAATTTATTTATACTGATAAACGGTAGCAAGTTAAAAAAAAAAAAATTTCTTTTCACCAAAAGAAAGGTCGGAAAACATTCGCTGCGTCGTGTTACTGAAGCCGTGAAGCAAACGTCTCCGGGATGACGTGCTGCAGATGACGGACCGAAGATGACGGACTGCATAACACAATAACAGGGTCGGTGGCCCTGTCGGCAACCTAACATTGATGAATTTTGGCACGCAGCTGATTTTCAACCAAATAGCATTTTGACGTCATGTTAGGATTGGCGAAAATCAGCGAATTTTGCCGGATTTGGCTCATCCTAACATTGGCACAAAATTGCAACTAACACATAATGAGAGGTTTATCATTTTTGAACGATGTTAGGATGGGCATACCGCATACCCAAGCCCTCCTTCCGGCAATTCCCCTTCCGGCAATCCTCCTTCCGGCAAGCCCCCTCCTTTCCGACAGGTGACGGGCAAACGTGGGAATAATGCCCGACATCCGCAACTTTGAGGGCAGGGTAGAATGACTGCTGTGTGCAGCGGTGAAAAAACTGCGGACATGAGGCAGAAAGACGCTGAGTGCGGATGCCGTCCGGAGCCGCTTCTAAAGATACGCACGGCCGGAGAGACCGCGCCAGAGGGCGTAGTACTTGAGGGTCGAAACAGGCTTGGTCGCCACCATCTGGTAACGCAGTGCCGGTCCGCAGTTGAAATACATCGACCGGGACAGGAAGGTACCGTAGCCAGTGATTTCTTCCATGCGGTATGATGCAGAACCGTTCTCCCATGATAGTTCAAGGCGGTCACCGTACATGGCCACCGATGCACTGTCCGAAAGGGAGGTATATACTCCGTCACGCTTGACAGTGAGTCTGAAGCACGAGTCGTCGTGCACTATCGGTGCGCCAGTCTGCTGCCTGAGTTCCCCGCAATGCTCCTGTACCCACCGCTTCTGGAAGCGGTTCCACTGGGCGAAATTGTCGAACGGCATGTACATACCCTTTTCAAACCATCCTGTCTCCAGATATTTGGCTGTCAGGCCGCAGCTGCAAGTAATCCAGTCGCCCTTCGTCTCTACGGTACCGAAACGCATGCAGTGGGGACACAGGTAAGCAGCATACTGCAGACCCTCTGCCAGGGCATGGCCGCGGTAGACATCCCCGTTGGCCGCCTGTTCCTCATAGGCATTGACCCGCAGGTCACGGCATATCGCAGCATAGATGTCTTCGACCGTCATGCCTGAAAGTTCTTCCGGGGTATACTCATGGACCAGTTCCCCACGCATCGGTCCCTTCCGCCCGTGCTCGGCCCAGCGGGGACGCAACAGGTATCCTCCGGTAAAACGGTATGTCAGCAGAGCCGCCCCCGTATCCTTGACCAGACGGGCTGTCCTGGGCGAGATATATTCCGTCTCTCCGTCCCAGCTGCGGTTGCCCTCAGGGAACATGCCGACCGAAACTCCTGCACGCAGATTTGCCTCTATGAGGGCTATGGCCGCATCCCCCTTTGCCCCCTTTTCCCGGGGTATAATTCCGAAGAGAGGGTTGAGCAGAAATCCGGCAGCACCTTTTGTCAGAGAGGCGTTGGCCACAAAGCGCATGTGCCTGCGGGTTCCTATGACCATCAGGGCGGGGTCGAGATTCTGTGTATGGTTGCCCAGACAGAGGAATGTCCTGCTTCTGACCCGGCAGGGCCTATATGAGAAATGCAGGGCAAGTCTTACAAACGGGCCTATGAATGTACGGCAAAAGGCGTAGACTCCACGCTGGAAGCCCACGCCTTTGGTTATTCTGGATTCGTACGGCTGCATATACCAGATTATTTGTCATACACCTTGTTCTTTCCGGCTTCTTCCTCCTCAAGCACGCGGTAAGCCACTTTCCCTACCAGAGTTTTGGGAAGTTCCTTACGGAATTCGATATCGTAGGGCATGGCATACTTGGCTATGTACTTGCGGCAGTAGGCCATCAGTTCGTCCTTGGTCTCCTGCGAAGGCTCATACCCTGGTTTGAGCATCACAAATGCCTTTACCTTCTGCATCTTGTAAGGATCAGGAACACCGATGATACAGCTCATCTGCACTTTCTCGTGGGCATCCAGGATGTTCTCGAGCTGAGCCGGATACACGTTGTAGCCGGACGTGATGATCATCCTCTTGATGCGGCCTTTGAAATATACGAACCCCTGGTCGTCCATACAGCCCAGATCTCCGGTATAGAGCCAGACAAGACCGTCGGCATGCTTCCTGAGAGTCCTGGCCGTCTCCTCCGGCTTGCCGTAATAGCCCAGCATCACTGTCGGACCTGAAAGCACGATCTCGCCCTCCTCTCCGTACGGGAGCTCCTCCTCGGTGTCAGGCTTTACGATCTTGAAATAGGTATCCGGGAAAGGTATGCCTATACTGCCCTCTTTCTGAAGCTTGACAGGAGTCAGACAGCAGGCCGTGACACACTCTGTAGTTCCGTAGCCCTCGCGCACCTTGATGGTGGCCTTGTGGTCGGCGAGGAACTTGTCCATCTTCTTCTTGAGCTCTATGGACAGGGAGTCGCCGCCGGAGAATACACCCTTGAGATGGGAAAAGTCGGCATGGTCCATATTGGGCAGGCGCAGCATGGCCTCGTATAGAGTCGGTACGCCGGCGATGAAATTGCATTTGTTCCTGGTTATCAGCTTAGAGTAGCTCTTGGGGGTGAAACGCGGTACAAGCACGCACCGGCCGCCTTTTGCCAGCATCGTATGGATGCAGACTCCCAGACCGAAACCGTGGAAAACAGGCATGGCAGCCAGCATCTTGTCTCCGGGACGGAACATGGGGTTGGTAGCTATCACCTGCTCGGCCAGAGCATTGAAGTTGCGGTTGGACAGCATGATGCCCTTGGTAGTACCGGTAGTGCCGCCGGAGTAGAGAATCACCGCCGGATCATTGTCATCACGCTCTACCTTATAATTATAGAAACAGCACTTGGAGAGCTTCATGAAGTCTTTCCAGCGGATGACCGGAGCATCTTCAGGAATCTTGGCAATCTTGTATCCCTCGGTAATCATATAGCCGGTCTTAAGAGGCTGGGCCAGCTCATCCTTGATACGGGCAAGGATCACATTGACTATGCCGGTATTCTTGCGGATAGCCTCTATCTTGCCGTAGAACTGGTCGAGGGTAATGACTGTGATGCTGTTGGATTCGTTGAGGTAGAACTCGATTTCCTTCTCGCTCGAGAGAGGATGCACCATACTGGCTATGCCGCCGATAAGGTTGATGGCATAGAACATATAGATGGCCTGCGGGCAGTTGGGCATGGCGATGGTCACACAGTCCCCCTTGCGGATGCCGATGGTCTTCAGAGCCTTCGCACACTGCTCTATATTCTTGACCATCTTGGCATATGTGGTCGACTTGCCCATGAAGTCAAATGCCACGTTCTTCGGATAACGGGTCGCAACGGATGCGACCATGTCGAACATCGAACCCTTGAAATAATCCAGATGCACCGGCACCCCTTCTGTAAAGGGATACCATGGTGTCTTCACGGAATGATTTTCAGACATATTTACAAGTTATAGGATTTACTGCGCGAAGATACTAAATATTCGCACTTAAATGCTCTTTCATTGCAAGTTATGTGCACGGTAAAAAGACGGTTTTCAGCAAAAGTCGCGCACACAGCCATTTACAACCGGGAAGCCCGCCGAAGTACCCGTAGCCCCGCACGGCAGAAGTGCAGGGCGCATCCCGAAGTCCTCGTTGAAAGTCCAGCTCCGGCCGACATCAGGCTCTATCTCGAACACCGACTGCTTCGGGCGACTTTCACTTCAAAGGAAATTCTGTAAATCTTAGTTTAAAGGTATCATTATCATCCTGCGGCAACAGAACCGAAACCAAGGTACTTCCGGCATATCCTATAAACATCTCGTCCATATCCTCTTCAACATTCTTGATGTAGACGGTCCTACTGCTCCTGTCTGCGATAAAATCGACATATACTCCATTCTTCAGCATATTTCCGCAAGCATAACCGTCTCCAGCCACGGCGAAGTTCAATATCAATGAATAATCCTCAAAGAGTCCGTTTTCCATAGCGGATTCGACATTACCCCTTACATCATCCGGTACCTTCTCAGAACCGAAATCAAAAAAGTACTGCCTGATAAGGCTGCCGTCAGTTTTACTGATAAGATAGATATTGTCATCTATGGATTTATTGAAGAAGTATCCGCCATCTGTATCCTGAAACTTAGCGGAAGACAATTCGAAATTCACGTCATAATATTCAAGATGCGGGAGAACCGTACTGACTTTTCCCATTTCCGAATCCACAACTATTACACCGTCGTCAGGCCATGTACTGTCCCAAAGCGCAAGTGCCACAAGATATCCGTCAGGAAGTGATGCCAGTCCCTCAATTTCAAATGGAAAGCCGGATGTGGAAACATATTCCAACCTGTTGTCATACACTACGAGCTTGTTTGCTACACCATCGGCTATAATGACATCACCGTTAGAAGCAACTGTGAAATCCGATATGCCAAGATACTCTCCCGGCCCTCTCCCGACTGTTCCCAGATTGGAAATAAATTCTCCTTCAGATGAATACACCAGAATATTCTGTGTTGTCATATTATCATTCAGGATATAAATACGGTCATTCTTCAAGACTGCTTTTACAGGATTCCCAAGGCTGCCCAAGTCTGAACCGAGAACAACTGTCCTGCTTCGAAACTGCGAAAAGTCAAATTCCGACATGGATCTCTCGTCAAAAGAAGCTATGTCTATGACATCAATATCTTTTTTATCGCTGCATCCTAAAACTGACAAAAATGCCAACGGGAAAATGAAAAATTTAATTAGTTTAATCGGTTTGTTCATAAATTTATGTTTTTAGTAACACAAATTTATGCCTTTTCTAATTTCAACGCAAGAAACAAAACTTCACAGCGCGAATTTTTTACGTTTCCAGCACTTTAATATTCAATATGTTTCAAAATCCGCAGATGTCGCGGCCGATTTCAAACTTCATTCCGGAGTCCCTTCCTCTATCTCTCTGAGCTTTTTCATGAGAAAACGGCTTAAATGACCATCACGTTCCTTTAATCCAAGCTTGGTACGGATCAATGACGCCCTGTTATGATGAGTATGTCCCCCATTGTTCAACATATTTCCGATATCTTTTCCCCTAAGCCCCATAGTATAAAGGCTACAATAACCCACTTCCCAATCAGTTAAACCAAACCCCTTCAAATACTTTACAAATTCAGGATGTGCTACAGAATAAGACATCATCGTTGTAAGGATAAATTCCTCTTTATCTTCCATAACCTCTCCCAACAATTCGTCTACATATTCAAGCAAATTACTGTCAGTCCCTGACATTTTGGATGAAAGCACATGCGTTATTGCTGTCTGCCTATCACTGATAGCCTTATGTGTCGCTTCAGTAATATTTGACATTGCCAGCATCTTCTCTAATGTTTTGTTTTCACTGATCAATCTTTCATTTACCAATTAAAGACACCTCTTCTTTTCCTCCAGGTTATTTCTGGACATTTCAGCCAATTCCGCCTCTTTTCGTGCCTCACTTTCTCTGATTTCCTGCATTTTTAGTCTATTCCGCACAATCACAAGCCTGCCCACTATAAAGAAAATCATTATTATACTAAAGGAGACTACTAGCAGAACTATATTTTTAGTCCGTAAAATTTCAACCTCCTTACTATATCTTTCCTCAACAAATTTAGCCTCAGATCTTATTCTTTTTATATCCTCCGACCGGACTATTCCTCAATAACTGGACAAAAGATTATATGCCTCGGTAAAATCTCCCAACCTGGCTTTGATCAACGCAGACAAAAGGTGATATTGAGCCATTGTATCGTATCCAGGATTGGTTAAGGAATAATATTCCAATGCCTTCACCGCAGAATCCATCTCCCCTAATTTAATGTAGGTATCCGCTACTATTCCCCACTCCACCTTTTCCAAAGGAACTTCACGCAGATAATCATTCAGCAATACCTGTACTGTGTCCTTTCCCATCATTGAACCATCTGCTTCAGACAATATCAACCTTTCAGAATAATAGGCACTCAAGTTACCGGAGCTTAAGGAATCTTTCCCATACTCATTTTCTATCACTGTCAAAATACTGTCCGCTGAAAAATAATTCTTCTGCATACTTGCCGCATGAGCTGCACTCAGCAACGCTTTAACACACAGTTTTGAACTTCCTGACCTGTCATAATATTCCGCTGACAACAATGAATATCTATATGCAATATCAAAATAATATAGATCAAAATATACTGCATTTATAGCCGAATACAACCTCCCGACAGCCTTATAATCCTCTGCCCTGTCTACATACCGTTCGGCACGCACATAACACTCCATAGCCTTTTCCGGGTCACCAAGATTACGGTAGATACATCCCAGATAGTACTGCGCCTTCAGCCTCTCGTCCGCACTCCCGTGACGGGAGTAGTACTCCACTGCAGGACGGATGATGCTGTCTGTGGTCATGTCCACGTAATTTTTATCCAGAGCCTGGGAATAGAGAAGGGCGTGGCGCGCAGCTGCCTCGCGGCTCACCAGCCGGCTTCGCTGCATCGTGTCCAGAATGGCCAGGGCCGTCTCCGGATAGTCTTCCATCACGAACTCCGCGGCATCCAGCTCCGACATCACCGCCGCACCATCTGTACACGATGCTGCCAGCAGCAGAACTGCCGCGGAAAGCAAGGACAGCGCCAGTCTCATGTCCATGCTAGTTGACTTCCACCAGAGCCTCAGAGACATTGATGGCGAAGTCACCGACACGCTCGCATTCGGATACGAGGTCCATATAGTAGACTCCGCGTAGATATCCGCTCTCCTCCGACTCTATGTGACGGAGATGCTCCTCCTTGAGATTGTCCCTGTACTCATTGATGTCATGCTCGGCGTCCTGGGCATTGGCGATGTTTATTATACGGGTGAATCCCACGCGCAGGTTTTCCGTCATGCAGGCGATGGCATTGTCCACAAGATCCAGCATGTGGTTGAGTTTCTTGACCGTAGATTCGTCGAATTTCTGGTTGTGAAGGTTCTTCCGCTGCAGGATACGCCCGATGTTGTAGCCGGAGTCGCCGATGCTTTCCATCTCGCTTATTATCTTGTACATCGCATGGATCTTGTTGTTTCCCTCCTGACTGAGCTCGCCTTCCCCTATGTTGTTGAGATATTTGGCTATCTCGAACTCTATCCTGTCGGATATCTGCTCATAGTGCTCCAGCTTCTTGAACAGGGTGTCGAAACGGTTCTCGTCATCGGCCTCGTTGACAGCCTGACGGGCATAGACATACTGACGGCGGAGTATGTCGGCAAAATGCAGTATCTCCTGCTCGGCCTGCTCGAGGGACAGCTCCGAAGTGCTCATCATACCGCTCTGGATATACCTGAGGCGGAAGACTTCCTCTTCATCCTTGTGTCCCTTGATGAGCCATGTCACCAGCTTGACTATCTGCGGGGTAAACCAGATAAGGATACAAGTGTTGGTGATATTGAACAGCGTATGGACGGTCGAGATGGCATACAGCAGGGAAGCGGTCGACGTAAAGGGATCCTCTCCGCCAAGCCCCACCACTATCTTGGCGACAAGCCACAGGAAGGGCTTGTAGAGGGCCAGCACCCAGATGACGCCGAAGACATTGAATACGGTGTGGGCAAGGGCCGCACGCTTGGCGGAGATATTGCCCACTGACGCGGCTATGTTGGCGGTGATGGTCGTGCCTATGTTCTCACCGAGCACCATCGCTGCGGCTATCTCGAACGGGATCCATCCCTGGCTGGCCATGACCAGAGTCAGGGCGACAGTGGCGCTTGAGGACTGCAGGATAATGGTAAGGACCGTTCCTACAAGGACAAATATCAGCACGGAGAAGAATCCCCAGTCGGTCCATCTCTGGATAAATGCAAGGGCCTCAGGGTTGGCGCCAAGGTCCGGCACTGAATTCTTGAGGAAGGTCAGTCCCAGGAAAAGGAGGGCAAAGCCTATGATCATCTCGCCGATGCTCTTGCGCTTCTGGGACTTGAACATCATGAAGGCAAATCCGATACCGATCAGGGGAATGGACAGGACAGATATGTCGGCCGTAAATCCCAGCAGGGAGATGAGCCACGAGGTGACCGTAGTTCCGATATTGGCTCCCATAATCACGCCGACAGCCTGTGTAAGGCTCAGCAGCCCGGCATTGACGAAGCTTACAATCATCACGGTAGTCGCACTGGAGGACTGGATGACGGCAGTAATCAGGGTTCCGGTGAGGACGCGGGTGAACGAGTTGGCCGTCATGGCCGAAAGGATGGAGCGGAGGCGGTTGCCGGCAACCTTCTGCAGACCCTCGCTCATCAGCGTCATGCCGTAGAGGAAGAGTCCCAGAGCCCCGAGCAGAGTCAATATCTGGAATATGGCACTCATATTTCTGCGAATTACTTCAAAATTATGCAAATATAACTATCTTTGCCACATGTTGAACAGGATACCAATTATTTTATCAGCCATCCTGCTGATGTCCCTGCTGTCACAGCAATCACTCCGGGCGCAGTACTATACTGCCGGAAACGACCCCACCAGAGCACGGTGGAGAACCATAAGCTCAGAGCATTACAGGATAATCTATCCGGAAGAAACCGATTCAATAGCAAGAATCTACCTCTATACCCTCGAGCAGGTGAGGCCAATGGTAATGGCAAGCCTCAACATCGACCCCAGGCCTATCCCCGTCATCCTTCACCCATACACTACCCAGAGTAACGGAGTAGTGACATGGGCTCCCAAGCGGATGGACCTCTTCACATCCCCTGACCCTTACGGCTCCAATCCCGACTCCTGGATCAGACATCTGACCATCCACGAACTCACTCACGTGGGACAGGTAGAGCACTATACGAAAGGCATATACAATGTTTTCTACTATCTCCTCGGAGAGCAGGTCACCGGCCTGGGTCTCGGGCTGTTCGCAGGCAGGTACGCCCTGGAGGGAGTGGCCGTCATAGCCGAGACAGAACTTACGGAAGGAGGCCGCGGACGCAACGCGGATTTTCTAAAATACTACCGGGCGATGTACCTCAACGGGGAATACCGCAACTGGGACCGTCTGTATTTCGGTTCCAACAAGTACTATACCCCCAATGAGTACGTATTCGGATACCTGAACTACAGCTACAGCCGGTATCTGAGCGGCATGGCCGACTATGCCGGCAGATATTTCAGGACACCTGCCGAGAAATGGTACAGTCCGCTCGACCTTATCGACCCGGACCGCAATGTGGACGGGATGGGGATGTCGGAATATTTCCGCATGTCGCAGGCCGCATTCACCGAAATATGGCGGACCGACTGGCTGTCCAGAGGCCGCTTCACAGCAAGTGAGGACCTCAGAAAGCGCAACGACAGGCTCTACGCTGAAGTCACTGACCCTGTACGCATAAACTTCCGCCAGTCCCCCTGGCACGGCTCGGTCATAGCCGTGAAAGAAGGCATGGAGACTGCCCGCAAGCTCGTACGTATCGACAGCACGGGCAAGGAGCATTTCCTCCGCTTCTTCAACCCGGTCTCCTCGCGGCTCACCTACGACGGACGGAGCCGGATATACTGGAGCGAATCCATTTCCAACGACGCATCCTCACTCGAGGATTTCTCCGTAATCATGTGCCTGGATCTCCGCAACGGTAAGGTCAGGAACATAGGAGGACACAGGACCAAATATTTCAACCCGGCACCCTCCTCCACCGGCGATACACTGGCGGCGGCCGAATACCCTGTAGGAGGCACCACCAGGCTGGTTCTGCTCTCGGTTCCGGACGGCAAGGTGCTGCTGACGGCAGAAGCCCCGCACAAAGGCCAGATAAGGGAATCCGTATTCATAGGAGGCGACATCTACTGTTCGGTGATAACCGATGGAGGCATAGGTCTGTTCAGATACTCCGCGGACAGATGGACCACCGTCGTAGAACCGCAGTCCAGGAGCATATCGGGGCTGAAAGAGTACGGAGGCAGCCTGTATTTCTCCAGCGACCTGGACGGAGTCCTCAACATCTACCGTCTCGACCCGGTTTCCTGCGGACTTACCCGCCTGACCAATTCCGAATACGGAGCCGACTACCCCTACTTCAGCCCGACAGACGGCAGGCTCTACTACAGCGAATACAGTCTGGGAGGCTACAGGCCGGTAAGCCTGAGCGCGGACTCGCTGCGGCATGACTCCGTGAGCTTCAGCGCCCCTTACAGGCATCCGGTAGCCGAAATGCTGTCGGCCCAGTCAGAGGAGCTGCTGGAAGAAAGGGGCATACGGGACACTCTCAATCCCGGGGACTTCATGGATCCGGAGAAATACCCCTCGAAGAAATACTCCAAGTTCCTGCACGCATTCCGCATCCATTCCTGGTTCCCGGTCTACGCCAATGTGGACCGCATCCGCTCCTTAAATTTCGAGAACTTCACCCAGGCGGCATCCCTCGGTGCTACCATTCTGTCCCAGAACTCACTGGGGGACATCGTATCCAGCATAGGCTACGGATATGTCAGGGACGCCTCGACCGGCAAGTGGTTCCACTCCGGCCACGTATCGGTGGACGCCAGGATTATAGGAAACCTGTCAGCAGAGCTGCGCTTCGATGTCAACGACAGGAACACCAGGACATACATGTACGACCTGACTATGGGCAGACAGGTGTCAAAAGAGAATCTTCACGACCCGCTGCTGTCCGCCAGCGCGATGCTCTACTGGCAGACGGATTTCAACAGCAGGGGCTGGTACAGGAGCCTTACCCCCTTCGTTTCCTGGAATTTCGCCAATGACAGGTACTATGCCTACACCTACAATATGCTTCAGGGAGACATGAGCCCTCTGGAGGGAGAGCAGTACATGAGGCATCAGCTGCAGTACGGCATCTCCTACGGACAGGTGATACCCACGGCCACCTCCCAGATCTATCCGCGCTGGGGCTTCGGAATCACAGCCAGGGGAGTTTCCTCCCTCGGGGCCAGTATGTACTTCGGGCACCTGGCATACTTGAACGGATATGTGTATTTCCCCGGCATCACACGGCAGCAGGGGCTGAAGATAGGATTCTCCTTCCAGAAACAATTCTCGGACGGGAAACTGCTGTACACGTCCATAGCCCAGCTGCCCCGCGGCTATGACAGCTACAGCTTCGCGGATACGTACCTCAACATTACAGCCGACTACGCCATCCCCATATACCTGGGAGACTTCCGCATAGGTCCGGTATTCTATTTCAAGAGACTCCAGTTCATTCCATTCTTCGACTATGCCCTGGAGGCAGGAGCCGGTACAGGCATAAGCGGAGCTTACTGTTCCTACGGAGCCGACCTGATGGTGGACTTCCATTTCATCCGGCTCGGCTTTCCGCTGAGCATGGGTGTCCGCTACTCACGTACGGCCGCACCGGCCAACGGCACGCAGAACCACTTCAGCATGCTGTTCAACATCTCGTTCTGATACTGCCCGCACCACGGGCCGTTACGACTTGTCGAGGGCAAACCACTCGAACAGGGCATCAGCCGCCCTCCGGCCGATAACATTGACCACCTCGCGGTACGGGGCTTTCTTGATTTTGGATACGGTCCTGTACTTCGCCACCAGCTTCTCGCGGCTGACGGCCCCCACTCCCGGTATACCGTCCAGCTCAGAGACCAGAGAGGATGCGCTCCGCCGGTTGCGGTGATGGGTGATTCCGAAGCGGTGCGCCTCGTCACGGATATGCATGAGAACTTTCAGAGATGTGGAATTGCGGTCAATGAAATGAGGGTACGGGTCTCCCGGCACGATTATCTCCTCCATGCGCTTTGCCAGACCTATGAGCTTGACCTTGCCGATAAGACCTATCTCGTCCAGAGCCTCGTATGCGGCATTGACCTGACCGCGTCCCCCGTCTATTACTATCAGCTGGGGAAGCTCCTGCCCCTCCGCCAGCAGACGGGTATAGCGCCGGTTCACCACTTCCTTCATTGACGCGAAATCGTTTGCCCCGACCACCGTCTTTATATTGAAATGTCTGTAATCCTTCTTCGAAGGGGCCCCGTCCCTGAACACTACGCAGGAAGCTACGGGATTGGTTCCCTGGATATTGGAGTTGTCGAAACACTCTATATGCACAGGCGCCACGTCCATCCCCAGATCCTTGCGCAGGTTCTCCACAATGCGGGCCGAATGCTCTTCGGGATTGACGAATTCCTCATGTTTGAGACGCTCGAACTTGGTAGCAGCCGCATTCTTGCGCCCCAGCTCCAGCAGGGCCAGGAGGTCGCCTTTGTCAGGGACAGTGAACCTGACACCGGGAAGGGCTTCCGGCATATCCGGCAGGAAGGGCACCACTATCTCCGCAGGCCGCTCCCCCGCCTCTTCCCCATACTCATCCAGCTTCTCGTAGATCCCGGAGATGAATGAACCCAGCACCGACGCCTCATCCTCCTCGATTCTCATCTTTATCTCCATATTCATGGACTGGATGATGCCTCCGTCATGTACCCTGAGGAAACTTCCGAAAGCCTCCGTCCCGTCGAATATGACATGGAACACATCCACATTTATGCCCTTCGAATTGACGATCAAAGACTTTGCATAATGCTTCTCGAGCAGCTCCATCTTTTCCTTCCAGCCCTGGGCCTCCTCGAACCTCAGTTCCGACGCACATTCCTTCATCCTCCGTTCGAAATCCTTGATGAGCGACCGCGAATTGCCCTTGAGGATCTGGATGATGGCATCCGTCTGTGCCTTGTACTCCTCTTCACTCATCTTTCCCGTGCAAGGCGCCGCACACTTGCCCAGATGATAGTCGAGGCAGACCTTGTACTTGCCCTTTGCAATCCCCTCGGGGGTGATGGAGAGTTTGCAGGTCCTCAGGCGGTATAGGGAGTTGAACAGGGACAGCAGGTTGTGGGCATGCATGGCCGAGCTGTACGGGCCGAAATATCTGGACCCGTCCCTGACAAAACGGCGTGTGACGGTCACCCTCGGGAAAGGCTCGTTGTGCACGCATATCCACGGATAGGTCTTCCCGTCCTTGAGCAGGATATTGTAGCGCGGCTGATACTGCTTGATAAGGTTGTTCTCCAGCAGAAACGCATCCGACTCCGAGCCCACCACCGTATGCTGTATGTCAGCTATCTTGGACACCATCACCTGAGTCTTGCGGTTCAGGCCGTTGGAACGGAAATACTGCGATACCCGGTTCTTCAGGTCCTTGGCCTTGCCCACATATATGACGGTACCTCCTGAATCCAAAAAACGGTACACTCCAGGGCTGTGGGGCAGCATTTTCAAAATTATGCCTATATTTGCAGGATGTTTTGACATGGTATGGCTACTATCAACTCAGGCACAAAGTTAATCAATAAATCGGATATCCGCAGGGCCCTTCCGGTGAAGGGACCGGCAGGCTCCCTGATTGCCTCTTGCGCCATGTCGCTGCTGGGGCTCAACCGCATCAACCGCCTGTATCCCAGTTTCGGGGCATACAAAGGCCGCGAGTTCACCAAGGAGGCCATGAAGACATTCGGCATCTCTACGGACATCCTCCCCGAGGAAATCAACTACATACCCAAGGAAGGTCCTTTCATCGTCGTCTCCAACCACCCCTTCGGCGGATGGGACGGAATAGTACTGTACAACACCATAGCTGCCGTACGCCCGGACTTCAGGATACTGACCAATTTCATACTCTCGCTCATACCCAATCTGAGCGACAGCTTCCTGGCAGTCAATCCGTTCTCCGACCGCAAGCAGCTCAGGAGCAGCATCCCCGGACTCAAGGCGGCCATGGAGACCATAGAAAATGGCGGATGCGTAGGCATCTTCCCGGCCGGAGAGGTTTCTACATACTACCGCGGGAAAAAATACCCGGCCGACAAGGAATGGACCCACACGGTAATGAAGCTGGTCACCACATGCAAGGTACCGGTACTGCCGGTATACTTCGACGGCAGCAACTCCCGGATATTCCACCTTCTGGGCCGCATCCACCCCATGCTGAGGACACTCAGCCTCCCCCGCGAACTGATCCGACGCAGCGGAAAGACAGTGACCATGCGCATCGGACGGCCCGTCCCGGCAGGAGAGATAGCAAGATACAGCGACCCGGGCGAGCTCGGCAAAATGCTGCGCAACAGAGTCTATGCCATGGAGGCCAATGTCCCCCGCAACCAGCCGGTACCGCAGACCGTAGGGCAACAGGTACCGCTGCTGCCACCGGTCCCGACATCCTCCCTGCAGAAAGAGATGGACGCCCTCACGCCTCTGTTCGAAGCTGCCAAATACCAGTGCTTCCTGGCTGACACGGAACAGATACCCGACATGATGCAGGAAATCGGACGCCGCCGGGAAGAATCGTTCCGCCAGGTAGGCGAAGGTACCGGTTCCGCCCTGGATACCGACTCATTCGACACATACTACAAACATCTGATCCTCTGGGACAAGGAAGCAGGGAAACTGGCAGGAGCCTACCGTCTGGGAATAGGACGGGAAATCCTCGAAAGATACGGCATAAAGGGATTCTACACCCATACCCTCTTCCGTTACTCGGAACAGTTCACGGCCCTGCTGCCCGAGTGCATAGAGCTGGGACGTTCGTTCCTGTCGGTTGAGTACAAAAAGGAAGCACTGTCCCTGATGCTGCTTATCAAGGGACTGTTCTACACTGTACTTAAATACAAGGACTGCAAGTATCTATTCGGACCGGCAAGCATAACAAGCTGGCTGCCTCCATTCTATAGAAGTCTTATTGTATACGGGCTTGAAAGGTTCTCGACCGGTCCCCACAAAGGTATGGTCTCACCGCGCACCCCGTTCAGATACGAATTCATGAGAGTCGAGCCGGAGCTGCTGCTCGCCGGCAGGACAGAAAGCATGGACGCGTTCGACAAGTATATCCAGCGTCTTAGCGACGGATGTTTCCGCATACCTACGCTGATCAAGAAATATGTCAAGCTGAAAGCCGAGATTCTGGCCTACAACGTAGACCGGGAATTCAACTATTGCGTGGACGGGATGATATTCCTCAACATGGCGGAAGTGCCCAGGAGCGAGATAGAGATGCTGACCAAAGGCAGCGACGATCCGGAAGGACTCATCGAAAGATTCTACGGCACCGGATCATAGCCGCTTCCTCCCCACGGATGGCAGCGCAGAATCCTGCGCACAGCGAGATACAGTCCTTTCACGGGCCCGTGCTTGCGGAGAGCTTCCAGCGCATACGCCGAACAGGTAGGAGTAAAGCGGCAGGCGGCAGGCGTAAACGGGGATATGCACACCTGATAGAACCTTATCAGGAGTACAAACGGGAAAACGAGAATCTTCCGTATTGCCTTACCCGATCTTTCCCAGTGCGGCTTCAAGTCCTTCGAGGATCTTTCCATAATCCATTATTTCGGCTGCAGTATATACCAGCATGATGTGCCTTGTTTCCAGGACCGGATAGCTCCCGCTCACGTGACGGAAGGCCTCTTTCGTACGCCTGCGGACGAGATTGCGCTTGACCGCCCTCTTGAATATCTTCTTGGGCACGGAAAATATGCGCTGCGGCTTCTCATCGCCTCCGCATTCCAGGAAATATACCCTGAAGGGATAGCTGTAGAATTTCTGCCCGCCTGTATGAATCTTCTCCGACAGTTTCATGACACAGGCAGCCTTAGTTGGGAGATATGAACGAAAGGGTATAGCTCTGCCCCGAAGAATGCATGGCCATGGAGCCGGTAGCGGAAGATATGCTGTCTATCTGGAAGCACTTTACATCCCATTTGGCCGGAGTACCGAATGCGGAATTGTCGTAGACCGTCAACGTCAGGAAGTCATCGTACAGGCGGAAATAATCCTCACCTCCACCCATCGGAATCCACGAATTCTCTCCGGACCTGGACGACATGACCAGAGTGCCGTCGGACTGGAACTGGATCCTGTATCCGGAGAAATCGGCCCCGTCCAGAGTATTGAACTGCCAGACTCCGGCAATCGTATCCACCTCTGCATATGTGGAAGGGAGCTTGCGCATGGTCATCTGGGTGAATTCCGGAACAGTCTCCGCTCCGCCTATCTTCCAGGACTCGACCCCGAGCGTCATCGACGAATCGCGGTTGTCTATGAAATAATATTCCTGTTCTGTCTCCACCGGCGTCAGATGGCCGTACAGCCCCTCGAAAGAGCCGTACACAGAGAGGTCGCAGCAATAGATGTCATAGTACAGGGTATTCTCGCCCCACTGGAAACCTGACTCCCCCAGGGTCAGAACCCCGGCCCAGTATACCATCCCGCTGGAATTGAATGTCATCACGTGCCAGTCACGCTCGTCCAGCACGTTTCCGTCCAGCATGTACACTATCCAGGTAGCCTTGAGATTCTCGCGGGGATATGCAGGGTTGTCACTGTTGCACGACACTGCAAACCATGCGGCAACAGCCAGCACAGACACTGCAAGCGCTATGTGACGCAAGCGCCTCATCATTTAGTCTTCTCAAGATAGAGCATCAGAGCCTTCGAGACAGATGGAGCCTCAGGAGTCGGAGCCTCTACCTCCACTGCATAGCCCTGGTCTTTCAAAGCCTTGGCAGTAGAAGGGCCATAGGTCACAAACAGCAGGCCGTCCTGCTTGAAATCAGGATAGGACGCCAGCAGGGACTTCACATCAGAAGGACTGTAGAATACCACCATCTGGTACTTTGACAGATCCACCTGCTTGAGATCGCTGTAGACGGTCTTGCTGAACACGGCATTGCCGAACTTCACTCCAGCCTTGGTAAATGCCTTGATTACCTCCGGCTTGGTAGTGTCGGTAGATGCTATAAGGAAATTCTCGTTCTTGTGTTTGGTACCGATAGTATCGATTACCGAATCCACAGTACCCTTGCCGAAAAATATCTTGCGTTTGCGGTATATGATATGTTTCTGCAGATAGAGGGCAATGTTCTCCGTAGTACAGAAATACTTCATCGTCTCCGGAACGGTCACCCTCATGGCCTCGCATACAGCGAAGAAAGCGTCGATTGACGACTTGGCCGAGAAAAATATGGCCGTGTAGTCCAGAATCGCTACTTTCTGAGCCCTGAACTCCTTGGCTGTCAACGGCTCGATTCTGAAAAACGGGAAATAGTCTATATGAACTCCGAATGTCGATGTTATCTCTGAAAAGGGAGACTGTGTATTCCCAGGAGCAGGCTGGGAAACTAGGATATCGCTTATTCTCATTACTTTATGAAGTGGTGTTAATATCTTGTTATGCTAGTTGCTGCTGCCGCTACAGGCAAAATCTCAAGCGTGCAAAGATATAAAATAGTAAGCAACGGCGGCTCTCCAAAGGCAAAAAATATTCGCGTCAGCCCTGTAAGATAGACGAGCATCACTATGATTCCCAGCACTATAGACACTTTGCCGGTCAAAACCGGATAGATGTCAGGCAGAAACATTCCGACTATGAGGACCACGCAGAAAAGGACAGTCACCGTCATGAAGGCCAGACAACTGAAGCGGTGAACGGCTGTCACGAGCTCCTTCTCGCCGCTGACATATCCGATACCGCACAGGAGCAGGAACCTGAGCAACACATACCCGGACAGCACAGCCAGCACCAGGCCGTACCCGGCATGGACTGCAGCCGTACCGTAGGCCAGGTAGGCAGCAACAGGCAGCAGCATCACCACGGACACGGGCAGTCCGTAGCGTACAGCGGCAGAAGTATCGGAATAGGTACGCTTTACCGGTATCAGGAGAAACTCCACGGCCCATGACAGGAAAACGGATATCTGTCCGCGGAAAACGAGACAGAACAGTATCATGAATATGAATGTCCATACGAAATACTGCGCACCCAGAATGACAGGCGGTGCCGCTGCCTGCAGGTCGTAATGCTGCAGCACAGAACCGGCCAGAAGATCCTGTACCGTGATGGTAGTATCAGTTGCCGCGTTTTGCCACATATCCCATATCCGTCAGGAGGGTTGCAACTTTGTCCCTGCAGTCACCCTGTATCAGAATCTCCCCGTCCTTTACGCTCCCGCCTGTGCCGCAACGGCTCTTGAGCCTGCGGCCCAGATCTGAAAGGTCCTCTTCGCTTCCGACGAAACCTTTGACCAGAGTGACCGACTTGCCGCCACGGTTGCGGCGGTCCAGATACACCGTAAGCTTCTGTCTGGAAGGAGGCAAGGTCTCCACCTTGACGGCATCTTCGCCGGAGCGGATGTCCAGATCGGGATTTGTTGAGTAAACCAGGGCCATATAGGTAATTTTTCTGCAAATTTAGTATATTTGCAGTTTATACATACGAATTCGACAACAAATGGAGCAGAAAAAGTTTACTTTCCTCAACCGAATCTTCTCGGTCATCGTCCTGTTGACCGCATCCGTCACCTATCTTATGACCATTGAACCGACAGTAAGTTTCTGGGACTGCGGTGAGTTCATCGCCTCTTCCTACAAGCTTGAAGTGGGCCATGCCCCCGGCAACCCGGTATTCCAGCTGATTGCCCGGTTCTTCACCATGTTCACCTCCCCCGAGCATGCTGCGATGGCGGTCAATATCATGAGTGCCCTCTGTTCGGCCTTCACCATATTTTTCCTCTACCTTACCATCGTCCATCTCGGACGCCGCATCATGGAGAAAAACGGGAGCAAAGGCATGCTGTCCGCCGGAGAAGCCATTTCCGTCATAGGAGCCGGCGTAGTGGGCGCCCTCGCCTACTGCTGGTCCGACACTTTCTGGTTCTCCGCCGTAGAGGCTGAAGTCTATGCGATGTCCTCCCTTTTCACTGCCGTCGTATTCTGGATGATACTCAAATGGGAAGAACAGGCCGACACCGAATATGCAGACCGCTGGATAGTGGCCATCGCGTTCCTCATGGGCCTGTCAGTCGGGGTACATCTGCTCAACCTCCTCACCATACCCGCGATAGCGTTTGTCTACTACTACAAGAAAGCCTCCAAAGTCACCACATGGGGAGGCATAGGGGTATTCGTCCTCTCGGCGGCCATCCTCGCCGTGATACTCTGGGGCATCATCCCCTATCTGCCCAAGATCGCTGCCGTGTTCGACCTGCTGTTCGTCAACATGTTCCATCTGCCGTTCAATACAGGGGCCGCATTCTTCGTCATCGTACTGCTGATCCTGAGCTTCCTCGCTATCTACTACTCCTACCGCAAGGGATCGCGTCTGTGGAACCTCATCTCGCTCTGCTTCACTGCCATCATCATAGGTTACTCGGCATTTGCCGTCGTCGTCATCCGCTCTGCCAACAACACCCCCACCAACGAAGGTCAGCCGGACAACCCGTTTGCCCTCGTCAAATACCTCAGCAGGGAACAGTACGGCAAGAATCCCCTCGTGTACGGCAACACCTACGCTTCCGTATACACCGACTACAAGATCAAGGACTACTACACCAAGCTTGACAGTGCATACTACAAGGCTCCGGCACCTCCTGAAGTGACATATCCGGCATCCAGCAAGATGATCTTCCCCAGGATGTACAGCAAGGACCCCAGCCATATCCGCTTCTACGAAAGCTACACACAGGGACGCGGCAAGACCATACCCGGCTCGGACTACAAGATGCCCACATTTGCCGACAACCTCAAGTTCTTCTTCGACTACCAGTTCAACTGGATGTACATGCGCTACTTCATGTGGAACTTCGCCGGACGCCAGAACGACCTGCACGGACAGGTTCCCGGTGACCCCGTAAAAGGCAACTGGGAGTGCGGCATAGGATTCATCGACAAGGCCCGTCTGGGAGACCAGTCCGAAGGTCCCGACTACATAGTTCACAACAAGGCCAAAAACCACTATTACATGCTGCCCCTGCTGCTGGGCATCATAGGTCTGCTCTACCAGCTGGGCAAGGACAAGCGCAACTGGTGGATAACATTCCTGCTGTTCTTCCTTACAGGCATAGCCATCATCCTGTACCTCAACCAGTCACCCTATCAGGTACGCGAACGCGACTACGCCTATGCAGGCAGCTTCTATGTTTTCTCCATCTGGATAGGACTGGCCGTGATGGCCGTCTTCGACTGGCTCAGGAAGCCGGCCGGCAGACTGCACATACCTGAAGGCGTCGCGGCAGGCATAATCAGCGTGGTACTCCTGGGAGTGCCTGTACTCATGGCTGCCCAGAACTGGGACGACCACGACCGCAGCAACCGCTATACCGCCCGTGACATGGCCTACAACTATTTCATGTCCACAGACGACCAGGCCATCCTCGTGACCCACGGCGACAACGATACATTCCCCCTGTGGTACATCCAGGAGGTGGAAGGAGTCCGTCCGGACGCCAGGGTCATGAACACATCCCTGCTCGGCATAGACTGGTACATAGACCAGATGCAGTGGAAGCAGTACGATGCAGAGCCGATAAAGTTCACGACCAAGCGCAAGAACTACCTCTACGGCACCAACGACTATGTACAGGTAATAGACCGCTTCAACCGTCCCATACTCCTCAAGGACGCCATGCAGCTCTTCAACGACCCGCGCGTCAAAGTCAATTTCTACGGGCATGAAGAGAGCTATATGCCTGCATCCAGGCTCCTGATACCTGTAAACAAGGAAAACGTCATCAAAAACCACATAGTACCGGAAGAGGACTACGACAACATCCTCGACACGATATGTCTGGAGATCCCAGTCAACAGGGACAACCTGCTGGACAAGCCGGAGCTGATGATTCTGGATATGCTGGCCAACTACGACTGGGAACGTCCAATCTACTTCATGACCCAGGGAGGAAGCCTGGACATCGGCATCGAGGAATACCTCCAGTTCGACGGCTTCACATACAAGTTTGTCCCGATCAAGAGCCACACCACCTTCACATCTCTGGAACAGATAGATACCGATGCCATGTATGACCGCATCATGAATGTCTACCGTCTGGACAGCTTCGCCAAGGACTTCTTCGTAGACTACCAGAACCTGTCCACATTCAACGGAGTGGCCGCTGTCCGCTTCATGTTCGTTCAGACAGCCCTGGCCCTCTACGACAAGGGTGAGAAGGAGAAGGCCATCCAGGTACTCGACCGCATGCAGGAGGTCTATCCGGACCGCAACTTCCCTCTCAACTCGTCTGCCGCCGTGATGTATGTCAACGAGCAGATGGTCCTCCAGGCCATAGACCTGTATTTCAAATGCGGTGAAAAGGACAAGGCTCTGGCCATGGCAGACACTTTCATGAACGAGACCATGCAGGCCATCAGGCTGTTTGCACAGCCCTACCATGGCTCAGTCCTGTCGCAGCCTGACCTGCAGAACAACTTCCAGCTATACCAGTACGGCATAGACATCATCCGCCAGGCGGACAACGACAAGGCTACGGAATATGCTACAGTCCTGGAGCAATTCCTCGATTCTGCAATCTGACAAGCTACTCGATAAGCATATTGCAGCCGCGACGCTCGGATCCCTGAAGGCGGCCTTCGATAGTGAAGGTCCCGTCGGGGTAGGCGCGGCCGGTGTCTTCCGTCTCTATGAATGAGCAGGAATTTCTGTTGGCGAGATCGATGATGTGTATGATGCCCCTCTCGCCCGGGGCGGATTCCCTGAAAGGGTCGTTGATGTCGCGGATGATGACCTTCATCCACGAAGGAGTCCGGAAGATGCCGTCTCCATAAGAATAGGCCTGTGACAGCAGTTCGCACATGCCGTACTCAGAATGGATGGAGTCCAGGCCGAAACCGGCACTCAGCCGCCGGTGCAGCTCATCCCGCGTAAGTTCCTCACGGCGTCCTTTCATCCCTCCAGTCTCCATGACGGTGAGCCACGAACCGTTCGGACCCTCAATCCTGTATTTTTCAGTAAAATCCAGCAGGGCAAAGGCCACACCGAGCAGCAGGGTCTTCTGTCCCCTCCGCTTCAGTCCGGTCAGGGTGCTGTAGAGGCGGTCGTGGTCATAAAGGTAATATCCGCTCTCCGCCCGGGCACTCTCCCGTATCAGACGGTCGGCCATATAGACCAGGGAAGAGCCCTCGCGCTCCAGATAGGCAGGGAGCAGGGCGAGGAGGACATAATCCTCAGGGGACCCGTAAAAATGCCGGAAACCCTCCAGAAAACTCCTTTCGTAGAGGCTAAGGTCCGTCACGCAATGACGCGACGGCATCTGGCCGGTGGTGGAGCTGCTGAAAAAAATCTTCTGCGGCGCCACGGGCTGCGGCTCCGCAGAAGATATGATATCGTACTGCTTGAAGAAACGGATGGGCAGGAAGGGGATATCCGCGATGTCCCGTACTCTGTCAGGAGAGGCCTCCAGCAGGTCGGCATACTGACGGTACTGAGGGCAGAGGGCATACTGGCGGCGGAATGTATCCAGGGCGCAGGCAGTGAAAGCATCCGGAGTGTCAATTCCGAAAATACGCTCTTCCGTGTCTCCCATTTCCTCTCACTTTTCAGGATTATCTGTCGGCCCTTTCGAGCTCGATGGTGAAGTGCCTCATGATGGGCAGCTCCTTGACAATCTTGTAACCGCGGGTGATGGACTCGCGGCGGTCGTAGACGTTCTTGGCTGCGGCTGCGATGTAGTCCATGTGATTGTTGGTGTATACCCTGCGGGGGATGGCCAGACGGAGCAGCTCGAGGGCGGGATAACGGTTCTCGCGGGTGACGGGGTCTCGGTCAGCGAGCAGCGAGCCGATCTCCACACCGCGGATACCGGCCTCAAGGTAGAGCTCGATACCGAGGGTCTGGGCTATGAACTCCTCCTTGGGAAGGTGAGTCAGGATCTTCTTGGCATCGAGGAAGATGGCGTGTCCGCCGGCAGGTCTCTGGTAGGGTACTCCGTACTCGTCGAGCTTCTTGCCGAGGTAGGCCACCTGGTTGATACGTGTCTCCAGGTACTCGAACTCTGTTCCCTCAAGCAGACCCTGAGCCAGTGCGTTCATGTCGCGGCCGGCCATACCGCCGTAGGTCAGGAAGCCCTCGTTCATAATGGTGAACATCTGGGCCTTGCGCATATCCGCCTCGTCGCGGAAAGCCACGAAACCTCCGATATTGACGATGGCGTCCTTCTTGGCCGACATGGTCATATAATCTGCGCCCTCGTACATCTCATGCACGATCTCGCGAATGGACTTGTTCTCATAGCCCTTCTCGCGGGTCTTGATGAAGTAGGCGTTCTCGGCGAAGCGTGCGGAGTCCATAAGCAGCTTCACGCCGTATTTCTTACACAGAGCGGATACGCCCTTGATGTTCTCCATGGATACGGGCTGTCCGCCGGCAGTGTTGTTGGTAACGGTCAGCACTACGCACGGTATCTTCTCGCGGGGAGTGGTCTTGAGTACTTCCTCGAGTCTTTCCAGGTCCATGTTGCCCTTGAAGGGAATCTCCAGCTCGGTATTGGAGGCCTCCTTGATGGTGCAGTCCAGCGCTATGGCCTTGCGGTACTCGATGTGGCCCTTGGTGGTGTCGAAGTGGGAATTGCCGGGAAGGATGTCGCCCTCTTTCACGATGCTCGAGAACAGCACGTTCTCAGCTGCACGGCCCTGATGCGAAGGGAGTATGTAGGGAAGTCCGGTCAGCATCTCGATAGTGTCTTTCAGTCTGTAGAAAGAACGTGCGCCGGCATAGCTCTCGTCACCCTCCATGATAGCGGCCCACTGCTTGTCACTCATGGCTCCGGTACCGGAGTCGGTCAGCAGGTCGATGAACACATAGTCGCTCTTCAGGAGGAAGAGGTTGTACTTGGCCTCTTTAATCCATTTCTCGCGCTCCTCGCGAGTACTTTTACGGATGGTCTCCACCATCTTGATTCTGTAAGATTCTGCAAAAGGTAGTTCCATGATGATATCAGATTTTAAAAATAATCTCCAAAATTAAGCATAATTATAATAGAAACCTCCGATTTCCTGAATTATTTTCATTCCTCTCCATCTTCCGTGAAAGCAACCTCCGCAGCTAGCGGCAGTTCGGCACTCGACGGACCTGCCATAATGCCGAAAAGGCCAGGTTCCAGCACCGGACGGCCCTTGGCGTCATACCGTACGAAACTCTCCCTCCCGAGGTCAAAGGCGGCAACGGCCGTCTCCCCGGGCATCAGGCTGAGCTTGCTGAAAGCCACCAGCCGGCTGGAAAAGATCCTCGCGGAAGCCACTTCGTCTCTCATGTACACCTGCACGACTTCACTTCCCGGACGGTCTCCGGTATTGGTTACAGTCACTTCGACCTTCACGGTCCCGGCAGAATCGGGGCCGGAAACGGATATACTGTCATAGGAAAATGATGTATAGCCCAGACCGTAGCCGAAAGGATAGAGAGGCACCCCGAGCATGTCGGTATAGTCCCTCAAAGGCCCCTGCTGATAGTAGACAGGCAACTGGCCGCTGCTGCGGGGAACAGAGAGGGGCAGACGGCCTGACGGGGACACATCCCCTGCAATTACGGAAGCGACGGCATTGCCGCCCTGTTCTCCGGGATACCACGCCGTAAGCAGGGCATCGGAAAGCTCCGAGGCAAGTTCCATATCCAGAGGCCGTCCCTCAATATAGACGGTAACCAGAGGTCTGCCGGCCGATGCAACCGCCCTGATCAATGCCTCCTGACTCCCCATGAGCCTGAGCGTAGCCCTGTCCATACCCTCACCGCTCTCCATATCGCTCACCGACGGAGACACCTCCGCCGCCCCGGTATGGGCATACGAAGTCCTGAAATCCCTGGCACTCGAGCCGCCCAGCACCAGCACCACTGCATCCGCCTGGCGGGCAATCTCCACTGCCTCAGCCATACCCTCGGCGGAGCCGGCTGTATCACGCACCGCACATCCCCGCGCATACAGCACTTCAGCTTCCGGGAACGCCGAACGGATACCCTCCAGCACCGTCACAGTCTTGCCCTCGCGCTGCGGGGCGGTATAATCCCCCAGCATATTGTACGGGGCATCGGCATTGGGACCTATCACGGCTATGCGGCGGATACTGTCCCGCGAAAGGGGCAGCACTCCCCCTTTGTTCTCCAGCAGGACAATCCCCTCGGATGCCACACGGTACGCCAGAGCGGCACCGCCGGAGGCCTCATCAGTACTGACGTTCACCCCTCTTCCGCTGCCGCAGTGGCGGTCGAAAAGTCCCAGTTCAAACTTCAGGCGCAGCACACGGGATACCGCCCTGTCCAGCAGCGACTCATCCACAGTTCCGGCCCTCACGGCTTCAGCCAGATGCCGGTAGGCACTGCCGCCCAGATCGATGTCGCATCCGGCCGTCAGTGCCTTCACCGCCGCTTCCCGCAGATCCGCCGCCACTCCGGCTCCTGCAATACCGTCGATACTGTACAGGTCAGATATGACCACTCCGTCATATCCCCACTCCCCGCGCAGGAGAGTATCCAGCAGATAGGCACTGCACGTAACAGGGACCCCGTCCACAGTGTTGTAGGAAGTCATGATCACGGAAGCCCCGTCCGACACCGCGCGACGGAATGCGGGCAGATGCATATTGTACAGCAGCAGCGCATTGACATCCGACGGAGCCCCGTTGTGTCCTCCCCTCGGACTGCCGTATGCCGCAAAATGCTTCAGGGCTGCCACGGCATTGCCACCGCCGTCAGAGCCTTCACGGATGCCGGAGAGGGCCGCACTGCCCATCACTCCGGCCAGATAGGGATCCTCCCCGTAGGTCTCTTCCGTCCTGGACCAGCGGGGATCCACAGCTATGTCGAGCACAGGGCCCAGACAGACCGACGCCCCGCGTCCTGCCGTCTGCCCGGCCACCGTCCTGCCCATTTCACGCACCAGATCCGGATTCCAAGTGGACGCCACGCACAGGCCGGTAGGGAAAGTAGTCGCATCTATGGCCATCAGGCCGTGTACAGCCTCTTCCATAAACAGCAGGGGAATCCCCAGCCTGGTACTGTCCATCGCATACTGCTGCATCAGAGTCAGGGCTTCGAGGCCCAGAGCGGAGTCCAGACCGTTGTCAAATGTCCTGCGCGTCCACGGATCGGCCCTCATCACGGCATAGAGACTCCCGGCATGCAGACTGTCCACTGCATGACGCAGCACGTCGCTCAGCGCCACATCCCTGCCGTCCCGGCTGTATGTCTCCCAGCCCTGGAGACAGAGTAGCTGCCCGGCCTTTTCCTCCAGAGTCATCCTCCGCAGCAGGTCCGACACCCTGAGGGATACGGGCATGGCACTGTTGCGGTAGGCCTCCCGCACAGCCGGTTCGAACACCAGTGCCAGCGGTCCGTCACCGGCCTTTTCCGGCAGATAGACCGTCACCGAATCCCCCCTGAGACGGTACCTGAGCGACTGTCCCGTAGAGAGCAGCCGTACCTTGCCCTTGGCCACGGGCAGATTGACCTTCCATGACAGTTCCTGCGGCGTGCCGGTACTGTCTGATGAAGGGACATATATCGCATAGAGGCGGGAGCTGTCCGCGGAAGCCGTAAACCATATATCGCCGTCATGGTAATAAGGCGTGGGCCTTGTCCCGTAAATCGCATCGCCGTTGGCCTTGAGCCACTTTCCGACCTCCTCCAGGACGGATACCGCTTCCGGTTCTATCCTGCCGTCGGCATCGGGGCCTACGCCCAGCAGCAGGCTGCCGCCCTTGGCCACTACCTCCGCCAGCATAGCCAGCACTGTCTCCGCAGACTTGTACGGGGCATCCGGCACCCAGCCCCAATCATTGCTCAACGGTATGCAGCTCTCCCACGGGACCAGCAGCTGACCGTCGGGGACTCCCCTTTCGGGCGTCAGGTAGTTCTCGTTGGGTCCACTCACAGTCCTGTCCACCGCAATCAGCCCGGGCTGAAGCCTTCTGGCCGATGCTATCATGCTGTCCAGGCCTATGTCCTCGCGCGGAGGAGCCACCCAGCCCCCGTCCAGCCACAGAATATCCACAGGGCCGTATCCCGACATGAGCTCCCGTATCTGTGCCGAAGTATAGTCCTTGAACTGCTGCCACCGCTCCGGATGCCTGGAGATGTCATAGTTGACATGCCTGTCCGGGGTCGCATACTGGTCCCACCAGTAATACGGGCTGTGCCAGTCAGGCTTGGAAAAATAAGTGCCCACCATGAAACCGGCATCCCGGAATGCCCCGAGGACCGCACCGGTGATATCGGCACCGCCTGCCTGGCCGTAAGGAGTGGATGCTATCGAAAATCCGGTCTGCTCCGTACCGAACATGCAGAAACCGTCGTGGTGCTTGGTGGTGAAGACCATATAGCGCATTCCGGCATCCTGCATGATGCGGGCCCACAGGGCAGGGTCGAACGAAGAGGGGTTGAACTCATCCTTCAGACCCCAGTACCAGCGTTTGTAATCCTCGTAGTTGAGGTCCCTGCGGCGGTTGATCCAGTCCACATCCTCGGAGCACACGGACCAGGACTCCACTATACCCGGAATCGAATACAGTCCCCAATGGAAAAGCACCCCGAACTTGAGGTCCTGCCACCGGGTCAGTTTCTCCCTGACGGCCGGATCCTCCGGAGGAAAATAGGTTTCGGATATCTGATGGACGTTGCCCGGGAGCACGCTGTACGCAGCACAATAGGCGGAAGCACCGTGCCCGCAGACCATAAGTATCATCAGGGCAGATAAGGAAAGGGCTGACAATGTTTTCATCTATGCTTCATATTTAAAAATAAAAAACCGGGACCGCTCACTGAAGAACTGTCCCGGTCGGTGTCATAATGCAGGGCGGATACTATTTGGTTCCGGCTGCCTTGAGTTTCCTGGCCTCTTTGCGTGCCTTGCGCTGGCTCAGGTCGTACATGATAGGTGTACCTACGAATACCGATGAGTATGTACCTACCAGGATACCTACCAGCAGGGCTACTGCAAATCCTCTGATCACCTCGCCTCCGAAGATGGCGATGGCCAGCATTACGATGAATGTAGAGCCTGAGGTGTTGACCGTACGGGCCAGTGTGCTGTTGACTGCATCGTTGATGTTCTGGTACATCTCACGCTTCGGGTACAGGCGGCGGTATTCGCGGATCCTGTCGAAGATGATCACACTGTCGTTGATGGAGTAACCGATGATGGTCAGCACTGCGGCGATGAATGTCTGGTCCACATCCAGGCTGAACGGCAGCACTCCGGTAAACAGGGAGAAGAAACCGATCGTGATGATGGCATCGTGGGCTGTGGATACCACGCCGCCGAGTCCCCATGTCCATCCTTTGAAACGGACAGCTATGTAGGCGAATATCGCGAAGAGGGAGATGATCACGGCTATCATGGCATCGCGCTTCATGTCGTTTGCGATGGTAGGACCTACCTTGTCGGACTGGATGATACCGTTAGGGTTTTCCAGAGTGGATATGAACTGGTCGTAGGTGATGGGGTTGACGAAGAAGCCTTTCAGAGCCTCATACAGCTTCTGGTCCACGATCTTGTCTGTATCGGTGCTCTGGTCCTCGATCATGTACTTGGTAGTGATCTTCATCTGGCTGGCACCGCCGAACTGCTTCACCTCTACAGTCTCGCCGAACTCGTCGCTTGTTGCAGCCCTCACGTCCTCGGCTGTCACATCCTGATCGAAACGCACGATGTAGGTACGGCCGCCGGTGAAGTCAACACCGTAGGTAAAGCCTTTGAATGCTATTGAAGCTATGCTTATCACGATCAGGACACTCGAGAGGATGTAGGCGTACTTGCGGATCTTCACGAAGTCGATATGGGTGTTCTGCAGGAAGTTCTTGGAGAGCCTGGTGTAGAACGATATGTTCTTGCCGCGTGCCAGACGGGCCTCGAAGATGAGTCTGGAGATGAAGATCGATGTCAGCATCGAAGTGATCAGACCGATTACCAGTGTGGTAGCGAAGCCCTGTACAGGACCTGAGCCGAAGAAGAAGAGTACCAGACCGGTGATGATGGTGGTAAGGTTACCGTCGATGATGGCCGAATAGGCATGCTTGTAACCGTCGGATACCGCCAGACGCAATGCCTTGCCTGCACGGAGCTCCTCCTTGATGCGTTCGTAGATGATCACGTTGGCATCCACCGCCATACCGAGGGTCAGTACCAGACCGGCGATACCGGGGAGCGTAAGTACTGCTCCGAATGAGGTGAGGACGCCGAAGAGGAAGAGTACGTTGCACAGCAGGGCGGCATCGGCTGCCAGACCTGCTCCCTTGTAGAAGAAGAGCATGTAGAGCAGAACCAGTACGAAGGCGAGTATGAAGGAAATCATACCGGCCTTGATGGATGCACTACCCAGCGAAGGACCTACCACCTGCTCCTGGATGATGGTTGCAGGGGCGGGAAGCTTACCGGAGTTGAGCACGTTGGCCAGGTCGGTTGCCTCCTCGATGGTGAAGTTGCCCTCGATGACCGAACGTCCGCCGGTAATCTCCGTATTGACTCTAGGGAACGAGTACACCATGCCGTCCAGTACGATGGCGATGCACTTGCCGATGTTGTCGGCTGTCAGACGTGCCCATGTCTGCGCACCTTCGGCATTCATGGCCATGTCTACCTGAGGCTGGCCGCCCATATTGTTGTAGGATACGCGTGCATCGGATACCACTCCTCCGTCGAGGGGAGCCTTGCCGTCACGTGTATTGACCTTGATGGCTATGAGTCTGTAGTAATTGCCTCCGGGATACTCGGGAGCGGGCTTGACTTCCCACATCGGAACGAGATCGGCAGGAAGCACTGCCTTGACCTGAGGGAGCCTGAGCCAGGTATTGATCTTGGCGGTATCCCTGTAATGCGCGATTCCGATGACGGGACCGGGCATCAGCTGGCCGTTGTACAGAGAAGGGTTCAGGGCGTAGAAGAACGGATTGTTCTTGGCGTAGCTGAGCACATCTGCTGACAGGGAGTCCTCCTGCTGTGCAAGCTCTGCAACAAGCTCGTCGGAGGCTGTACCTGAGGCAGGTGCGGGCTTTTCGGATTTCTCGGCATTGACAACAGGCTCGGTCGCTGCAGCTACGGTCGCACTTTCATTCTCAGCTACATAATCCTTGACGATCCTGTTGACTTCCTCAAGATAGCGGAACACCTCAGGATTCTCATAGGTAGTCCAGAACTCGAGGGAAGCGGTTCCCTGAAGGAGGTTGCGCACACGCTCAGGCTCCTTGACACCGGGAAGCTCCACAAGGATGCGGCTGGACTGTCCGAGTCTCTGGATATTGGGAGAAGTCACACCGAAGCGGTCGATACGGTTGCGCAGCACGTTGAAAGAATTGGCCACCGCACTCTCGGTCTGCTCGCGGAGCACGGCGATCACCTCGTCGTTTGTGCTCTGTGCATTGATCCTGTCCCTGAGGTCGATGGTTCCGAAGATCTGGGACAGCCTCTGTCCGGGAGCCACTTCATTCCATGCCTCGTAGAAGAGGGTAATGAAATCGGTGTTGCCTCCCAGGGCCGTCTCCCTCTCCTTGGCCAGAGCCAGAGCCTGCTCGAACTGGGGAGAAGCATTGTAGTTGGACAATGCCCTCACCAGGTCACTCAGCTGTACCTCCAGCATGACGTTCATACCGCCCTTGAGGTCCAGACCGAGGTTGATCTCCTTTTCCTGCACTTCCTTGAAAGTGTAGCCGAGGTAGACCTTCTCCGCGCTCATGGAGTCGAGGTAGAACCTGTTTCTTTCTTTTCTAATAGAATCCAGATAATAAGCTTTATCCAGATCAGACACCTCCGCGAAAGAGGCTTTCTGCTGCTCTGCCGCCACCGCTGCCTCCGCATATTTGTCCGCCTTGTTCTTTACGATGGTGGACACGCCTGTGAAGGAAAGCTGGTAAATGCAGGCCAGAGCGATCAAAACCGCCAAAAAAGTAATGGCTCCTTTACTTTGCATATCAAATTCCTTTTTAAAATTTGCGTAAAATTGAGGGTACAAAAGTACTATTTTTTTCTCATTTGTAAAGTATTTAGTAATTTTGTTCACTTTTTATTCGAATATGACTTCCTTGAACAGACTTTTTAGCTTGCTTGCCGCCCTTGTCATCTGCTGTACGCCCGCTATGGCACAGCAGGAGGACACCAGTGCGGCGACAGCACTGAAAAGGGCAGAACTGTTCCACAGCAACTATGAATTCGACAGGGCCGAAGAATACTACGGGAAAGCCCTCCGGCTCACCTCAGACTCCCTCATGCAGCTGTCCATCACCAACAGCATCCTCCAGTGCCGCAACGGGGAAAGCCTCATGCAGTACATAGTCCGCCCCACAGCTGTTGCCTCCATGGTCACACGTACCCAGGATTTCTACCTGTACCTGCAGGATCTGGACAACCGTTCCTGGATAGCCGTCCCCAATCCCTTCATCCAGCCCTCCTCCGGCCAGCGCAATCCTTTCTACACCGCCATGTACATGCCTGAAGGGCAGCACAAGGTCATATTTTCCGCTCCCGACGAGACAGGCGCATGGAACCTCTACACCTCCACCCGCAAGGACAGCGTAACATGGAGCGTGCCCGAGCTGCTGAGCCAGAACATACTCTCAGGCAGCAACGAGATATTCCCGATTCTGAGTCCCGACGGCCGGACCCTGTATTTCGCTTCCGACGGACTGCCCGGCATCGGCGGATACGACCTCTTCTACAGCCGCTGGAACGACGAGACGGGAGACTGGGACATCCCCGAGAACCTGGGATTCCCCTACTCCTCGACAGGCAATGACCTGATATACCTCAACAGCCGTGACGGACAGTACACGATAATCGTATCGGACAGGGAGACAGCAGGTACGGACTCGGTCAAGATCTACGTTACCGAATATATCGCCACACCAGTCAGGACCCCTCTGGGCAAAGACGAGTCACCCCTGGCCATAGCCTCGTTCATCAGGAAGACCACGCCTTCCCCGGAAACACCGGAGGCATCGGATACCGGCACATGGACCGGCAACGGCCTCTCGGCAGAGAACGACGCACGCATGGCAGACTATTCCAAGATCATGCACAAGCTGCGCAGGCTTCAGGCCGAGCATCAGGAGAAGCTCAACAAGATAGAGGAAAGCCGGAGGATCTATGCCACGGCATCCCAGAGCGACCGGGAGTTCCTCGCCGGCATCATCAGGGAAGTGGAAGGGGAAGCCATGCAGATCCGCCGCCAGATGGACGAGATATCCGAACAGGTAAGGCAGATAGAAGTCAAGTTCCTGGCAGACGGCATCATACCCATAGTCCAGGACGATGTCCCGGCCCAGGACAAAGTACTGCGGGACGAGGACCCGGGCAACAGCGCCAGGGAATACATCTTCAGCCGCAACACCATGGGCAAGATACCATATATCATAGTAGAACAGCCGGAGCCGGAATTCGACTACACCTTCAGGATAATGGGGCGGAACGAAGGCCAGTTCGTCGAAGACAATACCCTCCCGGACGGCATAGTCTACCAGATACAGTTCATGGTCCTTTCCAACCACGCCTCCATCCGCGACATCAGGGGCATGAGCCCAGTATTCGTATCCAGGATGAAGTCAGGCAAATACCTGCATACCGTAGGCCTGTTCTCCACCTATCAGGAAGCCCTGTCCAACCTGGCCAAAGTACGCCGCAACGGCTTCCCCGATGCCATGATCATAGCATTCAACAACGGCAGCAGCATCCCCGTCAAGACGGCCAGGACCATGGAGAACGAGCGCGTACTCTCAGTGTCCTCCTCAGGCGGACCAGTCACATACCGGGTGGTACTCAAGGGATACGGACCGGCTTTGCCGGAAAGCATACTTTCCGCCATCAGGGAAGCGACCACCAAGGACCTCACCAAATCCGGCTCGGGAGACGAGACAGTCTTTGCGGTAGGACCTTTCCAGGACCGCAAGGATGCCGAATTCCTGACGGGGATACTGGAAGGACTTGATATCGGAAACGTATCCATAGAAAGCATTAAATTATAAATTCAGATGGCACTTATCATCTCTCTCTCAATCCTTGGCCTCCTGCTCATTATCGCTGAAATCATTCTCATTCCCGGTATCTTCGTCGCCGGCACCCTCGGACTGGTGTCGATAGGCGCCGCGTGCTGGCTGGCATTCGACGGCATCGGACCGGACGCCGGGTACATAACGATAGCAGCCAATGCCGTACTGGCCGTAGTCTGCGCCGTGCTCTCGCTCCGCTCCAAGACATGGAAGAGGCTCTCGCTGCACACAGAGATCGACAGCCGCACGGACACGCGTCCCGAAGACAAGGGCATCGCCGTCGGCTCGCAGGGCACCACCATTACCCGCCTGGCTCCCATGGGCAAAGTCCTGTTCGGCGACACTACGGTGGAATGCTCGGCCCGCAACGGCATCATCGACCCGGGACAGCAGGTCGAGGTAATCCTGATTGACGACAATAAAATATTTGTAAAACCTTTATAACAACTGTTCATTATTATGATTTCTTCAGTAGGACTCGTTATTATCTGGATAGCTGTGGCCATCGTGGCCCTGATTATCCTGCTCTGGTTCTTCCCGGTGACCCTGTGGTTCCAGGCTCTGATCTCGGGAGTGCGTATCTCCCTCATCCAGCTCGTGCTCATGAGGTGGAGGAAAGTGCCGCCCAGCACCATCGTCATGGCTATGGTCACTGGTACCAAGGCCGGCCTGAAGCTGGACGCCAATGCGCTTGAGGCTCACTACCTGGCGAAGGGCAACGTGCCCAATGTGGTCAATGCCCTGATTTCCGCAGACAAGGCCAATATCAACCTCGACTTCAAGATGGCGGCTGCCATCGACCTCGCCGGCCGCGATGTGTTCGAGGCCGTGCAGATGTCGGTCAACCCCAAGGTCATCAACACTCCGCCCGTGACGGCTGTCGCCAAGGACGGTATCCAGATGATAGCCAAGGCCAGGGTTACTGTCCGGGCCAATATCAAGCAGCTCGTCGGCGGTGCCGGTGAGGAGACTGTTCTCGCCCGCGTAGGTGAGGGTATCGTATCCAGTATAGGTGCGTCGGAGTCGCACAAGGATGTGCTGGAGCATCCCGACTCAATCTCCAAGGTAGTGCTGGCCAAGGGGCTCGATGCGGGTACGGCTTTCGAGATTCTTTCGATCGATATCGCCGATATCGACATAGGCAAGAATATCGGTGCGGTGCTGCAGATCGACCAGGCCAATGCCGACAAGAATATCGCCCAGGCCCGCGCCGAGGAGCGCCGTGCGATGGCCGTGGCTCTCGAGCAGGAGATGAAGGCCAAGGCACAGGAGGCCAGGGCCCAGGTTATCGAGGCCGAGAGAGAGATTCCTCTGGCTATGGCGGATGCCTTCCGTTCCGGCAATCTCGGTATCATGGACTACTATCGGATAAAGAATATCCAGGCTGACACCGATATGCGCGAGAATATCGCTAAGGAAAGCGTATAAATAAATTACGTACGCAGGAGATACCACGCAAAATAAAATTCCCGGACAGCCTTAGGAGCTTGTCCGGGAATTTCTGTTATCCTATGAGAGGTTTGATTAGAGAATCGTTCCGTCGGAGGTGATGCGTACGTTACGCTCGCTGTCGCCGCGGCCTTCCAGCTCGATGAGGTAGTACTCGCTTTCGGGGGTCTGGATGTACTCGGCGTCATCGATACGGTAATCCGGGTATTCCTTTGACAGGGCGCTTGTCACTGCCTCGGGCAGCTCGCTGATGCGGACATCCCACTGAGACCATACCCATTCTCCCGCACCGTTGAAATAGACATCCTTCTCCTTGCCGTCATGCCATATCTCAACCTCGAGGTAACCGTCATCCCAGTCCTGCTCGATAATGCGGGCTCCCGGATATTTGTCCGCTATGAATTCCTCAATGCTGCCGTCTACCATACCGCCGTTTCCGCCTCCGGGATTATCCCCATTACCCCTGACAGGTGCCACTGTGCCGTCGGCATACACATCCACCTTGATATCATCATCATGAAACTCCAGATCGAAACGGTAGAACTCGCCTTCAGGCGTCTCATAGAAATCCACATCGTCAATCCAGTAGTCCCCATACTCAGATGCCTCAAGATAGCCCATGATGTCATCGGGAACCTGCCCGGGACGCATCTCGGTACGGGTAAACATCCAGTTCTGAGAATAGTCGAAGAAAAGCTCACGGCATACTTTGGCCCCATTCTCATCAGTATCTATTATCTCTACCTCCGTCATACCGTCCTCGATGTCAATATCCACGATACGTGCCCCGGGATAATTGGCGGCAATGAACTCCTCGATGCTGCCGGAAGGAGTGTCGGGAATATAATCCCAGTAGTCATAGTCTTCCTCGGCGTCAATTACCGTCTTGACCAGCACTCCGTCCTCGGAGAAATACAGGTCTACTTCCTGATGGACTCCATCAGCAGTGGTCCCTTCAACTTCAATGATGTAAATGGTCTCAACTCCTCCCCTGCGCAGCATATCGATGTCGTCGATACGCCAATCGGCATATTCGGTGGCGTCAAATGCGGCCCAGACCGCATCCGGAATCATGTACTGAGGCAGGTCTTCCTCGGTCATCTGCCACTGATACTGTGCGTCAAACCATGCGGAATAATTGACCAGATCTCCGTTATCCGAGCGGACCTCCGGAGTCACACCTGCCGGAGCCTTGAAGTCTGCTACATAGTAACTGTTTTTCTGCGACCACTTTACATCCTGCGCCTCGGGATAAAGGTCGAACAGCGCAGCCTGAAGCTCCGGTGTGGCTTCAATGTTCTGGAGGTTCTCCGGCCTCTGCTTATTGCAGGAGGTTGCGGAGAGCATAAGGGACAGAATGCACCCTGATACAATAAGTTTAAAATTCGTCTTCATAAAAGTGATTGTTTAAAAATTAGAAATTCGGGGATTAATGCCATACCTTGGATTGTGTGACATCTTTCAAAAAACGGACCCTGCAGCATTTGCGACAGAGTCCGTCCTTGAGTTATACAATATGGTCTGTCACATTTGGTTAGTCGTCCATGTCGATAAGATTGTAGCTGAGATCAAACGTCAGCTCCAGGCCATTGGTCAGAGACACCTCGATATCACGCCTGTCACGGTCTATGGAATGAATCTGCACCCCCTGGAAGTTGCTGTTGACATAAGTCACAATCTGCTCTGGGACTATACCTGCGGGAAGCACCGAATACTTGCAGTCTATCTCCTTCCACTGTCCGTCCTTGTAGAACTCGATCTTGATGGAGTTGGTAAACATCACCTCGTAGCGTACCTCCATGAAATCGCGCTCCTCCTTGGCGAAGGACACCTTCTGGTCCGCAAAATAGGTATTGATGAACTCCTGTGCAGGGGCAGGAAGCTGGTTGAACTGGATCGGACGGTCGTGGTCCGCGCGGGCCGATGCCGCAGAAAAGAGCAGCAATGCAGCTGCGACGATAAGAATCTTTTTCATATTTTCTCCTTTTTTAAACATTGTTTCATCTTTACGGCGCAAATGTCAGGAGAGATTTTAAAAAGAAGTTGAAATCATTTCCATTTTACCGAAAAAATGTGCATCCCGCCCTCGAACCTGTAGCCGACATCCAGACTGTAGTACCTCTGGACAGCTCCCACAAGTGCCAGTCCGAGCCCCAGGGCCCCTTCCCGTCCCCCGCTCTTGTAGAAGCGGTCGAAGATGTGGCCGGCATCGAGAGCCCGGTCCCCCGTATTTGCAATCTCCATGGTACGCCCGCCCACGGAGATGCGGATCCTGCCTCCCGGGCGCGTATATATAAAGGCGTTCTTGAGCAGATTGCCGGTCAGGGTCCTCGCCAGCGATTCATTCATCCTCACCGTAAGGCTGTCGCGGCGGGAGAACTCCACCTTTATGTCCTTGTCGGCATATATCTCCGAGAAAAGCTCCACACTTTCCTCCAGCATCTCCGGAATATCCACATCCGTACTTTCCGGGAACTGCCTGTTGTCTATCTTGGTGAGCAGCAGCAGAGTCCTGTTGAGCCGCACCACTCCCCCGAGAGTTCTCTGAATGCCCAGGAGCTCCCCTATCTGCTTCTCGTCCAGATCAGTGTTGTCCAGCAGCCATTCTATGCGATTGCCCATCACCGCCAGAGGTGTCTGGAGCTCGTGCGAGGCATTGCCTATGAACTCCTTCTGAGCCTCGAACGCCTCCTCATAGCGGCCCAGAGCCTTCTCTGCCGCCACATTGAGCTTCTGGAATTCCGAGATCCCGGTAGGATTGTCCAGAGGAGGATTCTGGCCTCCCACCTTGAAGCGGTCCAGCCATTCCAGCAGACGGTAGAGCGGCCTCATGTTGCGGTAGAACACCAGCACCGTCACCATTATGACCGTAATCAGAAGAGCGAAGTACAGTATCACCACCCACACCAGAGTGCCCTGCATCAGCTCCTCCTTGTCGATTGTGGGAGTATAGGCCTTGAGCAGGAAATACTCCCCGCCGTCCGTCATGAAGACCGTAGTGAGCACACGGGCAGGCTCCTTGCCTATCGAAGGGAAATGCTCATCGTTGAAGTAATACCTTATCGAAGGGTGGTCCTGCGCAAACTGCCTGCCTATCGGGATGATGTCGTAGAGTATGTTGGCACCTATATTGGACGGCATCTCCCGGCCTGACAGCACACGCGATATCACTATGTCGGAAAACTCGTCGAGGGCATCGTCAGTCTCGTCGTTGATCTCGTCCAGCGTCTTGAAATAGAACAGGGCAGCCCAGACGGCCATCAGGGGGAGGAGGACCATCGCCAGACGGAGGGCTATGCGGTACATCAGTTTCATGGCCCTACTCCGACTGCGGTACAAGCTTGTACCCGAATCCGTAAACCGCCTTGATCTCTATGTCCGCCCCCGCAGCCTGAAGCTTGCGGCGCAGGTTCTTGACCTGAGAATAGACGAAATGGTAGTCATCGGCCTGGTCGGCATGGTCCCCCCACACTGCCTCGGCCAGCACCGACTTGTCCACCAGATGGTTGGGTCTTTGCATGAAATAGAGCAGGACATCGAACTCCTTCTTGAGAAGCTGGAGCTGCACCCCGGCCACCTCGACATAGCCGCTGTCCGGCTGGAGCGACACATTGCCGTAGTCTATGGACAGATTACCCCCTGTACGCCCGCGGCGCAGGACACTGCGGATACGGGCCTTCAGCTCGGCCATGTGGAACGGCTTGGGCAGATAGTCGTCGGCCCCGTGCTCCAGGCCGTACACCTTGTCGTCCAGCGAATCCTTGGCAGAGATGATTATGACGTTCTCACGCTTGTTCAGCTGCTTGAGATGGTCCAGCAGCTGCAGGCCGCTTCCTCCGGGCAGCATGATATCCAGCAGTATGCAGTCATAGCTGTAGCCGGAGATCCTCGCATCCGCCTCATCGAAGGTGGATGCCGTCTCCACTACGTATTTTTCCTCCGTCAGGGCCCTCTGCATCAGCTCCCTCAGCGAAGGATCATCCTCAACAATAAGAAGTTTCATATAATTGACATGTCCTATAGGTCTGCAAATTTATACATGAAAAGTGAAAAGAATCTGAAATTGTAGCGAATAAAGCCCCTACTTTCGGAAATAAACCCTATATTTGCGCCACTTTTATCGGGGTGTGGCGCAGTTGGCTAGCGCACCTGCTTTGGGAGCAGGGGGTCCTCCGTTCGAGTCGGAGTACCCCGACAACACTGAAAATAAAGCACTTGCAAGACATTTTGCAGGTGCTTTTCCCGTTTATCGAAAACCGGCTTGCGCTCCAATGCAACAAATTCCCTGAACCATCCCTATCGGAGTAATACCATAAAAAACAGAAAAATTTTTGCACATTGTAATATATATATTACATTTGCAGCATGAGGACAGTGATAAGGACATCGGCATTCAATGATTTGTACAATGCTGTTGAAGATAACGTACGTTTAAAAATCGATTATGCTGTTGCCCTGATAATACATATGAAAGTCGTCAGCACTAAATTTGTAAAAAAACTGGAGGGAACGTATTTTTATGAGATGCGTATTTCTGTTGATAAAGAATATCGTATAATTCTTTTCGCAGTAGATAAAGAAAATTTTATTGAAGCTGAACAGATTTTGCTTCTTAATGGATTTGTTAAAAAATCTAAAAAGGATTATAAAAGGCAGATAGCTATAGCTGAAAAGATAATTAAAGAAGAATTGCTATGAGACCAGAACTGAATAGTGCAAAGTTATCCAAAATGGAAACTGCAAATGAAATGCTTGACCGCAAATACGGAAAGCTCGGAACCTCAACCCGTGAGGAATTCGAGGCCAAGGCAAAGGCATGGTATTATGGAGAAGTCCTGAAAGATGCACGAAAGGCTATAGGAATGACGCAACAGCAACTTGCCGATAAAATCGGGAAAAAAAGAGAATATGTAGCTCTTATTGAAAAGGGAGAAACAGACATGCAGCTTTCCACCTTCATCATGATGTCTGAAGCACTCGGCATGCATCTCAGTCTGACTTATTAAAGGCTAAAACCAGAAAACAGTACAGGCCACTGCAGAAATTCCTGCGGTGGCTTTTTTTGTATACACAGTCTGCTGAAAAAACCTAAGGCCCGATGTGCCGTCTCTTGCGGAGAGACGGCACACCCTGATCAGGGCACGCCACAACGGCATTTTCGAAGGGAAAGTCATAGTAAATAGGGGAAAAAAACAGGGATAATTTTGTAGCTAACAATAAAATTAATTAGCTTTGCAACAATGTTTAAAGGCCCGATGTGCCGTCTCTCCGCAAGAGACGGCACAACGAACATCAGATCGCACGATTATGTATCTACTTGAATCTCACAACTTTACATGAGATTTTAGGAGCCATGATTGTGCCCTTCTGGGCCGGATTCCCCTATAACATGACACCAATCACCGAAAACATCCCTTTGTCCATGAAGCGGTTCCACCGTCTTCTCACCGCCGGTGTGACTCCTGAAAACTGCCATACCCTCTCCGCCATGGAGCTGGAGGCAGTGGCCCGCGGCAGCGCCGCCTGCTGTCACATCCTGCACAGAGACCAGGATACCGCCCTCCTGCTAAGTGCCCTCTGGAAAGAGGGACTGAAAAGACTGAGTCACTGCGAATCCACAGGCAGTGCCGCAGATCTGGACACGGCACGACTCAGAGACGCGATGTGGAACGTCCTGGCATTGTACCGCATAGCCTATGGACCTGATGCAGACGTATGCGGCCACGGCGAAGACGGGAAGTGCGACTATCTGGCCTCCGTACTTACAGACGAGGCTCTGGGAAGATACCGCGAGGGCAGCTTCGGAGCTACAGCGGAGGACCAGTCGCTGATACTGCATATAGGAGCGGAACTGTGCTGCTACGTAAGCGCAGAAGACCTGGAGGGCGAAGAGATCCTCACATTTGCGGACGAAACTGCCAGCGGCTGGAAGCGGGCTATGGCCCTGACCACTGCACCGTGGAATCCGGGGCAGGAGCGCAGATGGATGCTCATGGCCGAAGGACTGGAGACGTGCGAATGCATTACAGGCCCCTCCGACACCGCTCTGCCCCATGCCGCCGCCCTTACCACCCCCGACGGTCTCGCCTCACTCTGCACCATCCTTGCCCGCAGAAGCAACGACAGCAAGGCCCTCAACGATGCCTGCAACGCCCTCGCGCAGAAGCTCACCTCTCCCGACCGTTCCCTCACAGCCTCCCTACTCCAAGGCCTCAGCACCCTCTACCTCCTCACACAAGGCAACATAGCCTTGAATTGCGCGTGAAACTTAAACCTATAGATTGCAATAACATAAAACTATGAAAGGAATCGTGCTTGCCGGAGGCTCCGGCACCAGACTGTATCCCATCACCAAGGGAGTAAGCAAACAGTTGCTTCCGATATATGACAAACCTATGGTTTATTACCCGATATCGGTGCTTATGCTGGCAGGAATCCGGGAAATACTGATAATCTCCACGCCTCAGGACCTGCCCGGCTTCCGCAGGCTGCTGGGAGACGGCTCTGACTTCGGGGTACATTTCGAGTATGCCGAGCAGCCTTCACCTGACGGACTGGCCCAGGCATTCATCATCGGGAAGAGATTCATCGGTGACGATACAGTGTGCCTGGTGCTGGGAGACAACATCTTCCATGGCAGCGGGTTCTCACGGCTGCTCAAGGAGGCAGTCAGAAGTGCAGAAGAAGACAGGAAAGCGACTGTATTCGGCTACTGGGTATCGGACCCTGAAAGGTACGGTGTGGCTGAATTCGACAAGGACGGCAACTGCCTGTCCATCGAGGAAAAGCCCAAGGTACCGAAGTCCAACTATGCCGTTGTGGGTCTGTATTTCTATCCCAACAAGGTTGTGGATGTGGCCAAACACATAAAACCCTCCGCCCGCGGAGAACTGGAGATAACTACCGTGAACCAGGAATTCCTTAGGGACGGGGAACTGAAGGTACAGGTATTCGGACGGGGCTACGCCTGGCTGGATACCGGCACACACGACTCCCTTGCTGAAGCTTCCACTTTTGTGGAGGTTATAGAGAAGAGGCAGGGTCTTAAGATAGCATGTCTGGAAGGCATCGCCCTGCGCAGAGGATGGATCACTCCGGAGAAGATGCGTGAACTGGCCCAGCCGATGATCAAGAACCAGTACGGACAATATCTGCTTAAGGTTATAGACGAACTTAAAGAAAGTCATTACTATGGAAGTAATCAGGACTGATATAGACGGTGTAGTAATCATAGAGCCTCGTATTTTCGGGGACGCCAGAGGATATTTTTTCGAATCATACAACCAGAAGGAGTTCGACGAAAAGGTCGGACCTGTACGGTTTGTGCAGGACAACGAGTCCTTCTCGTCGTACGGAGTGCTGCGCGGACTCCATTTCCAGAAGCCTCCGTTCGCACAGTCGAAGCTGGTGAGGGTAATATCCGGCAGGGTCATAGACGTTGCAGTAGACATACGGGCCGGATCCCCCACATACGGGCAGCATGTAGCGATTGAGCTGTCGGGTGAGAATCACAGGCAGTTCTTTATTCCCAGAGGGTTTGCGCACGGCTTCGTCGTACTGAGCGAAACGGCCCTCTTCCAGTACAAATGCGACAACCTGTATGCCCCGCAGTCAGAAGGGGCAATCATCTGGAACGATCCCGATATCGGCATAGACTGGACCATACCGTCCTCCGACATCCTGCTTTCGGAAAAGGACAGAAACCACGGATTCCTGAAGGACCTTAAAACCCCGTTCGTCTATGAGAAATAATATACTGGTAACCGGAGCCAACGGCCAGCTGGGCAATGAGATGAGGCTGGTCAGCCGCAGAAGCAGCGATACATTCTTCTTCACCGATGTCGTGGAAGCAGAAGGAGTGGAGACGACCATTCTGGACATTACCAGGATAGAAGACGTCAGGCACTTCGTAAAGGCCAACAACATAGGATGCATAGTGAACTGTGCTGCCTACACCAACGTGGACAAGGCCGAGAGTGACGAGGCCTTCTGCGAACTTCTGAATGCGGACGCACCCAGGAACCTTGCAGAGGTAATGAAGGAGGCCGGAGGCCTTCTCGTACACATATCCACCGATTACGTGTTCGGAGGCAACATGAACAATACCCCGTGCAGGGAGGATGAACCCGCAAACCCCACAGGGGCATACGGAAGGACAAAACTTCACGGGGAGCAGTACATCACTGCATCCGGATGTGATTACGTGATAATACGGACTGCATGGCTGTACAGTGAGTTCGGGAAGAACTTCGTCAAGACGATGCTCAACCTCACGGCCACCAAACCGGAACTGAAGGTGGTATTCGACCAGACAGGCACACCGACATACGCCCTGGACCTGGCGGAAGCCGTCATGACGGTCCTGAAAGATTACGGCTGTAACCACCGGGAAGGAGTCCCTTACGAAAAGTCAGGAATATACCACTTCTCGAATGAAGGGGTGTGCTCGTGGTACGACTTCACCAAACACATTGCGGAATATTCCGGGCACATGTCATGCGACATCCGCCCCTGCCACAGCAACGAGTTCCCCAGTCCTGTCAAGCGGCCTGCATATTCGGTGCTGGACAAGACCAGGATCCGTGAAACATTCGGCATACATATTCCTTACTGGACGGATTCATTGAAGGTATGTCTAGAAAACCTGAACAAATAAAGACAGTTCAACCCATGGAATACAGACGCAATATACTGATAACCGGCGGCGCAGGGTTCATAGGGAGCCATGTTGTCCGTCTGTTCGTGAATAAATATCCCGAGTACCGTATCATCAATCTGGACAAACTGACGTATGCGGGGAACCTGGCGAACCTGAAGGATATCGAGGACAGACCCAACTACGAGTTCGTGCGTGCGGACATCTGTGACTTCGAGACGGTGTGCGGGATTTTCCGGAAATACGGCATCGACGGAGTTATCCATCTGGCCGCAGAGAGCCATGTGGACCGTTCGATCAAGGACCCTTTCACATTTGCAAGGACCAATGTGATGGGGACCCTGTCCATGCTCCAGGCCGCTAAGCTGTACTGGGAGTCACTGCCGGAGAAATACGAGGGTACGCGCTTCTACCATATCTCCACCGACGAGGTATACGGAGCACTGGCACTGACCGACCCTGACGGGATCGAGCCTCCGTACACTACAGCGGCATCGTCGGCGGAGCACCATCTGGCGTACGGAAGGGACTTCTTCTACGAGGACACGAAGTACAGTCCCCACAGTCCCTATTCCGCATCGAAGGCCAGCAGCGACCATTTCGTCCGTGCCTTCCACGACACGTACGGGATGCCTACGATAGTGACGAACTGCTCCAACAACTACGGTCCGTACCAGTTCCCCGAGAAGCTGATACCTCTTTTCATCAACAATATCCGTCACCGCAAGCCTCTTCCGGTATACGGGAAGGGGGAGAACGTGCGCGACTGGCTTTACGTCGAGGACCATGCGAGGGCTATCGACCTGATCTTCCACAAAGGCAAGACAGCCGACACGTACAACATCGGCGGCTTCAACGAGTGGAAGAACATCGACCTTATCAAAGTCGTGATCAGGACTGTAGACAGGATTCTGGGCAGGCCTGAAGGAGCGGACATGGACCTGATAACCTTCGTTACTGACCGTGCGGGTCACGACATGCGCTATGCGATCGACGCGACGAAGCTTCACCGCGAGCTTGGCTGGAGCCCCAGTCTGCAGTTTGAGGAAGGCATAGACCGCACTGTACGCTGGTATCTCGACAACCAGGCTTGGATGGACAACATCACATCCGGCGAATACGAGAAGTATTACGAGGGCATGTACGGCAACAGATAGCCGTTCTTGATATGAAAGAATCACTCAAAAACAGAACAATCAAAGGAACATTCTGGAGCGGACTCGACAGTTTTGCCAGCCAAGGAATAATGTTCCTGGTAGGTCTCGTTCTTGCCCGTCTGCTTAACCCACATGAATATGGGCTTATAGGCTACATAACTATTCTCACTGCAATATTCAACAGTATTGTAGACAGTGGATTTTCCAGTGCACTGATAAGAAAAAAGGACATCCGTGCAATAGACTACAACACAGCCTTTATTTTCAATATCATAATAAGCATACTTCTATGCGCGGCAATGTTTCTCCTAGCCAGACCGATAAGCCGGTTTTTCAATGAGCCGCAACTGGTACAGCTGGTAAAGGCCATGTCTGTCATAGTTGTCATCAATGGTTTAGCCATAATACAACGGACAAACCTTACAAAAAATGTAGATTTCAAGACGCAGACAAAAGCGTCTTTGATATCATCAATCAGCAGTGGAATTGTCGGTATAGGCATGGCTCTTTACGGGTTTGGAGTATGGAGCCTTGTAGGACAACAGATAACAAGGCAGCTCCTCAACACTGTCTGTCTTTGGATATTAAACAAGTGGCTACCAAGATTCGAGTTTTCCTGGCAGTCCTTCCGGGAACTTTTCAATTTCGGATGGAAACTGCTGGCTTCAGGACTGATTGATACAATATGGAAACAGGTCAGCAATATGGTTATCGGCAAGTATTATTCAACATCAAGTCTTGGACAATACACCAGAGGGCAGCAATTTGCAGACATATTCTCTGCCAATATGACAAGCATTATTCAGAGAGTAAGTTATCCCGTGCTGAGTTCCATACAGGACGAACGTGACAGGATGAAGGAAGGTTACAGAAAGATTATCAAAGTGACCATGTTTATGTCTTTTGTACTTATGTTCGGTCTTGCCGCCATAGCTACACCACTTTTGACAGTGCTGATCGGAAGACAGTGGATGGAAGCCGCCCATTATCTACAGATACTGTGTTTCTCAATGTGCCTGTATCCCCTTCACGCTATCAACCTGAACATGCTGCAGGTGCAGGGGCGCTCAGACCTGCTTCTGAAACTAGAAATAATCAAAAAGATTATAGCCATAGGCCCTATACTCTTGGGAATATTCATGGGCATCGACTGGATGCTCTACGGCTGGATCATTACAGGCATCATATCTTACCTGCTTAATGCAATGTATTCGGGCAACATGATAGGATATTCGATTCCTGCACAGGTAAGGGACATACTGCCGTCGTTTGCACTAGCTGCAATTATGGCGATTCCCGTTTATCTGTTGACATTCATCGAACTGCAGCCGATATTGACACTCCTGTTTCAGCTGTGCCTTGGGGCGGCAATAATTATCTCACTTTCTGAATTGTTCAAGTTGGAAGAATACATCGAAATAAAAGGAATCATTCTTGGTTTCATCAAACGGAAATAGATAAAGACATGGAAAACAAGACAATTACAGTAACATCTCCGTTGCTGCCAGACCTGGATGAACTCAATGTATACCTTAAGGACATCTGGTCCAGCAAATGGATAACAAACAACGGGAAATACCACAAGGAGCTTGAGGCTGCTCTCTGTAAATATCTCAAGGTTCCCTATATCAGCCTTTTTACAAACGGAACCTTGCCACTGATAACAGCACTACAGGCTCTCAGGATATCCGGAGAAGTGATCACGACACCATACAGTTTTGTCGCCACTACACATTCCCTATGGTGGAACGGTATAAAGCCTGTATTCGTAGACATCGACCCGTCTACAGGCAATATGGATCCCGACAGAATTGAAGCGGCCATAACCCCGAAGACAACAGCGATAATGCCTGTCCATGTATACGGCAAGCCATGCGACACCAAGCGGATACAGGAGATAGCCGACAAATACGGCCTTAAAGTGATTTACGATGCCGCACACGCATTCGGAGTGGAGGTGAACGGTGAAAGCATCCTCAACGCAGGTGACATGGCAACCCTCAGTTTCCATGCTACGAAAGTCTACAACACTGTGGAAGGCGGTGCCCTGGTGATGCACGATGCCGCCACCAAACAGAGGATAGACTATCTGAAGAATTTCGGCTTCGCCGGGGAGACGGAAGTCGTGGCCCCAGGAATCAACAGCAAGATGGACGAGGTAAGAAGTGCCTACGGGCTCATCAACCTGCGTCAGGTAGATGCCGCAATTGAGGCCAGGCACCAAGTTGCAATCAGATACCGTGAAGCCCTACGTCCTGTGGAAGGGATCACATTCTTCGATGACATGCCGGGGGTAAAGCACAACTATTCCTACTTCCCCATATTCGTGGATGCCGAGAAATACGGCATGACCCGTGATGAACTTTATTTCAAGATGAAGGAACAGGGAGTCCTGGGCAGAAGGTATTTCTATCCGCTTATCAGCACCTTCAGCACCTACCGTGGACTGGAATCCGCAAGGCCGGAGAACCTTCCCAATGCACACAAGATGGCAGATGAGGTAATCTGTCTGCCGATGCATCATGAACTTAGCGAAGAAGACATAAATAGGATATTGAGACTTATAGTGTAAGCTTGTCTACCACTCTTCTAATTATAGTATCATATTATGAAAATCAATTTAATAGAATCTTTTTTTAACACTACCTACTTATTTGGCAACCGTACCGCTGTTATCGAAGGTAACAGAACCATCACATACAATGAACTCGATATCAAGGCAAGAAGTCTTTCTGAGACTATTGTTCATGAGGTTGGATGTAAAAATTGTCCGATTGCATTGTTCTTGCCCAAGAGCATTGAATCAGTTTATTGTGATATTGCAATAACTTACAGCGGAAATGCGTACATGAATTTGGATGTGAAAAATCCAAAGGAGAGACTGAACAACATACTTTCATTGATACAGCCTAAAGCCGTTATTACAGATACCGCACACGAATCCATAATCTCGGACATTCTCCCTCATGACACTAGATTGATCAATATTGACAACATACATAATGAGAGCATTCCTGATGCATCATTTTTCATGAATCATTTATCAGGGATGATTGACACTGATCCCTACTGTATTATCAATACTTCAGGGTCAACGGGGACACCAAAAGGTGTTGTTCTCAATCATCGCAGTTTCATAGATTTTATGGAACAGACTTTCGATGAATATGGTTTTTCATGTAATGACGTTATCGGTTCTCTTTCTCCGCTCGTTTTCGACATATACAGTTATGAACTGTGTATAATGATGGCGAAAGGAGCAACTATGGTTGTTATACCAGACACATATTCGGCTTTCCCGGTGAAGATTCTGGATCTGATGAAAACACACAGGGTCTCATATATTTTCTGGGTACCTACCATTATGGTTAATATTGCCAATATGAATTTGCTCAGCCACGTTGAACTTCCGGATCTGAGGCTGGTATGGTTTGCAGGAGAAGTATTTCCCACCAAACAGTTCAACATATGGAGGAAAAGTCTTCCCGGAACAAAGTTCGCAAATTTCTATGGTCCGATCGAGATAACCTTGGACTGCGTATATTACAACATAGAACGAGAAATTCCCGATGACGAACCCATTCCCATCGGTAAAGCTTTCAGGAACACGGATATTCTGATCCTAGACGACAAAGACTGCAGAGTAACGGATTGCAACACCGAAGGCGAATTATGTGTACGCGGAACATCGTTAGCTATGGGGTATTACAACAATCCTGAGAAAACCGCAGCGGCATTTGTTCAGAACCCGCTCAACCATTCTTATCCGGAGATTATATACAGGACCGGAGATATGGTCTACATGAACGAACTGGGAGAGATCGTATTCAAAGGCCGTAAGGATACACTGATCAAGCATATGGGGTATAGGATAGAACTTGGGGAAATAGAACATGTTATCATCAATACGCTTAAACTGGTCCACAATGGATGCGTAGTGTACAATCATCAGAAAAAGGAAATAATCCTCTATTATGAGTCAGACCATGAAATTTCTCCTGCCGAGTTCAGGAAAGCCATCGGTTCATCCCTGCCGAAATATATGATTCCTGTCATGTACATACGTCTGGAAGAGTTGAAAATGAATACAAACGGCAAGATAGACCGCCTGTATTACAACAAACTTGCAAATGAAAACGATTGAATCATTCCAACAGTTGTTGGATCTCTCGGCCGGCATTAGGAATTTGAAAAAGGGATTCATTACAAATTTTTACCCTGACGCGGTAAAACATAGTATATGGATCAACAAGCAATCCCTGCAATATGAAGAGTTTGGCGACACGGTACTCTTGGCCAAGATCGACAACAGCTTCTGGAACATTTTCTATATTTCAACATCCATATCTTCATTGCGTCAATCAGCCGGCAAATTGAAAAACATTTACGGTGATAGGACACTTGTTATGGATATCGTTGGAAGACAGGACCAATGTATGCCTGTTGTAGATATTCTTCAGGAAGACGGTTTCTCAATAGCGACATCGCTCGTAAGAATGCAGCGTATTTCCAGGGAAGATGACTCTTTTTTTCCTGTTGAAGATGTAAGCTATGCCACAAGTGAAGATATTGCCGAGGTAAGTTCTTGCCTGCACACTTACTTCAACGAAACCCTTGAGCAGATTCCTTACGATGACGAATTGAAGCTGTTTGCAAATGAAAGACGCATTTTGAAAATAAGGCGAGATGGCAGGATTGCAGGCTTCCTCATTTTCGAAAAAAATGCAACCACTCTATACTTGAGATACTGGTTTACAAGACCGGAGTACAGAGAACAGAAGGTCGGTGCGAGACTTCTCAAACAGTTCTTTTATGAAGGTAGAAACACCAAACGCCAGATACTTTGGGTTATTGAGAGTAATGAAAATGCCATCAAGAGATATATCCATTACGGGTTTGGTAATGAAAATATGCACGATTATGTGATGTCTACATCCAACTAGAAATAATACACTATCATGGAACAAAAAATCATCAAAATTCTTACAGACCTTCGTCCTGAATTTGATTTCACAAAAAACATCAACTTTATTGAAGAAGGCATGCTTGACAGTTTCGATATTGTCAATCTGGTATCAGAACTTGACAGTACTTTCGGGATCTCCATCGACGGCGTCGACATCCTGCCCGAAAATTTTTCTTCCGTAGATGCAATAAAGAAACTTCTTGTTAAGAACGGAGCGAAGGAATAATGGACTTTGTATTTAAAAACAAACGGATTACAGGGATTCTGACCATTTTGCCTCAAAAAGTTGTGACATTTGAGGAAGAAATGGGAAACTACAGTTTCTCGACTGCCAAGTCCATGAAACTGAAGCTGGCAATGGGGTATAAGGAGCATAGGATTGCCGGACCAGGCCAATGTTCCTCAGACTTCTGTATCCACGGATTGCAATACTTGTTCGACAGCGGTCTGCTTGACAGGGACAGTATCGATGTTTTGCTGTTCGTGTCACAGTCCCCAGACTATTATATGCCTCCGACCAGCAATATCATTCAGGGACATTTCGGTTTGAAGCACGACATGTTGTGTCTGGACATCAATCAAGGATGTGCCGGCTTTGAAATCGGCCTCATTGAGGCCTTCATGCTGCTGGAACAGCCATCGATAAACAGAGTTATACTTTTGAACGCAGATGTACTGAGTCCAAAGGTATCCGACAGGGACCGCAACAGCAAGCCTTTGATAGGGGATGCAGCCTCTATAACCATTGTTGACAAGTCCGATGACGACTCAGTAATACACGCCAATGTAAAGATGGACGGGACCGGTGCTTTCGCATTGAATATTCCTGCCGGCGGATTCCGTTTACCGTCATCACCTCAGACGGCTGTTATTGAGGAAGATTCTGCAGGTAACTTCCGCTCAAAAGACAATCTGGTAATGCAGGGGGACAATGTTTTCAATTTCGTACAACGTGAAGTACCTCCGATGATCGACCATCTGCTGACGCAGTCCGATATCACTAAAGAAGATGTTGACTGGTACATGTTTCACCAGCCCAACAAATTCATGCTGCACAAACTGGCAGACAAGATCGGTGTACCTTATGACAAGATGCCGGCCAACATTGTTGAAAATTTCGGCAATGCCAGTGGTGTTACTGTGCCTACCAATATCAGCTACAATCTTGGAGAAAGCGTAGTAACTGGCAGCCGGAAAGTATGTATGGCAGGATTCGGTGTCGGACTGACATGGTCTTCAATACTTATGGATTTAGGATATATGAAGTTTAACAAAATGATTAATTTTTAAAGATATTATTATGAATGCGAACAAATTTATTGAATTATTTTGTGAACAATTTGATAATGTAAATGTCAAAGATGTTACGATGGACACAAAATTTAAAGATTTAGATGGATGGAATTCTCTTGTTGCTCTCTCTGTCATAGCTATGATCGATGAGGAATATGACATTCAACTAAAAGGGAATGATATAAGCTCCTCAACAACAATCGAAGATCTCTTTTTAAAAGTATCAAAAGAGTAAGATGAAAGATATAATTATAATTGGCGCTAGAGGATATGGCAGAGAAATTCATGACTTTATAAAGCATTTAAATACCTACAGGAATGAGTACAAAATCGTTGGTTTTCTAGATGATAAATCTGACGCTTTACAAGGATTTGATAGATATGCTCCTATAATTTCATCTGTTGAAGAGTATTTGCCCCAAAAAAATGAAGTATTTTTTTGTGCTTTGGGAGATGCATTTGCAAGAGAAAAGTATATAAATATTATAAAGAATAAAGGTGGGCATTTTGCCTCTCTGATCCATCCAACATCCATTGTGAATAGTAACGCAATAATTGGAGAAGGAGTGGTGATTTCTGCATACTCAATAGTTTCATCATGTGTCAAAATAGGTAACAATACGATTGTTCATCCTTTTTGCAATTTAGGACACGACACAGAAGTCGCCGACAATTGTACTATTGAATCTTATTGTTTTTTTGGGGGGTTCTCTAAAATAGGTCACCATACCACTATACATACTCGTTCTACAATATTACCCCACATCATAGTTGGAGATAACGTGAGTGTTGGAGCAGGAAGCGTCGTGATACGTAATGTAAAGTCAAACACAAGTATTTTTGGTGTTCCAGCAAAAAAAATCGAGTTTTAAAATGGCTTTTTTCGAAATAAAAAATGTACGAATAATTGGCATCGCATCGTGCATGCCAAAACATGTGTGTTACACAAAAGATTCCCTAGTAAATGATAAATACAATGCAGATGAATTCATACGATCAACTGGTATAGAATCTCGAAGACTAGACGAAAGTTATACAACTTCAGATTTATGTGTACATGCAGCTGAAAAATTGATTTCAGATTTAAAATGGGATAAATCTGAAATAAATGTATTAATTTTCGTCACGCAGGGACCAGATTACTTATGCCCTTCTACAGCTTGTATTATACAAGACCGCCTAAAATTAAGCAAAGAATGTTACGCTTCAGAATTGCCTTTGGGATGCTCAGGTTGGGTATACGGATTAAGTTATGCAGCTTCCATGCTATCTCGAGGAACCGTAAAGAAAGGTCTGCTACTTGTTGGAGACGCAAGATTGTTTCAGAAAACGACCGATCCATTAGTAGGATTTGCAGGAACAGCTACTGCTATTGAGTATTCAGAAGGAGCGACTGGGTTCCAGTTTCATTTTGGAACGGATGGTAGTGGTTATGATGCTATTATTATTCCAGATGGAGGAACAAGAAATCAGGTTTCACAATCATCTTTTGAACTTGAGGATGTCGACGGGAAAAAAATGAATCGCTTAGAATCAAGGATGAACGGAATGGATGTCTTTTCTTTTGCCATCAGTACAGCACCGAAATCTATAAAAAAGGCCATGACTTATTTTAATAGAAATTTAAGCGATTTTGATTATTGTATATTGCATCAAGCTAATATACAAATTGATGAAATCATTCGTAAGAAATTAAACTTAACGGCAGATAAAGTACCTTATAGCCTTAAAGAGTTTGGTAACACATCTTCCGCTTCTATCCCTGTAACCATTTCAACACAGCTAAAGGGTAAAGTTGAAAATAAGCATACTGAATTTATTTGCTGCGGCTTTGGGATTGGCCTTTCTTGGGGTACTGTGATGTTTTCAACGGACAATTTATTTATAAGTGACTTAGTAGAAGTTTAATGCAAGCATATACATATAATCCCTATAGTATCTTAGGAAAATCTATTCTTATTACAGGCGCATCATCTGGGATTGGTCGTGCTACTGCTGTCGAGTGCTCTAAACTAGGGGCAAAGTTAATACTTAATGGACGTAATGAGGTAAGGTTAAAAGAAACATTTTTCATGTTGGATGGACAAGGGCACATGATAATTCCTGCAGACCTAACCAACGAAGATGAACTAAAACAACTCGTTGACTCCTTACCACTAATGGATGGAATTGTTTGTAATGCAGGAATAAGCAAGACTGCTCCGATATCATTTTTCAAGAGGGAAGATATGGAACAAGTATTTGATGTCAACGTATTCAGTATCGCCCTCTTACTCAAATACATACTAAAAAAGAAGCGTATGAAAAATCCCTCATCTATAGTCATGACATCTTCTGTCGGAGGCGTTTTTAATGTATCTCCTGGAAATGGAATTTATTCTATGTCAAAATGTGCACTTGATGCATATATGAGAACTACTGCATTAGAATTATCTAGTAAAGGCATAAGATGTAATTCTGTTAATCCTGGCATGACATGGACAAAATTAATCACAGATGGTAGTTTGACGGATGAACAGCTTCAAGAAGATATGAATAGATACCCACTTAAACGTTACGGAGACCCAAAAGATATCGCATTAGCTATAATATATCTTCTGTCAGATGCCTCTTCTTGGGTAACTGGTACGTCATTAAAAATAGACGGAGGATTTTCTTTAGTCAGATAACACAAATCTATATTTTTTAAAAAATTATTAAAAATGGAAAAATTATTAAAAAGCATTGCTGAAATTTTAGAAGTTGAAGAAGTTGATTGTCGAAAGAAACTCTCTGAATACGAGGAATGGGACTCCCTAGCAGGATTGTCATTGATAGCATTGTTGGATTCTGATTACGGAATAACAATGAATGGAAAAGAAATACAATCCTTTGATTCTATAGAAGATTTATGTAATGAAGTTTTAAAAAGAACCAAACTTTAATGCAAAAATACACATTGATAACAGGCGCATCCTCTGGAATGGGTGCTGCTTGTGCTATGGAACTTTCTTCCATAAATAACTTGATACTGGCAAGCGAGAATATTACTCAATTAGAAAAAGTAAGGTGCAAATGTAGAAACTCAGAAAAACATATTCTATGGCATGTGGATTTTGCAAAAGAAAGAAGTTCTGTTGCTGAGTCCTTAGCTAACATATTAAAAACAAATGATATTTGCATAGATAAATATGTCCATTTTGCAGGTATAACTAAAATATTACCTGTAAAACTTTTCCCCATAAATGACATTGATAATATTTTCAATGTTAACTATTTTTCAATAATTGAAATATTGCGAGTACTTTTAAAGAAAATCAATAACAAAGCTCTTAATAACATCATACTGATTTCTGCGTTAGTCAGTATTAGAGGGAATGTTGGTAATAGTATTTATGCTTCTTCTAAAGGCGCAATAAATTCCCTTGTGTATTCATTAGCCCAAGAACTGGCTCCAGAAATAAGAGTGAATGCTATTTTACCAGGAGCAATTATGACCCCAATGACTCGAAACCTCAATGAAACTTATTTGGAAGAAATGAAAAAGGAAACTCCCCTTGGTTTTGGGACCATGGAAGATGTGGTCAATTATGTTAGATTTTTACTTTCAGATAAATCCAAATGGATAACTGGTCAATGCGTTATTATTGACGGCGGAAGAAGTACAAAATGAATATTACAAGACACTATTATCCTATAGAATTCATAAAGAGAGCCAAGGTGTAATTATAAAGATTGTGATAACAAACCTTAGCCGAGAGAATAAAAATTAATAATTAAGAATACGCTCGTGAATTTTAATGTCATTAAAAAAAGGTGATATCAGGCTTGCGGTGTAATTTGATCTATTTGTTTCCACGAGTTAGAGCATTATTAATGTCGTGAGAGTTCTGTAACAATCTTTTGGTAGTTTAATATTATGTTCATGAAACTATTATAATTTCTCGTAGATTGAATGCATCCTGTGAGGATTGTCGTATCATGAAGAATTCTTCATAAAAAATTAGCTTTAAAATATAGTTGCTGATAGACAATACCTCACATTTTGCAAACATTATCTCTTCAATATAAAAAAGGTTTTTGCTCAAACTCTTAGCAACCCGCATCGCTACAATACTGATAGTGAACTCAAATTTACATATACTTGATTTTGTAGTACAATCTTTTCTAAAGGAATAAGAGACACATAATTATATAATTAAAAGCATAATATTAAATTAGAAACAATGAGATATAGATACTGTTTCCTTATATATTTTGTATGATGTCTATCACTTGTAAGTGGAATCTATTTTACAAGACTCAATAAAAATGCTTTTTCTTTCAAATACAATTGCAATCATCCATCAATAATCATCAACTACTAACAAGTTGACAACAAATAATAGTTTTAGCTCTTTCCTTAAGGTTTGACAAGCCTTGGATGACAAAGGCATGTCCCAAAATCCTGCATATTGTAACATACTATGCAAATACAAGCATCCATATGATAGGAATATCATAAAAGGCTATAAAGTAGAATAAAAACTCATATGCGATATTAAGATTGTTTATATTGTATATTACCCTAACGAACCTTATCCATTCTGATTTTTACCAAACACTTATGTACGATGAAAGAAATTAACTTATTTTTAGCAAGTAACGGAACATGGCTATCTAATAAAGACCTTTATGATGCATTGATAGCATTGGGGGCTAATGACTGTAAAATTCTATATATTCATAGTTCTATTAATTTTGGAGTACCGAACCCAAACTTAAAGAAGAGTGAATTACTAACAGCCATTTTAGACTGTATCAAGTGCTTAAATGTAAAGACAATATGCATGCCAACATTCACATTTAGTTTCTGTAATGGAAAAGATTTCAATCCTAGAACCTCAACGTCTAGGATGGGAGCTCTCAATGAATTTTTCCGCAAGCAAGAAGGAGTAATTAGGTCTATGGATCCATTAATGTCTGTTGCTTTATTAGGAGAAGATACTGATCTCGTATATGGAATTGGTCATAATTCGTGCGGTTCCAATTCAACATTCGATAAACTTAGGCATCGGGATGCTGTGAAATTTTTATTTCTTGGTCCAAAGATTGGTGATTGCTTGACGTATATGCATTATTTGGAATGGCTATATTCTTTGGAATACCGATATGAAAGAACTTTTATCGGCAGAGTCTTTTGTAATGATCACTTCAGGGTTGAAGAGTATACTCTTTTTGTAAGATACAATGGAGTTACACCCAATAATGGTTCTTATATTTATGAACAAAAAATGTATGAAGATGGTAAAGCTAAAATCTTACCTTTTGGAAATACAAGCATTTCTATAGTTGATCTTGATATTGCGACAATAGAATATAAGAAATGCTTGGATATGAACCCGTATTTCTTTGTTAATCTTCAAGATGGTGTGTTAATTAAAGACAAGACATTCAAACTTGTTTCAGAAATGGTTGCAATGTAAGTTCAATTGCATGGATAAATAAAATGTTGTCATGATCCAACAAAATATATTAGTCGCGATTAACTGCATGACGTACAATCACGAGCCATATATCAGGCAATGCTTGGACGGCTTTGTAAAGCAAAAAACAAACTTTTCATTTGTAGCAATTGTGCATGACGATGCCTCTACAGATGGAACTGCTGCAATAATCAAAGAATATGCAGAGAAATTTCCATACATTATTAAGCCAATATATGAGATTGAAAACCAATATTCAAAAAGAGATGACACTCTATGTAAAATAATGATGAACGCTATTGAAGAGACTGGTTGTAAATATTTGGCATTTTGCGAGGGAGATGATTATTGGATTGATCCTTATAAACTTCAAAAACAAATTAAGATTCTTGAAAATAACGATGATATTGGACTAGTATATTCAAAAGCGAAATATTTCATACAAAGCAAAAAAAAATTTAAAGGTGAACTTGGAAGAAATTTTTTGGACTTTAAAACCTTACTAAAACAAAATTGCATACCCACGTTAACTGTTACATTGAGAACAAACCTGTATAAAAACTATATAAGGGAAATTCAGCCAAACACAAGAAATTGGAAAATGGGGGATTTTCCTACTTGGTTATGGTTTGCAAAAAATAGTAAAATATCATTTATTGACGAACCTCTTGGGGTCTATAGAATACTTCAAAATTCTGCATCTCACCTTCCTAATAAACTTGACCAACTTTCATTCACTGTCAATTTTCATGAGATTGCATACTATTTTGCTTCAAAATACCATGAAGATGAAAATTACGCACTCTCACAATTGTTGTGGGCAAAGTTTATATATGCAGCAAATAAAGGAGACAAATCAATTATAGCTGATACTGCATATAAATCTATAGTATTATACAAAAAAAACAAGTGCATAAAACTTGTAATCATAATACTATTTGCCAAGTATCCTAAAACCTTCTCGCGATTATTAGATGCGTACAGAACATTAAAATCCCCGTTTGAACAATATTAAATTAAGTTTTAAGCAAATCGCAAATCACTGCCAATAGAATAGATTTTTATTTAGACATCTTCTAGCTTGATTTGAATAATTTAAAATTGACTAATAAATGATTAGCATTATTATCCTTAATTGGAATGGGTTTGAGGATACTCTTGAGTGTCTATCATCTTTATTCAATAGTGAATTCGATGATTATTTTGTTGTTGTTGGTGATAATGGTTCTACAGACAATTCGATAGATATCCTATATCACCAACTAAAAAAGATAGGAGTAGATATAAATATTACAACTTACGGCGATGAAACATATTTTGATATAAAAAATAAAAGTATAATATTATATGACCTTAAAAACAACTATGGTTTTAGTAAGGGTAATAACTTAATTCTCAAATATGCGCGTCACTATCGTCCACAATACTACATGCTACTAAACAATGACACTATTGTAACAAAACTATTCTTGCGCAACTTGATCAAATTTAAAAATAAAAAACCTGAATACAAAGTTCTAACACCTCTTATCTGTTACTATTACAATAAAAATATAATTTGGAATGGAGGAGGAAAAATATGTTGGGGATTTCGCAAATATCACTATGCAAATAAAAAAATCGAATACCTACGAAAGGAAGAATTTAAACAATGTACATTTATTACAGGTTGCTGTCTATTTTTTGAAGAATCTATTATACAAAATAATGGAAATCTTTTTTCAGAAAAGTTTTTTCACGGAGAAGAAGATTTCGAACTTGCTATAAGATTAAAAAAGAATAGAATAAAAATGGCGTGCGTCATGAACTCAATCATATACCATAAAGTTGGGATGTCCGTAAAAAAACAAGAATCCCACATTGGTCCAATATTCATCCACTATTTGAATAGAATAATAGACATGCGTGATAATTTGAGCGCCTTTTCTTTTTTCTTTTATAAATTTCTACTATACTTAACAATTATAAGAGCTTTATACCTATACAATCTTCCCTTGAGAACAATTTTTTACTTTATAAATAAATTAAAAAAGGAATATAGAATTATGGATTGTGTAAATAAACAATATTGCTTAAAAATATTTAATAATGGGATATAAATTTGTAAAAAAGCATGAGTTTGGTGTTATTTCTTTATTCGTTAGTGCTCTTTTTACTAATCGGAATTCAATATACACAGGAAAAAAGGTGGTTTAATTTAATTTCTATACTTTCTCTTCCATACTTAATTATTGTTATTTTAAACAATATTATTGCATCAAAATTGGGGTTCTTCCCTATTTCTGATAAAGCATTAATCTTATATTCCTCTTCAGTTGTTTGCTTTTACTTGGGTTCACTACCACTGAATCTAAGAGCATCAACAAAATATACTAATGATGCTGTAATTACTTGCTTAAGTAACTATAAGATAAAAACAATGACAATTGTTTTATCACTCATCGCGATACTAGGATTAATTAAAGTTATATTAAATTTATCCTCTGGAATAAACATACTTAGTTTATCTACTAATGAAGGAGAGTTAGCATCTGGGATAACAGGGCACATCCTAAATCTTTCTTATTCTATTGCGCCTATTGTTTTTCTTTATTGGACATATTCTCCTAGAAAAATTTTATACTTACTTCCAATAATACTATTACTTTTTGTAAACTTTCTTTCATTTGTTAAATACCACACAATAGGCTTCGCTATTAACCTATTTATATTTACAATCTTATATCGCCCATCGCTAGCTAAAAAAGCCATAATACTTCTATGTGCATTAATCACAACTGTGTTTGTCTTAAATTATGCTATCTCTTTTGCCTCACAAGATGTAGAAGTTGCTTCAACATTTTACTATAATCATCTTTGGAAATATTGTGCCGGCTCATTGATAAACGGAAATTATTTATTCGCAGAAAATGAGGTATCGCAAAATGTATCCATATGGTACAAAATTCTAAGTTGCTTATCAGCTCTTCCAAACCTCTTCATATATGGGCTTTTTGATACAACCATATTTCCAAATATCGGTTTCGAGATGTTTCCTGTGAATACATCTGGAGAAGAAAGTAACGTAATTAATTTGTTTGGATATTTCTTCAATCCCACAGGGGGAATTACGGAAATTCTTGTTTATTATGCTATAATTATACTCTTTGGGGGATTTTCAGCCTTATTATATAAAAAACAATTCTATGAGAGTAAAAAAAAATATCATTTAAGTACATTTCTGTCTTCATACTTAACTTTTTTTATATTTTTATCCTTTTTCTCACCGTACGGAACACTCTCTGGTCCTTGGGAAATATGTTTATTATCATTAATAATTCCTCCAATATTTAAGAAAAAAAGAAATTTTGCTGTCTAACATCTATTTCAGACTATATGAGAAGGTTATTGATTTGTTTGAATGCATTATATGGTTACATTTTTAAGTTACTAGTAGACGTCAATATTATTAAAGTGCCTAATTTGAGAAGCAAAATAGATAATAATTTGATAATATCTCTCACTAGTTATGGTAGAAGGGTAAAACACAACATTGTATATTACACATTGGTTTCGCTATTACGGCAATCATTCTGTCCCACTAAAATCATTTTGTGGCTTGCAAGGGATGAATGGAACGAAGAAAACTTACCTAAAGATTTGCTTAAACTTAAAGAAAAAGGTATTGACATCTTGTTTTGTGATGACTTGAAATCATTCAAAAAATTGATACCAACATTAGAACAATATTATAACCAGACAATAATAACTGTAGACGATGATATCATTTATAATAAAAATACTATTTTACAACTTATGCGTGAACACGAACGTAATCCAAACGACATCATATGTCTGACGGCTAAAGAGCCTATCTTTAAAGAAGGGATTCCGCATTACTATAAATCATGGAAAGAGTATAAAAATAATGCAACTGGAATGTTCATATTTCCGATTGGAGTTGGTGGAATATTATATCCTCCGAAATCCCTTTGTAAAGATGTGTTAAGAAAAGACGTTTTTATGACATTGTGCCCACATGCTGATGATATTTGGTTTTGGTTTTGCGGATTGCGCAATAAAACTAATAAACGATATATAATGAAAAAAGGCATCGATCTTTCTTTCGATAATTTGTACCAATACTTTCACAAAGGATCAGCTCTTTCTCATAAAAACAACACAGAAAACCAGAACGACTTCCAATTCAATGCATTATTCAAATACTATAAATACAAAATAGAATAATATCACTTTAATATTTGATAAACAGAGCATACTATTTATTTTTTATAATGTAAATATTGTCTATAGATTCTTTTTAATATATGCATAATAAAGCCCAACAATTTGAAACTGGCACTTGCAACTATAAATCTCTAGACCATATATAAACTAAATAAATTATCTATTGAATATTACCTATTCTTTAATTTTAATTTATTAATATTTTCTGTATGAAAAAAATTAAAATATGCGTGATAGGCCTAGGGTATGTAGGCCTTCCATTGGCAAGATTGTTTTCTACTAAGTATGAAACTGTTGGCTTTGATTTAAATCAAACTAGAGTAGACGCATTAAACGCAGGACATGATTCAACTCTTGAAGTACCAGATGCTGTTCTCCATAATGCTTTAAAAAATGGATTTAAGTGCACTACAAATATTGAAGAAATTAAGGACTGCACTGTTTATATTGTCGCCGTACCCACTCCAGTAGACTCAAACAATAGGCCAGATCTTAAGCCACTAATAGGAGCTAGCACTACTGTGGGAAAAGTAATTTCGACTGGGAATATTGTAATCTACGAATCCACTGTATATCCTGGTGTTACGGAAGAAGAATGCATTCCTACAGTAGAAAAAATATCGGGCTTGAAGTATAACAAAGATTTCTTCGCAGGATATTCCCCAGAAAGGATTAACCCGGGGGATAAAGAACACACAGTGGAAAAGATTAAGAAAGTGACATCCGGATCAACTCCTGAAATTGCTGATTTTGTGGACAGATTATATAATTCTATATTGGTTAATGGGACACATAAGGCTCCCTCCATCAAAGTCGCAGAAGCTTCCAAAATAATTGAAAATTCTCAGCGTGATGTAAATATTGCATTTATGAATGAACTTGCAAAAATATTCAATGCAATGGGAATTGACACACAGGATGTTATTGAAGCTGCTTCTTCAAAATGGAATTTCATAAAACTTAGTCCGGGACTTGTGGGTGGTCATTGCATTAGTGTAGATCCATATTACCTTATACAGAAAGCACAAATTTACGGTGTATTACCTAGAGTAATGTTTTCAGCGAGACGACTTAATGATGGCATGGGCGCATATGTAGCAAATCAGACTATCAAATGTATGAACAAAAAAGGTATAATAGTAAAGAACGCCAAAGTATTAATTCTTGGGATTACATTTAAGGAAAATTGTCCAGACATACGAAATACAAAAATTGTTGATATATATCACACACTAAGTGAATACACCAATAATATCACAATTTATGATCCTTGGGCAAATCCGTCAGATATCAAGAATGAATATAAATTAGTTTGCACTAAAGACAGAAACGTGCTGAATGATAAATATGATGCTGTTATCTTGGCTGTAGCACATAATGAATTTAAAAATCTCAATATAAGATCATTGTTAAAAACAAAAGAAGGGGTCGTGTATGATGTGAAGGGAATTCTACCTCGAGAAATAGTTGATTCAAGATTGTAAACATCATGCTATCTGTAGTTTGCCCAATTTATAATGAAGAAAAGTACATTTCTAAATGTATTGATAGTCTATTACAACAAAAATATCCCAAAAATAATTTAGAGATTCTCTTTGTAGATGGAATGAGCATAGATAGAACAAGGGATATCGTGCAAGACTACTCCATCAAATACCCTTTCATTCGTTTAATAAACAATCCATTCCGAATTGTTCCCTATGCCATGAATATTGGTATTACTTCTGCAAAAGGGGATGTTATTGTAAGAATAGATGCTCATTGCGAATATCCAAATAATTATTTATATGAATTAGAAAAAAATTTATTAACATTGGAAAATGCAGAAAACGTTGGAGGTATATGTGAAACTTTACCTTGCAACAATTCTGCATCTGCTATTGGAATCGCAATTGCTCTAAGTTCTCCTTTTGGCATGGGTAATTCTCACTTTCGTATAGGTGCAGATAAAGTAATGAAAGTAGATACAGTTCCATTTGGGTGTTTTAGAAGGGATATATTTTATAAAATAGGGTTATACGATACTGATCTGATCCGTAATCAAGATGACGAACTAAATGGCAGAATAATAAAATACGGAGGAACAATATATTTAATTCCATCCTTAAAAATAAAATACTATGCTCGCGATAGTATTTTAAAAATAAGGAAAATGTTTTATGAGTATGGATTATTTAAACCACTTGTAAATAAGAAACTAGGACATCCTACTACTATTAGACAATTCTTCCCCTTAGTTTTTTTATTATGCATTGTATTGGGAAGCTTGCTAAGTATTTTTTCTAAATGGATTCTATATTCGTTTATATCAATACTATTAATATATGGAATTATTGCTATTTCTATTAGCTTTAAATCAGCAAAAGAATATAAACAGATAAGCCTTATTGTTTTATTACCTTTTATTTTCTTGAATATCCATTTGTCATATGCATGTGGGTATATAACCGGTATATATAAATTATTATTTAAGAAAAATTTCATTGCTGAAGTAAATAGGTAGTAGTATGTATTTCTTAAATTAACTTAAAATTATAGAAATATCTATTAATCTCTCATTATTTATGCGTAACATTCCTTTTTCGCCTCCAGACATGACGGAGGCTGAGGCCGCAATGGTGGCCGAGGTCCTTGGTTCCGGATGGATTACAACAGGTCCAAAAACCAAAGAATTTGAACATCTGATATCTATGTGCTGCGGTACAAACAAGGCTGTATGCCTCAACTCCGCAACAGCCTGCATGGAGATGGCCTTAAGGGTTCTTGGTATAGGCCCAGGCGATGAGGTTATCGTACCGGCATATACATACACTGCCACTGCCAGTTCCGTATGCCATGTGGGTGCAAGACCTGTAATGGTTGATTGCGCCCCTGGTCAATACGAGATGGATTATACAAAAGTAGCAGATGCCATAACAGAAAAGACCAAAGCCGTAATGCCTGTCGATCTGGGTGGGGTAGTCTGCGATTATGATCAGGTATTCAAGGCGGTTGAGTCCAGGAAAGAGCTTTTCAAACCGGCTAACGATATTCAGAAAGCTTTTGGAAGGGTTATCGTGATTGCTGATGCAGCACATGCTTTCGGAGCAAAATGGCACGGGAAGATGTGCGGCGGCATAGCGGACTTCACTTCATTCTCTTTTCATGCCGTAAAGAACCTTACAACAGCGGAAGGAGGTGCCCTTACATGGATTTCACGCGAGGGGCTGGACGATGAGGCTATCTATAAACAGATACAGCTGCTTTCGCTGCATGGCCAGAACAAGGATGCTTTGGCAAAGACCAAGCTGGGTGCATGGGAATATGACATCATTGCTCCATACTACAAGTGCAACATGACTGATATCATGGCAGGCATCGGATTGGCTCAACTTAAGCGGTATCCGGAGCTTTTGCACCGTCGCAGACAGATCATAGAACAGTATAATGATGCGCTGAAGGATTACAATGTCGCAGTCCTCGACCATTATGGTCCCGACCATTCCTCTTCCGGACATCTGTACCTCGTCCGTCTTCTGGGCAAAGACGTGGATTACCGCAACGAAGTCATAGTCAAAATGGCCGAAAACGGCATAGCTTGCAATGTACATTATAAGCCGCTTCCCATGATGACTGCATACAAGGCCATAGGGTATGACATCAAGGACTTCCCCAATGCATATGACCAATACCGCAACGAGGTCACTCTCCCTCTTCACACCCATCTTACAGATGACGATGTGAAGTATGTAATGGACAATTTTACAAACATAATTTCAAGCCTTAAGAAGTGAAAAGGTTATTGGATATCACGGCAAGCGGACTGGGACTGATTTTTCTCAGTCCGCTTTTTTTAATAGTCGCACTTTGGATAAAATCTGACTCTCCCGGCCCAGTCTTTTACCGGCAGTCCAGAGTGGGAAGATACGGCAAGGATTTCCGTCTGTTCAAGTTCCGTTCAATGCGTGTCGGCTCAGACAAAAAGGGGTTGATCACCGTAGGAGGACATGACCCGAGGGTAACCCGTTCCGGCTATTATATACGTAAATACAAACTTGACGAACTTCCACAGCTCATCAATGTGTTCATAGGCGATATGAGCCTGGTCGGACCTCGTCCTGAAGTGCGTAAGTACGTTGACCTGTATACCCCTGAACAGTTGCATGTGCTGGATGTACGCCCAGGCATCACAGACCTTGCATCCATACGTTACCGCAATGAGAATGAACTTTTGGCAAAGGCCTCTGATCCGGAACAATACTACCGCGAAGTGGTGATGCAGGACAAATTGCGCATCAATCTTCAGTATATTTCAGACCATTCATTCTTCCGTGATTTGAAAATCATATTCATGACATTCAAAGTGATTATTACAGAGTAGTCCATAGCTATGCATCCGAACTGCAACCGGAAGACATCATGGACTGAATCTCTGGATTTTCGTTTGCCGAATGGTTTAGGCCAATTAGACGAATAAATTAATGCCATTTTACCGAAAAATATTAATCCAAACAACCGAGTATTGGAATTTTCAATTACTTTTGTAGCCATAAACAGTTTGATTTATGGATGGTTACAGACATAGAATAATGGATGGCCTGCTTGAAAAGAAATTGCAGGCAAAGGGAGCCGTACTGATAGAAGGCCCCAAATGGTGTGGAAAGACTACAACAGCAGAGGAGGTTGCAGCCAGCAAAATATTGTTGGCTCGAACTGATGTAAAGAACAATTTCAAAACTCTTTTGGAAATAGATACAGATGCAGCATTGTCAGGGGACACACCAATGCTTATTGACGAATGGCAAACTGTGCCCAAGTTGTGGGATGCTGTAAGATACACTGTTGACCACCGTCGTAAAATGGGGCAGTTCATTTTAACAGGCTCTGCAGTTCCCGACAAGGAGGCTGAAGAGGAAAGAGAACATTCCGGAACAGGACGCTTTGCTTGGTTGACTATGCGACCTATGACCTTGTTTGAATCTGGAGAGTCAAACGGAAAGGTAAGTCTCGGCGATTTGTTTACTGCTCCAGAGAAAATACTGGAAAAGAATGATCTTAAATTGCAGGACATAGCTTTCCTTATTTGCCGTGGTGGTTGGCCTATGGCTGTTGGATTACCCGAAGAGGCTGCATTGGAACAGGCGTTTGATTACTACGATGCAGTAACCAAGGAAGATATAACCAAAGTCGATGGTGTTAAAAGAGCTTCAGAGCGTGTGCAACGCTTAATGAGAGCTTATGCCCGACATCAAGGAACTCAAGCATCAATTGCTACATTAAAAGAGGATTTGAAAAATAATGATACTGCCACACTTGATGATGATACGATAAGTTCTTACCTCGAAGCTTTGAGAAAGATATTTGTTGTGGAAGATATGCCTGCATGGAATCCAAATATTCGCTCAAAGACTGCAATTCGGACAGCAGATACACGCTATTTCGTTGACCCATCTATCGCAACTGCTGCATTAGGTTTAGGACCTGCCGATTTAATGAACGACTTGAAGACAATGGGCTTTTTCTTTGAAGCTATGTGCGTAAGAGACTTGCGTGTATTTGCAGAAGCATTGAACGGTAAGGTATACCACTATCGGGATAAAAGCGGTTTGGAATGCGATGCAGTAGTACATCTTCGCAACGGACAATATGGACTTATTGAGGTCAAACTTGGAGGCGAAACCTTGATAAACGAAGGTATAGAAACACTGACTTCATTAGCCAAACAGATTGATACAACACGCATGAAAGCACCGGCTTTTAAGATGATATTAACGGCAACTGGCGAACATGCCTATCGTCGCCCTGAAGATGGAATCTACATAGTTCCGATAGGTTGTTTGAAGCAATAGAAGAAACACTGGCTCATTATTTAAAAAGCAAACTCCGCACTTCCGTGCAATGCCCTGTACTTACAGCGCCAGGGACCCGAAGGTCTTCATGAACTGGACGCGCTCGTACATGGCTGGATCGGGTATGGTGGAGTAGCTCAGGCGGCCGCGGATCTGGGAGAGGTCCTCGACATTGTTCTTTTCGAGGAAGGCGGCAATCCTGGTGTTGAACTCCCGTATCACTGAAGGTCCGTGCCTGTATATCACGGAGCATACCTGTACGGTATCGGCTCCGGCCAGGATCATCTTCAGGGCACTGTCGGCACTGTGTATGCCTGTGGTGGTCGAGATGTCGATCTTCACGGCCGAGGAGAGGATGGCGGCCCAGCGCAGGGTCTCCGCGTACTCGCCTTCGTGCGACAGGGGCGATGCCGGTACGAGGGTAAACTTGTCCAGATCTATGTCAGGGGTGAAGAAACGGTTGAATATCACCACTCCCTTGGCTCCTGCCGTAGCGATGCGGTCCACGAAATTGACGATGCTGGTATAGTGCGGGCCTATCTTCACGGCTACCGGTATGCGGAGCTCAGAGACTATCGAACGGACTACGTTGACATATCCGTCTTCGATCGAGGCAGGCGAGGTCCTGGGATCCAGGGCCAGGTCGTAGAGGTTGATCTCCAGGGCATCGGCTCCGGCAGCCTCTATCTGTCTGGCATATTCCACCCATTCTCCTGCACTGTAGCAGTTGATGCTGGCGATAACAGGTATCGACACGGCCTGTTTGAGTGCCCGTACTTTCTCGGTGTACTGTGCTATGGAGTTGGAACGGATGTAGGCGTGGAGATAGTCGTCCATCTCCGGATAGGAGTGTCCGGCCGAAGCCATGAACTCCACTTCCCCGCGGATCTGTTCCTCGAAGAGTGATTTCATCACTACCGCTCCAGCGCCGCAGCTTTCCATTTCCTTTACTTTGTCGACATCGGCTGTCAGCGAGCAGCTGCTCACTATCACTGGACTCTTGAGGTCCAGGCCGAGATACTTCACGTCTGTTGTTGCCATAGTCTGTATAGTCTGATTTGTTTATCCTATTTTGTTCAGTTTCCTGAGCACCGTCTTGAAGTCGGTCCGCTCGCTGATGATGCGTCCCACTTCCGCGATAGGGATGCGCTCCTGCGCCATGGTGTCGCGGTCGCGGATGGTCACGCAGTTGTCTTCGCGGGTCTGGTGGTCCACGGTGATGCAGAACGGGGTGCCGATGGCATCCTGACGGCGGTAGCGCTTGCCTATGCTGTCCTTCTCGTCATACTGGCAGTTGAAGTCAAACTTGAGCTCGTCGATGATATCTCTCGCTATCTCAGGCAGCCCGTCCTTCTTGACCAGAGGCAGTACTGCAAGTTTCACGGGAGCCAGCACAGGAGGAATGCGGAGCACTACCCTCTCCTCTCCGTTGTCCAGCTTCTCCTCGCAGTATGAAGCGGAGAGCACGGCCAGGAACATCCTGTCCAGTCCGATCGAGGTCTCCACGACGTACGGGGTGTAGCTTTCGCCAGTCTCGGGATCGAAGTACTGGATCTTGCGGCCGGAGAATTTCTGATGGTTGCCCAGGTCGAAGTCGGTACGCGAGTGGATACCTTCGAGCTCCTTGAATCCGAAGGGGAACTCAAACTCGATGTCCGTGGCTGCATTGGCATAGTGGGCCAACTTCTCGTGGTCATGGAAACGGTATTTGCTGTCTCCCAGTCCGAGGGCCTTGTGCCACTGCAGACGGGTCTCCTTCCACTTGGCAAACCACTCGAGCTCGGAGCCTGGACGTACGAAGAACTGCATCTCCATCTGCTCGAACTCCCTCATGCGGAAGATGAACTGACGGGCCACGATCTCGTTGCGGAAGGCCTTGCCTATCTGCGCGATGCCGAAAGGCACCTTCATGCGGCCGGTCTTCTGGACATTGAGGAAGTTGACGAATATGCCCTGGGCCGTCTCGGGGCGGAGATAGATGATGCCGTCCTCGCCGGAGATGTTGCCCAGCTGGGTGGAGAACATCAGGTTGAACTGCCTGACTTCAGTCCAGTTCTTGGTACCGGAGATCGGGCAGACTATCCCGCAGTCTATGATGATATCGCGCAGGGCCTGCAGGTCGTTGGCATTCAGCGCCTCGGTCATGCGGGCATGGACCTCGTCCCTTTTCTGCTTGTTGCGCAGCACATTGGGATTGGTCGCGCGGAACTGGGCCTCGTCGAAGCTCTCGCCGAATTTGCGGCGGCCCTTCTCCACCTCCTTCTCTATCTTCTCGTCCAGCTTGCCCAGATAGTCCTCTATGAGCACATCCGCACGGTAGCGTTTCTTGGAATCCTTATTGTCTATGAGAGGGTCGTTGAACGCTCCCACGTGGCCCGATGCCTGCCATATCTTCGGATGCATGAAGATGGCCGAATCGATGCCCACTATATTCTCGTTGAGACGCACCATGGCATCCCACCAGTATTTCTTGATGTTGTTCTTGAGCTCCACGCCCATCTGTCCGTAGTCGTAGACAGCACTGAGACCGTCATATATCTCACTTGAGGGGAACACGAATCCATACTCCTTGGCATGGGCGGTAAGTTGCTTGAATACTTCTTCCTGTGTCATGTGTTTTTGGAATTAATCACGCAAAAATAAGAATAATTTCATACTTTTGCCCGAAGAAAATCGACAATAGCACAAATATGGTACTCAAAAGAGCTGCAGCGGCAGTCATTGCCGGTCTTATCGCCCTATGTGCCAGCGCACAAGGCGTAATATCAGTAGACACGAAATCCTCTGTCCTGCCGGACGGCAAGGTAGAGCTTCTGTTCACCGTCAACCTGGAACCTGGATGGTACATGTACAGCACGGTCCCCGTCAGCGGAGGACCCATGGCCACCTCTTTCACGGCCGACGCCGCAGGCACGTTCTCCCTGGACGGCACCCTGCGGGATGCGGAGGAAGCCCACATCAAGTTTGACGAAGGATTCGCGATGGAGGTAAAATACTTCGAAGGTACAGCCCGCTTCCGTCAGGTCATCACTCCTGCCACCGCAGACAGGTTCACCGTAAGCGGTCTTCTCGAGTTCCAGACCTGCAACGGAGCCGAATGCACCCTCAACGAGAGTGAAATATCCATAAAGGTGGATCCGGGGGCCCAGGCCGGCCAGGCAGCCGCACCGGCAGCGGGAGAGAGCACATCTGGCCAGGACAAAGCCGCAGGACAGGGATTCTGGAGCTTCCTGCTCATAGCCTTCCTCGCAGGACTTGCAGGAGTCATCACCCCCTGCGTCTTCCCGATGATCCCCATGACCGTCGGCTTCCTCATCGGAGGCGGCAGCACCAAGGGCGCGGGCATCATGAAAGGCATCATCTTCGGACTTTCCATCATAGTAATATACACGCTTCTGGGTCTTGTGGTGGCCCTCTTCCAGAGTACCGCCGCGACCGATGCCATCGGTACCCACTGGATCCCCAACCTCATTTTCGCCCTGCTCTTCCTGGTATTTGCAGTATCCTTCCTCGGGGCATTCGAGATCACCCTGCCCTCCGGACTGGCCAACAAGGCCGACCGTGAGGCCGACAAGGGCGGGTATGTGGCTGCTTTCTTCGTTGCCCTGGCCATGGTGATCGTCTCATTCTCCTGCACCGGACCTTTCGTAGGCTCCATCCTGGCCGCTGCCGTGCTCGACGGCGTGGCCCTCAGGCCGATTGTGGGAATGGCCGTATTCGGACTGGGATTCTCGCTTCCGTTCGTAGTGCTCTCGTTCTTCCCAGGAGTGATGAAGAAGCTGCCCAAGTCAGGCGGATGGCTCAATATGGTCAAGGTCGTGTTTGCCTACATCATGCTCGCCTTTGCCATGAAGTTCCTCTACAACATCGACGCCTACTTCGGATGGGGCATCATCACCCGTCTGGGCTTCATAGCCGTCTGGGCGGTGCTTGCACTGCTGCTCGGCCTGTACTTCCTAGGCATCTTCCGTACCAGCCATGATACACCGACAGAAGGCATCGGCTGGGGCAGGCACATCGCCGGCATAGTCTGCATCGCATTTGCATTCTACCTGATACCCGGACTCTTCGGAGCCCCGCTGCAGAGCATCTCCGGACTCATCCCCCCGATGGACGGCTCCACCCTCACCATCTCCCAAGGCAATGCCCAGGCAGCCTCAGGGAACAGTACGGCGGCATCCGGCTACTCTACCCTGAAAAGCTACACCGACCTGGACGAGGCCCTCGCCGAGAGCAAGGCTACCGGAAAGCCCGTCTTCATAGCATTCAAGTCCCACACCTGCAGCGTATGCAAGCAGATGGAAGCGACGGTGCTCTCTTCTCCGGCAGTCATGGAGAAGCTCTCAAGCCAGTTTGTCATCGCCAACCTCTACGTGGACGACAAGACAGAGGACGCGGAGTTCCGCACCCTCGGCAGAAGATACCGCGATCTGGAGCTCAAGCAGTTCGGTTCGGCCTCACAGCCGCTCTACGCAGTGGTGGACTCCGAGGGCAACACCCTCTCCGGCCCTACCGGCAGCTGCACGGAAGAGGAATTCCTGCTGTTCCTGAAATTCTGATACGGACACTATAAACCGGAATATGATTTCGAAAGACGAAATTTTGGTATTGCTCAAAGACCTGGAGAATTATTACGTAGAACGAACCGGATAGAAATCGACAACGCAGGAGGGCTCTATGGCAATGCAAAGCCGGAAAATTTCCCCAATGTAAATGATTACCGTAATCCCATCATTGCTGAAGCGATGAAATCCCTGGGATATGTCAACCGATACAACCGTGGAATCGTCCGTGTGCAAAAGGAACTTAGCGAAAATGGCAATCTCCAGGCACGGTTTTCCGTTAACAATATTACAGTATTCGGTGTGAATGTAAACGATGCAACTTACACCGAAGACCCACAGCTGCGTATCGACTTTACTAACCAAGCTACTAACCAAGCTGACTCCGCACTTGGACAGATCGTTTCATCATACTCACAAGCAACACTGGCGGAATATGACACCTTATACACCCAAGTCGCAGAGCGATTTGACAGTCCTGAATTCAACTCACTAAAATCAGCAAGAACCATTAAAATACTGAACGCGCTATTATTAGAGCCTCAAAGCAAAAGAGAACTACTCGTCAATATATTGGGCTTGACGGTTCAAGTATATAATTATCAGAAATTCATAGAACCCCTTGTGGTTCACAACTTCATTGTACAGACAATCAAGGCCAAGCCGAGAAGCCCGAAACAAAAATACGCCATCACCTTGTTGGGATACTTCTTTTTAAGCTACTTGAACAGAGCATCCGTTAAATAGCCCACCACCTGTCTTAATCCCTTCCCCGTCACATTATCCGGGCCAGAAGGCGCTTTGCATAATCCCTCTCCTCTACCTGAGGATGAGGGATTTTCAATTCAGGGGTATCGACTTTGCGGTCACCGTAGAGGGCGATGTCGATATCGATGATGCGGGGATGATAGATGCGGCTGCCGTCAGGGGCGTATTCCGGCTCATGGGCCGGACGTCCCATCTTCTGCTCCACCCATTTGCAGACTTTCAGCAGATCCTCGGGAGGGACGGTGGTCTCGAACGATATCGCCTGGTTCATGAACGCCTCCGTGCCTTCAGGCATGCCCCAGGGCTCGGTCTCGAGCACCTCGGACTCCCGCACATCGGAGAAAAGCCATGGGGCCAGCGACGTAACAAGTAACGAAGTGGCTATGCTGAGGTTCCGCCGCCGGTCCCCCATGTTGCTTCCAAGTATGAGATATGCCCTTACGGGCTGAGGTTCCGGTATCATAGCAGTCCCAGCTCCAGCAATGCCTCGTCACTCATGCGGGACTTGTCCCATGGCGGATCGAAGGTGATCTCTATGGAGACGTCCGTTACCCCGGGGGTATCGGCCACTGCCGTATGCACATCCTCCACAAGAGTATCGGACATGGGGCAGTTGGGCGCGGTAAGGGTCATCTTTATGCTGACTTTGTGGTCATCGTCTATGCTCAGGTCATATATCAGGCCCAGGTCGTAGATGTTGACCGGTATTTCCGGGTCATAGACCTGCTTGAGGGCACGGACCACATCGCGTGTAAGTGTTGTCTTGTCCATATGGCTATCGGTCTTTGTATCTCAATGCATCCTCGCGTATCTGCTCCATCATGGACAACAGTCCGTTGGCCCTGGTAGGAGAGAGATTCTCGCGAAGACCTATTTCTTCGATGAATGAATTGTCGGCAGAAAGTATTTCTTCCGGTGTCCTGCCGTTGTACACCCTTATAAGCAGGGATATGATGCCCTTTGTGATGATCGCATCGCTGTCCGCCGTGAACCACAGCCTCCCGTCCCTGTACTCGCTGTCCAGCCAGACCCTTGACTGACAGCCCTTGATCAGGCGGTCTTCAAGCTTTTTCCTCTCGTCTATGACCGGCAGCGAATGCCCCAGTTCTATTAGATACTCGTATTTGTCCATCCAGTCCCCGAAAGCCGAGAACTCGTCCACTATCTCCTGCTGGACCTGCTTTACTGTCTTTTCCGTCTCTGCCATATTGTTGCTGTTCATTATTTCAACATTTTGAGCACCCTGTGCAGAGCTGCGATGAATGCCTCGCACTCCCTCATGGTGTTGTAGGCCGCCAGAGAGACCCGCACGGCCCCTGTCTGCCCGAATTTGTTCAGCAGCGGTTCGGAGCACATCTGTCCCGAACGTACCGCTATCCCCATCTTGTCCAGAAGGGTAGCTATGTCACTGTGATGCACGCCTTCGACGTTGAACGATATCAGGGGTACCTTCTTTCCGCCGCTTCCGATGATTCTCATGCCGCCTATACTGTTCAACTCCCGCATGAGATATTCTGTCATTTCCTCTTCATTTTTATGAACTTGAGGAATTCTTACTGAAGTTGCAAAATCAATGGCAGGCCTTAACGTGGCTGCTGCAAGGAAGTTAGGAGTCCCGGCCTCAAATCTCAGCGGAATATCGGCGTAGGTAGTCTTGCCGTACGTGACAGTGTCCACCATCTCGCCGCCGCCCATCCACGGGGGCAGTGTCTCCAGCAGGCTGCGCCGTCCGTACAGCACCCCGGTGCCTGTCATGGCGTAGATCTTGTGTCCCGAGAAAGAGTAGAAGTCGCAAGGGATGCTCTGGACATCTATGCCGGCATGTACGATACCCTGGGCCCCGTCCAGATGGATGTGCGCCCCGTACCTGTGGGCCAGGGCCGTAAGTTCCCCGACAGGATTCACAATACCCAGCACGTTGGAGATATGGGCGGCCGAAACCATCCTGACCTTTCCTTCTGCCAGAATCTTCTCAGCGGCCTCCAGATCCCACTGGCCGTCCTCCCCTACCGGGAAATACCTCAGGCGGGCGCCGGTACGTTCGCACAGCATCTGCCACGGGACTAGATTGGAGTGGTGCTCGCCCTCGGAGAGGAGTATTTCGTCGCCTGGTTTGATGTACCGCTGGCCGTAGACATTGGCCAGCAGGTTGATGGAGGCGGTGGTGCCGGATGTCAGGACTATCTCGTCCTTGGATGCTGCGTTGATCAGGGCTCTTGCGGCTTCCCGGCCTGCCTCATAGTGCTCTGTAGCAGTGGCGGCAAGTCCGTATACGGCGCGGTGGACATTGGCATTGGCATCCACCAGCCAGCGTGAGACGGCATTGATCACTATCCTCGGCTTCTGGGTAGTGGCTGCGTTGTCAAAATAAATCAGAGTCCTGCCTCCGCTGTCGGCACTCTGGAGATACGGAAAAAAGCTTCTTATCTGTTCGATGTCCCTAATCATACTCTTTTTTATTAATTATCCTACAAAAGTAAGTAAATTTGCAGAAACTTATCAGAAAAAAAAACACCATGTACGAATATATAAAAGGTACTTTGGAAGAGCTTTCTCCCGCGGAGGCGGTAGTGGAATGCCACGGCATAGGATTCAGGCTCCAGATATCGCTCAACACCTACGACAGGCTCCAGGGCCAGAAGGAGGTCAGAATCTACGTATACCACCATATCCGTGAAGATGAAGAGACCCTCTACGGCTTCTGCGACAAGGAGGAAAGGAGGATTTTCACCCTGCTTATCGGGGTTTCCGGCATAGGTCCCAATACTGCCAGGATGGTACTCTCGTCGCTTACGGCAGACGAGGTCTCCACGGCGGTCATATCAGGGGACGTCAACCGCATCAAGGGTGTAAAGGGCATCGGACTCAAGACGGCCCAGAAAGTCATCATCGAGCTCAAGGACAAAATCTCAAAGGGCGGCGCGGAACTGGATCTCTCGGGAGGTAGTGCAGGGGCCAACACATCGGAGGCATGCTCGGCTCTGGTAATGCTCGGATTCACCAAAAATGCGGTGGAAAAGACCGTTGCTTCCATAGTAAAAAAGGAGCCGGGACTGTCTCTCGAGGACATCATCAAAAAAGCTTTAAAAATGTTGTAGTCCCTTTGCCACAATCAGACCTTTTTTATACATTTGCACCAGTTTAACATTTAAATATAACCGGTTATGAACATACCTAGCAATTTGAAGTACACAAAGGATCACGAGTGGGTTAAGGTTGACGGCGATGTAGCTACCGTCGGTATCACCGATTACGCTCAGGATCAGCTCGGAGACATCGTCTTCGTAGACATTCAGACTCAGGGCGAGACCCTCGATAAGGAAGAGGTTTTCGGCGCCATCGAGGCAGTAAAGACAGTAGCTGACGCCTTCATGCCTGTATCAGGTGAAGTCATCGAGGTCAACGCAGCTCTCGAGGGAGCTCCCCAGACTGTCAACACAGACCCCTACGGAGAAGGATGGATGATCAAGATCAAGATGTCCAACCCCTCCGAGATCGATGAGCTGATGGATGCTGACGCCTACGCAGCCACCCTCTAATCCTTCTCTGTGTACACAATATTATGCAAGGCCGGGCAATTGTCCGGCCTTTTTGCTTATATTTGTCTGAAACTCCAAAAATATCACATCTATGCTACAAGAAGTCGCCCATACCTACGACCTCCTGACAAAACTCGAAGAGAGGTTCCCTGACAAGCAGGACATGCTGTGCCACAAATCAGGAAAAGAATGGATCAAGTTCAGTGTCAAGGACTACGTCCGCTATTCCCATCTGATTGCCTATGCGCTGTCCTCCCTGGGCTACGGAAAGGGGGACAAGGCGATAAGCATCTGCAACAACCGTCCTGAATGGAATTTTGCAGACATGGGGCTCAGTATGGCCGGCCTCGTCCATGTACCGGTCTACCCTACCCTTAGCGTCGATGAATACCTGTATATATTCAATCACAGCGATGCCAAAATCATCTTCATAGGTACGGCCAGCCAGTACCGCAAGCTGGAACCCATAGTGAGGCAAATGGAACATCCTGCCAGGATCTTCCTTATGGATGATTCGGACAACGTACAGTGTTTCAGAGACTTATATCAAATCGGAGAACGTGTTGAACTCGTTCAGAAGCCTTTGATAGACAAGATCAAGGAAGAAACCGGCACCGACGAGATCGTCTCGATCATCTACACATCAGGCACGACAGGCACCCCGAAGGGAGTGATGCTGTCCCATCACAACCTGATGTTCAATGCCTACGGCCATGCCGTAAAACAGACAGTACGCTCCGACCAGAAAATGCTGAGTTTCCTGCCTCTGTGCCATATCTATGAACGGAGCATGAACTACGAGTACCAATATATCGGCATAAGCATCTACTATGCCGAAAGTCTTGGCACACTTGCCAGAGATCTCGCAGACTGTCATGCCGACGGGTTCTGCTCCGTGCCGAGGGTCCTCGAGATGATGTACTCCAAGCTGGAAGCTGCCGGCAAACATCTGAAGGGAGTAAAACGCATGATATACAAATGCGCCTGGAAATATGCAAACTCCTACGATAACTACAATAAGTCTCTTATTTACAGAGCAAAACGCAATCTGTACGACCGCCTCGTGTACAGCAAGTGGCGCGAAAACCTGGGAGGCCACGAAATGCTCATAGTCTCGGGAGGATCCTCGATCCAGGCAAAGATCATACGGCTGTTCAATGCAGCAAAACTGCACATATTCGAAGGATACGGGATGACAGAAGCCTCACCGGTAATTGCCGTGAACAATCCTGCAGAGGGGATCAACGTCATAGGTACAGTCGGGAAACCGATGGAACGTACAGAGCTGAAATTTGCCGATGACGGGGAAATACTCACAAAAGGCCCTCACGTGATGCTTGGATACTACAAGGATCCGGAAGCGACACGGATGGCTATAGACTCTGACGGATTCCTGCATACAGGCGACATCGGGCGTCTGGTGGACGGACAGTATCTGCAGATCACGGACCGCAAGAAGGAAATATTCAAACTTTCCCTGGGCAAATACGTCGCTCCGCAGGTTATAGAAAATCTTCTCAAAGAATCGCAGTACATCCAGAACTGCTTCGTCTTCGGAGAGAACCAGAAATTCGCCTCTGCAATCATCATCCCCGACTTCGACCATCTAAGCCACTGGGCAGCAGACAAAGGCATCCCATCACAGGATCACCGGGAACTGGTATCCAATCCTGAAGTAATTGCCCTACTCCACGGCATTGTGGATGAAGTCAATTCCAGGCTGGCTCCCCACGAACATATCAAACGCGAGAGGATCGTATGCGACGAATGGACACCGGGCAACGGTCTGCTCTCCCAGACTCTCAAGCTCAAAAGGGCAAAACTGCTTGCAAGATACAAGGGCATAATAAGTGAAATCTACCGATAACATACCTGTACTTCGCCACCTGTGGAAGCAGTGCTTCGAAGCGGACAATGCTTTCCTGGACCTTTTTTTCAATAAAGGTTTCTCGCAGTGCAGTACATTCTGCCTTGAAGAAGGACACGATACTGTATCCGCCCTTTCTGTATTTCCTGTCGAATACAGGGGACACAAGGGCGGATATATCTATGGCGTCTGCACAGCTCCAGAGCATCGCGGACACAGCTACGCTCTCCGGCTCCTGCGCGATGTCGAAAGACACTGCTGCGACAAGATGCAGATGGAATTTTTCATACTGAGGCCAGCCTCGGAATCCCTGTTCGGATACTACCGCAAAGCCGGATACACTTTGGACATCTACAGGAATCAGGTTGCATACAGTCTCCCATCCATACCCCTGCCTGTAGCCGCAAAACCACTGACCGGAAAAGAACTCTACGAGCTACGCAGATCCTGTTACTATGACAATGGCATCTTCGAGTGGAGCCCTGATGCCTGCGACTACATTCTGGACTACATCCGCTACTGCCACGGATATGCCGTACGCGTAGAAGATAACAGCGAATACTTTCTCGGATACACTGATGCCGAACATCCGGACACTGTGATATGCGAAGAGGCTGGACCCGTAAAGTCTCAAATCCCGTCCCCCATCCTACTTTCAATGGTGAAAAACCTTTACCCTTCTGCTGACCGAATACTGCTCGGAGTCCCGTCCAGACATGCTAGCCAGAGCTTCATGCTATGCAAAACGGAAGCGACTTTCATCAATCCGCACTCCATTTTCGATTTTACAATGGAGTAAGTGTTCCACGTGGAACAATCCTACCTTCCGAAATACACCAAAAGCACGGATATATCGGCCGGCGATACGCCTGGGATTCTTGACGCTTCCGCAATTGTTGCAGGCCGATGTCGGGTAAGCTTGATCCGGGACTCTATCGACAGAGATTCAAGTTTACTGAAATCAAAACCTGCCGGTATCTTGAGACTCTCAAGCCTATGCAGTTTTTCTGCCTGTCGTGACTCGCGGTCAATGTATCCTCTGTACTTCAGGCGAGTGTTGAAACTTTCAATCACTTCATCATAGAGAGACGGTGAAGCAGGTATGGAAATTTTCATCGTTTCTGGAAGGCTTGATGAGACAGGCAGGAAATCAGAAGATGACATAGGGATAGATGTAAGCTCTGATAAGGTTTCCAGTGTTCCACGTGGAACAAATGGCAGGCACTGCTCTGTGGAAATGTTGGGCTGAGATACAAGTTCAGAAAGAGTTTTCGAAGATGACACTTGAGAACCACGTTCAGTAGACAGGAATATGTTTGCATCTGACTGTGAAAGTCTGGTGGTATTGAATGTATCAGACAGGAGAACCTGTGATCTGGTCTTCCTGTCGAGCAACCGCATGCGGAAATCGGATGCAAGTCCGAAGTAGTGAGAAAGGGGAGTCAGACGCTCATCGGCATTGTCCTGACGAAGAAGGATCCTGTACTCGGCTCTAGAGGTAAACATACGATAAGGCTCGTCCACACCTTTGGTCACGAGGTCGTCGACGAGAACACCTATGTACGAAGAATCACGTGAGAGAATAAACTCCTCGCGGTCCCGCAAGCGCAGGACAGCATTGATGGCTGCAACGATCCCTTGGGCAGCTGCCTCCTCGTATCCTGTTGTACCGTTGACCTGACCGGCAAGATAAAGGTTAGGAACTACCCTGGATCTGAGGGTATGGTCGAGGAGTGTAGGATCGAAGTAATCGTACTCGATTGCATAGGCCGGTCGCAGCAGATGGACGTGTTCGAATCCTTCAACGTGGCTGAGTGCCGAGATCTGTATTTCGAATGGAAGCGAGGATGAGAAGCCCTGAAGATAGTATTCGGAGGATGTACGTCCTTCCGGCTCGAGAAAAAGCTGGTGCGAATCCTTGTCAGCGAAGGTCCGGAGCTTATCTTCGATACTGGGACAGTAGCGGGGTCCTATCCCTTTTATCTTACCTGAGAAAAGAGGAGAACGGTGAAAGCCGGAACGGAGAATTTCATGAACAGCCGGATTGGTATGGGCGATGTAGCATGGCATCTGACCGATATCATCTCTCTGTGCGGAAGAAAGGAAAGGTAGGTACGAGAACCTGGCCGGACTGTCATCACCGACCTGCAGGAGAAGACGGTCGAGATCGACAGACCTGACATCGACCCTGGGTGGTGTCCCGGTCTTCATGCGGGCCATGGTTATTCCGACTTCTGAGAGCTGACTGGATATGCCGCGCGAAGAGGGCTCCGCCACTCTCCCACCCTCCTCCGTGCGCTCTCCTACGAAGATGCGGCCGTCGAGGAAGGTACCGGCAGTGAGTATATAGAACTTTGCGGAGAAGCAGCCTCCGAGAGCAGTCTCCAGAGAGCTTATCGAGCCGTCCGCAGAGAAACTGAAAGAAGACACAGTGTCTTGCCACATGTTAAGATTTGGAGTGTTCTCCAGGACCCACCTCCAGTTCTGGGAATAGGCCATCCTGTCACACTGTGCCCGCGGGCTCCACATCGCCGAGCCCTTGGATCTGTTTAGCATACGGAACTGGAGTGAACTTGCATCGGTAACTATTCCGGAAAATCCCCCAAGAGCATCTATCTCTCTGATTATCTGTCCCTTAGCTATTCCACCAATGGACGGATTACATGACATTTGAGCTATCTTGTTGAGATCCATTGTGATAAGGAGAGTCCTGGCACCCATCCTTGCTGAAGCATACGCTGCTTCACAACCCGCATGCCCTGCACCGATGACAATTATATCGTATCTGCTTTCCATCTTCATTCATTGTTTGCCGGTCCGGCGTATTTCTGATCCTCACCCAACCCGAACTTGGGCAGAAGCGCCAGCGCCTCACTTTCCCCCTCCCTCATTCGGGCAGCGTCCTCAGGAGTCAGGTCGTCATATCCCAGAAGATGAAGCACTCCGTGGGCCATCACACGGTAGAGCTCCGTGGAGAAAGTGGCGCCGTATGTCCTGCTGTTGTCCAGAACCGTGTCAAGACTGATGACAATGTCAGCTGAAATTCTGTCAGTCCCGCGACGGCCGGACACTTCGTCATCGTATCCGGATGTATCGAAAGTGATGATGTCGGTGTAATAGTCGTGACCGAGGTACTTCCTGTTGACATCCAACACATAGGGGTCTGTAGCAAATACATAGTTGAGAGAGCCGGTTTTGTGACTTTTACTCAGAATGATTTCGTCAATCCAATTTTTAATTGCATTTTTGCGGCGCAAATTGAAGGTTGCATCTATGACTTCAAATCTTATCATGCGGTCTGATTTTTGCTTGAAATTTTTTGTAAAATTAATAAAATTACAACTATGTCAAAAGTTAGTGTTATCGGAGTTGGCAATGTAGGTGCTACCTGCGCCAACGTACTCGCAAGCTGGAACATCTGCAAAGAAATCGTACTTCTCGATGTAAGAGAGGGTTTCGCAGAGGGCAAAGCCATCGATATCCAGCAGTCAGCCAAAATAATGGGTATTAACACCAAAATCACCGGAGTGACCAACAACTACGAGGCTACTGAAGGCTCGGACGTAGTAGTCATCACATCAGGTATGCCCCGCAAACCGGGTATGTCCAGAGAGGACCTCATCGGCACAAACTCCAAGATCGTCAGTGAAGTTGTAGCTAACGTGATCAAACACTCTCCCGACGCATTCATCGTAATGGTATCCAACCCTATGGACACCATGACCTACCTTACATACAAGACAAGCGGTGTCAAGAAGAACCACCTGATCGGTATGGGCGGTGCACTGGACAGCAGCCGTTTCATCTACTACCTGAGCAAGGCCCTGAACGTACCTATGTGCGAGATTGACGGCATGGTAGTAGGCGCACACGGAGATGCAACCATGGTTCCCCTCTTGAGCAGCGTACTTTACAAGGACGGCAAAGTCGAGAACCTTCTCTCAGCCGAGCAGCGCGAGAAAGTAATCGCAGACACCATGGTAGGCGGCGCAACCATTACAAAACTCATGGGCACTTCAGCATACTACGCTCCCGGAGCATGCGCAGCCAGCATCGTAAGGGCCATTCTCCACGACGAGAAGAGGATCATCCCCTGCAGCGTTCCCCAGAACGGTGAGTACGGCGAGAGCGACATCTGCCTCGGTGTACCTGTAGTAATCGGAAAGGACGGCGTTGAAGGCATCGTTAAAGTGGAGATGACAGCAGAGGAAGAGAAGAGGTTCCATGAGGGTGCTGACAAGCAGAGAAACACCAACAAAATCCTGCACGACCTCGGACTTATCTAAAGTTTTGAACAGTTTTTCAACAAAATTTTGTGCTAATTCAGAAATTATTCCTACTTTTACACGTGGAAAATTAGAAAAACACAAATAAAATGGAAGTTAAAAAATCTCCTAAAGCGAACCTCGAGAACAAAAAGCTGTTTTACAGAGAGTTAGGTCTTATCATAGCTCTCGGTGTGACACTTTGCGCTTTCGAGTGGAGCTCTTCAGAAAAGGCTGCTTCTATCATTCAGCAGGAGGAAGCGGCACCTATAGAGGTTGAACAGATACCTGTAACTACAGAAGCTCCCCCTCCACCCCCGGAAAGACCGGCTGTTCCCCAGCTGTCTGACCTTATCGAGGTCGTGAACGATGACGTAGTCGTGGACACTGACCTGTTCATCAGCCTTGAGGACGATGCAAACATGGGCGTAGAGATTATGGACTATGTGGCAGAAGTCGCTGACGAGGAGATTGACGAGGCACCCCTACCCTTCGCACTCGTTGAAGAGAAGCCTTCATTCAACGGAGGAGACGCAAACGAGTTTACAAGATGGGTATATGCCAACATCGAATACCCCGACATAGCACGTGAGAACGGCATCTCGGGTCGAGTTACAGTACAGTTCACCATTGAGGCTGACGGCTCGATTTCGAATGTAAAGGTTCTCAGGGGAGTCGATCCTACACTTGACCAGGCAGCAATCGACGTGATCAAGAAATCACCGAAGTGGACTCCTGGAAAGCAGAGGGACAAAGCTGTCAGGGTATCATACCAGTTCCCTATCCTCTTCCAGTTGAGAAACTAACACAAAATGCCAAGATACAGATGAGGCTGTCCCTGAAAAGAGTCAGCCTCATTTTTTTAACAATATGAAAGAAGAAAGCAAAATGGAGAGGGCCGTTGTGGTATCAGTGATACCTCAGGGCACCGACGAAGAAAGAGTCAAAGAGAACCTTGACGAACTGGAATTCCTGGCCGAAACAGCAGGTGCGCAGAGTATCAAGAGATTTACACAGAAGGTAGACAAGGCCAATTCGAGGACATACGTAGGCACAGGAAAACTTGAAGAAATCAAGGCATACATAGAAGAAAATCAATGCGATCTGGTACTCTTCGACGATGAACTGAGTCCATCGCAGCTCAGAAACCTTGACAAGGAGCTTAACTGCAGGATTCTGGACAGGACCAATCTGATTCTGGACATTTTTGCACAAAGAGCAAAGACCGCGTATGCAAAGACACAGGTAGAACTTGCGCAATACCAATATCTGCTTCCTAGGCTGACACGCATGTGGACCCACCTCGAAAGACAGCGGGGCGGCATAGGCATGAGGGGCCCTGGAGAAAGCCAGATAGAGACAGACCGAAGGATCATTCTCAACAAGATAAGCCTGCTGAAGGAACAGCTCAAAAAAATAGACAGGCAGATGTCGTCCCAGAGGGGCAACAGGGGCTCTCTGGTAAGAGTAGCTCTGGTCGGATACACCAACGCCGGGAAAAGCACGCTTATGAATCTGTTGTCCAAAAGCGACGTTTTCGCTGAAAACAAACTGTTTGCTACACTGGATACTACAGTAAGGAAAGTCGTTATAGAGAATGTTCCGTTCCTGCTTTCGGATACTGTCGGCTTCATCAGGAAACTGCCGACGCAGCTCATAGAATCATTCAAAAGCACACTGGACGAGGTACGCGAATCGGATATACTTCTTCACGTTGTGGACATATCGCATCCGGACTTCGAAGAACAGATAAAGGCTGTCAACGGCACACTTATGGACATAGGTGCGAAAGACAAGCCCATATTCATGGTTTTCAACAAAATAGACGCCTACAAATACAAGGCTCTAAGCGAATACGACTTCGAAAGCGAAAAGCGTGAGAACATACCGCTTGAAAGACTTGAGCAAATGTGGGTGGCGAAGGAAAATTCGGCATGCATCTTTATCTCTGCGAAAGATAAAATCAATATAGACAAGCTCAGGAAAGATATATACGAAATGGTCAGATCCGTCCATGACGGAAGATATCCGTTCAATAACCTGCTATATTGACGGAAACGGCAAAATCAGCCAATAGACGGGCCAAAGCTGCCGGATCCTCAACGTGGGTATTATGACCCGTAGAAGCGACCGTTTCGTGCCTGCAGGAGGGCAGATCGGACTTTATTTTCTCTATTTTTGAAAGTGGTGTATAGACATCAGAATCACCGTACACGAACATGACGGGAACAGATGTGGAATTGAGGAGTGCGACATTGTCTTCACGGCACTGAAGTCCCCTCACTACTGCCGCGACACCTTCCGGATCGTGGGTTTCACAGATCTCGACAGTCTCGATTACAGTCTCATCGCACTTGCGCAGATTGGCCTTTGCGTACATGTTCGGAATGGCTATCTGGGCCAGCTGTACAAGCTTTCCGTTAAGGATGAAATCTATCTCTTTCTGACGGTCTGATGCTTTTGCCGGATCATCGGCATATGGGTTGGAATTGACATTAACCAGAGCATCGATGCGGTCCGGGAAATCCTTTATGAAACGCTGGCCGACATAACCTCCCATGGAATGGCCGACTATTACAACAGACTTGACTGACAGCTTGTCCAGGACGCCGCAGACGACTTTAGCATCAAACTGCATGGTATTGATTTGCGGATCAGTACCGGTAAGACCCATGCCGGGCAGGTCTATGGAAACAATATGGGAAGATTCAGGCAGCAAAGACCTGAATTCTTCCCATATATATAGAGTTTCAAGATATCCGTGGAGCAAGAGTATGGCTTTGTCACCCTTTCCTGTCTCGGAGACATGGACCGGTATACCGTTTGAGGTGACAAAGTACTCCATGACACTTAATCCTTGAGCTTAGCACACAGGAACTCGCGGTTGAGGCGGGCTATATGGCTTACTGTAATGCCTTTAGGGCATTCACTCTGGCAAGCCTGGGTATTGGTGCACGCACCGAAGCCGAGCTCGTCCATCTTTGCCACCATTGCCTTGGCTCTGCGGGCAGCTTCAGGACGTCCCTGAGGCAGAAGGGCCAGGGAACTTACACGGGCTGACACAAAGAGCATGGCCGAACCGTTCTTACAAGTAGCGACGCAAGCACCGCAGCCTACGCAGGCAGCCGCATCCATACTCTCGTCCGCGTTCTTCTTCGGAATGGGGATGGCATTGGCATCCTGTGCCGAACCGGCATTGACGGAAATGAATCCGCCGGCCTGCAGTATCTTGTCGAATGCACCTCTATTGACCACAAGGTCCTTGATGATAGGGAATCCAGCACTTCTCCAAGGCTCTATGGTGATGGTATCGCCATCCTTGAACTTGCGCATGTGGAGCTGACATGTAGTAATCTCACTGTCAGGGCCATGAGGATGACCGTTGATGTACAGCGAACACATGCCGCAGATACCTTCACGGCAGTCGTGGTCAAATGCGATAGGACCTGAATTCTTGCACCCTTTGTTTACAGCTACAGGGTCATTGCCCTCACGTATCAACTGATCGTTGAGGATATCGAGCATTTCGAGAAAAGAGGTATCAGGTGAGATATTTGATACCTTGTATGTTTCGAAATGTCCTTTTGTCTTGGCGTTCTGCTGACGCCATACTTTCAAAGTAAAATTCATAATTAATACCCCTCCTTAGTCTTTATAGTTACGTGTTGAAGGCTTAACAAATTCAAATACAAGGTCTTCCTTGTGGAAAATAGGATCTTTGCCCTCACCTGCATACTCCCAGGCGCTGACATACTGGTAGTGCTCGTCATCACGAAGAGTCTCTCCGTCAGGAGTCTGCATCTCGACACGGAAGTGACCTCCGCAGGACTCGTTGCGGTTCAGTGCATCGCGGGCCATGAGCTCACCGATTTCGAAGAAGTCGGCTACGCGGAGGGCCTTCTCGAGCTCCTGGTTGAATTCCTCGTTGGTACCTGGCACGTATACATCCTTCATGTACTCCTTGCGAAGCTCATGTATCTCGGTAATGGCTTCTTCGAGACCTTTCTTGTCACGGGCCATGCCGACCTTTTCCCACATGATGTGTCCCAGTTTCTTGTGGTAGTAATCCACAGTCTGGGTTCCCTTGTTGTTGAGGAAGTAATTGATACGCTCCTTGACTGCCTTTTCGGCCTCGTCAAACTCAGGGGTATCTGTCTTTACCTTAGGCTCCTGTATCTTGTGCGAGAGGTAATCCCCGATGGTGTAGGGAAGGATGAAGTAACCGTCGGCCAGTCCCTGCATGAGTGCTGAAGCACCCAGACGGTTGCCGCCGTGGTCCGAGAAATTGGCCTCGCCGATAGCATACAGACCGGGAATGGTGGTCTGAAGGTTGTAGTCAACCCAGATACCTCCCATGGTGTAATGGATGGCGGGATATATCATCATAGGCTCCTCATAGGGGTTCACGCCTGTGATCTTTTCATACATCTGGAAGAGGTTGCCGTAACGTGCAGTGATGGTCTCCTTGCCCAGTCTCTCGATAGCTGAAGAGAAATCGAGGAACACTGCCAGACCTGTCTCGTTGACACCGTATCCGGCATCACACCTTTCCTTGGCTGCACGGGAAGCAACGTCACGGGGTACCAGGTTACCGAAAGCGGGATACCTGCGCTCGAGATAGTAGTCGCGGTCCTCTTCGGGTATCTGCGACCCTTTTATCTGCTTTGCACGCAGTCTCTTGACATCTTCCATCTTCTTGGGAACCCAGATTCTTCCGTCATTACGGAGGGACTCACTCATGAGGGTCAGCTTCGACTGCTGGTCACCGTGAACTGGGATACAGGTGGGATGGATCTGCGCGAAGCAGGGGTTTGCGAAGTATGCACCCTTCTTGTAGCAGTGCCATGCTGCAGAACCGTTTGAGTTCATGGCGTTGGTAGAGAGGAAGTAGGTATTGCCGTAACCTCCTGAAGCCAGAACCACTGCATGTGCACCGAAACGCTCTATCTCGCCGGTCACGAGGTTGCGGGTAATGATACCGCGTGCCTCTCCGTTGATGACAACGAGCTCGAGCATCTCATGACGGGGATATGATTTTACCGTACCCTTTGCAATCTGACGGTTCAGGGAAGCATAAGCTCCGAGAAGAAGCTGCTGACCGGTTTGACCGCGGGCATAGAAGGTACGGCTTACCTGCGCACCTCCGAAGGAACGGTTGTCCAGCAGTCCGCCGTAATCGCGGGCAAATGGAACACCCTGTGCAACACACTGGTCTATAATCAGATTGCTGACTTCTGCAAGCCTGTATACATTGGCTTCCCTACTGCGGTAGTCGCCTCCCTTGATGGTATCGTAGAAGAGACGGTACACAGAGTCATTGTCGTTCTGATAGTTCTTTGCAGCATTGATACCGCCCTGTGCGGCAATCGAGTGCGCACGACGGGGAGAGTCACTGATGCAGAAAATCTTGACATTATAACCGAGTTCACCGAGAGTAGCGGCTGCAGATGCTCCGCCAAGTCCAGTGCCGATAACGATAATGTCGAGCTTTCTCTTATTGGCAGGGCTGACAACACGGATTGCTGCTTTATGCTTGGTCCATTTTTCAGCCAAAGGACCTTCGGGTACTTTGGAAATTAGCTTATCCTCCATAATGTATCAATAGAATTAAAATTTGTGCAATTTTACTCACTTTTTAGCACTTATGCAAAACTTTTGTATCTCCGAACGGATATCTCTGTACTCTTCATTGGGATACACCACTTCATAGATGAAAATGACAATCGCTCCCCCGGTCAATATCTGCAGAATCAGAAGAATCCACGGACTCAGGTCAATGAAGTTGAATAAATTGACAATCAGAGCCATGAGCGCGGATACAATGAGGGTAGGAAGCATGTCGGCAAACTGCCTGCCGACACTGTAGGGAATCACTTTGGAAACGAAAGCGGCGTGTATGACGTACAGCACGGCGGAAGTGGCTATCATGCTCCAAAGCATCGCTTTCACACTTATGAAAATACCGAAAAGCACCGGAATCACTCCAAGGGACGTCTTCAGTATTTCAAGAATGAGAGTAAGGTCGGAACGGCCGTCGGCATTGATGACATTGACACAGCTCAGCATAAGCGGCAGAAACAGCCCGGAAAAGCACAGAATGCGGAGATATTCCACAGCAGGAAGCCACTTCTGGCCGAAAACAGTCACCATGAAAGGCTCCGCAACCGCCCAAAGCCCGAATATGGCTGTAAAGGAAAGCAAAACAGTGGTTTTGAACATTTTCCTATACATCTGGACCTGTCTGCCGGTCTCGTCCTGGACAGTGGAAAGCACAGGGTAGCAGACCCTTTGCATCACCATGCCTATATTGGTCGTAAACATAGCCTTAACCTTCTCGGCACGGGAATAAAGGCCCAGTATGGAAGGTGTGTACACCTTGCCTATGACCATGGAATATATCTCTGCCCATACGGTACTCATGATCGACGTAAGCAGAAGGCGGCTTCCGAAAGAGAACATTTCACGGAAACTGGCCCATGAAAAAGAAAATCCGGGATGCCACCTGGATACAATCCAAAGCAGGACACTGCTGATGCTCATCCTTACCAGCTGAAGAATCACCAGACTCCACAGTCCCGCTCCCTTGACGGCACATACAATTGCAGCTGCAGCTGCCGTCAAAGACGAAACCAGGGATATCCAGGCCTGGGTCTTGAAATCTATCCTCCGGTAGAGAAGTATTTTCTGCACTATACCGAACGCGTTTATGACCAGTGAAAGACTCAGAACACGTATCACTCTGACGAGTATATCCTGATGGAAAAACCTTGCTATGGAAGGCGCTGCAAAATACAGGATTACATATAGCAACGTACTGACAGTCAGATTGAAATAAAAAACAGTATCAAGATCGGAACGGGAAACTTCCTTCTTGCGGGTAAGTGCATTTGCAAACCCACTGTCAACCAATGAATTGGATAATGCAAGAAAAATAGCCGTCATTCCTATTATCCCGAAATCCTCAGGAGTGAGGATATGGGCAAGCACTATGTTGGCCAGTCCGAAAATGCCGGAGCCGAGGATATTTTCAGTAAACCCCCACCCTACCCCTTTTGCCGTTTTTTTCTTAAGATCTTCCGACATTACCGTAGACTTTTAACATTTTCCCGATACTGTCCTTCCAGTCATACATTTTCCTTACCCTTTCCTCACCTTTCCGTCCCATCTTTTCCCTCAAGGAAGGATCATCTATGAATCTCTGGATTGCTGCCGCCGCTGCTTCAGCATCATTCCTCGGTACAATAAAACCTGTCTCACCGTCAACGACCACTTCAGTGAATCCGTCAGCATCGGAAGTCACAACCGGACATCCGCATGCCATGGCCTCAACCGCCACTACCCCGAAACTCTCGCTGCGTGACAGGGACACGGCTACTGAGAACCTGTTGTAATACTCGGGAAGCATTCCGTTCGGCACACGTCCAGTAAAAACAACGCGCTCCATTACCCCCAATGTCCTGCACAGCCCTTCATACTCACTTCGGCACGGACCGTCACCCACTATCACAAGCTTGGCATCAAGACCAGGATTGGTTCTCAGCACTATGCTGAAAGCATTGATAAGCACATCTATACCATATTTGGGAGACAATGTCTTGACGTTCCCTACGACAAAGCTCCCGTCTCCGCCCGTTGTCTGCATCGGCCTGAAAAGTCCGGTATCCACCCCGAACGGTATGACCTCGATATCCTTGTCCGTAAAACGTGCCGTCTGCCTGGCCATGATATTGCTGGTAGACATTATTCTGTCAGCTTTACGGAGAATATACTTTACACTCATGCGGTTGAGAATACTCTTGTAGGGAAACTCATATACGTCACTGCCCCAAACGGATATCAGGAAAGGATGAAAACCGCTCATTGCAGCAATCAGACCGAAACTGGTAGCATAGTGCGCATGCAGAATGTCAGGCTTCTCCTCTGAAATCACAGCTTTGAGATCCCTGACCGCCTCTCCGTGACTCTTCAGCATACCTCGCACTAACTTAATGCCAGACAGTCCCTTGTAAGTGAACATATCGAACACGTGAAGCCGTATCCCGGCGGATTCGAAAAACCCGTCAGGAGAAGGAAAAATCGAATAGAGTACCGTCTCCACTCCGCTTTCCTTAAGCGACACAGCCCATCTTCTGGTATGGACGCTGCGCGCATCTGCTACCAAAAGGACTTTCATAACGTCTGAAAAAGAGTATCGGGTGCATATTTGTCCACCCCCAGATGATCGTAGGCAAGATCAGTAGCCTCTCTTCCTCTAGGTGTACGATGGATGAAACCTTCCTTGATAAGGTAGGGTTCGTAGACTTCCTCTACAGTACCTGGATCCTCTCCTATGGCTGTAGCTATGGTACCCAGGCCTACAGGACCTCCCTTGAACTTGAATATTATGGTATTCAGTATCTTGTTGTCTATGGAATCCAGCCCCCTCTTGTCTATGTTCAGCGCATCAAGCGCATAGGATGCTATTTCCAGATCGATGTATCCTGAACCCTTGACCTGGGCAAAATCCCTTACTCTCCTCAGCAGTGAGTTGGCAATACGCGGTGTACCGCGGCTGCGCATGGCTATCTCCATGGCCGCACGTTCCTCTATCTCTATATTGAGTATTCCCGCACTCCTTATTATTATATCGCGCAGTACCTTCGCATCGTAATATTCAAGATGGGCCGTGATGCCGAACCTGGCCCTGAGAGGAGAAGTGATGAGACCGCTTCTGGTCGTCGCTCCGATAAGGGTAAAACGGTTGAGACCGATCTGGACGGATCTCGCTCCCGGCCCCTTGTCTATCATGATGTCTATGGTGAAATCCTCCATTGCCGAATAGAGGTACTCCTCCACCACATGGGACAGACGGTGGATCTCGTCTATGAACAGGACGTCCCCTTCCTCCAGACTTGTGAGGAGTCCGGCCAGGTCCCCCGGCTTGTCCAGAATGGGCCCTGATGTTATTTTCATATTGACACCCAACTCATTGGCCACGATATGGGCCAATGTAGTCTTGCCCAGTCCCGGAGGACCGTGCAGAAGTATGTGGTCCAGTGCCTCCCCGCGAAGAAGGGCGGCCTTTACGAAAATCTTGAGATTTTCTATAATCTTGTCCTGCCCGGAGAATTCTCCGAAACCCTGAGGGCGTATTTTTCCCTCAAAATCGCTATCTTTGGCGGAACTTTGTGCCCTTGCATCGTAATCTTCGTTCTTCATACCTTTTGCAAACAGAATACAAATATAACATTACTCTTTTTAAAAAAAGAAATGATTGTTATTTATGTCTGTCGATATGTTGATAAATGATGTAAAGTACGTATGGAATACGTTGTTACGAAAAAAGAGCTGTGATGATAAAGTGTGGATAACTTTTTAAAAAAATTTTAAAACTTTTTTTGTAAAAATTTTGAAATTCAAAAAAGTGACCCCGTATAAGAAAAAATTTAAAAAAGAAAAAAACTTATCATAAGATATAAACAAGGTTATCGTAAGGTTATGAACCGTAAAATCGAAGGATTGTTGAAAAGTGAGAGTATCGGAAGACTCAAGGAACTTGTGTCCGGTACAGGAAACGTAAAGGAGGTGGAAGTCAGAGGTTTATATTCTTCTGCAAAAGCTTTTGCCATATCTGACTGTGTGGAAAGCGGTGTTCATCTTGTGGTTCTTTCCGGCAAGGACGATGCGGCAGGATGTGTCAATGACCTTTATAATATAAAAGGTGATGAAAATGTTTATTTCTTTCCGTCCTCGGATGTCAGGACGGTAAAGGGGTCTGCCAAGGATATGTCCGCCAAGGTTCAGAGAACGGCCGCGTTGAGTGCGTTGTCTGATTTCAGGGAGGGCAATTATAACGGCAAGTATCTGATAATAGTAGCATACAAGGAAGCTGTAGATGAGTTTATTCCAGGTCAGGGGGAGATGGAAAAAGCCGTGCTGAGAGTTACGGAGGGAATGACAGTTCCGTTTGAAAAGTTTCAGGACGAGCTTTACGGCCTTGGATTCACAAGAGTGGATTTTGTATCGAGGCCGGGGGAATATGCAGTGAGGGGAGGTATCATAGATCTGTTTTCCTACAACAATGACAAGCCGTACAGACTGGATTTTTTCGGGGATGAGATAGATACTGTACGTATGTTCGATGTCAACACGCAGCATACGCTTGAGGGAAAGGTGGAAGTGTTGAACATATATCCTGAAATGGCCGGGGAAGCGGCAGGCGAAGGTGAAGACGGGCGTCCGCTGTATGCTGCATTGCCGGAAAATGCCGTGATATGGATATCCGGAATTGAGGATTTCAAAGAGGAGGGTGCGGAGACCTGTGTACACAGGCATATATACCTTTCCCCTCTGCACAGCATGGAACATGCGGATGCTACAGTTGTGTTCAACACATCGCCCCAGCCGGCTTTCAACAAGAATTTCGAACTTCTGGCTTCCGATATAAGGTCCAGGAGAAAAGACGGGTATGCGGTGTATATCATGAGTGAAAACCGCAGCCAGATAGAAAGGCTCCGCAATATATTTTCATCCTATGATCTGAGTCTTCAGTACATGGAGTATACCATCCAGGAAGGTTTTATAGATCATGACGGGAAGATATGCCTGTATACTGACCATCAGATTTTTGACCGCTACCGCAGGATACGTCTCAAAAGGACGGTCGAACGTAGCGAAAGACTGACGATGAACGATATCAATTCGTTCAAGGAGGGGGATTACGTAGTGCATATCGACCATGGAATAGGCAGGTTCGGAGGTCTCGTAAAAAACCGTATCAACGGTAAGGTACAGGAAGCGATAAAATTGATATACCGCGACAATGATGTGCTGTTCGTCTCTGTCCACGGTCTGCACCGTATATCGAAATACCGCTCAGGGGATTCAACGAAGCCACCTAAAATCAACAAATTGGGTACAGGTAACTGGGAAAAGCTGAAGAGCAGTGCAAAATCAAAGGTCAAGGATATCGCCGAGGATCTTATCAGGCTTTATTCCCAGCGAAGGGTGGCAAAAGGTTTTGCTTTCAGTCCCGACAGTTTTCTGCAGCAGGAGTTTGAGTCTTCTTTCCAGTATGAGGAGACACCGGATCAGATCAAGGCGGTGGAGGCAGTGAAGAAGGATATGGAAAGCAGCTGGCCGATGGACCGTCTGGTGTGCGGGGATGTGGGTTTCGGAAAGACTGAGGTAGCAATGAGAGCGGCATTCAAGGCTGTTGCCGACAACAAGCAGGTGGCAGTGCTGGTACCCACTACGATTCTCGCATTGCAGCATTACAATACATTCAGGGACAGGTTACGTAATTTTCCCTGCAATATAGACTATCTGAGCAGGCTGAGGACTCCAAAGGAAGTGTCGGATATCCTGGCGAGACTCAAGGAAGGAAAGATAGACATAATAATAGGAACGCACCGTCTCCTGAACAAAAACGTGGTGTTCAAGGACCTGGGTCTGCTGATAATAGACGAGGAGCAGAAATTCGGCGTGGCTGCCAAGGAAGCCCTGCGTCATCTCAAGCTTTCGGTAGACACTCTGACACTTACGGCCACTCCTATTCCCAGGACACTTCAGTTTTCACTTCTGGGTGCAAGGGATCTTTCCATCATCAACACTCCTCCGCCGAACCGTCTTCCGATACAGACGGAGATCATAGATTTCAATGAGGACACAATACGTGATATTATCAATGAGGAAGTAGGGCGTGGAGGACAGGTATTCTTCGTTCACAACAGGGTACAGGACATATATGAGGTAGAGGATATCATAAGGCGTATCGTACCTGGTGTCAAGACATGTGTCGCACACGGCCAGATGGAGCCGAAGGTGCTGGAAAACAAGATTATCGAATATATGTCCGGTGATTATGATGTCCTGATAGCCACGACCATCATAGAAAACGGAATCGATATTCCCAACACCAATACCATAATTATCAACCAGGCCCAGAATTACGGTCTGAGCGATCTTCACCAGCTGAGGGGTAGGGTAGGGCGCTCCAACCGCAAGGCATACTGCTATCTTATAGTTCCTCCCATGACTTCCCTGTCTGACGATGCCAAGCGGAGACTCGATGCCATAGAAGCGTTTTCCGATCTTGGAAGCGGTTTCAACATCGCCATGCGTGACCTGGATATACGCGGCATGGGCAATATGCTGGGAGCTGAGCAGAGCGGCTATATAGCCGAGATGGGTTTTGAGACGTACCAGCGCATACTTGCAGAGGCCTTTGAAGAGATCAAGGGAACAGTCGCCGACCTGCCCGGGCAGAAAGAGAAAGACGAAGTATATGTTGCTGACTGTGTGGTGGATACTGACCTCGAAATACTTATTCCGGATTCGTACATCAATATCACGGCAGAGAAGATAAGGCTGTACAAGGAACTGGATTCAATATCTGACGAAGCCTCGCTGCAGCGTTTCATATCCGATATTGAAGACCGTTTCGGGCCCATACCGGAGGAGTTCAAGCAGCTTATATTCGTTGTCCGTCTGAGAATGGCAGCACGTGAAAGGGGATTCGAGAAGATAGTCCTCAAAAACGATACTCTTGTGATGTATTTCATTTCCAATTCCATGTCACCGTTCTACCGCAGCAGCCGTTTCTCGGATATAATAAAGACCATCCAGCACAAGGACGCCAACAGGTACATGCTGAAGGAGAGCAATGACAAGCTGTATATTACAGTCAAAAATGTCAAAACTATTGAGGGGGCATACAACTTGATACAGAAATTGTAACTATATTTGCCGCCCTATCTCTGAATTGCAAGGGAATGAAGACTGTACTCATCGACATAGGCAATTCCAGTCACTGCAAGGCGGCGTTGTCGGACGGGAACCGTATCGTTTCTGTCAACCGGGTCATACGCAGCGGCCTTCCTGAAGAAGTCGAGAGACTTGCCGGACCCGGTTCCATTGCTGACGTGATATGCGTATCATCGGTTGCGACTCCTGACCGGGATCTGGAAGCCTGGTTGAGAAGCCACTGTCTCAGATATATCCAGGTGGATGCGTTTACCCCGATGCCTCTGCGCCTGGAATACGGGACACCGGAAACACTGGGTGCTGACAGGATAGCTGCGGCTATGGGTGCCCATGCGCTTTTTCCAGGAAGGGATTGTCTCATATTTGATTTCGGCACGGCGTTGACTGTCGATTTTGTGGGAGGATCCGGTGTGTTCAGGGGTGGAAACATCTCCCCAGGCATGAGCATGAGATTCCAGGCCGTGCACGAACATACAGGCCGTCTGCCTCTGGTTTCCCCTGCTGATCCCCGGCGCCAGGCCGGTCAGAATACATCGGAGGCCATCAGCAACGGAGTGGTTTTAGGCATAATGTTTGAAGTGGAGAGCTACATAAACCGCAATCCTGGGAGCACTGTTATATTTACCGGGGGGGACGCACTTTTTTTTGCAAAGAAGCTAAAAACCCCGATATTTGTAGTTTATAACCTTGTTTTTACGGGGTTGTCCAAAATAGCGCAATTCAATGTTTAAAGGGAAAATTATCCTACATAGGGCCTTGGTGGCGGCAATGGCGGTTCTCTGCTCGGCAACCTCACTCTGGGGGCAGTGGATCGATGCCCTCGGCTCATATTCGCCATACTCTATGTTCGGTGTGGGAAAGATAGCGTCCGACGGTTCGGCCTATAACTACTCTATGGGTGGCATAGGAATAGGCATGAGGGACAACGGATTCATCAACCTCGCCAATCCGGCTTCCATCACTGCACGTGATACCCTTTCCTTCATGTTTGATTTCGGAGTCAACCAGAAGAACTCCTATTTCAATGATTCATACAATAAATCTGCATACAATGTATTCAATATGCAGAACATCGCGTTCACATTCCCGATATACAAGAGTTCGGCGATCGTGGTAGGTATATCCCCTTTCAGTGACATTGGCTACAAGTTCCAGAGTACTGAGACAAACGAAAACATAGTTGCGGATATCGGTGATGTGAAATACCAGCAGTACGGGACCGGCAGCATATATCAGCTCTTCGTCGGTGCTTCCGTAATGTTTTTCGACCGGATTTCGATCGGGGCACAGAGTATCTATTATTTCGGATTCATGAACAAGCACAACGATATCCTGTTCAATTCTTCTTCGGCTTACAAGACGGTATACACAGGATGGAATTACAAGGTGCACAGTTTTTCCGGAAAATTCGGAATACAGTACATCCAGCCGATCGGCAAGTCGGAACTGGTACTGGGAGGAACCTACCGTCTGTCCAGCAGAATGAACGGGGAAGCAGTAAAATATGCCTATTCGGGAGCGGATACTGTTCTTTACGACAACGCCCTGTCTTCCGGGAACCTCACCATAGCTGACGAGTTCGGAGCCGGCATGTCTTTCAGGGTCAAGGACAAGTGGGCCGTAGGAGTAGATTATCTGCAGCAGAACTGGCATAAGGCCTCTTTCCCTGACAACAGTACATGGAGCAATTTTTCCGCATCGGCAGCCAGGTACTACAGGGCCGGTTTCGAGATTACTCCCAACAGATACGATATACGCTATTACATGAAAAGGGTTACATACCGGGCAGGAGCCTATTTCGAGCAGTCCTATGTCAACGTTGCGGGGCATCAGATCAATGCTTTCGGTATCACGTTCGGAGCTTCATTCCCCATATACAGATGGCACAACGCTGTCAGTGTTGCCGTCGATCTGGGTCAGAGAGGAACGCTCAGGAATGACCTTGTGAGGGAAAGGTATGTAAATTTTATCGTGAACATTAATCTTCATGACATTTGGTTTGTCAAATACAGATATGACTAATAATAAATTTAATTTTAATATATGAAACGTATTCTAGTATCAGCAGTTGCATTATTCATCTCTATTTTCGCTTTCTCTCAGGGAAAGTACGGCCCGGACAGTGCCGAGTGTGTAAAGTATCTTTCATTCTATACGCAGTATGAGAAACAGAACAATCTCAAGGACGCAGCACCCAACTGGCGTAAGGCGATCAGTATCTGTCCTCCTACGGCAAGCCAGAACATGCTTATCGACGGCATGAAGATCATGAGAAATGAGATCAGGGAATACAGGAACAACCCCATCAGGAAGAAAGAGCTTGTGGATACCCTCATGATGCTCCACCAGCTGAGACTTGAATATTATCCCAAATACAGAGTGACAGCTCTCGGCAACAGGGCCGTGGATATGATGAACTACGCGGAACCGGGCAGTGAGATGGATGTTTACAATGCCCTCGGGGAAGTACTCGATGTAGCAAAGGAAAAGACCTCCACTACTGTGGCCGTAAGGTATGTCAACTATGCCATTCAGCTTTACAAGTCAGGCAGGCTGATGGACTCTGACGTGTTCTCCGCTTTCGAGAAGAGTATTGAGGTGCTCGAGCAGATCAAGGCCGCCAAGCCTTCCAAAGCCGTAGACAATGCCATTGAAGATGTTGAAAGTCTCTTTGCCGGCAGCGGTGTGGCAAGCTGTGACAACCTTGTTGCCGTATTCCAGCCCAGATATGAAGCCAATCCTCAGGACAAGGCGGTGCTGTCAAATATCGTCGCCCTGTTCTCGTCAACAGGATGTACCGATCAGGAACTTTTCCTGAAAGCCGTTGAAGGCCTTTACCAGGTGGATCCTTCTTCCAATTCCGCACATCTGCTTTTCCAGCTTTATTCAGCCCTTCCTGACGGAGGAGACCAGGCCATCAAGTATATGAACGAGGCAATCGCCTTCGAGGATTCTGACGCCGAGAAGGATGCCGAGTACAATTTCGAGCTTGCCACATACCTGTTCTCAAAGCTTCACCGCAATGCGGAAGCTGTGGCTGCCGCCAAGAAGGCCGCAGAGTCTTCAACCTGGAAGGCAAAATCCTATTATCTCATCGGATCCATTTGGAGCACGGTAAAGTGCGAGGGTAACCCCATTGAGTCACGTGCCCACTTCTGGGTTGCTACAGACTATATGCTGAAGGCAAAGAATACAGACCCCAGCATGGCAGGAGATGTAGACAAGCAGATAGCTACCTACCGTCAGTACTATCCTCTGCAGTCGGATGCATTCATGTATGACGTGGTGGACGGTGACCGTTTCCAGGTCAACTGCAACGGTATGAGCGAGTCTACTACTGTCAGGACCCAGAAATAGCAATGGCCCTCAAAAGGAAGTCCTGCAAAGCGGTTAAAATGGTAGCAGTCCTGTGGATTGCTACCATTGCTGTATCATGCGCCAACAAACTCCGCAGTGTCGATGCGGACCAGATCTCATCGGCTCCGACGCAGGTGATTCTGGACATGAATGCCGCGCAGACCGAAAACGGGGTGGTGCAGATGAGGCTTGTGGCACCCAGGATGGAAAGGTACGAACTGGGTACCGACGAATCCATGGAGCTGTTTCCGGAAGGGTTCAATGTCCTGGCATACAATGAAGAAGGTCTTCTGGAGACGCAGATTGTCTCGGACAAGGCCGAACACAAGGTGTCAGGGGATACCGAGCAGTGGTCTGCTTACGGCAATGTTGTGATAACCAACTATCTGGAGGGGCAGAGGCTCATGACGGACACACTGTATTGGGACCGTGAACGGCAGAAGATATATACTGACTGCTATGTCAGACTTTATTCTCCCCAGGGTTTCATGCAGGGTTACGGGATGGAATCGGACGAGAGGGCCAGGGACGCCCAGCTCCTCAGGCCCTTTGACGGATATGGCATAATATCCAACGACACAACAGGCAGGGTTTATGAGGATACCGTTAATTTTATTGGTCCCAGATACCCGAGATAAAAATAAAATTATTATCTTCGCACCCTATTTTCAGAACGTTGTAAATTGAAATAAAATGGCAGTATTAGAGAAAATTCGAGTCAAGCTCGGTATTCTTATCACAGTGCTCATTGCGGTGGCACTGTTATCTTTTATCATTGATCCTACTACGCTTGAGACAACCCTCAGCTACTTCTCATCGAAGTACGACGTAGGTAAGATAGACGGCAAGAAGGTGCGTTACAATGAGTTCCAGCAGCAGGTGGACTATTATACCAACATCTATACGCTCACTTCAGGCAGTCAGTCCGTATCTGAGGAGGCCATGCAGGCAATCAACGAGACGGCATGGCAGAATCTCATAACACAGTGGTACATCATTCCTGAGATACAGCGTGCCGGGATAACAGTAGGTGACGACGAGCTTGTGGATCTGAGTCAGGGCAAGGAGATATCTCCCGTTCTTTCGTCTGACCCTGTATTTCTGGATGCTTCCGGCAAATTCAGCAGGGAAAGACTGATGGATTTCATCCATGCCATTCCCGGGGACGCTTCCGGCAATCTGGCCCAGTACTGGAGTTTCCTTCAGCAGAACATGACATCTCAGCAGTACATGATCAAGTATACCTCATTGCTCGCTGCCAGCGATGTGCTTACTCCAGTAGAGCTGCGCCGTCAGATCGAAGAGAACAATACTTCGTCCGACGTTGAGTTCGTTCTTGTGCCTTTCGGCTTCGAGGTGGATTCAACCATACAGGTCAGCAACAAGGAAGTAGAGGATTATTACCGTGCCCATATCGAAAACTACCGCCAGAATGCATCCCGTGACGTGGAGTTTGTGGCATACGAAGTAGTTCCTTCAGAAGCGGACATACAGGCTGCAAAGGATGAAATAGACGGTCTTTTCGAAGAGTTCTCCACTACAGGCAACCTCAAGAGTTTCCTGTCACTCAACTCTGATACCCCTCTGCAGGACTATTATTTCAAGAAAGGAGAGCTGGCTTCCCAGTTCCCTGAAGTCGACGAGTTTGCCTTCGGCAGGAATCCTGGTGTGATGCCTGTTTTCAGAAAAGACAATACTTTCTACGCTGTGCGTGTCAATGATGTAAAGAACATGTCTGATTCGGCCTTCGTACGCCATATCCTTCTGCCTTTCGGTTCGGACAATCAGGCTGACAGTCTCATCAACGTTCTCAACAACGGCGGCGACTTTACCGCTTTGGCCAGCCAGTATTCGCTCGACAAGAATCCCAACGTGGCTAATCCTGGCGACATAGGCTGGATGACCCAGACATCAATGATTCCCGGCATGCAGGAAGTCTTGAGCATGAGGCCCGGAACCATTGCCAAGATAGACACTGACTACGGAGTGCACGTAGTGACTGTTACAGACAGGACCGCACCTGTCAGGAAAGTGCAGCTGGCCATCCTCTCGAAGGAGGCTTTGGCAGGAAAGGAAACATTCCAGGACTACTATGCCAAGGCCAATGATCTGGCTTCCCGCAGTGAAGGCAAGCTGGAGAACTTCGAAAAAATCACTGTGGAAGAGGATCTTCCTGTAGTGCCAGCCAACAATGTACTTGAAAGTGCACGCCAGCTTTCCCGCTACAACGATGTAAGGGAGGTTATCCGCTGGATATATGACGACAAGACCAAGGTAGGTGATGTGTCTCCCATCATCACTGTCAACAACAATATCTTCTTTGTCGTTGCTCTCAAAGCTATCCGCGAAGACGGATATACGCCTGTCAACAATGTGGCAGCTACCATACGTTACCTTCTCACAAATCAGAAGAGAGCTGAAAAGGTAAAGGCTGAGGTAGCGTCTAAGATACAGGGCCTCAACGATATCAATTCGGTAGCCGAGGCTCTTGGACAGACAGTAAGTACCCGTGACGGCATCACATTCGGCAGCATGACATCCACTTCTACCGAGCCTGCATTCGTAGGTGCGGTTGCAGGTGCCGAGCCCGGAGTGATATGCGGTCCTGTTGCAGGCAATATCGGAGTGTATGTGTTCAACGTTCTTGACCGCGAGACAGGAGCATTCTACACCGAGGACGATGCCAAGATCCGCGCAGCCCAGGTAGAGGCCTACCAGATCAACAACCTTTCATCCATCTTCAACAAGAGAGGAAATATTGTTGACAACAGGGCACGTTTCTTCTAGAATACAGCGCGGCGCGTTTCTTATAGAAAAGCAATACGTTTCACTATAAAGAGGCGGACCTCAAAATCTCTTTTGAGGTCCGCCTCTCTTTTTTAATGGACTACCACCTTGGCCCGCCAGCAGTTACCCGGTCAAAGAGTCCCCTCGATATCCCGTCTGCAGTTACCCGGTCAAAGACTTCCTCACTCCCGCCGCCCCTCCCGCCTGCGCAGGTGAACCCTTTCCCGCATTTTCGGTTCACCTGCGTAAAAGGGAGGGAAGAGGAACGCCGGGCGGTTGCCCTGCATGGGTCTCCCGCAGGGGGTGCCTCTCTCCATCGCCTGCTCCGCCTGCGCAGGTGAACCATTTTCCGCGTTTTCGGTTCACCTGCGGAAGAGGGAGGACGGATAGGATGGCCTGCATGCGCCCGTCGCTTGAGGGAGCCCCCCTACCGCGCTGGAAGGTGGTGACGGTTTGGGCATATCGTCGGCACCTTGTCTTATCCTGAAAAAAGTTGACTCGCAACAGGATAAAAAAAATGTATTATTTCCTGACTTTGACAATGCGTCACC
>CALVDF010000006.1 GCA_944326245.1 uncultured Bacteroidales bacterium
AAATATTTTTATTAACTGAGTCAACTTTTTTCTTTCTGATAGGACAACTTGAGTCAACCTTTTTCAGGAAACGACACAACCAAAAACAGATTTAGGTCAACTTTTTTCAGGAATAAACTTTTTATTAAATATTTTTATTAACTGAGTCAACTTTTTTCTTTCTGATAGGACAACTTGAGTCAACCTTTTTCAGGAAACGACACAACCAAAAACAGATTTAGGTCAACTTTTTTCAGGAATAAACTTTTTATTAAATATTTTTATTAACTGAGTCAACTTTTTTCTTTCTGATAGGACAACTTGAGTCAACCTTTTTCAGGAAACGACACCTTCCAGCGCGGTAGGGGGGCTCCCTCAAGCGACTGGCGCATGCAGGCCATCCTATCCGTCCTCCCTTTTCCGCAGGTGAACCGAAAATGTCGGAAAGGGTTCACCTGCGCAGGCGGTGCAGGCGATGGGGAGAGGCACCCCCTGTGAGGGACCCCTGCAGGGCAACCGCCCGGCTTCCCTCATCCATCCTTCTTCCGCAGGTGAACGGAAAATGCGGGAAATGGTTCACCTGCGCAGGCGGAAGAGGAAGAGGACTGAGGTCTGTGAGATACGGAAGCAGATGGAACAGCTCTGAAGAGTCCTGCGTCATGTCTTAGCAATGGGTCTACCCAGAGAATCAGGTTTTTCAGAAGGAATTTACGTCTGGTGGTGAGTCCGGGAGTGATGTCCGGGAGTGAGTCCGAGAGTGATGTCAGGGAGTGATGTCAGGGAGTGATGTCAGGGAGTGATGTCCGAGGGTGACGTTGGGGGCTGCTTCAAAAAGGACAGCCGGTAAAAAAAAGGGAATCAGAATAGAGTAAGGCTGCGCTCTGGTTACCTGTAGTTCTGGTCACCTGGCGGACTGGTGACCTGGTAACCTGAACGCTTTGGCAATAAAGAGGAATTTGGCGGCAACCTGGAGGCATGACGGTCTGGGGGGGCTGGCAAATAGCGGCCGGATGTCTTCCTTATCCTTTCATAAAATGAATCGTTTCCGGCTAAGCGAATTGTTTTTGGCAGAGCGGATTGTGCTATAAAAAGAGAAGCCGACCTCTTTGGGTCGGCCTCATTTTGTCCGGAAGTCAGTTTCTCTCCGGAAGTCAGGTCTGTCCCGGTGTCGGGTTTACTGGACTTCTATTTTGGTAGTGAGGGTTTCAACCGAACCGTCGCTGTATGTAAGTACTGCCTGGAGGATGTGTGTCCCAGAGGTAAGTACGACGCTTTCGGCCTCCTGCTTCTGACCGTCCATGTACCATTCGGTGGTGGCGGGAACGGTATTGCTTAAGCTTAGCAGCAGCTCCAGATTGTCACCGGCATTGAATTTCGTTTTTTCAAGGAAGATGGCGTTGATGCCTTGGTCCATGAACTCTTTTATGGGGTCTCCTGACTTGCTCATGTTGAAGGTAAGGGTGGCAACGCTTCCCTCCAGGGATATGTCTGATATGATGCAGTTGACGGGAGTGTTGTCCCAGCACATGAGACTCATGTCCGAGGTAGGGCTGATTGTGGTGACATTGCTGTTGCCGGGGAACAGTACATTGCCAAGACTTGCATTGACTGTTTCGTATCCGCATGATTCTATTACGTCATAGCACTGGTGCTCGGCATAGCTGTTGATGGAGTTGTAGTTGCCCCAGTTTGCCCAAAGGTTTCTGGCAGTTGTTCCACCGACTCTGTTGCCGGACTGGTCCACGTGATAGAGGGCAATACCTGTGGAATGAAGGTATTTGTCGTTGCCTTCACCGTTGCGGTACTCCATCAGGAAGAATTCTCCGTTGTTGTCTGTAGGGATGTAGTATACTGCGTTGTTCTGGACGGGTTGCAGTGTCTTGACACCGTTATCGGTCCATTCTGTCATATCTTCAAGCCAGTTGAGGATATATCTTTCGAGTCCTCCAAGGTAAGGGGGAGTGCGTCCTTCATTGTTGTATGAACCTCCGTCCATGAGAGACAGCATTCCGAGGGCAGCGGCGTAGCCGTTCTGGTCGTAGTCTGTATCATAGAAGTCAGGAAGACCTATGACATGTCCGAATTCGTGGCAGAAAGTGCCGATTCCGGCCATGTTGGTGCCCCTTGATCCGCTGTATTCTGAGGTACATGCGTAGGAGTCGAGCCTTTTACCGTCGAAGTTGCTGTAGCTGGGTCTGAATACGTTCCATTTGTGGGGCCAGATATAGTCGTCACCGGCACCTTCGGCCTCGTTGTGTCCTGCAAAGAAGAAGAAGATGTTGTCTACGATTCCGTCATTGTCGAGGTCGTATTTGCTGAAATCGATCTGGCTGTCTGCCAGCTGGCATGCTTCTACCAGAAGGAAGTCGGCCCTTTCGCTCCCCTGGTCGTTGTTTCCGTATTCGGCGTATCCTCCGTTTACTTTGATAGGACCGTATACATCGTATACCGGGGTAAACATTCCTGAGGAGTTTTCAGTGTAATAGTCGGCTGCAGATCCTGTACCACCGTTGTCGCTGTATCCGGGCTCGTTCAGAAGTCTGGTAAAGGATTCATTGGGGTTGTCTACGGTGAATTGCAGGTCTTTGAACTCTATCAGGAGTACCAGGAAGTGGTTTGATCCCATTCCCAGTCCGTTCCCGGTCCTGATGGCATCGGCGGCCTGCCTCCTGATCATGGCTGCGGCAATGGCTGCCGGAGGAGGGGTTACCGTGGATGTGCCTGTAGGCATGGCGAATGAAGACGATACCCTGTTGGCTGTCCTGGTTACGGAACCGTCATTGTTGAATTCTGCGTAGTAGTAGAATCCGTCAGGGCCTTTGGATACAAGCGCGCCTCCTGCTGTTGTCCAGTGGAGGAATTCGTCTCCGTGCACCTGGATGGTGATTGTGGTACCGTCAGGTTGTGTTACCTTGACCGGATGCGGTATAGCTTTTACGGCAAGAGCCGGAATTGCGGCAAATGCGAGGGCCAGCATTGTCAGAGTAGCCCTGAGAATTGTTCTTGTATGTGTCATAGTGATGTCGGTTCGTTGGTTATTATGGCTCCTTGTCTGTAATCGTGGCTGTAGATCCATACCAGGGGACCTTCGGTTTTCTCAACAGTGAATGTCCTGGTATATCTGTTGGTCATCATGTCCGTAAAGTTCTGGACAATCGTGAGAGAACATTCCGATCCCTGGCTGAGTCCTGAAGGCAGGCCTGAAAGAGTCACGAAGCGGCCAGGTTTGATAGTAAGGATTCTGTGGGTGGAAAGCCCTTTGTCCGGCTGCTGTGTGATGGAATACTGGGAGGTGAAATCTTCGTATGTGAAGTTTCCGAAACTCTGGGTGTAGAATCCGGGGACTATGCAACCTATAAACTCATTGTACAGCTCGTCTTCTGCTGCGGACTGGGTGACATAAAGAGTGTCGGCAACTTGAGTCGTCTTGAAGATTACTCGTGCCTGACGGTCTGTAATCTCACTGTTGGTCTGAGCAGTGAAAGTTATGGTGCCGGAAGTGTAGCTGGTTTCCTTTGGGGACATCTGCAGCCATGATGCATTGTTGGATACAGTAAACTCAGTCGAGGATGTGACATCTATGGTGAAGCTGCCACCCTCGGGACCGAGAGTGACCTCCTTCTGGGAAATTTGGATTGTATCCGGTGCCGGAGTCACCTTTTGGCAAGAGTCCAATACAGTAAAGGAGATTGCCGAAAGAAGTGCAATTTTCAGAAATTTTTGTTTCATTTGATTGTTTTTTGTTGTGTGTAAGGAGTTATTTGACTACAGGTACGAGGTTACGGTCTCCGTATCCGTTGTCTACCCTTGCGCATGCGGGCCAGAACTTGTTGTCACGAATCCACTCAAGAGGGTATGCTGCCTGTTCGCGGGAATAGGGATGTGCCCATGAGTCTGAGCAGACTTCCTCAGCTGTGTGGGGAGCCATCTTGACTACATTGTCGGCCTTGTCTGCCTTGCCTTCCTTTATTGCCTCGCATTCCATCTTGATGCTGATCATGGCGTCCACGAAGCGGTCGAGCTCTTCGAGGGATTCGCTCTCGGTCGGTTCTACCATCAGGGTTTCGTGTACGGGGAATGAGAGGGTGGGAGCATGGAATCCGTAGTCCATCAGACGTTTTGCGATGTCTGTGGCATCTACTCCGTAGTCTGCCTTGAAGTTCTGCAGGTCCACGATGCATTCGTGGGCTACGCGGCCGGTAACACCGGTGTAGTAGATGTTGAATTCTTTGGAAAGGCGGGATGCAAGGTAGTTGGCGTTGACAATGGCCATCTCGGTTGCCTTGCGGAGTCCGTCAGGTCCAAGCAGCTTGATGTAGGCGTGGGTGATGGGAGCGAGCAGAGGGCTTCCGTAGGGAGCTGAAGCCACAGCCGTCACACCGTGACCTCCACACTGGGGCATAACGGGATGTCCGGGTACATACGGGGCGAGGTGGGCCGATACACAGATGGCACCGACTCCGGGACCGCCACCGCCGTGGGGCATAGCGAATGTCTTGTGGAGGTTGAGATGACATACGTCGGCGCCTATGAACCCAGGATTGGTAATGCCTACCTGGCCGTTCATATTGGCTCCGTCCATATATACCTGTCCTCCGTTTTCATGTATGATGTTGCAGATCTCGCGTATCTTGACCTCGAACACTCCATGTGTGGAAGGGTAGGTGATCATGATTCCTGCGAGAGTCTCCTTGTTGGCTTCAGCTTTCTGGCGCAGTTCGTCCACATTGATGTTGCCGTGTTCGTCGCAGCCTACCAGAACGATGTTGAAACCTGCCATGGCGGCACTTGCCGGATTGGTTCCGTGGGCTGAAGTAGGGATGACCATAGTATTGCGGGCACCCTGTCCCTGAGCCTCAAGGTAGCGGCGGATGGTCATGAGGCCGGCATATTCTCCTGCAGCACCTGAGTTGGGCTGGAGGGAGCAGCGCTCGAAACCTGTGATGGTGCAGAGGTCGTGCTCCAGTTCAGATATTATCTGGTTGTAGCCTTCGGTCTGCCATGTGGGTGCAAACGGATGTACGTCTGTGAGCTCACTCCAGCTAAGAGGGAGCATCTCCACAGCGGCATTGAGTTTCATGGTGCAGGATCCGAGAGGTATCATGGAGTGTGTAAGGGAGATGTCCTTGCGTTCAAGTTTCTTGATGTAACGCATCATCTCGGTCTCCGAGTGGTATTTGTTGAATACGCTCTCTGCCAGGATGGCACTTTCCCTTTTCATGGGAACGGGATATTCTGTTCCGCGTGCACATTCTGCCTCTACTCCGAAGATACCGGCTATCTTCACCGCCTCTGCGCAGTCGGACAGTTCGTCGAAAGAGATCTGGACGGTCTGGTCATCGGGATAGTAGAAGTTGATATGTGCGGCTTCCGCCTTCTCACGGATCTCTCCGGCATTGACATTGAGTATGCGTATTGTGTCGAAGAAGCTGTCATGCGCCAGGGTGTACCCGCCTTTGCGGAGCAGGGCTGCCATGGCATGTGCATAGTTGAAAGCGTTCATCGCTATCTCCCTTATGCCTTCCGGACCGTGGTAGGCGGCATACATGCCTGACATTACAGCCATGAGGGCCGTGGCAGTGCAGATATTGGATGTGGCCTTCTCTCTCTTGATATGCTGCTCGCGGGTCTGAAGTGCCAGACGGAGAGCAGGTTTGCCGAGACGGTCTACGGATACTCCTATAATTCGTCCCGGGAGATGTCTCTTGTATTCGTCGCGTGTAGCCATCCATCCGGCTGTAGGGCCGCCGTAGCCCATGCCGAGTCCGAATCGCTGGGCTGTTCCGACTGCTACGTCGGCTCCCCATGCGGCCGGTTCCTTCATGATGGCCAGTGCGAGTATATCGCAGTGTGCGGCAACCAGTATGCCGGCCTTGTGTGCTGCTTCGCAGAATGCGCTGTAGTCGCGCACTTCTCCGTCGGCCGCCGGGTACTGCAGCAGTGCTCCGTAGCATTCGGGATCGAATCCGTTTGCGAGAACTTCTTTCCAGTCACCGATTACGACTTTTATTCCCAATCCTTTGGCTCTGGTCTCAATGACGGAAAGGACCTGCGGGAATATGTTGCTGTCAACGAAAAACGTATTCTTTCCGGCTTTGACAGCTTCGCGGGGGCGCAGTTCGTGAATCATCCTCATCGCTTCTCCGGCAGCTGTGGCATCGTCCAGCATCGAGCAGTTGGACATCGGGAAACCGGTGAGGGATGAAATCATCGTCTGGAAATTGATGAGAGCTTCGAGACGTCCCTGGGATATCTCGGCCTGATAGGGAGTGTAGGATGTGTACCATGAAGGGTTCTCGAATATGTTGCGGGTAACTACGGGCAGCGATGCCGTGCCGTAGAATCCGAGTCCTATCATGGACCTGAAGTTCATGTTTTTGGAAGCTATTTCCTTGAGACGTGCCAGATAGGCGTGTTCGGATACATGTCCGTCGAGCTTGAGCGGCTCGCTGAGCAGTATGTCAGCAGGAATGGTCTGCCTTATGAGCTCATCGACGGAGCCGACACCGATGACGTCCAGCATGTGTCTGATCTGAGATTGTCTCGGACCATTGTGTCTGTCTACGAAATTTAGTGGCATAGTCAGTGTTTTTATTACTATTTGTTAGTTAATTTTCTTACAAACTTCAAAAATAGTAAAATTTTCAAATAGCACTACACCTATTTCCATCTTTCTAGGTCAAATCTCAAGTGGATGAACAGCAGCAATGTGAAAGTCAGGAAAGATGAACCGCCGTAGCTGACCAGCGGCAGAGGAATTCCGACTACGGGCATTATGCCTATAGTCATGCCTATGTTCACGAAAACATGCATGAATATGATTGAAGCGACGCAGTAGCTGTATACTCTGAGTCCGTTTTCCTTCTGTCTTTCGGCGGAGGTCACGATGCGTATGATGATGATGAGATACAGTACCAGGACCGTAATGCTTCCCAGAAAGCCCCATTCTTCCCCGATGGTGCAGAATATGAAGTCTGTACTCTGTTCCGGAACGAAGTTGAACTTGGTCTGTGTACCTTCCAGGAATCCTTTGCCGGCCAGTCCTCCGGAGCCTATTGCAATTCTGGACTGATTGACATTGTATCCTGCTCCCATGAGGTCTTCGGATATGCCCAGAAGGTTTTCTATCCTGTCGCGGTGGTGCGGCTTGAGTACATTGTGGAATATGAAGTCTACTGAGAATATCAGCACCAGTGAAACAGCCAGCGACATTACGTAGAAGCCCCATCCTTTGAGCTTGTTCCTTATATTATAGATGATGAACCATATCAGGAACGGGGCAATGAGTATGAGCAGCCAGTATTCTGGGGCCATGCCCGTGAAGCGGGCCACGGCATCCAGGGAGAGCAGCTTGGGAATGAATGCTGCTGCTGTTATGAAGACGGCATAGATCAGTACAATACGGACGGGCGCCCTGTAGCGGACAGCCCTGAGGATGCCGATGGTACCGATTGCTGTCAGTATGGAGACGAAGGGGGAGAATTTGAGGGATATCAGGAAAATGAGGATTGCAAATCCGGCATAACCCAGCACCCTGCCGGGCAGTCCCTCGCGGTACAGCATGAAAGCCAACGAACAATAGACCAATATGGTTCCGATGTCTGGCTCAAGTGCGATGAGTCCGACGGGTATGGCTATTATGGCTGCTGCTTTGAGGAAGTCGGCGGTCCTGGAAAGTCTGTAGCCGTAGGACCCCATCACTCTGGACAGGCACAGGGCCGTGGCTATTTTGGAAAATTCTGAAGGCTGTATGGCGAATCCTCCTGGAAGACTGAGCCAGGATTTGGATCCGTTCACTTCGTGCCCCAGCACAAGTACGGCCACAAGCAATACGGCAGACAGGGCATATAGTGGCCAGGCAATGCTCTTGTAGAACCGGATGTTGAGAAAGAGGGTAACAATCCCTGCCAGTGAGGCAATTCCTATCCACAGGAGCTGATTGCCGCTTCGCGATGCCAGGGAGAATATGCCTGCTGCTTCTTCGCTGTAGGTGGCGGAGTATATGTTGATCCATCCGAAGACTGCCAGCAGCACGTAGCAGACTATCAGTATCCAGTCCAGATTCCTGTATGTTTTTCCTGCGGGACTCATCGCTTGTCTTTTTTGGGCGGTACGTAGTCAGGGCTGGCCGGAACCTTGTGGAGCAGATTCGCATCCAGCATTTTCTGTTCCAGCCATTTCCTTTCTGGTGATATGGTGCCGTTGAGGTATTTCTCTACCATCAGGGAGGCTACAGGGGCAGCCCAGGTAGCTCCGTATCCGGCATTTTCTATGTACACGGCTATTGCAATCTGCGGATTCTCCCTCGGGGCGAAGCAGACGAATACTGCATGTTCGTCCCCGTGCGGGTTCTCGGCCGTCCCGGTCTTTCCGCAGATGTCCAGGCCTTCTACTGCCGCTACCCTGGCCGTGGCCCCTGAACCGTATGGAGCGTTGACTGCCTGGTACATGCCTTCGATCACCTTCTCGAAGTGAGACGTGTCGACCATGGTCAGATGTTTGCGGCTGTACTGCGCATCGATGGTATCGTTGCCGTGGTATCTTACGATATGGGGAATCCGGTACCATCCCCTGTTGGCAATTGTTGCGGCCAGATTGGCGAGATGCAGGGGAGTGCATCCAAGTTCCCCCTGGCCTATGGACAGGGATATCACTGACAGGGCTTTCCAGCCTCCCTGACCGTATACTTTGTCATAGGTCCTGGAGGTGGGTACGAAACCCGGCGTTTCGGAGGGGAAGTCTGAACCGAGTCTGGTGCCGAATCCGAAACTTCGTACATATTCGGCCCACTTGTCCAGGGCTTTGGATTCGGAACCGTATGCCGGATTTTCCAGAATGTCGCGGAACAGATAGCAGAAGTAGGAGTTGCATGATACCATGATGGCCTCAGTGAAGTCTACAGGGGATTTGTGGCTATGGCATCCTACAGTTATGCCGCGGGCAGAGAATCCGTTGTGGCATGGAAATTCCGTTTTTGTCCCCACGACCCCTTCCTGCAACCCTATCAGGCCGTTTACAAGCTTGAACACGGATCCTGGAGGCTGCGGTGACATCACGGCCCTGTTGAACATGGGCTTGAATGGGTCTGCAGCTATGCTGCTGTAATGCTTGTTGATCTCCCCCAGTACCGAGACATCTATGCCGGGCGAGGATATCATGGACAGTATTTCTCCTGTGGCCGGTTCTATCGCGATTACGGATCCTACTTTGTTGCGCATAAGTTCTTCACCGTAGTTCTGCAGCTCGGCATCTATGGTCGATGTTACATCCGTTCCTGCGACAGCCGGCTTGTCGAAGGCTCCGTCGTGGTATGATGACTGTATGCGGTTGCTGGCATCACGCAGGTAGATGCTGTAGCCCTTCTCTCCGCGCAGCATGGGTTCGCAAGTCTCCTCCAGTCCGGTACGGCCTGTGTAGTCACCGACAGTGTAGTCAGGGTGCTTGTCCAGAAAATCACGGTCCACCTCCGTTACATATCCCAGCAGGTTTCCCCCCGCGTTGTACGGATACATTCTGGTTGTGCGGGGGACTCCCTTGAATTCGGGGAATTTATGGGCCATTTCGATGAACCGGCTGTACTGCTCCTGTGAGATCTGGCTGACAAACGTGACGGTCCTGTATCCTATGCGGGTGCGGTACTGGCGGTATTCGCGGAATCTGTTGCGCACGAACTCGGGGCTCAGGTCCAGAATCCTGCACAGTTCCATCGTGTCCAGATTTTTGACGTATCGTGGGGTGACCATGATGTCGTAGGTGTTTTTGTTCCCTACGAGTACTTTCCCGTGCCTGTCCAGAATCAGGCCTCTGGCCGGATACCGCGTCTGGTAGTACAGGGCATTGTTGTCGGCGCTGACCTTGAAGCTGTTGTCAAGCAATTGCAGACGGAAAAGCTGTGTGGCCAGTATCAGGAATGCCGCGGCCAGGCCTATCATGAGATATTGGAATCTGTGGTTGTCTGATGCCATGGCTGTTATTTTCTTCTGCCGTTGTCAGAGGTTATGGCATACAGGAATCCCATGATGGCCGTATTGGCGGCCAGGGATATGCCGGTACGTATCAGATTCTGTCCTGCAGGACGGAATCCGGAACTGTCCAGCAGGATGTATACCAGCAGGTAGACCAGAGTCAGAGGCAGGGTGTAGAGAATAAAGTTTCTCAGTCCCATTGTGCCTATGTCCTGGCGTTTTTCCTTTTCTCTGGGAGCGGCTATGCGGAATACTGTTTTCCGGCACAGGGCTACGGCCGTCATTGCAGCTGCCGACATGCCTATGATGCCGTTTCCAAGTACATCTACAATAATCCCTACTGCAAATCCGACAATCATCGACGGTATTGCCCCCCATCTGGGCGGAAGTGTCAGGACTATATACAGGCAGAGTGCAATGTCCAGATATACTGTCATGTTGACGTAATTGTCGATGGCTGCCTGTGCCAGGATAAGCAGCAGTGCAAGAATTATGTGTCTGGCAGCTGTCATGGCCTGTCACCTCCCTGTTCCGCCCCTTCGTCTGTAAGGGCCTCTATTTCGTGGATGTCCCTGCGTGATACCACATAAACTTGCCTGAGTCTGGGAAATTCTTCGAACAGTTCTATGGTAAGGTCATAATTGACTCCGTCGCGGAGCTCGTGCCTTACCACTGTCCCGACCGGTATCCCGGGAGGATATATGAGTGAGTAACCGCTCGAAACTACCGTGTCTCCCTCTTCGAATACGGTATGTACGGGAATGTCGTGCAGAATGGTCCGTCTTGCGCTCTGTCCGTTCCATCTGAGGACACCGAACGTATTGGTTCTCGAAAGGGTGGCGCTGGCCATATTGTCTATGTCCAGCAGTGAGGATACTTTCGAGTAATGTTCGCTTGTACTCAGGACATACCCGACCAGGCCACGGTACGTAATTACTCCCATGTCTTCTTTGATGCCGTCGCTGCGGCCTTTGTCTATGATAAGGATGTTGTGCAGCCGGTCTGTGCTGTTGGATACGATTTGGGCCGGGATGTAGTCAAACAGGGGACTTGCCGGCGGCATCGTAAGGGAATCTGCAGCGGCCAGATTGCCCAGTGCGATGCGCAGCATGTCATTTTCCTGGCGGAGCGATGCGTTCTCGTCAGCCAGTGTACGGTTGACTTTGCCTAGCCTGAAATATCCGCTTATGTTCCCGAAGCCCGACGACAGCGTGTTGGTTACGGACGATATGGAATTGACTATATCGGAGCGCTGCACGACACTGTTGCCGGATATGAGCCAAAGTGCGGCCGCTTCCAGCAGGATAAATACAAGAAGGTTGACAAGGTGCAGTATGTATTGGTTCCGGCCTTTCATCAGCAGTCTCAGGGAAGGCTACCGCATGAGGAATGGATACTGGGAAGGATTTCTCAGCGCTATGCTGGTGCCTCTGGCCACTGCCCGCAGCGGATCTTCTCCCACATGGAACGGTATATTTATCTTGTCGTACAGACGCTTGTCAAGACCTCTAAGCAGGGCCCCGCCTCCTGTTAGGAAGATGCCTTTCTGTACGATGTCCTGATACAGCTCCGGAGGAGTCTGTTCGAGAACCTGGAGCACTGCTGTCTCTATCTTTGCCACTGACTTGTCCAGGCAGTGTGCCACTTCCTGGCTTGTGACTGCGATCTCGACGGGGTGGGCTGTCATCAGGTTGGGGCCGCGCACTATGAACGGTTCGGGTGTTTCTTCCAGGTCGGGGATGGCAGCACCGATGCGGATTTTTATCTCCTCGGAAGTGATCTCTCCGACCTTGATATTGTGCTGCTGACGCATGTACTGCTGGATGTCGGAGGTGAATACGTCTCCTGCAACCCTGATGGACTGACTGGTAACGATGCCTCCGAGTGATATTACGGCGATTTCCGATGTGCCGCCTCCTATGTCCACTATCATGTTCCCGGTAGGGGCATTGACATCCAGGCCTATACCCATTGCGGCAGCCATAGGCTCGAAGATCATGTAGATGTCCCTGGCCCCGGCATGCTCGGCTGAGTCACGGACAGCCCTTATCTCAACCTCAGTGCTGCCTTTGGGGATGCAGATCACCATTTTGAGGTTGGGGGTGAAGAATGTCCGTTTATAGTTTATCATCTTGACGAAACCTCTGATCATCTGCTCTGCGGCATTGAAGTCGGCAATGACTCCGTCGCGCAGGGGACGTACTGTCTTGATGTTGGGGTTTGTCTTCTCGTACATGAGCTTGGCCTTCTGTCCTACGGCGATGGCTTTGCCTGTCGTCTGGTCAAAGGCTATTACGGACGGCTCGTCCACAACTATCTTTCCGTCCTGAAGGATAACGGTATTGGCGGTACCGAGGTCCATCGCCAGTTCCTGTGTCAGAAATGAGAATCCCATATCGGTTGATTGGTTTAATTCGTTTGGAGTATGTTAGTGTTTGAAGTGTCTGTGTCCGGTCATGACCATTGCCATGCCGTGGGCGTTGCAGTATTCGACGCTGTCGTTGTCCCTGATGGAACCGCCCGGATGGATGACCGCCTTGATGCCGGCCTTGTCGGCTATCTCCACGCAGTCGGAGAACGGGAAGAATGCATCAGAAGCCATTACGGCGCCTTCGAGGGAAAATCCGAAGCTGTGCGCCTTCTCTATGGCCTGCTTGAGGGCATCAACCCTTGATGTCTGTCCTATACCGCTGGCAATCAGGCGGTGGTCCTTGGCAAGGACTATCGCATTGGACTTGGAGTGCTTGACTATTATGTTGGCGAAAAGCATGTCATCAATCTGTCCGCGGGTGGGTTCCGTCTTGGTTACGGTCTTGAGGTCTGCAGGAGACTCCTTGAAAGTGTCCCTGTCCTGTACCAGGACGCCTCCCAGCATGGACCTGAACTTGATGTCCGAAGGACGGGCGGAAGCGTTGCGCAGTATTATGCGGTTCTTCTTGCCTTCAAGTATTTCCAAAGCTTCGGGAGAGTAGTCTGGAGCTATAATCACTTCAAAGAATATCTTGTGCATCTCCTCAGCAGTCTCCTTGTCTATAGGTCTGTTGGACACTATGATGCCGCCGAAAGCGGATACCGGGTCGGCCTCCAGCGCAGAATTCCATGCTTCGAGTACTGTCGCACCTTCGGCGCATCCGCATGCGTTGTTGTGCTTGATGACTGCAACTGCGGTACGGTCGAAGTCCGAAATGAGCTCCAGTGCCGCTTCGATGTCGAGCATGTTGTTGTAGGATATCTCCTTCCCGTGCAGCTGAACCGGCAGGGCATCTTCTGACCCGAAGAACATGGCCTTCTGATGGGGGTTCTCGCCATAGCGCAGATGTGTGGGACGCGTTTCGCTGGCCGTGAATGCAGGTATGTTCTCCTTGCGGTTGAAGTATTGGAAGATGTGCGTATCGTATCCGGAGCTCTTAAGGAATGCCCTGGCCGCAAACATCCTTCTGTCCTCAATGGAAGAGAATCCTTTCTTCGACTTCAGAAGCTCCAGCAGGTCTGCGTACGAGTCCTTGCCAGGCACAATGATCACGTCGCGGAAGTTCTTGGCGGCGGCCCTGATGAGGGTTATGCCTCCGATATCTATTTTCTCGATTATCTCGTCTTCGGATGCGCCCTTGGCTACGTATTCCTCGAAAGGATAGAGGTCCACTATTACAAGGTCGATGCCCGGTATCCCGTATTTTTCCCTCTCGTCCAGGTCTCCCTGCTCTTCCCTTCGGTACAGTATGCCGCCCATGACTTTGGGATGCAGGGTCTTTACCCTTCCTCCGAATATGGACGGATATCCTGTAACATCCTCCACTGCTGTAACAGGAATGTTATGCGATGTCAGGTATTGTTGGGTACCCCCTGTGGACAATATCTCCACACCGAGGTTAACCAGCTCATTGGCAATGTCTAGAATGAGGTTCTTGTCGTACACTGAGATCAGTGCTCTCTGGATTTTTCTGTCGTGGCTCATATCGTAAGAAAACTTTTTTGTTATGCCGTTTTTATGGCATCCGGCCACAAAAATAACAATAAATAATATATAAATCGTACATTTGAAAAAATTATTTTCTCAAAGTTTATGCGTGAAAGATTTGTCATAATTCCAGCGGGTGGAACCGGCTCCAGAATGGGCTCGGAGCTGCCCAAACAGATGCTTGATCTGCTAGGCAAGCCGGTTCTGCGACGTACGGCAGAACTGTTTATGGCACTGCCGTTCAAGGTCGGCATTATCATTTCAATCAACCCTTCCATTAAGGGCATGTGGCTGGAATATTGCAAAAACAACAACTTTGTTTTTCCGCATATCCTGATTTCCGGAGGAATCACCCGTTTCCATTCTGTGAAAAAGGCAATGAAGTATCTTCCTGACGGAGCTCTTGTGGCCGTGCATGACGGTGTACGGCCGCTTATGAAGCGAGAGGATGTTGTGGCTGCATACGCGGAGGCTGAAGATTATCCGGCGGTGGTTCCGGTACTTCCCGTAGCGGATTCCATGCGGGAATTGTGTGACGGGAATGCGGGAGCGGGGGGTGTGTGCGTGGCATCGCATATTGTTGACCGCAGCCGGTACCGCCTGGTGCAGACGCCTCAGATTTTCCATACCGAGGTATTGAAAAAGGCGTATGAAGCAGCTTATTCCCCGGAGTTTACCGATGATGCTTCAGTTGTGGAAAAAAGCGGCGTACCTTTGCATTTCCGTGCAGGCAGCCGCTTCAATATAAAGCTGACTACGCCTGAAGACATGGATCTGGCCCGTGCAGTCCTTTCTTCCGGGCTGCTTAAATGACAGTCCATTTTGTAAATGTAACGAACCTGTTCTTGCCATGCAGGTCCTGCAGGATTTCGACTTCACTGAATCCCCTGCCTTCATACAGTTCCTTGACCTGTGGCCCGAAAGCCTCGTTTATCTCCAGCCAGCATTTCCCTCCCGGTATCAGCAGTGCCTGTGCCCATCCGGCCAGAGCCTTGTAGTATCGGAGCGGGTCGCTGTCGGGTACGAAGAGTGCGGTGTCAGGTTCATAGTTAAGGACATTGGGGGCCATGAAATCCTTTTCCGAGTCGCAGACGTAGGGAGGGTTCGAGACCAGTATGTCCAGATCTTCCATATTGGGAATGTCACCGGTGTCCCTGTCCTCAGCTTCCGGGGGACCGGACAGGATGTCTGCCTTGAAAAAGACGGGAGACACCGGTACGGGCTGGCGGCAGGCTTCGTCCAGATAGATTTTCTGTTCCCTGGCAACTTTCAGGGCTGCTTCATCGTTGTCGATGGCAAATACTTCCGCTTTGGGAAATGCCGCTGCCAATGTCCATGCTATGCAGCCTGAACCTGTACCTGCATCGAGAATCCTCGGCTCGCGGATACGGGACCTGCGTATGTCCGCTTCGACAAGGCGGCATAACTGGGCTGTTTCGGGCCTGGGTATGAGGACTGATTCGTCCACATGGAAGATGTGCCCCTCAAATTCTTCCTGACCTATGACATATTGGACCGGCCTGTCGGCAGCCAGCTCGTCCAGGGCATTCTGCATCCTTGTCAGATCGGGTTTCGGTATCACGACATTCGGCTCTACGGAATACTCGTACTCCGACAGACCCAGAAAGTGGGATAGTATCCTTATGGAGATGGCTTTCGCTTCACCGGGGGAATAGTTGCCGGCGAGACTGTCTGTGGCTTTGGTTACGAACTCCTTCCGCGTCATACTTTACTCGGTCCTGTCTATGATGCCGGTGAGGAAGTCTTCCATGCTCATGCCGGCCTGACGTACCATCTGCGGTACCAGACTTGCTGCTGTCATGCCGGGATTTGGATTGATTTCCAGAAAATAGGGGTAGCCGTCCACTCCGAGTATGAAGTCCATGCGGACCAGCCCCGAGCATCCCAGCCGTTCGAATATCTTTACTGCATCGTTCTGTATTCTCACCCGGTCTGCTTCCGGTATGTGTGCCGGGCATATCTCACTGCTGGCTCCGTTGTATTTGGCATCGTAGTCGAAAAACTCGTTGCGCGGGATAATCTCGATCAGAGGCAGGGCACGGGCTCCTTCAGGAGAGCTGTATACTCCGCAGTCAATCTCCCTGCCTGAAACGGATTTTTCCACTATTACTGTATCGCTTTCTTCGAATGCCTTTTTCAGGGCCGCGTCCATCCCGTCGGGATGTTTGACCTTGGTTACTCCGAAGCTTGAGCCTCCTCCGCAGGGCTTGACGAAGGCCGGAAGTCCTACTTTTGCAGCTATGTCGTCAGGATCGTACAGATCTCCGCGACGCAGCATCATGTCGTCGGCCAGGTGGATGCCGCTGTCCCTGAGATACGATTTGCATGCATATTTGTCAAAGGCTATGGCTGCGCACTGGGACGAGCATCCTACGTAGGTAATGCCGAGCATCTCGAAATACGCCTGAAGCCTGCCGTTCTCTCCAGGGTCCCCGTGGATAATGATGAATACCTTGTCGAAAGATACTTTACTTCCTCCAGCCGGGGTGAAGGAGAAGTCATTGCGGTCGATTGGCCATCTCTGTTCGCTTCCGTCCCCGGACGGAATGACGGCCCACCATCCTTCCCTGCATAGCATGATTTCATATACCTTGCGCCCTGCGTTGCGCAGCCATCCTGCTACGGATTTTCCGCTCTTTACGGAGATTTCTATTTCAGAGGAGTAGCCTCCGTATACTACTGCCAGAATCTGGTTTTCTACAGGCTTCATTGTATGTTCTGCTGTCATTTTGTCTACATGTCGAAGAATGAGTTCTCGTCTCCGGGATTGTCGTCTACGGTATCGTTGTCACTGCCGTCGCAGTCCGTGTCGAAATGTACACCGGGAGGTGCTATGAACCTGTCCGAGGATGTTACTCCAAGTGTGCCGTCCCGGAGGACTTTCTGCATGAACAGTCCCCAAATGGGCAAAGCCGTATTGGCACCCTGTCCCAGGGACATTTTCTCGAAGTGTACCTGACGGTCTTCTGCCCCGACCCACACTCCTGCCGTAAGGTTTGGTGTATAGCCTATGAACCATCCGTCGGATTTGTCATTGGTGGTACCGGTCTTTCCGGCAATAGGACCTTCAAGTCCGAATCTCCAGCGCAGGCGTGCTCCGGAACCTTCATTTACAACTCCTTCCATGAGGTTTACCATCAGATATGCCGTGGCTTCGCTTATGGCTTCCCTCTTGCGCGGACTGAAAGTCCCCAGGACATTTCCTTCGCTGTCCTCGATGCGGGTCACGAGCATGGGGTCAATATGAACTCCCCTGCTTGGGTAAGTGTTGTAGGCACCGACCATCTCCATCAGCGTGATGTCTGCCGGTCCGAGGCATAGGGACGGGTAGGGGGCCAGATATGACGTGATGCCGAGTTTGCGGCACATTTCCACCATGGCCGTAGGGCCGAACTGGCGCATGAGGTAGGCGGATATGTTGTTGCTGCTTCGGGTGAGCCCCCATTTGAGGGTGACTTCCTTGCCTATGTATTCAATCCTGTCTTCACTTTGCGGTGTCCATGTCGTGTCGGCCAGAACGAATGTCTGCGGGACATTCAGCACTTTGTCGCACGGGTAATAGCCTTCCTGCATTGCCAGTGTATAGAGAAACGGCTTGATGGTCGAACCTACCTGGCGCTTGCCCTGTCTGGCATTGTCGTATTTGAAATACCGGTAGTCCGGTCCTCCGATATATGCCTTTATGTGCCCTGTTACCGGTTCCATGGCTATGAACGATGCTCTGAGGAATGACTTGTAGTAGCGGATAGAGTCGTTGGGAGTCATGACGGTATCGATGTATCCCGGTTTTTTCCATGAGAAGACCCTCATTTCTGTCTTTTCGTTGAAAGCCCGTTCTATGTCCTTCTGGGATGCTCCTTCGCTGCGCATGTTGCGGTACCTGTCGCTCCATCTCCGTGCCTGTTCCATGAGGGATTCCGTCATTTTTACAGGTACTCCGTCCGCGAAAGGACGGTTGCGGTTATCGGCCAGGTCTTCGAAGAATGCAGGTTGCAGGTCTGAACTCAGATGCTGTACGACGGCTTCTTCGGCGTAGCGCTGCATTGTGGAATTTATGGTAGTATATATGGTCAGGCCGTCCTTGTCAAGGTTGTAAGGAGTGCCGTCTGGTTTGCTGTTCTTGTTGAGCCATCCGTAGAGTGGGTCGTTTTCCCACAGGTCCAGGTCTGCCTTGTAGTCTTCCGCGAAGTAGTAGTCGTTTCTGTCGGGTTCCGATGCGCTCATGTACTTGCGAAGCATGTCCCGGAAATATGGAGCAAGGCTTGAATTGTGGTCCCTTTGCTTGTAGTCCAGTACAATTGGCAGTGCCGTCAGGGAGTCTGCAGCTGCCTGGGATATGAATCCGTATTTGCTCATCTGGCTGATGACGTGGTTGCGGCGTGACAGGGACTTGTCATAGTTGATGACCGGATTGAACCTTGTGGGCTTGTTGACGGCTCCTACCAGTACTGCACTTTCCTCGAGGTTGAGTTCTATGGGCTCCTTATTGAAAAAGGTATTGGCGGCAGCTTTGATTCCGTAGGCGTTGCTCCCGAAGAAGATGGCGTTCATGTACATTGCCATGATCTCGTCCTTGGTGTAGTTGCGCTCCAGTTTTACGGCGGTTATCCATTCCTTGAATTTGCTTACCACCAGTCTGAAAGCTGCTTCTCCCGGGAATTTGCCGGTGGCTTCTTCCCTGGGGAAGAGTGTCTTTGCCAGCTGTTGGGTGATGGTGCTGCCTCCGCCTCCCGAGCGGGCATTGCCCAGAAGTATGGTCTTGACACCTACGCGGGCCAGACTGCGGAAATCTATCCCGCAGTGCTTGTAGAACCTCACGTCCTCAGTAGCGATGGCTGCCGCCACGATGTACGGTGACAGTTCATTGTAGCCTACGTGGGTACGGTTTTCGATATGATATGTACCTATGAGTTGCCCGTCCTCCGATATAAGCTCGGTGGCCAGGTATGTCTTGGGATTTTCCAGCTCTTCGAATGACGGTATTTCGGCGAAAAGGCCAACACCGGCTATGAACAGGATCAGGATACCGACCGGGATGAAAACCACACACCAGACAGCAATTATCAATTTTCTCTTGGTCTTGTCTTTCATTTTTGTAAAATAAATTCGTGCGAAGTTAGAAAATTTTTGGTTTTTCTCTCACTTTATCCTTTACTTTGCAGCTTCATTCAAGCGGATATGGTAGAGAACTTAGTAATCGTTGAGTCGCCGGCAAAGGCGAAGACCATAGAAAAAATATTGGGAAAAGACTATACAGTGCGTTCCAGCTTCGGCCATATACGGGACCTGGCAAAGAAAAATCTTGGAATTGACATAGAGCATGGTTTTATCCCCCAGTACGAGATATCTCCTGACAAGAAGAAAGTGGTTGCAGAGCTGAAGGCTGCATCGGATAAGGCCTCTGTCGTGTGGCTGGCGTCCGATGAAGACCGTGAGGGAGAGGCGATTGCATGGCATCTGCGGGAGACTCTGGAGCTTGAGCCGTCCAAGACCCGACGCATTGTTTTTCATGAAATTACAAAGGATGCCATACTCCATGCCATCGAAGTTCCCCGCGATGTGGACATGAATCTGGTGATGGCTCAGCAGGCCCGCAGGGTTCTGGACCGCATAGTGGGTTTTGAGCTTTCCCCTATACTGTGGAAGAAGATCAAGCCGTCCCTTTCGGCAGGTCGCGTGCAGTCTGTGGCTCTCAGGCTTGTGGTCGAGCGCGAAAGGGAGATCGCGGATTTCAAGTCCAGGCCGTACTTCAGGGTGGAAGGCGTATTCGTCCCGGAAAATGAAGGTAAGGCTCGCGTGTCGGGGGTTCTTGACCATCGTTTCGAGACTCGCGGCGAGGCGGAGGAATTTCTGGACAAATGCCGTTCATGCCGTTTTACGGTCGGTTCTGTAGAAAAGAAGGAAGTGTCAAAATGTCCGGCACCTCCTTTCACAACATCCTCCCTTCAGCAGGAGGCGGCGCGCAAATGCGGGTTCTCCGTGAGCCAGACCATGTCCATAGCGCAGCACCTGTACGAATCCGGATTCATCACGTATATGCGAACAGACTCCACGACTCTGTCCAAACTGGCAATAGGAGCTGCAAAGAACTGGATTACTGAAAATTTCGGAGCAGGATACCACAAGGCACGTCAGTACAAGACAGGAGTAAAGGGGGCTCAGGAGGCGCATGAGGCCATCCGCCCTACTTATATCGCCAATACGGATATTCCAGGGACAGCGGCGGAGAAGAAGCTGTACAATCTTATATGGAAACGGACAGTGGCGTCCCAGATGGCTGATGCCCGCCTGGAAAAGACGGATATCACCATTGTGGGGGACAATATCCCGGAATGTTTTTCCGTCACAGGGTCGACGGTCCTCTTTGACGGATTCCTGAAAGTGTATATCGAGTCGACTGACGATGAGACATCGGGAGCCGACGAGGAGAAGATCCTGCCTCCCGTAAAGGAAGGGGATGTCATGCTTCGCGACGTCATCACGGCATCGGAAAAATATACCGTACATCCGCCCAGGTATTCCGAGGCATCGCTGGTGAAGAAGATGGAGGAACTGGGAATCGGACGTCCGTCCACCTATGCTCCCACTATCTCGACCCTGCACCAGAGGGGCTACATCATACGGCAGGACCGCAAAGGGGAGGAGAGGACGGTGACGGTTTTGAGCCTGAAGGGAGACAATGTCGTGTCTACCGCCAAGAAGGAGACTTCGGGCTCTGAAAAGGGCCGTCTGTGTCCTGAGGACATAGGAATGCTCGTGACTGATTTTCTGGAGCAGACTTTCCCGGCTATCATGGACTACGGTTTTACGGCTAAGGTGGAGACTGCATTTGACAAGATAGCATCGGGCAAGCTGGTGTGGAACAAGACTGTTGCAGATTTCTACAAGCCTTTCCACGAGCGGGTGGAAGAGACCATGAAGGAGAGTGCCCCTGCAAGGTCGCGCAGGGTTCTGGGTACTGATCCTGCTACCGGGAAAACTGTGGTGGCCCGTATGGGACGTTACGGCTCGGTAGTGCAGATAGGCGAGGATGACGATCCTGAGAAACGCATTACGGGACTGGAGAAAGGTCAGCTTATCGAGTCCATAACTCTCGAGGATGCCCTGAAGCTGTTTGCGCTGCCCAGGACCTTGGGAGAATACAAGGGTGAGACAGTCACATGCTCCAAGGGAAAGTACGGTCCTTATGTCAAGTACGGCAATGCCTACGTGTCCCTCAGGCGGGGACAGGATCCGTATACCATAACTCTGGATGCAGCTGCAAAGCTTATCGAGGATCATGAAGCACAGTTGAAGAACAAGGATATAAAGGTATTCCCGGATTCCGGCATTTCTGTGCTGAACGGACGTTTCGGCCCTTACATCAAGCATGCCGGGGCCAATTACAGAATTCCGAAAGGAACAGATCCTGAATTGCTTACAGAGGAACAGTGCAAGGAGATAATAGCTTCGTCCGGAGAGCGCAAGGCTCCTTCATCCAGAAAGAATCCTAACACCAGGAAAAGTAAATGATAATTATGAGCAGCAATACCAAATACCAGCTTGACAGAATCGATCAGCGCATTCTGTCTTTCCTCGTGAAAAATGCGAGAATGCCGTTTCTGGAGATATCCCGTGAATGCGGGGTGTCTGGGGCAGCCATCCATCAAAGAGTCAAAAAAATGGAAAATATGGGAATCATAACCGGTTCCCGGCTTCTGGTCATGCCCCAGGCTCTGGGTCTGAACGTCTGTGCATTTGTCGGTGTATCCCTTTCAGAGACCAGCAAATACAATGAAGTCATCCAGAATCTCAAGAAAATCCCTGAAGTGGTGGAATGTCACTTCGTGACCGGCAAGCATGCCCTTCTGGTCAAGATGTACTGTACGGACCATGAGCATCTCATGCGTATCCTGGTACATACGATCCAGAATATCCCGTATATATCGAGTACCGATACCATGATCTCCCTTGACCAGGCCATAGAGCGTCAGGTATGGGTGGACGATGTCCCTGTCAAGGAGTCTTGAGCCAGGGACCGAAGTTCTCGTTGTAGTTGAAGTCTATCTCGAAGTCGACAGGTCCTTCCGCATCGTCGGTGTAGTTGTGGAAGAATACGGGGAATGTATGGCCGTCAGATCGCAACCAGAATTCATTGCCTCTGTTGTGGTCCAGCCTGTGTGTCCATCCCAGCGGCCCTATGGTGAGGTAGAGTTTCCCGTTTTTCATGGTTACCTCCGCGTCTCCGAACGGAGCGGGTTTTGAGTAATGCCCGACCAGGCGGTTCAGGTCAGGGGTTATGCTGCTGCGCTTTATGATGCATGGAACTGCGCGTCTTCCTGGTTTCTTTTTGTCTGCAAACCATTGTTCAAGACCTTCCGTGCTCCAGTCCCTCAGGGTATCGCCGGGCAGGTACAGGTCGATGATTCTCCGCATGAGTCCCAGTCTGGCGTATTCTGAAACTTCCGAATTGCACAGTATGGCAAATCCGAGGTCCAGTTCAGGGACGAACCCGCATACCCCTGTAAATCCCCATGTAGTGCCTGTATGGTATATGACCAGGTACCGCGGATTCTGTTCTACGTACCAGCAATAGGCGTAGTCGCGTGTGGAGGTACTGTCCTTGCGTACACTGACCGTTCCCGTATGCAGGAATTCCATCTGCTCTCTGGAGATGACCCTTGTCGTGTCGGTATAAGGGTATGCCCTGAATTCGGCAGTCTGTGTCGGACATTCTTCAGGGAAGTATTCCGAAAGGGCTGTGGAATCGGTGAGGAAGGTACTGCCGTAACTGGAGTCTTCCGGCCTTACGGTATGTGTTACAGTGCCGTTGTCCAGATGGAATCTGACCCATTTGGCCATGTCTGTGGCCGTAGAGCTTATGCTGCCTGCCGGACCGATGACATCTACCCAGTGCAGAGCCCTTTCATCTCCGTACAGCGGTGTTACGTATATCGAGCCGTTCCCTCCGTTCTTGCCCCTTGAATATCCGAAATAATGGGCCACTGATGCGTTTTTGCCTGCATCCAGATAACCGTCAGCCCCTGTTGCCGAAGACTTCATGCCCAGCGGGACGAATATCCTTTCCCTGATGTTTTCTTCCCAGCTGCGTCCGGTTACAGCTTCGATTATGCGGGCTGCCACGATGAATGTGATATTGTTGTATGCAAATTTCTCCCTGAAAGGGTATACCGGCTCTATATACCTGAACATCCTATAGATGTCGTCCCTGTCATATCCCAGGTTGGCTATGTATGTGCCGGCCTGGGCCACCAGTCCTGTCGAGTGGGTCAGCAGGTCGCGGACCTCCATGACCTGTTCCACACTGTCGTCTGCCCAGTCGAAATCAGGCAGAATATGCTTTACCGTGTCGTCCCACCGCAGCAGGCCATCGTCGACAAGTGATGCTATGACGGCAGCGGTAAAGGCTTTGGTCATGGATCCGATGTGGAACAGGGTCGTATCTGTCACGGCCACTTCCTGCCCGTCTCTGGAGATGCTGCGGCCTTTTTCCCTTACCCCGAATCCTCCCGAGAATATCACGGTGTCGCCGTGTACCACGGCCAGGGAGAGCCCGGGTATTTTCCATTGCTGCCGTACCTGTTCTGCGTAGGATGCGATCTCCTGCGGAATGTTTCTGCCGTTTTCCCGGGCCCCGACTCCTGTAATGGCCATGGCAGTCAGCATAATGGCCGCAGCCGAGGTCCGGATGAATGAGTGTATTGACATGGTTGGTGGTAAAGGTTATTGTCCGCCCTTGAACAGTGTACGGCACAGTGCTCCTATGTCCGGTACTTCCACTATTCTGATGGAGGATGAGCGGATGGTACGCCGCAGGTCCTCGGACAGATTGTATGGGGAAATGTATATTTCTTTGTAACCCAGACGGGCAGCTTCCGAAATCCTGGCCTCGATGCGTCCTACAGGACGGATCTCTCCGCTCAGGCCTACTTCGGCAGCGAAGCATGTCCCCGGGTTGACCGGAAGGTCAAATGTAGAAGAGAGGATTGCCACGACCACCGCCAGGTCGCAGGCCGTGTCATTGACCCGCATTCCGCCGGCTACGTTCAGGAAGACGTCCTTGGCGGAGAGTTTGAACCCGGCCCTCTTTTCCAGGACGGCCAGAAGCATGTTGAGTCTGCGCACGTCATATCCCGTAGCCGAGCGCTGTGGCATACCGTAGGCGGCTGTGGAAACAAGTGCCTGAATCTCTATCAGAAAGGGTCTGGAACCGTCTACCATGCTCCCTACAGCCACGCCGCTCAGGTTTTCCTGATGCATGGGCGTCAGGATCTCGGAAGGGTTCTCCACTTCCCTCAGGCCTGTTCCGGTCATTTCGAAGATGGCTATCTCTGCTGTCGAGCCGAAGCGGTTCTTTATGCTGCGGAGGATACGGTGCGAGTGGCGGGTGTCCCCTTCAAACTGCAGGACAACATCCACAATGTGCTCCAGTACTTTCGGGCCTGCTATCGAACCGTCCTTGGTGATATGGCCTATCAGGATGACGGGGATGCCGCTTTCCTTGGCGAGGCGCAGGAGTGCAGCGGCGCATTCCCTGATCTGGGTGACGGAACTGGCGGCCGAGTCTATGTTTTCAGAGTATATGGTCTGTATCGAGTCCACTACGAGAAGATCAGGATTGAGCTCTCTGGCATAGCGGATGATGCTGTCTACCTGAGTCTCTCCAAGGATCGTACATCCCTCTTCCGTATCGCCTTCTTCCTCGCGGATGAGTCTCATGGCTCTCAGCTTGATCTGGCGGGGAGATTCCTCTCCGGATACGTACAAGGTACGCAGTCCTTTGCTTCTCAGCGGGATTTGCAGTGCAAGTGTGGATTTGCCTATGCCTGGTTCCCCTCCTAGAAGTATCATGGAGCCTGGAACTATTCCTCCTCCCAGGATACGTTCTACTTCCTTGTTTCCGATGAGTATCCTGCTGTCCCTTTCCACTGAAATGTCTTTAAGAGGGACAGGCCTGGATTCGGAAAGCCCCACCAGGGCCCTTGGGTTGGCCGCTGATGAGGATCTGCTGTTGCGGGACAATCCTTCCTTCATGGTATTCCACTCCCCGCATGCGGGGCATCGGCCCATCCATTTGGAGGTCTCGTTGCCGCATGAAGTGCAGTACCATACTGTCTTGGCTTTGGAAGGCATGTCGGTCTATTCTGAGAACGGAACCAGGCTGACAGTTGCAGAGTATTTGAACTGACCGTCTGTGAGCGCGTCTATGAGTTTGATGACAAGCTCCTTGACTGCAGGAAAGTTTTGTTCGTTGATGAGATCCTGGAGGTCATAGCTGTACAGGATGTCATAGATGTCTTCGTAGTTGAGGGCGGAGACAACGGCTTTGATGGTCTGCACTGTTCCGGAGAGCATTGCCAGATAGGAATTGGTCAGGTTCTGGTCAACTGTCAGGTCCAGACCGGACTCTGTAACTGCGTAGCTTAGAGGTACCGATATGCTTTGGGGGTTTTCGATCAGGGTAGTAAGTCCCAGCATCTGAAGTATCTGGTAGGCATCAGGATCTTCCATGGCGGCTCCGAAAATCTGGTTGACCACTGACTTGCGCAGGTATATGCCGAATATGTTCTGCTCAGGCTGGACATAGTAGGCCAGGATGTCGGCCATGTCCGGTTCTGTGAGGAATCCTGAACTGGCGATGTAGCCTTCGGAGGTGAATTCGACGTATGATGCTGCAATCTGCGGATTCTCTGCGAGCGACTGCATGATCATGGCGTTTACCATATCGACCACGGTTGTCATGGGCAGTATCAGATCGGGGATTATGCCGCTAAGGTCGAGGACTTCCAGATCTGGATGTGAGAATGATACCGTGGCACCTCCCAGGCTCCATTTCCCTACGATCCCTTCTGCTGTAATCTCCTCTTCGATGTTGATGGATGCTATTGTGCCGTCGGCTGTGGTACCCTGGACAGAGATGGTGCGGTCTCCTGAGTTTATGCTTCCGGAGAATGATGCTCCTGCGGCAGCCTTGGTCCCGTTGGATATGGTTGCAGGGACTGATACCTCTGGCTGGCCTGTGATGAAGTTGGTCAGGGTTACTTCGCAGAGATCCCCGTCAGTAATGCTGATGCTGATGCTGGCATTCTCGAAGTCGCTGATGTCTACATTGCGGTTGTTTACTGTTATGACAGTCTTGCTGTCTACAGAGTAGTTGCCTTCGTAGACTTTCATGTCGGATTTGTTGCAGGACATGAAAAGCAGCACAGAGGCTGCAAAAATCAAGTACTTTTTCATGATTCTATAGGATTTGAAATGTTTGTATGCATTGTCTGTTTTTTAGGATGCGGGTGCAAGCTCCGCGCTGACATTCAGTTCGGTCCCCGGTATAGACAGGGATGTCACGAACAGGGATGCCATGGTACTGTATTGCCGGAACTGTTCTTCCGTTATCTCACCCAAAGGGCTGCCGGCTTGGATATAATCGTCGTATGTGAAGCCTTGTATGGTCTTGAGAAGCTCTCCCGTCCATGGAGCAATGGTCTGTCGGTCAAGAGTTACGGTAAGATTGCCGTTGCCTTGTCTGTAGGCCAGGGCGGCATCGAGCGGGGATATTTCCATTCCCAGCCCGTCGGTGATCGTACGCCTGAGATACAAGTGTAGGCGTGAATCCGCAGGATCGGTCCAGTACTGTATTACGTCCTTTGCCAAAGGCTCCAGGTCGGAGCCTGAGAGGCCGTGGCATTCGATGTTGACATAACCGGCAGAACTGAACTCCAGGTATTCCAGGTCTTCCAGTCCGGGAGTCGCCAGACTGCGGATATATGCGTTGACAATTGCCAGTGCATCCTCCACCGGCACTGAACTTCCGTCTCCCAGAGGTATTTCAGTGACAAGTGGACTGCTGAAAGAGATGCTGATTGCAGCCAGTCCGTCACCGGATACGGCTACTTTCCAGCGGCCGGTGGCAGGAGTGCCGTATCTGTCGGTAATACTCAGGGACAAGTTGCCTTTGTTTACGGTTCCCGATACAGATATTTCCCTGTCCTTGACATTACATGGAGCAGCGGTGGCAAACGAGTAGCTGCTGCCGTGCAGTCTGGACACATCCGCCGATACAGTCAGCGTGTCGATTCCGGGCAGTAGACTGTCAATGCTTACTGATGCCATGTCACCGTCCAGGGCTGTCACCGATACTGAGCACCCTGGCCAGTCAGCAATGTTGATGATGACCCCGTTGATCTGCACGCTTTGGGCCTTCAGTGTGTACTCCCCAGAGATTTCAGTTGCCGGGGAAGACTGGCAGCTGACCGGCACATGCAGGATTGCAGCAAGAGTCATGATCAGAATTGTACGCTGTACTCTCATAATTATTTATAAAGTTTGTCTTTGATGTGCATATGTACCGGCCTGCTCAGACGGTTATCCTGTCTCCTTCCGAGCGGGCCACGATTATAGCCCCGCAGAGGTCTCCATATACATTGAGACAGGTACGGGGCATTTCGCATATCTGCTGTACTGCAAGAATTATACCGACACCTTCCATCGGAAGTCCCACTGCCGTGAATACGATGGCCATCATGACAATGCCTGCCATAGGTATGCCGGCTGACCCGATGGCTGCCAGCAAGGACGTGAGTACGACTGTAATCTGCTGGCCTAAAGTCAAGTCTATACCATAAAGCTGAGCTATGAAAAGTGCGGATACGCATTCGAAGAGTGCGGTTCCGTTCATGTTGACGGTACTGCCAAGCGACAGCGTGAGACCTGCCAGTTTTTCGGACACTCCGCATTTCCGGCTATACTGTATTGACAATGGCAGGGTGGCGTTGGATGAGCATGTCGTGAAGGCTGTCAGCAGAGGTGTGGACACCTTGCGCATATGTCGGTAGGGGTTGATTCCGGCCAGGATCCTGACTGTCGCAGGAAGTACGAGCCCTCCGTGGATGAGACAGCCGGCCCATACGGTAAGAACAAACAGGCCAAGACCTTTAAGAATGCCGGTCAAGGCTTCAGGGTCTCCTGCCTGCTTGCCTGTCATGCAGGCCATCACTGAGAAAATGCCTACAGGCGTGAGTCTGATTATGAACATCGTGACTTTCATGATCAGCTCGTAGAAAGCTGTGAAGAAATTCACGAGAGTGTCGTAGTGCTTTCTTTCCAGTCTTGTGGAGAATATACCTAGCAATATCATGAACACTATGACAGGCAGGATATTGCCGTCGGCCATGGCTGCGAATACATTTGACGGAACAATACCTGTGAGCTGGTCGGCCAGGTCCACGTTCCCGGCCGTGAAGTTCCCGGTATCTCCTGAAAGTATCACGTCGTGACCTGTGCCGGGTTTGATGATGCTCACCAGGGCAAGGCCTATCAGGGTTGCGCACAATGTCGTGGCAACGTAGTAGGCCAGAGTCTTCCCCAGTACGCGCCCCAGATTGCCGCCTGCCATTCCGGCCACACCTATGAATATGGATGAGGCAATCAGCGGTATGACGATCATATTCAGTGCGTTGAGGAAAATGTCCCCGATCCACCGGATATAGCGGGTCCAATGCGGAAGAAAGATGCCGAAAGCGGCACCTGCCACTATGCCGGCCAGTATCTGCCAGTGCAGTGCCGGCAGGTGCCGCCTTCTTTTCTTTACAGGTATTCCGTCCGGGCTGTTCATCTTCTGGACAGGTCGCGGAGCCTGGAGGTGAGCCCCTGATTAGCCATGAGGTCCTCGATGTTGATGTGCATTCTGTATCTCCAGTAGTGCTTGGGGTTGGACGGTACGTTGATGCGTTCCGATGCAGGGTCTTTGGCCCTCACATCCCCATCTGCCGAGAGCCAGTCCTGCAGGGGCAGTATGGTCAGCATGGAAGGAGATGCGGTGTGCATGCGTACGATGCGTTCGCACAGCCATGGTTCACAGTAGTACGGAGGCTCGCCCCCTTCGTGAAGCATATGGTGCCAGAACCTGGAAGAAGATTTGCGGTCTTCCTCCCACCACTGCCTGAGGGTGCTGGTATCGTGTGTGCCGGTTGTGCATACACTCATGTACGGGTAGCGGGAGGGATCGCCGAATTCGGCTTTGGGATCCTTGGACATGCGGAATATCTCGAGCGAAAGTATCCTGAGGTCATGAATTACGCCCGGGACACAGTCCGGTATCATTCCCAGGTCTTCGGCGCAGGTAAGCATGTTCGTGGATGCCGTGACTTCCGGAAGCTTGCGCAGGGCAGATTCCCTCCAGAAGGCATTGTGCCTTTTGTAGAAGAAATGGTCATACAGTCTGTTGTATGCCTGCTTCTGGTCTTCCGGCAGGTCTCGGTAGGACCATGTGTACTGTGCTGATATCCTTGGGTGGAAAAGCCCGGGCCTGTCCTTGTCTTCCAGGAAAAGTACTTCACCTGCCAGGGCCAGAAGACCATCCTTGACATCGTCCTTGCGTCCTTCGAAGAAAACCTCGATCTTGCGCTGGCTGTTGAACTCGTCTTTCAGGGTGAAGACTTCGTACTGGTTGCTGTTGAGGTATTTCTGCATGACTTCCTCAGTCTTGTCCCCGAACATGTCCTTGAGTTGCCAGTATCTTATGTAGGGAGTGGCATGACGGGCAAAGTCGAAGTCAAACCCGTATGAGCGGATCTCGCCGCAGTCCATGGGCAGTGCCGGCGAGAAGTGCCCCATAAGACCTTTTGTCTGTGAAACAGGTATTTCCCATATACGGAAAAATCCTAGTACGTGGTCAATTCTGTAGGCATCGAAATATTCGGCCATGTGGCGGAAACGGTTCTTCCACCAGCTGTAGCCGTCCGAGGCCATCAGGTCCCAGTTGTATGTGGGGAATCCCCAGTTCTGTCCGTCGGCGGAGAAGTCGTCAGGCGGAGCTCCGGCCTGGGAGTCCATATGGAACAGTTCTGGCGATGCCCATGCATCGGCACTGTTGCGGGTAATTCCTATAGGGATGTCTCCTTTGAGAGCAATTCCGAGGGAGTGCAGATGCTGTACGGCATCCAGCAGCTGCCTGTGAAGATGGTATTGGGTAAAAATGTGGAACGAAATTTCAGGGTAGAGAGGGCTGTCCTCCGAATTGATGCGTGCAATCAGCTCCTGGGTGCAGCGGGAATCTTCTCCCCATTGCTGGAAATCGGCTGTCCCGTGGCTGTCCCTCAGGGCGCAGAAAGCGCAGTATGGCAGAAGCCAGGATTTGTTGTTGCGGTAGAACGACAGGAATTTCGGCTCTGCAAAAGTGTCTTCACCGTATGTCTCGAACTGGATTCTGAGGTATCTGTTTTTCAGGGCCAGGACCTTCTCGTAGTCTATTGCGGGAAGGGCTTCGAGAGCTTTGCGTTCACGGGCGTATGATGCTCTCTGTCCGGGATTCTTTATAGGCCCTATGGCTGTTATGTTTATGTATATAGGATGCAGTGCCATTACCGTGATGCCTCCGTACGGATAGGAGTCTGTCCAGGTGCCGGTGGATGTGGTGTCGTTTACAGGCAGGATCTGTATTACATTCTGCCCTATGGACTTTATCCATTCACCGAAGAGCTTGAGGTCGGTGAAGTCTCCTATGCCGCAGCTGCCTGTCGTCCTGAGTGAAAATACCGGGACCGCTGTTCCGGAGAATCTGGGCTTCCCTATGTGGAATGCTGCCTGGGAGTATTCCACCGACCAGGTCTGGTGCGGCATTATGTCTCCAGGGATCTCGAGAATGCGGTTGTCCCTGTCTTCCCACACTGTGTATCCTGTTTTGGGATTATGCTTTATGAACTTGAATTCCAAGCGTCTGCCTAGTCTGTCTACAGGCAGATGCGCCACCCATCTGGACCCTGGTACAGGAATCATTTCCATTGCCTGTGCCGGATTCCAGTTTCCTGTCAGCTGTGAGTCTCCGCAAAGGCAGACTATGCAGTCCTGCTCTACGGCGGGTGCAGTAACACTGATTATGACCTCCCTGCTGTATATATGTGTCTGTATGGCTTCCCTGTGTTCATGTGAGTAGAATATGCCGGAGAATGGAGTTGTCAGGAACGGGGCGGTTTCGGAATTGCCTTGCCACTCGTCATTGAAAAAAAGCTCCCTTGATGCGCTGTTGAGTCCGATGGATCTCCCGCAACCTGCTTCATAGAAGCTGCTTCCGTTTTTTGTTCTGACGAAATATTTGTAGGTCAGCCGTCTTTCTTCGAGGGATGAAATCCTTATGTCGGCTTTCCAGAAATCTCCCGGATAATAGTTCATCGGTACGGCTTTTGCCGGATCTCCTCCGCCCAGTTCAGGAAGAGAGCCTGAGATGTACAGGTTTTGTCCCCAGAAGGTGCGGAAATTGATGGAAAAATGAATGATCATTGCATGGATTTTTTGCAAAATTATTGAAAAATCCCTAATTTTACAGAAATATCTGTGATTATGAAGCGGTTTTTCTCTAGATCGGACAATGCCGGAGGTGACTACATCAGATCCAATGTCATAGTCCTGATTTTTGTTCTGGCGCATGCCATTGCCTGTCTGGCACTTCATGATACGAAGACAGGGGACGGTGTTTTCCTTACCTGCCTGACCATAGGTATGGTGTTTGCACTTATCAAGTATTACAAGGCAACGCTTGATGTTTTTCTCGGATTGGCCTTCCTTTCGTGCTTTGCAGGATTCTATATCGGAACCGAAGGGGCGGGGATCCTTGAACGGTGGGTGCCTTCATGGGGAGTATGGATCAATGTGATTGTAACGATGGTCACGACGGAGCTCATAGGTGTGGTCATTATACTCCTGGTACATAAGGATTGGCATGTTGAGGGAAAGCAGAAGTAGCGGTAACGGCCGCATGTCGGCTGTGGACCTGGTGGTCATAGCAGTCATTGTCCTGCTGTCCAGGATATTGATTGAGAGGCTGATGCCATTGTTCTATGAAAGTTTCGGCCTGCATTTCGGAGACTTCCTGTTCCAGACTCTTTCGAATTACCCGTTGACGATAGGGGCTGTCCTGGCTGATTTTATGATCGTTCTGCTGCTTGTGAAGATTTTCCCGTATGGGGGCGGCAGGGCAATTGTACGTTCATTGGTTGAGGTCGGCGTCATCATTGTCATGGCTTTTGCCGTGTCCGTTGTGGTCAGGGCCGGTCATTGCGGCAGTGCGGACGACGGAGTGAAGTTCTTCGGACGGATGTTCGTGTTTACGTATGTCAGCAATCTGCTGTTCAATGCTGTCGTGATACTGATTACGGATCTGGTATTCTACTACCGGTGGACCAACCGCAAGGCCGTAGCAGTGGAAGCGGAGAAACAGGCCAAGGCCAATTACCAGTATCAGCTTCTGAAAAGTGAAACCAATCCTCACTTCCTTTTCAATTGTCTCAATGTGCTTCAGTATCTGATACATGAAGATGTGGACAGGGCCAGCGACTATGCCGGGAAACTGGCCGGGGTGTACCGCTACTTCCTTAAGCTGGAAAAGCACACTCTGGTGGCTTTGGAAGAGGAGCTTCAGTTTGTCAGCCAGTATTGCGATCTGCTGAGGGAACGGTTCGGAGGCAGTTTCGTGACGGAGATAGATATACCGGAAAGCTGTCATTCCACCAAAATCATACCGTGTGCCCTGCAGATGATGGTTGAAAATGCGGTAAAGCACAACGTGGTCAATTCTTCGAATGAATTGAAAATCACAGTAAGGGTGGAAGGGGAGAGGATCGTGGTCCGGAACAACCTGAATCCCAAAAAAGCATCTCCCGACTCATCTACCGGAACCGGTCTTCAGAATATAAGCCGCCAGTATGAAATACTTTTCAATAAGCGCATGGAGAGCGAGAGGACGGAAACGGAGTTTGTGGTACGCATTCCGTTGATAAGTTGAAACTATGCTCCTTCAAGCCATTCCATGAATGACTGGACGCGGTCGCGCGGCACGATCACGGGCTCTATGTTCTTAGGGTGAAGAGTTACCTTCAGCCTGGAATTGAAATATTTGGAGATGGTGTATATGGATGACAGCCCTGCCAGGCACTTCCGTGAAATCTTGTAGAATCTGGAAGGATCGACTTCACTCTCAATGGCCGTGAGCGAGTCATCCGTCATATACTGCTTGCCGTCGCGTGTGACAAGATAGGTTGTCTTGTCGTTGGAATAGAAATAGGCAATGTCGTTTACGTCTATGACCAGTATCTGGCTTCCGAGCTTTATGGTAAAGTGATGCTTGTAGGCAGGTTTTGCATAGGGTGTCACATCGGCGAGGGGTGTTCTGGGTGCAGGTGCCACTCCGCACAGGTGCAGGCATCTCTCGACTGATTCCTTGAAAGAGACGGCATCTATGGGCTTCATGATGTAGTCCATGCATTTGGCTTTGTAGGCATCAAGTGCGTAGTCGGCATATGCCGTGGTAATAATGACAGGACAGGTTACATCGACCTGGCTGAATATTTCGAAGCTTTTGCCGTCAGACAGCTCTACATCCATGAATATCAGGTCTGGAGATTGGCTCTTCAGAAAATTGACTGCAGCATCCAAGGAGTCGAGAATCCCCGCAATCTTGAAGTCGGGGAAATATCTTGCCACAAGCTTGATCAGTATCTGCTGGGCCGGTATTTCGTCTTCTATAATCAGGACTCTCATAGCGGATGCAAAGTTAGATATTATTTGCCGTTTGTTAAAAAAATGTTACGATTCGTCATGCTTTTTCTACAGCCCGTCGGAAACTATAATGTAACAATGGTATGGCATTTCTAATTTTGGCAGTCGTTTTAAAGCGTGATACTGCGTAATGGAAAAGAAAAGAATGACATTTTTGCAGATATTCAACATGAGTTTCGGGTTCCTCGGGATTCAGTTCGGATTGGCATTGCAGAATGCCAACGTAAGCAGAATCCTGCAGTCATTCGGAGCGGATGTTGCCCATCTGTCTTATTTCTGGCTGGCAGCTCCCATTACAGGGATGATTGTTCAGCCCATTATAGGGCATTACAGTGACCGTACCTGGTGCCGGCTCGGCAGAAGGCGTCCATACTTTCTTACCGGAGCCATCCTTGCTGCCTTGATGCTGTTCCTTATGCCCAACTCGCCTTCCCTTGCCGGTTTCCTTTCCCCTCTGCTGATAGGAGCCGGTATTCTCATGATTATGGATGCTTCCATCAATGTGGCCATGGAACCTTTCAGGGCGTTGGTAGCCGATAAGCTGCCATCCGAACAGAGGACTCTCGGATTTTCCATGCAGACCTCTCTGATAGGAATAGGTGCCGTGGTCGGTGCTGTCCTTCCTTATGTACTTACCAACTGGTTCGGAATGTCCAATACCCCTGCGGTCGACGGCGGTGTGGCTCCAAATGTCAGGACCGCTTTCTATATCGGGGCAGCCGTTCTGCTGATCTGTGTGCTTTGGACAGTGATAAGTACCTCCGAATATCCTCCTGAGCCCGGATACAAAAAAACTAAGGACGGAGGCTTCCTGGAAATATTCAAGGATTTCGGCCGTATGCCGAAGACCATGGTGCAGCTCGGAGTCGTACAGTTCTTTTCGTGGTTTGCCCTGTTCTCCATGTGGGTGTACATGACTCCTGCCGTGGCAGAACACTGCTACGGGACTGTTGACAGGACATCCGTAGAATTCGGCAATGCAGGAGACTGGGTCGGTGTATTGCAGGGTGTGTACAATGGAGTTGCGGCTGTCTATGCATTCCTTCTTCCATGGATTGCATCCAAGATAGGACGTAAAGCCACCCATTCACTGTCACTGTTGCTGGGTGCCCTGGGTTTTGCGTCATTCTTCATTTTCAGGAATCCGAATATGCTCATCGTTTCCATGGTCGGTGTCGGCATTGCCTGGGGCAGCATCCTTGCCATGCCCTATTCGATTCTTGCTGGGTCGATCCCCGCTGCGAAGATGGGAGTGTTCATGGGTATCTTCAATTTCTTCATTACCATACCACAGGTATGCAACGGCCTGCTAGGCGGATTTATGGTGAGACATGTCTATGGAGGCCATACAGTCTATGCAATGGTGTTCTCGGGACTTTGCCTGCTTATAGCGGCAGTTTCGGTAATTTTTGTCGAAGACAAGGATGACCCGGTGCAGCTTAGGCTTTTCAGTAGGAAATAACACAATATTATACATTTATGTTCAATTAAAATATTTAACGTATGAAAAGATTGATGACAGCGTTAATCTCGATTACACTCCTCTCGCTTACGAGTGCCTTTGCACAGTACACTGTTAAAGGTCAGGTAGTGGACGCAGTAGGTCCTGTAATCGGGGCTGCAGTCCTCGAACAGGGGACTCTCAATGGTACGGAGACAGATGTGGAAGGAAACTTCGAGCTTACCGTTCCCTCTGCTTCCTCGATGATCGAAATATCGCTCATCGGTTACAAGACAGTTGTATTCCAGGCTGACCAGATGCCGGCGGTAGTTGTTCTCGAAGATGACACCGAGATGCTGGATGAACTGGTGGTCATCGGATACGGTACAGTCAAGAAAGAAGACCTGACCGGATCGGTTGCTACAGTCCGTGCCGACCAGCTCAACAAAGGAGTAGTGACATCTCCTGCCGAATTGCTGAAAGGCAAATCTGCCGGAGTTGTCGTTACTGAAGGTGACGGAGCCCCCGGTTCCGGTTCTACCATCCGTATCCGTGGCGGTTCGTCCCTGTCCGCAACAAACGACCCTCTGATAGTGATCGACGGTCTGCCTATCACCAACAGCGGCATAAGCGGTGTGGCTGACCAGCTTTCTTCCATCAACCCTGCGGATATCGAGACATTCACAGTCCTGAAGGATGCATCGGCAACAGCCATCTACGGATCCCGGGCATCGAACGGTGTGATCATCATCACAACCAAGAAGGGCAGCAAGTATGACACAGCCATACCTCACGTGAGCGCCGACTACACATTCTCCGTGTCCCAGAATACCAGATATCTGGATGTGATGACCGGAGATGAGATGCGTGCTGTAATGCTCGCATATACCGGCAGTGAGACATCCGAAGGCTATCTGGCACTCGGAGATGCCAACACTGACTGGCAGAGGGCTATATTCCAGCTCGGCATGAGCCATGAGGCAAACGTCAGCCTGTCCGGAAACTTCAAAATGGGCAAAGCCGGATACATGCCTTACCGCGTGTCGGGAGGTTATCTGAATGAAAAAGGTACCCTCAAGACCTCCAGCATGGAGAGGGGAACCATCTCCCTCAACCTGACTCCGACCCTCTTCGATGACCATCTGACGATAGCACTCAACGGAAAGGGGATGTTCCAGAACAACCGTTTCGCCAACACAGGAGCCATCTCCGCAGCCATCGAGTACGACCCTACCCAGCCTATCTACAGCGAGCATGGACTCAACGGCTATCAGATGTGGGGCAATCTTCTGGAAGACGGTACTTTTGCACCCAATACCCAGTCCACTATCAACCCTCTGGCCGCCCTGTATGAGCGCAATGACGTATCAAGTGCTTCCCGTTTCATCGGCAATGCACAGTTTGACTACAGAATCCACGGATTGGAGGATTTGAGGCTCAACCTGAACCTCGGTCTGGACTACTCCCATTCGGAAGGAACCGTGACAGTGCCCTACGGTGCAGAGCAGTCTTACCACAATCAGCTGCAGGCTGGCCGAGGCCTGGACAATCCTTACGACCAGACGAAGCAGGACATGACCCTCGAGGCCTACGCTGATTATTCCAAGGAGATCAACAAGCATAGTTTCGGCGTGATGGCCGGTTACTCATGGCAGCGTTTCTATGCCGAGAGCAACAGCCTTTCACAGACTCAGCCGGATCCGGTAGCAGGCAGCACCGCAGTGCTTTCCGAATTCCATAACAAGAGCGAATACTATCTGGTATCGTTCTTCGGCCGTGCCAACTATGACTATGACAACCGGTACATGCTGACAGCTACGGTACGTTGGGACGGTACCTCCCGTTTCCAGAACAACAAATGGGGTTTCTTCCCTTCAGTGGCTTTCGGATGGAACATCAAGGGTGAAAGCTTCCTCAAGAATTCCAAGGCCGTGTCAGACCTCAAGCTCCGTCTGAGCTGGGGACAGACCGGTCAGCAGGATGTAGGAGATGTATATTCTTCACTTCCTACATATCAGTACAACCTTATCGGAAGCTACTATATGTTCAATGGCGTTCCCATCATCCCCATCACTCCTAACGGATACAACGCGGACCTGAAATGGGAGACAACAACGACCTACAATATCGGTATCGACTATGGATTCCTGAATGACCGACTGTTCGGATCATTGGACGTATACTACAGGGAGACAACCGACCTGCTCAACTTTACCCCTATCGCTGCCGGAGCTAACCTGGCAAACTATCTGACAGCCAACATCGGTTCTCTGGTCAACAAAGGAGCAGAGTTTGAAATTACCGGTATTCCCGTACAGACCCAGAACTGGAACTGGACGGTAAGCGCCAACGTTGCATACAACCACAACCGCATCACCAAACTGACCACAAGTGACGACCCTGCATACAGGGGCGAACCTACCGGCGGTATCAGCGGCGGTGTCGGCAACAACATCCAGAGGAACATGGTCGGATATCCTACCAGGACATTCTACGTGTACCAGCAGATATATGACGAGAACGGTGCCCCGATACCCGGTGCATACGTAGACCAGAACGGTGACGGTGTCATAGATGCAGATGACCTGTACTATATAGGTCAGCCTGATCCGAAGTGGACCATAGGTTTCAATACCACATTGTCCTGGAAGAACCTGACCCTTGCAATCGCAGGTCACGGTAACCTCGGCAACATGGTTTACAACAACAATGCATCCCGTCTGTCGCTGCTGTCAGACCTTTGGACCAACTCTTTTGTCCGCAACTGTATGGCAGCCGCTCCCGGTTGGGGTTTCGACCAGGCAGCATATCTTTCCGATTACTGGCTTGAGGACGGTTCTTTCTTCAAGATTGACCGCATCACTCTGAGCTATCTCTTTGAACTTGGCAAAGGCGGCGGACTCAACCTCTTCGCTACTGTCCAGAATGTGGCTACTTTAACCAAATACTCCGGAATCGACCCTGAGGTGTACGGCGGTATCGACAACAACATCTACCCCCGTCCCCGCACCTATATCATCGGTCTTAAATACAACTTCTAATCATAAGGAGATCTGAATTATGAAAAAAATTACAACTATATTGACTTCGACAATGGTAGCGGTAGCGATGATGTTCTCCGCCACATCATGTGTGCAGGACCTCAACGTTACCCCTATCGACCCCAACATCACTCTGCCTGAGGATGTGCTGAACAGCGTGGAGGCCTATCAGCAGCTGCTGGCCAAATGTTACGGCGGTCTTTCAGTCAGCGCCTCCGAGGGTCCTGATTCTTCTCCGGACATCGACGGTATAGACGGTGGTTACGGTCAGTACATGAGGGCTCTCTTCCATCTTCAGGAGCTTCCTACAGATGAGGCCAGCGTATGCTGGAACGACCAGACGATCAAATCTTTCCACGGACTTAGCTGGACTACATCAGATGTGTTTGTAACAGCTATGTTCTCACGTGTATTCTATCAGATAAGTCTCTGCAACGAGTTTATCCGCAGGGCCAAAGTTGCTCCCGAGGAGTTCAATGCCAACGGTGAGATGGATTACATGATAGCTCAGGCCAGGGCTCTGAGGGCTCTCAGCTACTATCACGCTATAGACCTTTTCGGAAGTGTCCCTTTCGCAACAGAGGAGAACTCTGTAGGTGCTACCGGTCCTGACCAGATATCACGTTACGATCTGTATCTGTGGCTTGTAGACGAAATCGGCGGTGAAAACGGTTTCCGCAATGACCTCCGTCCTGCATCCGGAACAGAGTACGGACGTACCAGTCAGGAATTTGCAACGATGCTGCTCGCAAAACTCTATCTGAATGCCGAGGTGTTTACAGCCGATGACCGCGAGGGACGTCCTGTAATCTCTGCATGGAGCGAGTGTGCAGCGGAAAGCAAGAAGATTGTGGATGCCTATGCATTGCCCGAAGACTGGCAGTGGAACTTCTCCGCTGACAACAATCTCTGCCCCGAGATAATCTTCGCCGTACAGAGTGATGCCACATACATCCAGTCATACGGCAGTACGAACTTCGTCATCAAGGCTTCCATCGTATCCGGTAACCCTACATGGCAGGCAGCTCTCGGAACCAACGACGGATGGGGCGGTCTGGTAGTGACATCCCAGTTCCTCGATCTGTTCGATGAGAAAGATTTCCGCTACAAGTTCACTGACGGATCCGAGTTCGGGGAAGTGGCCCATACCCGTGTAATTGAGGACAATTCCCTGTTCTCTAGCGGATGGTGCCAGATGAAGTTCACCAACCTCAAGCATGACGGATCTCCTGCCGACGGTCAGGGTTCATTCCCCGATACCGACTATCCCATCTTCAGGGCGGCGGATGCTTATCTTATGCTGGCTGAGGCACAGCTCCGTAACGGAGGTATACAGGCAGACGGTCTCCAGGCCTTCAATGCCGTGCGCTCAAGGGCAGGCATGAATGAACTTTCCACTGTAACCCTGGATGACATTATCGACGAGCGAGGCCGTGAACTCTATTGGGAGAATATGCGCCGTCAGGACCTTGTCCGTTTCGGTCTGCTTACGTCTTCTACATATATTTGGGACTGGAAAGGCGGTGTGGCTGCCGGTACAAGCGTCGACGAGCGTTTCAATCTCTATCCTATTCCTGCAAACGAGATCAACGCCAACTCCAAGCTGGTACAGAATCCCGGTTATTAATAGACTAAAAACGAAACATCAATATGAAAAAGATAATCAATGTACTCTTTGCGGCTGCAGTGTCTGCCTTTGCCATGACATCGTGCGCCGAGAAGGAGATAGTTACATACAATCCGGATGTTACGGTTGTGCCCGCACTTGAGGCCATTGCCGAGAGCTATGTCCTCACTGACGGCGGGGAATTCGCTACCCTCAATTTTTCCGCTGCCGAGTTCGGTATTCCTACGGCAGCCAGGTATACAGCCTATGCCGATATCAACGAGGATTTCTCAACCAAGCAGAGTCTCGGTAACGTAGCTACCGACACTGCAGGAATCACGGTCTCCGCAAATACACTGAACAATGCCCTGATGTCCCTCAATTGTGAACACAGCGTTCCTGTTACCGTGTATTTCCGCATTGAGGCCCAGATGATGGGCGAGTCTTCACCCGTACAGACTGTGACAGCTCTGGTGTCAAATACCATTTCTTCATCCATCACTCCGTTTGATGCCGAGAAGGTATATCCTGCGGTATATGTCATCGGAGCATTCTGCGGATGGGATCATTCCAAGACCGCATTCCTTTTCAGCTATGCCGAGAATGATGAAGATTTCCTCGGTGTAGTGGACTTCGGTGCCGACTGTGCTGATTACGGATTCAAGCTGACAGGTGCCGCCAACTGGGACAACGGCAACTGGGGTACAGGTGACATGACTTCAACCGAGCCTGAGGCTCCTTCCATTACTCTGTGGAACGACGGAGGCAGTGGGAATATTTCCAACTACACCTCATTCCGCTACTACAACTTCCATTTCGTGAAGTCCTCGCTGACCCTCAATATGATTCACGGTTTCAATGTCGTTACTGTCGCAGGAGACTTCAATGGCTGGGCAACTGATGCTACCCCTATGCAGCAGATACGCACCAACGGCAAGTTCTATGTGGACATCGACGTGACTGCAGCCGGCGGATTCAAGTTTGTCCTTGACAATGGTACATGGATCGGAACCGGAGAGGGAGAAGACGGTGTCGGTATAGGTACAGGTGACAACATCCCTGTCGAACCCGGTCAGTACAGATTCTATCTCGACCTCAATGACTGGCAGAGTCCTACCTACAAATTGAGTTCGTCCGATTACGGAAAACCGGTGGATGACGGCGGTGATGGCGATACAGACGATCCTGAGGATCCTGAGGATCCCGATCAGCCTACCGGAGCCGTGTGGGGTATCAATGGTGATTTCGACGGTGATACCGGCTGGTCTGTCGACTATCCCATGACCGAGTTCCCTGCAGGAAGCGGAATCTGGGTAAGCGGTCTGATCAACTTTGCTGAAGGCAACCAGTTCAAACTCCAGTACAACAGCTGGGAGAAGGAAATCGGTGCCGCTGCAGAGGGTGATACCCTTCGTACAGGTATTGCATATCAGGGACTGACCTCAGGCGGAAAGAACTTCGGAGTATCTGCTTCGCAGGCCGGCATGAGGAAGGTAGTCCTGAATACCAACGACAATACTGTCTACATTCTGGGCTGGAGCCTTATCGGAGAGCTCTCCGGTGACAGCTGGGGCAATGACTTTCCGATGCTCTACAACCAGGAAACAGGTGAATGGAGCATCGCGGCAGTTTCTGCCGAAGGCGGATTCAAACTTCGCTGGTGCGGACAGTGGTCGACATCCGATGTAACCGTACCGGACAGGGGACTTCCTGAGGGAACACCATTCTCCGTAGGTACGCCGTTTGCACTTGTGCAGGGAGGAGGCAATATCGTGCCAGATCCCGCAGGTGTATATGACATGGTTTACAGTCCGGAAGACGAGACGTTGACAGTAACTGTCGCCGAGTAGTCCGGAAAGACAAGTTAAGGCGGGATACTTGCTGTGTCCCGCCTTTTTTGACGTAGATAACGCATAATAATACCGAACTCATGAAAGCAAGAATCTTAAATATACTTCTCTCCATATTTGTCGCCGGTTTGATGGTTTCATGCCGGGACAAGGGACCTGACAATGGAGGCGGGGAGGAAACCGCAGCCGGCCGTGTCACGGCGCAACTCCCCGAGTGGGACGGTACCAAGCAAGGAAATATAACCTATCAGCTCCTGGTATATTCGTTCGCCGATTCTGATGGCGACGGAATAGGTGATTTCCAGGGCATTATCGATAAACTTGATTATCTTGACTCGCTAGGGGCCTCGGCCCTGTGGCTTTCGCCCATTCATCCTGCGGCATCCTATCACGGTTATGATGTAAAGGATTATGCCGATGTCAATCCTGATTACGGTACCCTGGAGGATTTCAGGGCACTGGTTGCGGCAGCACATGAGAAAAACATAAAGATATACATTGACTATGTCCTCAATCACAGCAGCAAGGATCATCCGTGGTTCCTGGATGCAAAGGAAAGCGAGGACAGTCAGTACAGGGATTTTTATATTTTCTCGGAGAATCCGCAGGCGGACATAGAGGCAGGCCGTATAGCCATGATCAACACTGAAGGGGCCAACGGTTATGACGCGACACAGTGGTATGTGGCCGGCAACGATGCCGTGGGTACAATGGAATTTGTCCTGGACTGGTCGGATGCAAATCATCCTACAGTCACGGTAACACGCACTGATGAACCGGCGGACGCTCCGGATGCTACAGTGGAGGACGGGGCAAAGTACATATATTATGGAGACCCCGGCAGGTATCAGAAATTCAACGATGACGGGAACGGCATGTATTCGGTAACAGTGGACTTCGACTCACCTTGGGGTTTCCTGATCCGTACTGAAGGCACAGACGACTGGACTCCGGGAACCAAGTACGGGGCAAGGAATGCAGAGGAGGCCATGATGGAATACGGTGTCGCTAAGGAACTCTACACATCTCAGGACAACAATGCAGTGACTGACCTGCTTATGCCCGGTACACTGTACTACCATTCGCACATGTGGACCTCATGGTTTGCAGACCTCAATTACGGTCCGGCCGATCAGGCTGAACAGTCCCCTGCATTCCAGGAACTTGTGCGTATCGGCCGTCAGTGGGTCACTGACTACGGAATAGACGGAATGCGCCTTGATGCGGTAAAGCATATCTACCACAATGCGGCGTCTGACGAGAATCCTACTTTCCTGGGCAAGTTCTACGATGCCATGAGCAGTTCCTATTCCGGGGACCGGCCTTTCTATATGGTGGGTGAGGTATTCTCTGAGCACAACGAAGTGGCTCCCTATTATGCCGGACTTCCAGCAGCTTTCGAGTTTTCATTCTGGTGGAGGCTTTCAGAGGCCATCAATGCAGGCAGGGGCAATACTTTCGTGCAGAATATCCTGTCGTATCAGCAGGAATATGCATCTTACCGTTCCGATTATATCGAGGCCACGAAACTTTCAAACCACGACGAGAACCGTGCAGGCAGTGACCTCGGTTCTTCAGTGGAGAAAATGCGTCTTGCCGGGGCAGTGCTTCTTACAGCCGGAGGAGAACCGTTTGTATATTACGGGGAAGAGCTTGGCTATACAGGAGTCAAGGACAACGGGGACGAGTATGTCCGACTTCCGATGAACTGGGGTGACAGCTACAATACGAAACTGGCTTCGTACACGGACAAGTCGGAGGTGTCGCTGCCTGCAGCATCGGTGTCTGAGCAGGCCGCAGACAGTACGTCCGTATTCAGAGTGTACATGGATTTTGCCAGGGCACGCAATGCATGTCCGGCACTCGCGCACGGCAAGATGGTCCGCCACGAACTCTACAACGAGTCCCTCACGGCTGTACCTGAGCTTTGTGCATGGATAATGGATTATGAGGGCGATCGGGCGCTGGTATTCCACAATTTCAGCGGTTCCCAGATCAATTTCCTGCTGCACGATGCAGTCAACAATGCAGTGGCTGTACAGGGTGACGTTTACATGGACCGCAGCGGTGACCTTCCCCGTCTGACGATGGGCCCATATTCGTCCGTGGTATTTGATTTGTAGTTCTTGTTACATCAAAAAAATTTCAAATGAGAAAAAATATTATTGCCGCCGCTGTTCTGATGCTTGCCGCTGCCATTCCTGCAGGAGCCTTTGAACAGCAGATGCAATCTCCTTCCGGGGATTTGTCCCTGAGTGTTGAATGCACTTCAGGGATATTGAGCTATTCATTGTCATACAAGGGACAGCCTGTGATTTTGCCTGCACGTTTGGGCCTGTACGGCGATGAAGCTGACCTCACTTCCGGTTTTGAAGTTGTGTCCGTAAGCCGTGATACGGTGGACCTGAGCTGGACTCCGGTGTGGGGAGAGTATTCCAGCGTGCGCGAATACTATCATGAGATGGCCGTCAATCTGGAACAGCCTGCTACAGGGCGTGTGATGACGGTCCGTTTCCGTCTTTTCGATGACGGACTGGGTTTCCGTTACGAGATTCCGGAGCAGGACCATATCAACTACATCTCCCTGCGCGATGAGATTACGGAATTCAATCTGTCCGGAGACCATCTGGCATTCTGTATTCCCGGGGATTACGATACCAACGAGTTTGCGTATTCTACGGCCCGCCTTTCAGGCATAGGGGACGAGATGGAGCGCAGGCTCGCCAAGAAGACCTACGAGACCAAGGCAGAGGGAGATCTGTCAGTGCAGACACCACTTATGCTCAAGACCGATGAAGGACTGTACATCAATATCCACGAGGCAGCGCTGGTACACTATGCGGCGATGATTCTGGATGTGAATGACAGTACGTTCATGCTCAAGGCCCATCTGGTGCCTGACAAAAACGGAGTCAGGGGATATCTTCAGGCTCCTTTCAACTCCCCTTGGAGGACGGTGATCGTGAGTGACGATGCCCGCGATATCCTGGCATCGCAGCTGATCTACAATCTCAATGAGCCTTGTGCCATTGAGGACCCTTCATGGATCCGTCCCCAGAAGTTTGTCGGGGTCTGGTGGGAAATGTTCACCGGGCAGGGCTCCACATGGGCCTACAGTGACTACTATAAGGCCAAGCCTGGTATCACGGATTATTCTTCCCTGACACCCAACGGACATCACGCCGCGAACACGGAAAATGTAAAGAAATACATAGATTTCGCGGCGGACCATGGCATCGATGCAGTGCTGGTGGAGGGATGGAACGAAGGTTGGGAGGACTGGGCCTCTTACCGTAAGGACAGGCAGTTCCTCTTCGACAAACCCTATCCTGATTTCGACATCGATGAGGTTGCATCGTATGCCCGCTCGCGTGGAGTAAACATGATCATGCACCATGAGACCGGTTCCAATGCCGCCGATTACGAGTATCAGATGGAAAAGGCTTTCCAGTATATGGTCGACCACGGCTACCATTCGGTCAAGACCGGCTATGTAGGATACATAATACCGCGAAGCGAATACCATTCTTCGCAGTGGATGAATGACCACTATATCCGTGTTGCCAGCAAAGCCGCAGACTACGGGATCATGGTGGACAGCCATGAGGCAGTGCGTCCTACGGGACTGATGCGTACCTGGCCCAACTGGGTGGCCCAGGAGTCGGCACGTGGTGGTGAATTCGAGTCCATGGGCGGCAACGACCCTGACCACACCTGCATATTGCCCTTCACCCGTCTGAAAGGTGGCCCGATGGACTATACGCCAGGCCTCTTCCAGACCAAGCTGGACTACTATGTGGGCGGAAGCAAGCCTGACGGTCAGGCCGGTACTACCCTCGTGAAGCAGCTGGCACTCTACGTGACCATGCCTTCACCGCTCCAGATGGCATGCGACCTGCCGGAGAACTATCTCCGTTTCCCTGATGCTTTCCGCTTCATACAGGATGTAGCCTTGAACTGGGACGACTCCTGGTATCTGGAGGCAGAACCGGGCGACTATATTACCGTGGCCCGCAAGGCCCGCGGAGATCAGGAGTGGTTTGTAGGTGCAGTTACCGACGAGCATGCCAGAGAGGCAGTCATCCCCCTGTCGTTCCTTCCTGAAGGGAAGTATGAGGCTACAGTGTATGCAGACGGGGAGGATGCTGACTGGAAGGACAATCCGCAGAGCTACCGCATCTATACCAGGAAGGTAAAGCCTTCCACGACTCTTCGCATTCCCCTGGCTCCGGGAGGAGGCGCAGCAGTGACAATACGTCCGGTGCAACCAAAGAACAATTAAACTAAAAATAAAGCAGTATGAAAGTTATTACAACTATTGCAATTGCAGTATCGGCACTCGCAGCAGCCATTCTTGTCTCTGCTTGTGCAGGCAATGCAGACAAGGAGTCAAAGACTCCGGAAACCAATGTCATCCATCCCGAGTGGACTGCAGACGCAGTACTGTACGAAGTAAATGTCCGTCAGTACACAAAGGAAGGAACGCTCAACGCATTCTCAGAACATCTTCCCAGACTGCAGGAGCTTGGAGTGGATATCCTGTGGTTCATGCCTATATATCCCATAGGAGAGGTGGAGCGCAAGGGAGAACTCGGCAGCTACTATTCGATCAGCGACTACAAGGCAGTCAATCCCGAATTCGGAACACTTGAGGATTTCAAGGCAGTAGTGGACAAGGCCCACGGGCTGGGATTCAAAGTGATTCTGGACTGGGTCGCAAACCATACTTCCAGGGACCACAAATGGATAGAAGAACATCCCGACTGGTACGTCATGGATGACAGTACCGGCACACCTGTCGCCCCGTTTGACTGGACCGATGTGGCAGATCTCAATTATGACAACGCTGACATGCGTGCGGCCATGCTGGATGCCATGACATTCTGGGTATCCGAGATAGGGGTGGACGGCTTCCGTTGCGATGTGGCCCATGAGGTGCCTGTGGACTTCTGGAATGATGCTGTAGCATCCCTCCGTGCGATCCGTCCGGATCTGTTCATGCTTGCCGAGGCTGAGAAACCCGAACTGATGACGGATGCTTTCGATGCCTATTACGGCTGGTCCAACCATGCATTCATGAACAAGCTTGCCCAGGGCAAGGCTACTGCATCCGAATATGCCGACTACCGTGTAAAGCACGCCGGCGAGTTTCCTGCAGCAAGTATTGAAATGAACTTCACTTCCAACCATGACGAGAATTCGTGGAGCGGTACTGAGTTCGAAAGGATGGGGGACGCTGTCCGCCAGTTTGCTGCCCTGACCTTTGCTGAGCCGGGTATGCCCTTGATATACAGCGGGCAGGAAGTCGGCAACGACAATTCCCTCGAGTTCTTCACCCGTGACCCTCTTGAATGGAATGACCGCGGTAATTTCACTCAATTCTATAAGGACCTGATTGCCATGAGGGATGCGCATCCTTCGATGTATGCACCGCGTGAGGGAGCTCCCATGGTGATACTTGCCAACGACAGGCCGGAGCAGGTATTTGCATTCGAGCGCAGACTTGCCGACGGCAGCGACGGGTTTGCGGCTGTATTCAATTTCTCGGCAGAGGAGGTTACCGTTACCGTATCTGAAGGCAGTATTGCCGGCAAAACCTATACTATCCCCGCCCATGGCTATGAATTTGTGTTTTAGTCTTTGAAAATTTCAGTTGAATTATGAAGAAAACCCTACTGACAACCATTATGGCGGCCCTTGGACTTTCGTCCATGGCCTCTGCCGCCGGTACCGGTGAAGGATTGCGGGTAGAGCCTCCTTGCTGGTGGACCGGAATGGAGACCCCGCTGACACTTATGCTTCATGCACCGGGCCTGTCCGGAGCCGGAGTAAGTGTGGCTTCAGACGGAATTACTGTGAAGGCCGTACATTATGCCGAAAGTCCGAACTACCTGTTCGTAGATCTTGAAATAGCAGACAATCTTGCGCCTGGTGAATATGAATTTACCATCAATTATCCTGACGGAAAGACGGAAACCTTTGCATACAGCATTGCCCAAAGAAGAGAGGGGTCCCGTGATAGAGAGGGCTTCGGTCCTGCCGATGTCGTCTATCTGCTTATGCCTGACCGTTTTGCCAACGGAGACAAAAAGAATGATTCCTCACCTTTGACAGCCGAAAAAGGCAACCGCAAGCTGCCAGGAGGCCGCCACGGCGGTGACCTGCAGGGCATCATGGATCATCTGGACTATCTGGCCGACCTTGGCATCACCGCCATATGGCCTACTCCCATTACACTGGACAACGAGCCGACATATTCCTACCATGGGTACGCCTGTGCCGACTACTATCAGATCGACCCCAGATACGGTTCCAACGAGCTGTACCGCTCCCTGGTGGCGGCTGCACATGAGAAAGGTATCAAGTTCATTCAGGATATCGTACCTAACCACAGCGGAACTGCACACTGGTGGTACAACGATCTTCCTTTCCAGGACTGGATCCATCAGCATCCAGTCTTTACCCGTTCCAATTATGCCATGTCCGGACATTCAGATCCCCATGCTGCCAAGACGGATATCGATGCCTGCGTGACGGGTTGGTTCGACACGTCGATGCCGGACATGAACCTGAGCAACCCTTACTGCCTGCAGTATTATATCCAGCTGGCTGTATGGTGGATAGAATATGCGGATCTGGACGGTATCCGCGTAGATACGTATCCCTATACCCGCAAGGAAGACATATCCGCATGGACAGCAGGCATTCTCAAGGAGTTCCCCAACTTCACCCTTGTAGGGGAATGCTGGTTCCACAATGCGCAGCAGATCGCCTACTGGGAAGGTTGCAGGACGGCTGACGGCGGATTCAAGACCAATGCGGACGGATACACGTCACATCTGCCCATGGTTATGGATTTTGCCCTTACCGATGCCATCTCAGAGGCATTCTCGCAGAATGAAAATCCTGGATATGATGGCGGTATGAAACTCGTATACAATTCGCTTTCCTTGGATTTTGCCTACTACAATCCTTACAATCTGCTGATATTCATCACCAACCACGACATGGAGCGTCCGGCCATACGTTTCGGTACCTACAAGGATTCCGACGAGACTGTCCTGGCGCGTATGAAGAATGCAGCCACACTGCTTCTGACCATGCGTGGCGTGCCCCAGTGGTATTACGGGGATGAAATCCTTATGCACGGACCGGAGGAGATGGTAGGCAAGGGAGATGCATGGTGGAGAACGGACTTCCCCGGCGGCTGGTCCTCCGACAAGACGGATGCCTTTACGTCAGCCGGACGTACCGATCTGCAGAACATGATGTTTGACCATACCCGCACTTTGATGCAGTGGAGAAAGACCTCAGAGGCTGTAACCGCAGGAAAACTTATGCATTTCATGCCATCCGGGGATCTGTCCAACACCTATGTCTACTTCCGCTACACTCCTGACTTCAAGGATCTCGTGATGGTAATAATCAACAACGGTGTCGAACCGGTATCCATCGACTGGAACCATTACTCCGAGATATTCGACGGTGCGTCCGCTGCCCTCGGGACAGAGGAGTTCACCGGAACAGACATCCTCACCGGATCGACGGTTGCCCGTAGTCAGGAACTTGAAGTACCTGGAATGACATCCATGGTCATTCAGTTCTGACGCTGGCGTGTGTCCGGCGATGTGTCCGGCACATACACCACTGCCTCGCATACGCCGCTATCCCGCATACGCGATTGCCTGAATGCTGGTAGAATGTTAAATGCGGAAGAATGATTCATTGCCGCCTGGGAAGCACCTGTGCATGTACACAGCCGTCCCGGGCGGCAATTTTATATCCGTACCCGTATCCAGGCCCCGTCTTCAGACTCCGTATCCGGGCCCCGTCTTCAGACTCCGTATCCGGGCCCGTCTTCAGATCCTGTCTACATGGAGCCTGCATCTCCCTCAGTCCCATTGGCCTTTTCCTTCACCGGTCCGCTTTACATCAGGCTTTTTCATGTCCGTTTTCATCTCCCATCACTGCAGATCGCTTCGTCCACACCGCCCACAATTCCGCCTTTTGTGGGCGTTGTGGCAGCGCCCGGGAACAGCAGTCGTGCCCAGAATGGCCTCTCGCGGCACCCGGCCTGCATCGCTCGGTCCACACCGCCCACTATCCGGCCTTTTGTGGGCGTTGTGGCAGCGCCCGGGAACAGCAGTCCCGTCCAGAAGTGCCTCCAGCAGCACATGCTTGTGGCAGGCGGTAAGAGCCACCTTCAGGATGCCGGATGGATTAACTGACGATTCGTATGGCTGGTATGGCTGGTATGGCTGCATGCTGGCGGGACAGGCATGGTCTATAGATGGCATATAGGCATTAAATGTTGTAGCACGGGAGTACTGTTCGCTTGAAACTGCTTGATTTTAAGGTATGCCAAGCTTTTCAAGCCGGTTTAGGTCTCCCGTGGGGAAGGTGTGCAGGTTTATTGGATATTAAGTTGAGTTGTCTATATCCAGTGCACTGTATGAAATCGATCTGTACTGAAGAACGGTATTTTGGGGTGGATCTGGTGCGTTGTCTGACATCAACAAAGCAAAACAGCATACATGGTCGAGGAAATGGCATCTGCTTTCCCGCGAGAACGTGGTTTCAGGAATATCCGAAGATTTGCCGGGGAGTTGTTTAACAGGAAAGTTCGGTTTTTGGGAAGTGCTTTACCTTCAATAATATATAAAAATTGTGATTGCCCTGATGCCATTTGAAAACCCAATCAGGCAAGTTTGTAGGTTGATAATCCCGTGATAATCAGCATGTGCGACGGGAAGAAAATTGCCTGTTACGCAGACATATGGGCTCCGGCGGGCTCAGACGTGTTCCGGCGGGTTCGGGCGGAATTTCCGGTAGGCTATGGATGTTCCTGTCCGGAATGTCACTTGTAGAGGTAGTATTTTTCGGCGAGTTTGCGGAACTCAGCGGCGAAGCCGTACCAGATGGAGGAGATGTCTTCGAATCTGTACCTCCGGGAGAAAGCTGTGCGGACTTCTTCGGTCCCGGTGACCTTGTCGAACATCCGTAGTCGGGAAGCAGCGGCTTTGGCAAAGGGGGCGAATCCTGGAATCATTTCGTGCAGGACCTGCATGACGTAGAACTGTATTTCGGAGAGTCTTGCAGCGTTGAAGTCGGTTATGTAGATCTGTACTCCGCCTATTTCCCGGCCTTTGAGGGAGCCGTAGAACGGGGTGGCATATATCGGGCGGAAAAGGACACCTGGCAGATAGAGGGTGTTGAGGCGGGATGCGAGTACATCCGCATCCATTCCTTCGCATGCGATCATCCCGAAGGGAAGGGTATAGCCTACTCCGATGGAGACTACTCCCAGTTCTCCGAGAATGCCTGTTGCGGGATACAGGTATGCGGCATCCACCGTCGGGATGTGGGGGGAGGACGGTACCCAAAGCAGTCCGGTGGCGCTGAAGTCCATGTCCCTTGTCCATCCTTCCATGGGTACCACCGTGAGTCTGCATTTGACTGTTGAGTCCTGTCCGCGGGAGTCTTTGACGGTAAGCATTCCTTCTTCGTTGAGCAGGGTCGCGAGCTCTCCGCAGGTGAGGCCGTAGATATAGGGAATGTCGTATTGTCCTACAAAGGAGATTAGTGAGTCTTCTACTCCAGGCCCTTCAATCTTCAGACCGCCGAGGGGATTGGGGCGGTCCAGGATAATCATTTCCACCCCTTCGCAGGCGGCTACCTTCATGACGTTGCCCATGGTACTGATGTAGGTGTAGGAACGGCAGCCTATGTCCTGTATGTCGTAGACAATGGCGTCAAGGCCTTGGAACTGCTCTGCAGATGGCAGGCGGGTCTTGCCGTACAGGGAAAAGATCGGAACTCCGGTGCTGGGGTCTACTGCCTGCCCCTCTATGTGCTCTCCGGCATGGGCGTTGCCTCTGACTCCGTGTTCCGGTCCGAAAAGTGCAACCAGTTCCACTCCCGGGGCGCTGTTCAGTACGTCGATTGTGGAGTTGAGGTAGCGGTCGACGCCGGTAGGGTTGGTCACCAGACCTATGCGTTTGCCTTGCAGCTGGGCAAATCCGTTGGATTCGAGTACATCGATGCCTGTCCGGACCCTCTGTGCAGATGCTGTGGGGGCCATTGTGATTTCAAGTGCGGCAATCAGGGCCGCTACTGTCAGAATGATTGTTGTTCTGTATGATGATGTCATGTCTTTGAAAGGCTTTGTCAGGAAAGGCTTTGTCCTGAGTCGTCGTATTTTTCAGGGTACAGGAGTATGAGGCTGCAGCTGGTGAACTCCCGTCCGAGCAGGCGCGGAAGCCGCTCGAAGGAACTGTCGTGCGAGATGGTGCCTGAACGGGAGCTTATGACGGCGAGAAGGCTGTCATCGTCCAGTTCGGAGGCGAGTTCCCGGATATGGCTGTAGTCCTCCATGGCGGTATATATGGCTTCGGTGCGTCTTGGCCCTTCTTCGAGCAGACTGCGGAGCAGGGGTATGGTGTCCTGGTGTGCATGGAAATGCAGGGGGCGCTCCAGGGAGTTGCTGAGGCGGCAAAGGTGTTCCACCCATCGGCCGAAACCTGCTTCGAACTGGGCTTTGGGCGGTACGGCCACCACTATCTGGCTGAGGGTGTTGATGGGAACCATGAGCCTGGAAAGCATGATCTCGCAGGAGAGGCTGCGCAGAAGATTGACGGCCAGATTGCCGAATATTGGATTGCGGCTGTCCGTGTCCCTGCGCAGGCCTATGAGCAGTGTGGTGATTTCCTGCTCTTTGGCCGTATGGATGATGCCGGAGGCAATGTTCACGTCATAACGGCTCAGTTTTTTGAGGTCGACATGGGCAGAAGCCGCTGTCCTGGCTGCAGTATCCAGGTTCCTGTTGGCAGTGTTTACGGCTTTGGAGTTGTCGCTGTCATACAGGATGCTTAGGGCATACAGGTTGTCGTTGATCCTGGGGTTGCGCACGGCCATTGAGAGGCATACCAGGTCCTTTACAGTGTCCGGATTGGCAAGAGGAATGAGTATTTTTTCCTGGTTCCCGTCCGGGTCCCGTTCGGTGACTGGCTCTTCCATGGCCAGTCTGCGGGCTGTGCGGTCTGTTGTCAGGGAGCTTATGGTGCAGGTGAAGAGGATCAGCAGTATGGTTCCGTTGAGGATATCGTCGTTGAGCAGGCGGCTGCCGTCAGGCAGTATGATCTCGTAGCCTATGAGTGCTGCCGCAAGCGTGGCTGCTGCCTGGGACGTGGAGAGTCCGAACATGAGGTTGCGTTCGGAAGCGGCCATGCTGAAGGTTTTCTGGGTGATGAAGCTGGCAATCCATTTGCCGGCAAGTGCGGTGGCAGTCATCACCAGCGCAACCTTGATGGCTCCCCAGTCCCCGAAGATGACGTTGAGGTTGATGAGCATGCCTACTCCGATGAGGAAGTACGGGATGAATATGGCGTTTCCTACGAATTCCAGATGGCTCTTGAGCGGGGAAATGGACGGTATCAGGCGGTTGAGCAGGATGCCGGTGAGGAATGCTCCTAGTATACCTTCGAGGCCTGCAAGTTCCATCAGTCCGGCTGCTGCAAACAGCAGGACCATCACGAAGATGAACTGCATGACGGTGTCGTCGTGCTTGCGGAAGAACCAGCGTGCAATCCGCGGGAATGTGTACAGAATGAGGGCTCCGAAAGCGAATACCTTGATGGCCAGTATTATCCAGAAAGACTCACCGCTGCTTCCGTGGAAGATGCCGCTTATGACCGCCAGAACGAGGAGAGTGAGGGTATCGGTGACAGCCGTGGCCCCCACGGCAATGCTGACGCTCCTGAGTCTGGACACTCCGAGACGGAGGACGATGGGGTAGGAGATGAGGGTGTAGGAGGCATACATGCTGGCCAGCAGGATGGAGGTGGCGAGGCCGTATTTGAGAATGGAGGTGTTGACAATCAGGCCCAGAACCATCGGTACCGAGAATGTGAGCAGGCCCAGGACCGCGGCTTTCTTCCTGTTGTGCTTGAAGTCCTCCATGTTGATGTCCAGGCCGGCCAGAAGCATGATGTAGTAGAGGCCGACGTTGCCGAACAGCTCGAAGCTGCTGTCCCTGGCCAGAAGATTGAACCCGTGTTCCCCTATCAGCACGCCTGCCAGGATCATTCCGATGATGTTCGGTATCCGGAGCCGGTTGAACAGCATCGGGGCGAACAGTATGATCATCAGGACGATCAGGAATATCCACGTGGGATCGGTTATGGGCAGGCTCAGTTCAGTCAGGTTCATTCTGCAAATTTACGGAAAAATTGTGACTAACGGAAAAGTCAGTTCACGGCTTCAGGCCAGAGCTTCGACGGCCCTGCGGATGGTAGCCTCGTCGCTGTGGACAACGGTTTCTTCAACGGCGATGCCGCCTAGTACCTTCATCCCGGACTTGTGGCGTACTGTTGCCGACAGATGCAGCTCGCATACACCGGTCTGGAGGGCGATGTCGCGGATGTTGTCCGGGTTGATGCCGGATCCAGGCATGATTATCAAAGGCTTGCGGGAGCTGCCCGTGTGGTTGGCCATCATTTGATGCATCTTGGCGATGTTCTCCCGCCCTTCCCATGCCGTGGGACGGCCCCCTGAAGTCAGGACCCTGTCATAACCTAGCGAGGCTACCTGCTCGAGTGCATCGAAGATATCCGCCGCACAGTCGATCGCACGGTGGAAAGTGGCTGAAAGTCCATGGCGTCTGGCTTCTGCCAGCCATTCCCTTGCGGCGGTGCAGTCTACCCTGGCCTCTGGAGTAAGGGCACCCACCACGATCCCCTGCACTCCGCACTGACCGCAAAGTGCGATATCCCTGAGGACGGTCTCTACCTCGTAGGAGGAATAAAGGAAGTCTCCCGATCTGGGACGGATAAGCACATTGACGGCAATGCTCAGGGCGGCGCGTACTCCCTGGATCAGTCCGTAGGAGGGAGTGACGCCTCCCGCAGCGAGTTCGGAACATAGCTCGATACGTCCGGCGCCGCCTCTCTGGGCGGCAATGGCGCTCTCGAAGGAAGGAGCGCATATCTCTATGGTGTAGTTGTTCATACTGTACTGGTATTATCTGTTTATACGGAATAACGGTATGCAAATGTAAGGGTTTTTCTGAGTATATTTGTCCCATGAAAAACAAAAAACTGTCCCCGATGGCATGGATTCCGACACTGTATGTGGCGGAGGGACTTCCCTATGTGGCGGTCAATACCCTTTCTGTAATCATGTACAAGAACATGGGCATGTCCAATGCCGATATAGCCTTCTACACGGGGTGGCTGTATCTGCCGTGGGTCATCAAACCTTTCTGGAGTCCGTTTGTGGACATAATACGTACCAAAAGGTGGTGGACCGTATGTACCCAGTTCATAATCGGTGCCGCATTTGCTGCCATAGCCCTGACCCTTCCCCTGGACAGTTATGTGGTGATGTCCCTGGCCGTATTCTGGCTGATAGGCTTCGCTTCGGCTACCCATGACATTGCCGCAGACGGATATTACATGCTGGAGCTGGATTCCTCGGACCAGTCGCTGTATGTGGGTATAAGGAGTGCCTTCTACCGGCTGGCGACGATCATAGGGCAGGGAGGAGTGGTGATGGCTGCCGGCTGGATGGAGACGGCATTCGGAAGTGTGCCCCGGGCGTGGTCCGTGACATTCCTGATTCTCTCGGCCCTGTTCCTCGCGATAGCCGCATACCATTCCCGCATACTTCCCAGACCGGCGGCGGACAGACCTTCCGGTACGGCCGGGGAGTCCGGTTCGGCCCTGCATATTCTGAAGGAGTTCGCAGGTACTTTTGGCTCGTTTTTCCGCAAGAAGGATGTCCTTGTCGCGATTGTATTCATCCTTCTGTACCGTTTCCCTGAAGCCCAGCTGGTCAAGATGATCAATCCGTTCCTGCTTGATCCGGCTTCCGGCGGCGGACTTGGACTGACAACAGCCCAGGTGGGACTGGTATACGGGACTGTGGGCATCATCGGCCTGACCCTGGGCGGTATTCTGGGCGGGGTGCTGGTATCCCGGTACGGACTCAAAAAGTGTCTGTGGCCGATGGCCCTGGCCCTTACCCTTCCGTGCGGGGTATTCTGCTGGTTGAGCATGGCCCAGCCGGATCCGGCTTCACATCTCAACCTGGTCCTGATCAATCTCTGCGTGTTCGTGGAGCAGTTCGGCTATGGGGTGGGTTTCACTTCATTCATGCTATATATGATGTACTTTGCCCAGGGACCCAGCAAGACATCCCACTATGCCATCTGCACGGCTTTCATGGCACTTGGAATGATGATTCCGGGGATGTTCGCCGGAGTTCTTCAGGAGTGGATGGGGTATGTCGGGTTTTTCTGGTGGATCATGGGGTGCTGCATTGTGACTCTGGGTGTGACTGCCCTCATCAGGGTGGATCCGTCCTTCGGAGTCAGGACTGAAGGTCAGTCCGGCCCGAAGAGGCGGTAGCTGATGCGCCTGTCCTGCGACCCATGATTTTTATTGCGGAATGTGGAATGCGTGTCGTGGTTTTTGCTAATTTTGTGGCCACTATGAATGGCGCCGGCAGCCTTGCCGGACGTATATCCCATGTATGGAAGCACTTTTAGGAAAAAATATCGAAGACCTTAAGGCCGTATGTGTGAAATATGGCCTCAAACCTTTCGCTGCCAATCAGATGGTTGACTGGCTATACCGCAAGCGTGTAAGGGACATAGACGGTATGACCAACCTGCCGAAGGCTGCCCGCGAGGCGATGATGCGTGATTACGAGGTAGGACGTACGGCATATTCGGATGTAATATCCTCTTCCGACGGTACCAGAAAATATCTGTTTCCCTTCGGTCCCGGTGTGGAGGCAGTGATGATACCGGACAAGGACCGCAGTACCCTGTGCGTGTCGTCCCAGATGGGGTGCCGTATGGGGTGCCGTTTCTGCATGACTGGCCGCGGGGGATGGCACGGCAATCTGGACCCTGCCGGGATCCTTTCACAGTTTATGGAGGTGGATGAGGCCACTGTCCTTACCAATGCCGTGTTCATGGGAATGGGAGAGCCGCTGGACAACTGGGACAGTGTACGGAGGGTCATTGACATCCTGACTGCTCCATGGGGCTTTGCATGGAGCCCCAAGCGCATAACTCTGTCCACCATAGGCGTGACGTCCGATGTACGCACAGGCGAGTCTCCCTTGCGCCGCTTCATGGAGGAGTGCTCCTGCCATCTGGCCGTGAGTCTGCACAACCCGTTCCCGGAGGAGAGGGCGGAGCTGATGCCTATGGAGAAGGCATTTCCGCTTGAAAAGACGCTGTCCGTGCTGAAGGAGTACGATTTTTCGGGACAGAGGAGGGTCAGCTTCGAATATATCATGTTTGCAGGAATAAATGACGACAAAAGGCATGCGGATGCCCTTGCCCGCATGCTGAGAGGTATGGAGTGCCGGGTCAATCTCATACGTTTTCACCGCATACCGGATTCTCCCCTCATGCCGTCCCCGCTTCCTGTCATAGAACAGTTCAAGACGCGGCTCAACAATGCAGGGGTCCTTACTACATTGAGGGCTTCCAGAGGTGAGGACATTCTGGCCGCATGCGGGATGCTCAGTGGAAAAGGAAAGAAAATATAGTCTGTTTGTCGTATGAAAAAAATATCCAGAATGCTTATCGTATCCGGAGCGGCATTGGCAATGCTTTTCCGGGTCGCCCCGTCCGCAGCTGCGGGACGGGATTCAACCGTTGCCCGTGAGGGCAGGGAAAGGCCGAAGGTCGGAGTGGTGCTTAGTGGCGGAGGAGCCAAAGGTTCGGCGCACATAGGAGCCCTGAAGGTGATAGAGGAGATGGGGATTCCGGTGGATTTCGTGGCCGGTACCAGCATGGGGTCCATCATCGGCGGGCTTTACTGTCTGGGATACAGTCCGGACGAGATGGATTCCCTGATAAGTTGCGTAGACTGGTCTCTCATCATGAGCAACAATGTGACCAGAAACCAGTTGTCGTTTCTGGACAAGGAACATAAATCCCGTTATCTGCTTACCATTCCGTTTACGACTGCTGCGTCCCTGGAAAGGACAGTGGAGGTGGGAAGGAGCCGCAGCGAGCAGCAGGCGGCAAGCGAGCAGTCTTTTGTGGGTACGGGCGGCAATGTCTTCGTGAGCTCGTTGCCGGCCGGATTCATCAATGGAAACAACGTCGAGAATCTGCTCAACAGTCTCTCGGTGGGATATCAGGATTCGATAGATTTCGACGATATGCCCATACCTTATGCCTGTGTGGCGACCGATATGGTGACAGGACGGGAGATAGTGTTCCGCAGCGGCTACCTGGCCAAGGCCATAAGGGCCAGTATGGCTATTCCTGGAGTGTTTGCCCCTGTGCGTATGGACAATATGGTCCTGGTAGACGGAGGCATGCTCAACAATTTCCCGGTGGACATATGCCGTGCCATGGGTGCTGACATCATAATAGGAGTGAGGGTCTCCAGTACTCTCCGCGGGGATCCCGATGCCCTCAATTCCCTGCCGCAGCTCATCGACCAGCTCATGGGAGTGGTTACCCAGCGCAAGTCCAATGAGAACATAGCGTCATGCGATATATTCATAGAGCCTGACGTGACGGGCTACGGAGCCATGAGTTTCGATGCTGCAAGTGTCAGAAAACTGGTACAGAGCGGATACAATGCTGCATCCGCACATAGGGATGAATTGCGGGAACTGAAGGAAATGCTCGAAAGTTACGGACCGTGCGGAAAGGAGCTTCAGGCACCTAGGGCAAGGAACATGGACAGCGACACTCTCACTATAAGTTCCATATCCATAAGCGGAGTGAACGCAAAGGACAGGGACTGGCTCCTCAAGAAGTCCCGCCTGCTGAAGAGCAACCGCATGACGGGACGGCAGATTGAAAAGGCAATATCCATGTTCTACGGGACCAATGCCTTTTCCAAGATAGGATATACACTGGAGCAGGACCCGGTGGACAGCACCTGGCAGATCAATGTGAATCTGGTCCAGGATGTACCGCACAATTTCGGTTTCGGCTTCAGGTTCGACTCGCAGGAGGCTGCGGCGATACTGCTTGGTGTGGGAATCAACGAGCAGAAGCTTACCGGTGTGAAGTTCAACGTAGCCACCCGTCTGAGCTACAACCCGTGGGCCAATGTCCAGGTCTCTTTCGTGCCGCGTGTGATACCCCGCTTCAATATATCGTATTCGTTCCGGAAGGAGGAGACAAATATCAACAACCATGGCAAGACTTATGCAAATGCCCTGTTCTACAATCAGACTGTGAAAGCTTTTTTTTCCGAGTACCATTCACGTTTCCTCAGTACAGAACTGGGATTGAACTATGAGAATTTCATATACGAACATTATTTTCAGCCTGTATTCGACGACGGAGGCATAACTCCTGTGGAAGGAGGCAATGCGCTTACCAGTTCGTATCTGGGAATGTACGGAAAGATAAAATTCGACAGCAAAAACCGGAATGTATTTGCTACCAAGGGAGTAGAGTTCTCTTTGGACGGCAGCTGGAAATTCTATGACCTGGACGGCATGTCGGACTTCAGCTATTTCGGAGACGTGATGCTGTCATTCGGATCCTATATCCCGTTTTTCGGGGACAGACTGGTCGTCTCGCCGCAGGTATATTCCAGATTCCTGTTCGGCCACGGCTATTTCAAGGCTTACAACACTCTCATGGGCGGGGTCATGCCTGGAAGGTATGTCCCGTATCAGTTGCCGTTCATAGGCTTCAACCGACCCGAGGTGATGGACAATTCCTTAGTAATCCTCAGAAGCGACTTCAGGGTCAACGTGCATGGCAAGCATTACGTTACTGCTATGGTAAACTATGCCAGGGAATCGGTGGATCTCCAGAATTTCTTTATGCCGGGATACGAGTTGACCGACGGCCGTATCAGTTCGGGAAACTGGTGGGGCTTCGGTCTCCGCTATTCGTATGACCTGCCAATAGGCCCTGTGGATGTGGATGTCTCATGGTCCAATCTTACACATAAAGTGAGCGTGTATGTCAACCTCGGATACTATTTTTAAGCGCATTGCCTGGCTGTGCTCCCGCAGGGAGTATTGCAGCCGGGGAGTCCTGGATCTGCTGCGCCGCAAGGGGGTCGGAGAAAGGGACGCGAATGAAATCCTTTCCAGGCTCAGGCAGCAGAGATATGTGGACGATGCACGCTATGCCGGATCATTTGCCAGGGACAAGGCCCTGCTGGCTGGGTGGGGTCCCAAGAAGATAGCATATGAATTGAGTGCCAAGGGTATCCCGGAGGATATCGTGAGATCTGCACTTGATTCCGTGGATGAGGATGGAAGCTTGCGGCGCATGGAGGAAGTGATAAGGGTCAAATGGGATTCGGTAAAGACTCCGCTTCTAGCCGAACGCAAGTTGAAAGTATTGCGTTTCGCCATTTCCAGAGGATATTCCTATCCTCAGGTAAAGAAAGTTCTGGATTCCCTTGAAGGCAGTTGGGATGAGGACAGCAAAGGTTGATCAGGCATGCTTTTTTTTCCAAGATGTCGCAATTTTTATCTAACTTTGAGGTTTGGAAAACAAAACAAACATTAACTGTATAGAACATATGTCTACTATTCAAACCGTGAAGAAGAACTATGCATTGCCCATCGCAATGATGTACTTGCTGTTCTTCATGATTGCCTTCGTGACAAATCTCTGCAACCCGATGGCAGTCATCGTGAAAAACCAGTTTGCGGCCACCAACCTGATGGCTCAGCTCGGCAATGCCGCCAATTTTATCGCATACGCTGTAATGGGTATACCCGCAGGTCTGTTGCTCAAGCGGATCGGCTACCGCAAGACGGCTCTTACAGCCCTGGTAGTCGGTTTTGTGGGAGTGTTCCTCCAGTACCTTTCCGGATGGGACAGTGTGCAGAGCTATTGGGTTTACCTTTCCGGTGCATTCATCGCCGGTTTCTGCATGTGTATGCTCAATACCGTCGTGAATCCTATGCTGAATACTCTTGGCGGCGGAGGCAAGCGGGGCAACCAGCTCATTCAGTTCGGAGGCGTAGGTAATTCTCTTGCGGCCACATTCGTGACTATCTTTGTAGGTGCCCTTGTAGGTGATGCGTCCAAGGCCAGGATATCGGATGCCACTCCGGCCCTGTTCATTGCCATGGGCATTTTCCTTCTGGTGTTTATAGTGTTGTCCTTTGTCCAGATCCCTGAACCCGATCAGGAGAAGGCATCCGAGGCTGCCCGCAGGCCGGCACAGGGAGGCAAGCATTACAGCGCTTTCTCGTTCCGTCATTTCAACCTTGGTATCATCGCCATATTCCTGTATCTCGGGGTGGAAGTCGGAATACCCACCTATGTACTGCAGTATCTGTCGACACCCGTCGATGCCGCAACTCCCGGTTTCGGCATGGATTCCGGAGTAGCCGCTTCAGTGGCAGGAGTCTTCTGGCTGATGATGCTTATCGGCCGTCTTTGCGGCGGACTGCTGGGAGGCAGGTTCTCCAGCCGTACGCAGATACTCTTCGTATCTTCAGTCTGCATAGTATTCATACTCCTGGGCATGTTCCTGCCGACTGACATCATGATGACTTTCTTCGGATTCGAAGGTGCGACCGGACAGTTCGTATCCGCCAAGATCCCTGTCGGAATGGCTTTGCTGGTCCTCTGCGGTCTGTGCACTTCCGTATGCTGGGGCGGAATATTCAATATGGCAGTCGAAGGTCTTGGACGTTATACGTCCGTGGCATCCGGCATGTTCATGACCATGGTATGCGGCGGAGGTATTCTCATACCGCTTCAGGGAGCGATAGCCGACGTTTCCGGCTCATTCCTCACAAGCTTTGCAGTTCCGCTTATTTGCTCGGTATATATATTCTTCTATGCCCTGGTAGGGTACAGGAATGTCAATAAGGATATAGTAACAGACTAAAAATTGATATTATGGCAAAACAGGCACTTGTAATGGGCATCGATGTGGGCGGCCAGTCCACGAAGCTGGGTGTAGTGGATGCACGCGGCAATATTCTTTACCAGAGTGTAATCTCTTCTCTCCAAAGGGAACTTTCTTCGTACGTGGACGATCTGACGACCGCCATCAGCGATCTTATAAAGAAAGCTGAAGCTGACGGAGAAGTAAAGGGAATAGGCATCGGGGCCCCCAACGGCAACTATTATAAGGGCACGATAGAATTTGCCCCGAATCTTAAGTGGGCATACGATGAAAACGACAAGCCTATGGTCATTTTCTTTGCCAAGATGATCAAGGATATCGTAGGTGTTCCTGTTGCCATCACTAACGATGCAAACGCGGCTGCAGTGGGGGAAATGACTTACGGTATAGCCAAGGGGATGAAGGATTTCATCATGATAACCCTAGGCACCGGTGTAGGCAGCGGCATAGTAATAAACGGAAATATCGTGTACGGCCATGACGGGTTTGCCGGAGAACTGGGTCATACTACAATTATCCGTGAAGGCAGGCAGTGCAACTGCGGACGCAAGGGCTGTCTCGAGACTTATACTTCAGCTACCGGCGTTGCACGTACTGCGCGCGAGTTCCTTGCCGAGCGCAGGGACAAGAGCTTGCTCCGCAGCCTTGATCCGGAGACCATTACCTCCAAGGACATCTATGATGCGGCAACCAAAGGGGACAAACTGGCAATAGAGATATTCCACTATACCGGCAGGATCATGGGTGAGGCATTTGCCAATTTCGTGGCATTCAGTGCTCCTGAGGCCATTATCCTGTTCGGTGGACTTGCAAGGTCCAAGGAGTTCCTCACCGAATCCATACTGGATGCGATGAATGCCAATCTGCTGGATATCTGGAAAGGCAAGATCCGCCTCCTCTATTCCACGTTGAAGGATTCCGATGCCGCCATTCTCGGTGCCAGTGCTCTGGCGTGGGAACTGTAGCGGACAGTTGAACATAAAGAAAGGAAGCGCTTCCGTCATCAGTGATGAAGGAGCGCTTCCTCTTTTTCTTCGTACTAGTTCTGACCGCCTTCCATCAGATACTTTTTCATGAATGCGTTGAGATCTCCGTCAAGGACACCTTGCGTGTCAGAGGTTTCGTAGCCTGTCCGCAGGTCCTTTACCATCTTGTAGGGATGCAGGACGTAGCTGCGTATCTGGGAACCCCATTCGATTTTTTTCTTCTTTCCTTCAAGCTCTGCCTGTTTCTCCTTGCGCTTTTTCAGCTCCAGGTCATAGAGGTGCGATTTGAGGATGCGCAGGGCCCTTTGCCTGTTGTCCAGCTGTGAGCGGGTCTCTGTATTTTCGACTACGATGCCTGTCGGTATGTGGCGTACGCGTACTCCCGTCTCGACCTTGTTGACATTCTGCCCTCCTGCTCCGGATGAACGGTATGTGTCCCATTCCAGATCCGCCGGATTGATCTCTATCTCGATGGTGTCGTCCACCAGGGGGTATACGAACACTGACGAGAATGTAGTCTGCCGCTTGCCCTGGGCATTGAACGGGGATATGCGTACCAGACGGTGCACACCGCTCTCTCCCTTGAGATAGCCGAAGGCGTAGTCCCCTTCGAATTCTATGGTGACTGATTTTATTCCTGCTTCGTCCCCCTCGATCAGGTCGCTGACCGTGACCTTGTATCCGTTGCGCTCTCCCCATCTGACGTACATGCGCATGAGCATTGCCGACCAGTCATTGCTCTCCGTGCCTCCTGCTCCGGAGTTGATTTTCAGGATTGCGCCCAGATTGTCACCTTCTTCTCCAAGCATGTTGCGCAGCTCCAGGTCTTCTACCTTGCCGACGAGTTGTTCAAAATGGCTGTCCGCGTCATTCTGGGCTGATTCGTCTTCCTTTGCAAACTCCAGCAGGACTTCCAGATCATCGTCCATCCTTCTGATGTCATCATAGGCATCAGTCCAGAATTTTATCCCGGACATTTTCTTGAGATATGCTTCGGCCTGTTTGGGGTCGTCCCAGAAGCCTGCTTCGTTACTGTGCTGCTGCATTGCAGCTACCTGCTCCTTCTTTGAAGCGATGTCAAAGACACCTCCCCAGCGTGTCGATACGCTGACGCAAGTCTCTCACCTGTTCTGTGGTAATCATCTTCCGTGTTATGTTTGTAATTAGGATTGCAAATATAGCAAAAGGGACGTTATATTCAGCCTTTGTCAGCGACTGAGTACAGGTCCTGTTCCGGCCAGGAGTCTACGCGGGATGATGCGGTGCGGTACATCCTGTCTATGTATCTCGTGAATTTGGAGCCTTTCCAGGAACTGGTGTTTGTGGCAAACATCCAGATGCTTCCGTCGGCCTGTTTTTTGACCAGGGCACTGGTGCCTGCCAGTGTCCCGGTGCGGGACCAGTCCGAACGGGCACCGGCGCGGACCCAGCCTATGGGACGGTATGGATCGTCCGGATCACAGGTCATGGTACGTATGCTTTCGGCTGACAGGATGTCCGGTATTGCGGGATCCCCGTCTATGGAAGCGACAAACCTTACGAATTCGGACGGAGATGCGACCCATGCGCCAGCTCCCAGCAGGCCTTCTATGTTGCTTCCACCGTAGCTGCGCCATAGGGTGTCCCCGCTGTTGTCAAATGCAGGTACCGGTTCCGAGTCATGAGTCTCGTAGTAACGGACTTCATTGGGGTACTTGTCTTCATACAGGTTGTGGGCCAGATGCATATCGTAGCATCCTGCCGGGTGCAGGATGTTTTCCTGGCAGTATTCCTCGTAGTCCATGCCGCTGCATACCTCTACTATCTTGGTCAGTATGAGGTAGCCCAGGTTGGAATATCTGAAGCCGTATCCTGGTGTGTATCCAAGTCTCTCGCCCAAGGCGTATTCTATCACCCGGTCCATGTCGGGCACGGTGTCCAGGTCTTCCCAGATCATGATTTCCCTGGTGGTGAAAAGGGGGTCTCCGCGGTGCATGGTGAATCCCGCTTCATGGCGCAGCAGCTGGTTGACGGTTATGTCCTTGATGCGTCTGTCCCGTATGTGGCTGAATTGGGGGCAGTCCAGAATGCCTCCCTTGCCGAATACCTTGTCGTCGAGGCTCAGGACCTTGCGTTCGCATAGCTGCATGATGGCTGTCGCAGTTACCAGTTTTGAAAGGGAAGCTATGCGCATGATGTTGCCTGGGGACATAGGTATACCGGCCTCTTCGTCGGCCCATCCGTAGCCTTTGGAGTAGATGAGCCTTCCGTCTTTCATCACGGCCAGGCTGCCTCCCTTTATCTCCCACCTTTTCATGAACCTTTCTATGTAGGAGTCCAGGGCCTCTACCTGCTCGGTACTGCTGAGGTCGTTGGTTATGAATCTGTTTATGGAGACATAGTTCTCGTCTCCATATGAGTCTTCACTCATGTCTTCTGCCCGGTCTCCTGTGCTGTCCGTGCGTCCCTTCACAGTAATGACTGCAAGGGATACGGCGGCTGCAAGGACCAGCATGCCTGCGGATATTTTCCAGAGTCTCTTCATTTATTTGAAAGTACGGCAGCAGAGCAGGAAATCTTCGACGGCCGGGTTGTCGGCGGAGTCCGATTTCTTCCGGTTGAGATACCATGTCATGGCCGGACGGGATGCTCCTGCGATGGATACTGTAGCAAATACCGTGCTATCCGTGTTCGGGATAGGGGCATCCGTAACGGCGATGTCCGCTTCTCCGTCTTCCAGCATTATGGCGGATTCTTCCCTGGCCCTTTCCAGCAGGGCTATTTCTGTGCCTGGGTAGATGCGGCAGAAGTTGTCGGCGAGTGGCTTAAGGATGAATTTTGCTGCTTCGGGGTTGGCCGCTATCGTGAGCTGCCTCCGCTCATCCCTGCGGACCGGTACCAGTTCCCTGTCTGCGCACCTGTATAGGTTGAGTATCTTTTCTGCGTAGTCAAAGAGTATGCGGCCCTTGGGGGTCAGAACAGTCTCCCGTCTGCTCCTGAAGAACAGGGCGTCTCCTATTGCGTTCTCAAGTTCTGAGATATGGTTGCTTACCGCCGGCTGCGTAATGCCCAGCTCTTTGGCAGCAGCTGTGAAGGAACCCTTCACGGCCACTGTAAAAAACACTTTAAGTCTGTAATCGCAAATCATAGTATTTCAGTCGTAAGTTGTCACTGTATGTCGTCACCTATGCTGTTGGTGGTGGGTACCCAGTTTTTGTTCAGGGCTTGGGTAGCGTCCGCTGTTTCCGCCCCGGGGTTGTTGGTTACCCTGTAGGTGGCCAGGTCGGAAATCTGCCTGGCAGGAAGCTGTCCGTAGAATGTCTCCAGCGCGGTCTCATCGAGTCCGCAGCTGTAGAGGTCTACTTGGAGCAGACTGGAACAACCTGTTATGTCGAGTGACGAAAGGCTGTTGGAGTGATCCAGATTGAGGAGCTTCAGGTCCTTGCATCCCTGTATATTGAGGGATGCCATTCTGCCGTTGCTTGTCAGGGAAAGTGTATCAAGTGCTGTGTATCCGCTGAGATTCAGTGAGTACGGAGATACATTGGAACTGTTGGAGTTGTTGCTCATGATCAGGAGCTCCAAAGTCTGGCTTGCATTCAGGTTGCAGGCAGACATGTCCAGCTTGAAGTTGTCAGAGATTCTGGCCTGACGCAATTTGTTGCCTTCTGCGAGTGTAATGGATGTGGCATCGTCATTTGATCTGAATGTGAGGTTTTCCAGCGAGGGCAAGTCGAATGAGAGGTTGCCGTTCAGCATGGAATTGTATATATTCAGGTATTTGAGACTGCTCATTCCGTTGCATTTGAGATCTTTGAGACCGGATCCGCAGTTGAGGTCCAGCGAACTTACTGCCTGGCAATTGTTGAGGTTCAGGGTGTCGATGGGAACAGCATTGTATAGCGTAATCGAATTGAGGGCAGTCAGGTTCTCGCAGTTCAGTATGCTGAGGTTGGACATGTCCTGCAGCACTATATTTTCCAATTTTGCATTTGCGCGAAGATCCAGTATATCTATGTAGGGCAGGTATCTTAGCGACAGGCTGCGGAGATTGGTGAATTCGCTGACGTCCAATGACGGCAATATGGCTTGTGAATTGTTCTTTATGAGTATTGACTCCAGAGCAGTACATCCGCTTGTGTTTAGCAGATACAATTGGGAACAATATGTTATGGCCAACTCTCTCAATGAAGTGGATCCGTTTACCGACAGGCGGCTCAAGCTTTCATGATAGGTGGATTCTGATCCGACCTTAAGACTTTCTGCACTTGTATTTTCCAGGCTGACCATGGCCAGTTTGGGACAGGATGAGTTGCAGCCGATATTCACGTGCCTGATGCTGTATCCGTTGAGGTTGATCTGTGTAATATTGTCGCAGTCATCCAGATAGAACCTGTCGATGGCTCCGTCTTCAAGGGTGAAGCCGGAAAACTGTGGCAGCCCGTATATCCTCAAGGAGCTGATGCTGCTGCATCCGTCCATTATCAGTGATGTCAGCGGCAGGCTGCTGTCACTGCTTCGTATGTAGACAGAATCCAGATCGGAACATCCGGAGAAATCCAGGGTCTCCAATGGCATGCTGTAGTTGCTGTGGCTTGAGTAATAGTAAAATGTTTTCAGGGCGGAACTGTCTATTTTAAGGTTTTCAAGCTTACTGATTTCTTCGTTGTTGAGGGACATGTCCTCAATGCCTGAATGGCTGATGTCAAGTGATATAAGTGATGATCCGATTATGTTGTTTGGTAGGCTTTTCAGCATTTGACAGCCACTCAGGTTTACTGTATCCATGACGTAGCAGTAGTCCAGGGCCACAGAATTGAGTCTTGCATTGGAGGAGATGTCAAGTGTGGCCAAAGAGTCGGAATGGTAGATAGTAAGTTTGTCCAAATCGGCACCAGGTGCTTCGAACCTTTTCAGTTTCCTGAGAAAATACAGGTATACGTCGTTCAGTTCCGTGCATCCGTCCAGATTTATGTATCTTACGGCGTTTTGGTTCGACGAGCTGCTGCTTTGCACCGATAGCTCTTTCAGGACCGGACTTCCGGAGAAGTCCAGGGATTCGATGGTGGAGCCGTTTCCGATATAGAGGCCGGCTTTGTTCAGGGATGTACATCCGCTAAGGTCAAGTGAAGCCAGGGGGTAATACGAGCCTGACAGGTCCAATGTCTCCAGGGAAGTACATCCGGCAAGATTGATATCCGCTATAGAGGAGTTGTTGTCCAGTATCACCGACACCAGGAGGGGTGAGGCTGGCAGTGATAGTGCAGTAAGCTTGCTGCACTCAGTTATGCTGACTGATTCAATCTGCGGCAGTCCATCTTCACCTGTTGACAAGGATCCAAGGGACGTGAGGTTATCCAGCGTCACAGACTTAACGGGAAGTCCGGAAATATTGAGGCTGTTCAGGCTTGTTGCATCTGATATGCTCAATGCTTTCAGTGCAGAAAGTGAGCTGAGATCAAGTTCCTGGATGCTGGAATTTTCCAAGGTAAAGTCCATAAGCGAGGAGCATCCGTCAATGGTAATGCTAGTGACATATAGCAAGTCTGCCATGTTGATATGGTCTCCTGTGATGACAAAGTTTCCTGTCGAGGAAAGATTGATTGCGCGGCTGGGACCATTGACTGTGAACATTAGTGTTGAGTCCTGCCCTTCTATTCTGTAGAGCGAGCAGTATCCTGCAATTTCAATGGTACCTGTTGAACTTGTGCTGAAAGCAATGCTTTGTTGGTGCCCGTTGGATTGCAGCAGAGGGAGGGCATAGCTGTTGAATTCTTCAGCCTTGAAGGAAGCTTCCAGATAAGAACTGTTGCCGCCGGAGATGTCGCGGATTGTTGTAAATCTCAGTGTATCTCCGGAATTGCCTGAGATGGATGGTCTGACAGCATTGACTGATTCACCTGTCGTGAGATTCTCTACGCTATAGGAACTCAAAGCCTCTGAAGATAGAGTCATAGTCCAGTTTCCGAGTTTGCTGGTAACAATGACGTCCCGCGATACGTTGCTGGCAGCAGGGAACATCAGGGCTTCTGCTGAGAACTGTATAAGTTCGAACGGCTCACCGTCTCCATCATTGAAGCTGCCTTCCGTAAATGTGTCTTCAAAGGTGATTTCATCTATGCTGAAACCTGCTTCAGTATTGTCCTTGTGAAGGTAAATGGTGATAGTATAGTCTTTACCAGCATCTATGGGTGATGGCAGTGCTGTACGGAATGTGGTATTGCCGCTGCCTGTTATTTCTGTTTTGAGCTCCAGTGCGGGACTTGTCTCTACTGTCGGGAAAGTATAGATGTAGTCAGAATGGCACGCAGTACCTGTGATGTTCATGGCAGACGATATTGATCCTGAACCGGAATAGGAGTAAGAGAAGTCCGGACCGAAGGATACCGAGGTTGCGACTCCATTGATTGTGGCATTGACGTTGTCGAAGTAGTTCTGTACGTTTGAGACAGTGTCGGAACCGATGATTATTTTGAGTACGGTACGTATCCTGGCAATTGCCCTAGTCATGGCAATGCTTTCTTCAGTGGAGCCTGAGTAGTCGGGAATGCCTCCGAAGAGGATATCCTGTCCTGTGCCCTGTGCGCCTGCTGTCGTGATGGACAGCAGTGTGTCCGGCATGGCGGAGCGTACTTCTAGCCATTCGGAGTGTTCGGAGACATTGGTAAACAGTATCTCGGAAGCATCGGCAGGAATGGTGAAATAGTAGATGCCGTCGTCTGTTCTGCTGTCCTGCACGATAGGGGTGACGGCGGATGCTGTCGTTCCGTTGAACGGATAGGCAAATATGGAATCCACCATAACGGTCTCTTCCGCTTTTGTCGTTTCTATGTCAAATGACGGGTATTGCGTGCGCAGGGCCAGAGACTCTGTTTTGGGGCCGGTGACTATAGGATCTTCTATCCTCTGGCATCCGTAAACTGCAAGAACAGCGGCGAGTGCTGCTCCCAAAATATATATTTTAGATATTCTGTCCATGGCTGTTAGTATATTTCATTGGTTTCAAGCTCTATTATGATAGTACTCAGCTTGTTGCGGTCGGCATCGAAATAGAGGGTTATCTCCTTGTCTGTTTCACCTGAATTAGTGAGCGTATAGAATGTGGCGCGTTTGCGTGTAGTGTTGTCTGAGAGTATGTGAACGTACGGAGTGAGTTGCCACAGAGTACTGTCATTGTATTCAACAGTCTGCGCTGTCTGTGTATCGATAGGGCCGAACTCGGATTCACCTTCGTAGATTGAGCCTGAAAATGAATTGCTGTACGGACGGTAAGACTTGTAAATGTAATTCGATATGTTTAGCCACAGATACTGGAAGTAGTCGCTGATTGCTGCCTGGGTACTGTCTTGCTCCATCAGACTCATGAGGAACCGGACACCTGTGCTGCGTCTTTCCAGATCAATGTTTAGATTTACTCCGGAGTTGACGACGTTGACCTCTCCGCTGGTCCCCAGGATGAGGGGGGATGTGGCTATACCCTTGCAGTCAGGGTTCATCATTATGTAGAGGTTGTCGAATGTGACTTCATCCGAAAAGTGCTTTGATGAGTAGTTAGGAGAAGTCCAGTAGTCGGAACTGTCTCTGCACATGTTGGTATTCGCAAACAGCAGGTTCTGTGTTCCCTGAGGTACTGAGAAGGTGTAGCGTCCGTTGATGATGGCCTTCTGCGGTTTGGGATAGCCGTCTGCAAGGGAGTCCCCGTTCTCTGTCAGGAACGGGTATACCCACAGGGTATCTGTGCCGAGGATGAAGTCCCTGTATGTGGTGTCGCTGACGGATTCGGACTGAAGTTCCATGTCCAGACTCATCGCGGGGTCCACAATGATGTCGGCGTAGTCCATGTCTATCTCCATATCCTCGTGTTCCAGACTGTCAACGACGAATCCCATGCCGTCGCTTCTCTGTCGCAGAGTGAGGGTGAGATTGTAATGTTTGTTGGCTTCGAAACCTGTATCCATGTTGGATGTCAGTGTCTGTCCGTTCCCGGAAGTGGTTGTCAGCGAAAGGGTGAATTCCGGTGTTGTGCCAGGTGTGGACGGGAAGATGAACATTTCGCGTGCAAGGCACAGTACAGAGTCTTGCGGAATGGCGGTCGAGTTCCAGTTGTGGGTTATGTTCCCGTAATATGTCCCTGAATTATCGTTTATCGATGAGACGCAGTATGTGGACATTGCGGGTACACTCAACGACACGCGGGAAAAGAACTGTGACAGATCCTGGATGAACTCTTCGCTGTTTTTCTGTTTTACCCTGAAGTTGAGAGTCACTTGCGCTACTTTGCGGCTGAGATGGACCTGATGAATGACTGTATTGTCTGCGGTCCCGTCTGTCTTGGGCAGCAGTCCCATAACCAGATCTGTCTCGGATCCTGGAGTGCCGTCAGCCATGGTTATTTTCATCAGGGTGTCCCCGTCTGCCGGGGCTGTTATGGAATACCGCCCGAGTCCGTCGGTAATGTTGGTAAAAACTACATCCTGCGATGTCTGGGGCATGTAGTAGGTATATTCCGTGCCCACTATGGAGTTGGCTGTTACGGGTATTCCGTTCAGTCCTGCAAGTTCACCTTCCAGCCCGAAAGGGTAGGCATATATCATGTCGGAACCAAGCGCTACCGGACTTTTGGTAGTGGGGGCCGATGCCGTTATTTTCAGTATGTTGCCGCGGCCGGTGTCTGGATCAACCGGTTCGACGGTGCAGGCTGTGGCTGCGGCGGCAGCAAGCAACAGCAGCGGTATGTATCTGTAGAAATCCATGGTTAAAATTCAATTTCTTTGTCAATGTTCTCTATTACGTCTATTGTAAACTGGTTGCCGGTTTCGTTCGAGAAATCGTACAGATTGATGTTCAGGTCGTATGCGCAGTTAGGTTCGAGAGACTTGAATACACCGGTACGGGTTATGGTAGAGTTGTCGTTCCTGAATGTGATTTCGACCATCACCGAGAAGGCTTCCGAGGTGCCTGACGGCAGGACATTGATGTTCTGTATCAGCAGTTGCTCACTTGTCGTGGATATGTTGTCGGTGTCTGATGTCAGTGTACTGTGCCCTGAGTACCTGCCGTTGCCGTCGGAGTCTATTATGTACGAAGATGATATTCCGGATGCAGTTATGGATATGGAGGATATCTCTGACGAAAGGTTCTGGCACTGTTTGCCTGAGGCATCGAAGTAGGCCAGTCTTATGGCGGATATCCAGGAACTTACCCTTTCAGGGGAGGCGGACATCTGGACATTGTCCTGTATGTCTGTATTCTCTGCTGTATATATCAGCAGGTCGGATGTCAGTTCTCCGTTGCCTGCGGTTTTCCACTGGAGCCTGTCGTTTTCCCCTTCGGGCTTCACTGCTTCCAGGCTGGAGAATACCAGATCCTGACTGCCCCGGTACAAGGTGAATGCAAACAGGTTTTCAGCCTCATGTGAGCCGTATACTGTTTCACCGCTTCCGATTATGTCATCCCTGAAGTAGTAGCCGTAGAAATGGGCCGGGGGTACGGTCTGCATATCTTCCGGAGAAGACCATGCAGGAACGGCAATGCTCAGGAATACGTTTACAGGGGATTCAGGCAGACCTTCGGTGTTGACTCTGGTTACCTCCCCGTAGGTGGTGCCTATACCTTCTACCTTGGCAAAGCTGCGTATGTAGTAGACGGTTCCGCTCTCACCATTGAACCTGTCAGTCCAGGTGTATGGCATGGGGGTCTGCGCTGAGATCTCACCTTCGTGTATGATCGATTCCAGATTGTTTTCCAGGGAAAGGTCGGGGGACTTGCCCAGGAGGGAGCCGAATATAACGGTCTCGGGATCTCCGGGATGGTTCATGGTTGATTTTATGGATATGTCTGACCCGTTTACGGATATTTCGTTTGTCGGATCCAGTACGGGACGGCCGGTGGTGTATACCAGGTATGTCTCGGATGTCGCTTGTCCCATTCCGTTCTCGGCAAAGGCAGAGACGTAGTAGTAGGATGCAGAGTCCAGATTGTCTACAGTGATGTCTATGGCAGTCTGGCTGTCGGATTCGTCAGCAAGTTCTGTAAGTGAAGAAGGGTCTGAACCGAACATGAAGCCTTTTCTGATGATCTGGGAAGACCCGGGACTGGTTATTCCGTATGTCAGGCGCATGCTGTTGGTAGATGGCTGGAATGAGAAATCTCCAAGTACAGGTATCTCGTTGGGCATGTTCTGGGCTGTAATCTCGCAGTCAGGGAGATAGGTCTGAAGGGCATCTATCTGGTCCTGCGGTATCGGAAGGCCGCTTATTACCAGTTTTTTGAGCAACGTCATGCCGTAGAGGACGGATATGTCGCTGATGGTGTTGCTTTCTCCCTGTGCACTGCCCAGGATCAGGGTGTTAAGCTGCATACCTTCGAGGAAGGATATGTCGCTGATTGCATTTTTGGACAGATCCAGATATGTCAGACTGTGCATTCCGGAAACCGACTCCAGATCGGTGATGCCGGGAGAGTGCCTGATGGTCAGGGATGTAATGTAGTTCTGGTCGGCAATGTCACTGATGGATGTGAGATTGTCGTTTCCTATCAGGGTCCATGTTTTTATTCTGTACTGGAACAGCGGTTCTACATTGCTTATCGCCGTATTCAGGATTATGTACAGTCCACCTCCTGTTACTTCCGTTATTGCTCCGCCGAAACTTGCCAGATCGGCGTTGGAAATGGAAGAGGTACGGTAGAAGGTGTAGCTTGTCCCTCCGATTGATGTCGTGTATGTGTCTGTTTCCGATGCCGGACTTGCAGTGTTCTGCTGGTTGCCTGTTGACCCGAAGATAAGGTTACCGTTGATGCGGGTGTATTCGGCTATGAATTTCGAAATGTCCTGACCGGACTGAAGCAGGGTGTTTCCGTCGCTTGTATGCACCCCGGAACCTTGCTGTTTTACAGTTACTGCCAGAGTGTATCCGGAGCTGCGCTCAGATATAGTTATGGTAGCTGTGCGCGGGTCTTCCGATTCGTTGGAAAAGACATTGATGGTTACTGTATTTCCAGAAACCATGGCGGCTGTCCAGCTTTGCGATGTTCTTGCACTTAGTGTCCGGTTTGTTTTGAATCTCAGTGTGATGACTCCGCCCTCATTGGAAAAGTCGTTGTATGATGTCTGACCGTATTCAAGGCTTGTATATGGAAAACTTCCATATATCCCGTCCACAGAGGAAGTGCAGGAATAAGCTCCGAGAATGAGGGCGGCCAGAAATACCGGGGAAATATATTTTAAGAGATTGCTCTTCATGCTTGGATATATTGATGTGTTTTATTTGAATGCCGATTTCCTGTAGGAGTAGAGCCTGAACCCGAGGCCTACGGACGCTGTGATTGCCGGGGCGCCATTGCCCATTGTGACATAGGCCGGACTAAGTCCGTAGGTGCCTCTTATATTGAGATATACTACGCGCCCCATATTGAATTTGAATCCGGCCAGTACGCTGACATAGTATTCGAGGGCTCCGCTGTCCGGATTGATTGTGTGCCCTTTGTTGCTGCCGGTGGTTTCTGTATATTCAGCACCCATGAGGATGGACTGCTGGAAGCCGGCTTCGAATATGACACTGCGTCCCATCCACAGGTGGAGAGAGACTGGAATATGCACGTACTGTTGAGTGAGTTTTGCTGTCAGGCCGGAGTCATAGCCTTGGTCAGTCAGTAGGGTATAGCTCCCTGTCTGGTATGAATAGACGGCTTCGGCATAGAAACCTACCACGCGGCCGAGTCTCAGTTCGAAGTTGGCTCCCCCGTAGCCCCCGTATCCGATGCCGGGGTACAGGACAGGATCGGTCTTGATGTATGTTCCTAATCCGCCTCCCTCTATGCCGAAGGAGAATTTGACAAACTGGGCCTTTGCGGACGTGCAGGCTAAAGTCAGTATAAGAATTGTAAATAAGAGTCTATGGTGTCTCATGTCGTTGACGGATGCTGGTCTAAGTTCTGGTAATTAAGGAATCCACTGTTTCCAGTTCTGCTCTATGCCCGGACCGCTGAGGAGTTCCGGGGTCTGTTCCATGTTGTTGATCCATATGGAGCTGGCCTGGACTTTGGACTTCACTGCCTCGTAAAGTTCCTCAAGCGTGATGTCTCCATAGGAGTCTTTGAGCTGTTTGAGCAGGAAGTATGTGAACATTCCGTGCTGCTTTTCCTGATAGGGCATGGATCTTTGGGTTGCGGAAGATGCGGTCATGACTACCAGGTTGCCCTTTATGGGAGTCTCTTTGGGCTGTATCACTATGCCGCGGCCCACTCCGCTGTAGCAGGCGTCGAGGAATACCATAGTCCTCTTGGCTCCGCTTCCGCTGAGTGTGGCATACATCTTCTCGAGCTTTATGCCTTCGGTAGGGGATGTGGTGCTGACGTCTACAGGGATCAGGTAGGTCTCTCTGGAGTTGCCGTCCACCTGGCCGTGACCGGCATAGTAGACGTAGAGTTCCACCTGGCCGGGATTGAGACCGGCGATGCGGGCTATCTTGTTGATGTTGAAATTCATCTGGGAGTAAGTGGCATTCTTGAGTAGAATGATGTTGTTTTCAGGAACACCGAGTATGTTCTTTGCGTATTCGCTGAAGGTTTCGGCATCTGAAACTGCGAAGTCCACGTTGGGCTCGTAGAGAGTCTGCTGCTTGAACGAGTTGTAGTCCTCGTTTCCGATGACCAGGGCAAATTTGTTGTTGTCAGGATCCTTTATCCGGGTGAGTCCCGAGAGCAGTTCGGACTGCTGGATGCTTGTGGCAGGAGTCCCGCTATCAGATGCAGTTTCAGTCTGTTCTTCGTGGCGTTCAGCCATCTGAGCCTGTGCCTGTGCCAGGTATGCAGGCATTGCGTATGATGTAGAACCTCCGCCAAGAAGGTTGACAGCGACATTGAGCTTGCCGGTCTCGAACATCATGTATTTGACGTCGGAGTGTTTTCTGGTATAGTCGGTGATTGTCGCCACGATTGAAAGCTGGCCGGCGGCAGATACAGAGGTGTCGAGAGAGAACGTCTGTTTCCATTCCCTGGTCTCGTCAGGGTTGAGGTCTCCTATGCGGATAATGGATGCCGATGATTTTACGCCTGAAGGCCACCTCATGGTGACAGTGACATCCTTTGCTATGTCAGAGCCTTTGTTGATGACAGAAAATTCCACTACTGCATTTTTGCCGGGGGCAAGAACCGAGTGGTCGGGAGTGTGTATCCAGTAGTTGGCCAGCAGAGGCTCACACTGGTTGATTCCCAGGGCCGGGAAAGTGAGGGATGAGTTGGTCGCCAGGAACTGGTTGTCTGCTATTGCCTTGAAGCTTACATTGATGTCCTGGGACACGAGATCCATGTTGGACTGTCCCTGGAATGATACAGTGGCGTATTCTCCCGGACCGATACGGTTGGCTTTCACTTGGTTGGAACCGTATGTGAACCACATGGCCTGTTCGGCTTCTCCGGAGAGGGTGACAGTTACGCCTTCCACTGGATCCTTGCCGTAGTTTTTCAGGACGACATCCAGTCTGAATTTTTCTCCTGACTCTACCCGTCCGTTGCCGCTGTTGTCGGCGAGAGTTACTTTTTCGATACGCAGGTCAGGCCAGGTATCGTTGGGACCGCTCTGGCGGATGATTCCCTGACGTCCGCCGTAGGCTACGTATGCAAGACCGTCATTGAAGTCGGAGGTATAGGAGAATATGGTGTCGATAATGATCTTTCCGGTAGGGTTGATGAATCCGTATTTGCCGTTGATGCAGACCCAGGCTTTGCCTTCGGAAAAATCGCCTGCTGCAGAACATTTTTCAGGCAGATTGATGGCTGTAAGTCCGTCCGGGCGGATATATTTCAGGCGGCCGTTGCTGGTCTGTACCAGCGCGACGCCTTCCTTGAACTTGGATACTTTGGTATAGCTTGTAGGTATAAGGGAGTAGCGGCCCTGGTCGTATCTGATGAACAGGTATTTTTGGCCCTGTTTCAGGAAGCCGCTGCCGTATTCGCTTGACAGGTACGTGTTGTCGGCTGTAAAGGGGAAGTCGAGGGTCTTTCTTTTGCCTTTTGAGTTGATGGAGAAGTGGCGTCCGTTGATGGTCACGAGAGCTCTCTCCCCGAAGAAATCACTGGCCTGATCGAAGATAGGCTCGATGGCGAAGAATCCTCTGCCGTCTATGTATCCGTAACGGTCCTGTCCGCGTACTTTCTTCTTGACTCTGGCAAGTCCGTTGCTGTAGGAGTAGAATGTCATGTCGGACGGTAGACCCTGGACTTTGCCGTTGGCATTGATGTAGTACCAGCTCTTGTCTATGGCTGCCAGCGCCACATTGTCGGAGAAGGGGGCGATGGTGTCGTAGATGCATTTGTAGACCTCGCGGCCGGTAGGCGTGATGACACCCCATTTACCTTCCTTCTTGACTATGGCCAGGCCGTGGTCGAAATCCTTGACTTCGTCATATTCCGCAGGAATCACGACATTGCCCTTCACATCCTCGTAGCCCCATTTGCCGGCTTCGTAGAAAGCTGCGAAATTGTCGGAGTAGGGACGCTGGCTCTGTCCGTGTACGGTCCTGACCCATTTGAATGTGGCTGTCTCACTCCCTTTCTTTGTCTGTGCTCCGAGCTGGGGGGCTGTCAGAGACAGAAACAGAATCAGTAAAGAGATGAACGCAATTTTGTTTTTTTTCATAGTGTATTTATAATGTTTTTGTTGTCAGGTTATTGTATGACTATAGCCTCTCTCCATGCTGCTCTTTCGTCTGCCGGGATGGAATAAATCCATTTGAGGACAGATTCGAATGTAATGGCGTTGTCTATAAAGGGAATGTCCCTTTTTGTGGCGACGGCAATGAGATTGATGGTCTCGAATTTTTTGGATTTGTCGAGTTTCTCCATAATGTACTCCATGTTCTCGTTTGTCGGGAACGTGTACGAGGTCTCCTTGTGGAACAGCTTTTTGGTTTCATATGAGTTGGGGAATATGACGGAACCTCCGTTGCCGTCGAACCAGAACAGGTGCATATAGGCATCGTGGCCGTAGATTTTGGCTTTGAACGTGAGTCTGTCGCCTTCCTTGTAGATGGTCTGCGGCTGGTCTACGTCCAGTACGAACGTGGGGTCGATTTCGCCGCCCCGTTTGACGTCCGCATCAATCGTTGCCACAGCATAGCGTTTGCCGTCCGAGAGCTCTTCGGAATATTCGACGTTTCTTATATTGATGAATCCGTCGACCTGGAGGGTGGTCATCCTCGAAAGTACCTGGCTGAATTCACTGCCGTCGTCCTGGCTTATAAGACCAGTGACGGTCCAGAGCTTTTCCGGTACTCCAGCCTTGCGCAGCGCCTCTGTCTTGGCATTCTGGAGGGCTTTCATCTCAGCCTCTTCCTGGGTGATGTGCCGGGATATTTCGCATTTGCCTACGGCTCCGCGGATTCTTTTTTCCTGTGCCTGTGCGCATGCAAAATGGGATATTCCTGTGAGTATTAATACAGACAGAAAAAGTACAGATTTCGAGAGTTTCATAATTTACCAATTGAAATGCAAATTTGGTAAATTTTAATGAAAATATCAAAAATGTTTCCTATAATCTTCCGACGGATTTCAGGTAACGTGTACAAGCCAGTTTATAGTCTGCAACAGCTTCAATCCATGCTGTGCTGCACTGGCTCCATTGGGTCTGTGCTTCAAGTACATTGACCAGGGTTTCCATGCCCAGCTCATACTGGTCGCGGCAGACTTTCAGATTGTTCTCCGCACTTTGGAGAGCCGTTCTGGCCATGTCGGCCTGGAGGGCGGCTTCGGTGACCGTGTACCGGTTTTTTGTCATTTCCAGTTCCATGAGGCCGGATAGTCTGTCCAGCTCTTCCAGGGCCATCTCATGCTCCTTTTTTGCTGACTTTACCTTGAACCAACCCTCCCCCCATGCGAATATTGGAATCTTGAGTGTTGCCATGACTGTGAAGCCTGCCTGGTTGAGCAGGACTTCATCCTGGAGTTTGAGTCCGTAGGAGTATCCGTAGCTGGCAGTTACGCCAAGCTGGGGCAGGAAGTCGGAACGGACGAAGTCCACGTTGCGACGCTTGAGCTCGGCCTGCTCCCTTAGCAGCATGAAGTCAGCCCTGTTGGTGACGGAATCTGTATCCGGACCGATGTCGTCCTGGGGCACAATGGCTGTGCTGTCCATATCGAATCCGCTCTGGTCTGCTTCTATTTCGGTAGTCAGCGGGAGGCCGAGAATGTGGCAGAGATTCATCATCGCGAGGCGGCGTCCGTTGCCTGCCTTGGCCAGGGCCAAGGCAGCGTTGTTACGCTGTATCTCTACTTTGAGGAGGTCGTTGGATGTGGCCATCCCCACGTCTATTGCATTCCGTACAAATCTGTACATACTGTCGACGGTAGCGCTGAATTCTGCTGCTGTTTCTTCCAGTTTGCAGGTTTTGACAAACAGCCAGTAGGCTTCGTCGACGGACAGTATCACTTCTGAAGACTTCAGTTCCGAGTTGAGTCCGGCCATTCTGGCTCCGGCGTCAGCCATGCGGTATCCCGAGATGATTTTGCCGCCCATGAATATCGGCTGGGTTACGGAGATTCCTGCTGTAAACGTGTTTGCCAGATCCACCGACAGGGTCATGGGGGGAATTACGGCGTATTGGTTGAATACGGGTATGCCGTTGTTGTACACTATGTTGCCTGCCGCATCCTTCATCAGGTCCGGGACCAGGTTCCCGTAGACATTCTTGTATATGGGGAGGGCCCCTCCGCTGAAGTCGTAGTCGAACGAATTGGATGTCCACAGATATAGGCCGTATGCGGAAAATTTGGGCAGGAAATTGGTTATGACGGCTTTGCGGTCCAATGAGGTTTTCTCTTCCAGCAGTCGGGCACTGCGCAGGACGGAACTGCTGTCAACGGCGATGGCCCTGCATTGTTCAAGGGTCAGAACACGTTTCCGGGACTGGGCGGAAACAGAGAGGGTGCATGCCAGCAGAATCAGGACGGCAAAGGTATTGAGGTGTGTATGTTTCATGGTCATGCCTTTTTAATCTTGAAGAACAATGAATACAATACCGGAAGGAATGCCAGGGTAATGAGTGTGCCGACTGTCAGTCCTCCCATTATGGTTACGGCCAGGGAACCGAAGAGCGGGTCAGTAACCAGCGGGGCCATGCCGAGGACCGTCGTCATGGAAGCCATCATCACCGGACGCAGGCGGGAGAGGGTAGAATCGACTATGGCCTTGTAGGGCTCAACACCCAGGCTCAGCTGGCGGTCTATTTCGTCGATGAGGACTATTCCGTTCTTGATCATCATACCTATGATGCCGAGGCATCCGACCATGGCTACGAAACCGAAGCTCATTCCGGCCGCAAGCATTCCGAAGACAATGCCTATTGCTACCAGGGGCAGGCAGCATACTATAATCAGAGGCTTGCGTATGTCCTTGAACAGGGCAATCATGATCAGCAGCATGATGATGATTGCGTGCGGGAAGTATTTGAACAGGTATCTGGTGGACTGGCTGCTTGCATCATACTCCCCAAGCCATGTGAGGGTATAGCCGTCAGGCAGTTCAATGGCTTCAATCCTGTCTTTCACGGCATTCCTTGCCTGTGCGGCTGTGTACCCGGCGGTATTGTTGCACTGGGCCTTGATGGCTCTCTGCCCGTTGTAGTGACAGATCTTGGGCTCGTTCCATTCTATGCTTATGCCGGAGGTTACGGCATTGAGAGGAACCGGTCCCACCAGGCGATCCAGAATATCTTCCATTCCGGTAGAGCCTGTCATAAGTCCCTGTACGGTTTCTTTGTTGGCGACTGAGGAGATGGAGGGGAGCAGACCCCATACCGGGGTGTTGCGTATGCTTTCAACGGGATTCCCGTCCATTCCGGTGCTTCTTATCACTATTCCGATCTTTTCAGCCCCGTCGTTTAGTGTCCCGCATGGGATTCCCTCTGCGGCTGCCATCACGGATATGCCGGCGGAACTCCTTGATATCCCGGCCTGGCGTGCGGCTGCCTGGTCATACTCGACTTTTACGGAAGGAACTGCCGGTGACCAGTCATCGGTTACGAGCCATGTGGCGTCGCTCTCTTCCATTATTGCCTGTGCCTGTGCGCAGAGGTCCTTGAGCACAGCCGGATCGGGACCCTGGAACATGGCTTCTATAGGATACGGACGGTACATCAGATTGTATTGCTTGACTCTGGCGTATGCCTGCGGATAGTTTTCCAGCAGATATGCCTGTATCTGCGGTATGCTTTCCACCATCCTGTCGTAGTCGGCATAGTCGATGATGAGCTCCCCGTAGCTCAGGGACGGGTCGGCAATGGCTCTGACGAGGCAGTAACGGCCGGGAGTGGCACCGAGCGAGGTGACCACGTGGTTGACGTTGTCGTCCTGACGCAGGTAGGCTTCGATGGTCTGGAGGTCTTTCTCCACCTTGTCCGGCGAGGTGCCCTCCGGCATGCGGTATTCGATATATAGCTGCTTGTACACCATATCCGGGAAAAACATCTGTGGAATGTACCTGTAGCACCAGATGCTGCCCAGGACAAGAATGACAGCTACGGCCACAGCGGTCAGGCGGTGGGAGAGAATATGGTCCAGAACTTTGCGGAACCAGCGGTATATGCCGGAGTCGAACGGGTCACGGCTGCCGTCGGCACTGCCTTTGGGGTATTTCAGCGTCAGGTCACAATGGACAGGCACATGGGTCAGGGCCAGGACCCAGCTTAGCAGAAGGGAGACGGCAATTACGATAAAAAGATCTCTGACATAGGTTCCTGCCATGTCGGGAGACATGAATATGGGGAAAAACGCCAGAATCGCTATCACTGTGGCGCCAAGCAGCGGCAGTGCGGTCTTCTTGCAGATATTGGTTAGGCACTGCGGTTTGGGTACTCCACGCTTCATGTCGACCAGGATACCGTCCACTATGACTATCGCATTGTCTACCAGGATTCCCATCGCGACGATGAAGGAGCCTAGGGATACTCTCTGGAGGGTACCGTCCATCATGTCAAGTATGAAGAATGAACCGAACACAATGGTTACCAAGCTGGTGGCAATGATGACTCCGCTGCGGAACCCCATGGTGAACATAAGCAGCAGGATAACGATGGCTATGGATTCTATCAGATTGACGATGAATGTATTGATGGATCCGCTTACCATTTCCGGCTGGAAGAATACCTTGTGGAATTCAATTCCTGCCGGTATGGATTCCGCCTTTATCTCTTCGAGACGCTGTTCAACCTGCCGGCCTATCTTGATGATGTCGGTGCCGGATTCAGCGGAGACAAGCAGGCCGATTGCCGGCTTCCCGTCGTATTTCATCGAGTTGCGTACTGGAGTCTGGTCGCCGAAGTAGACATCCGCAACGTCCGAGAGTTTAAGCCTGTCGTCCTCGTGTCCCTGTATGATGAGGTTTCTTATGTCATCTATGCTGCCGTAGGCATCTCCCATGCCGATCTTCATTCTGCTGTCGGGAGTATCGAAGTATCCGGAATAGATGACGGAACTCTGGGAGTTGAGGGTGGTGAGCAGCTCTGCAGGGTGGACTCCCATATTGGCCATGCGGTCGGTTTTCATGTCGATATATACGCAGCGGGTGCGCTCCCCGTATGTGATGGCCTTTGCAACACCTTCGATGTTGCCTATTTCCCTGCATACCATATCGGCATACCGTCCGACGTCTTCGTAGCCATAACCGTCGAATGTAATGGCATAGAACATGCCGTAGACGTCCCCGTAGTCATCGAGTACCATGACTTGGGCGGAGGAGGGCAGGGTGGCCTTCGCGTCGTTGACCTTGCGCCTGAGCATGTCCCACCATTGCTGGGTCTCACTGTCGGGAGTCGTAGTCTTGAGTGTTACCGTGATGATGGCCATATCGTCGTAGGACTGTGAGGTGACAGTACCGACTTCGCTTATTTTCCGTATGGTCTCTTCCAGCGGCCTGGTTACCTCAAGTTCCGTTTCATATGCAGTGGCTCCCGGATAGACTGCTGCCACTACGGCGACTTTTACCTTGATTTCAGGATCCTCCAGCTTGCTCATGCTGTTGTATGCAAAGGCTCCGCCGACAATCAGGCATATTATGACGGCGACAACCAGAATCCTGTTCTTCAGTGCGTATTCTGCTATGTTCATGACAGGCCTGTTTACAGAAGGTTACCGACGTTGGTGGATGATTCGTCCGGCATGATCTTGACTTTCTGTCCCTGCTTGAGCGTATGTACCCCGGCAGATACGACTTTCTCGCCTGCTTCAAGTCCGGAGATTATCCTGGCTCTTCCGTCCCGGTCGATGTCATCTGCGACAACTGTCCGCAAGGTGACTGATGGGCCGTCTTCCACAACCCACACGCAGCTTTCCCCGTTTTTCTCAAACAGCGCCGATGCCGGAACGAGTACTGCTTCATCATTGTCGGACACATACTCTATGCAGATCTCCGTACTGATGCCGGGATTGGGCATTGTACCGTCAGAAGATGGCTGCAATGCGTAACGCGCTGTGAACAACTGATTGAGATTGGCTTTCTTTGTTATGTCGATAAGATTGAGTTCGAATATCCTGCCAGGGTAGACATCGACTGTGCACCAGCTGCGGACCGCCCGGTCCATATTGACGAAGTCAGCGGCCGGTATGTCAGCCTTTACTATGGGGGCACCGTCGCTTATGAGGGAAATGACAGGCATCCCGGCTCCGACGGTCTCACCTGCTTCGAACAGTACCTGCTGGACGTAGCCGTCAAAAGGAGCGGTCATCTTGGTGTCTGCCAGTGCATTTTTGTGGGCATGGTACAGGGATGTGATCTGTTCCAGGCCATAGCGGGCCTTGTCGTAGTCGTTCTGGGTAGCACTTCCCCTGTCCGACAGTTCTATCACCCTTCCGGCTTCTGCCTTGACCTGTTCGTATTTGGCTGTTGTGGCTTCCAGCTGCAGGAGATAGTCGCGCTCTTCAATCTCGGCCAGGGTGTCGCCTTTTGACACGTGCTTCCCTTCCCGGAAATGAACTGCAGCGACGGGGCCTGCCACCCTGAATGACAGATTGACGTCCTGTGCCGGCAGGATTCTGCCCGGATAGGATACTGTCCGCGTGTTTCCGGTACATTCTGCTGTTGCCGTCCTTACGTTCTGAACGGTTACATGTTTTTCGCCGGACTTTGTGCCGGAAGCACAGCCGGTTGCTGTAAGCAGCAAAGAACCCATTGCGAGCGTTGCCGCAATGGTGGTGACAGCCTGTCTCATCTTATTGTCTATTGTGTTTTAAACTTTATTTAATAACCTATTAATGTCAAGGAGCCAATGCCGCAAAAAATATACCATGGCAGGTTAAGGCATATTTTTTATGTGCTGCGGAGCTTTACAAGTGAGGTAGTTATTGTGCCACGAAGCGGTAGACGATTTCTCCGGCCTGGTGCTCTGGCGCGTTTTGCGAAGCAGTGAATCTGGACCTGCCGGCGGCTTTGAGGGCGTAGTCCCTCAGGCACTGGTCAGGGGATGAAACGCTTTCAATGATTTTGGTACCGATGACATATCCTTTGCGGTTGACAATGATGCTTACTGAAACGTCTCCGCCACCCATACACTTGTATGCAGGTACCGGCATGCTCATTGCCTTTCGTCCGTCGAGAGTGTAGGAAATGACGGAGGGACCCTGGTAAGCTTCGGTTTTCGTGTTCATTTCTTTTTTGTAGACTGTGCCCTGGTCGTCCGTCTCGGAGGCTTGTTCCGCTTCTTTTCTGGACTGGTTGAGGCGCTCCTGAAGTTCACGGGCTTCGCGGTAGATGTCTTCCGGATGTTCGAAACGGTCATCCTTAAGAGGTTTCGAAGCATCCACAGCCGCATTGCGTATCTGTTGGCTGCGGTTGTTGCGTGAAGAATTCAGAAGTGCATCCAGTTCGGCTTTGATCTCTTCGCTGACACTTTCCCGCATTTTTTCGCGTGCGGCTTTTGCCTCCTTTGCCTCCTGTGCCGAAAAATCAATCACGAAGGACGTGTCTGCCGCCAATTGTCTGTGAATTGACCATGAGAGCAGTATTATGATGACGGCAAGGTGGAATATGGCCGTGAGGTAAACCCCTGCCTTGTTGTCGCTGTCCAGCCTAAGCCATTTGCGCAGGAGTGCTGTCAAGCGGCTCCTGCGCAATCTGTCCATGTATGGACGGACCTGTCTACTTATTTTTGAGATGATTTTCAATGGTTGCTATCAGCATGTCTATGCCCACCTGATTGTGGCCACCCTGGGGCAGGATGAGGTCGGCATATCTTTTTGATGGTTCAATGAATTGGAGGTGCATGGGCTTCAGGGTCTTTTCGTAGCGGTCTATGACCTTGCCTACGTCCCGTCCCCTTTCCATCGTATCGCGGGCAATGACCCTGACCAGCCGGTCGTCCGGATCTGCATCCACGTACACGAGGATGTCCAGCATCTTGCGCAGTCTTTCATCCGTGAAAATGAGTATCCCTTCCACAAGGATGATGTGGGCGGGCTCGACTCTTACGGTTTCTGCGGCCCTTGTGCAGGTCAGATAGGAGTATATCGGTTGCTGGATGCTGTGTCCGTGCTGCAGCTCTCCGAGCTGTTGAATCAGCAGGTCGAAGTCAATGGCATCCGGATGGTCGAAATTGATCTTCTGGCGGTCTTCCAGGAGGGGAATGTCGCTGTTGTCCCTGTAATAGGAGTCCTGGGGGACAACCACGACTTCTCCTTCCTTGAAGTGTTCCGTGATTTTGCGGACGACTGTTGTTTTTCCTGAGCCGGTACCTCCGGCAATTCCGATTGTAAGCATTGTATCTGTTAGAATTCAGCTGATTTCGGTGTTCTGGGGAACGGTATGACATCGCGGATATTGCTCATTCCGGTGACGAACAGCAGGAGACGTTCGAATCCGAGTCCGAATCCGCTGTGAGGCGCCGTACCGAAGCGGCGGGTATCCAGATACCACCACAGGTTTGTCATGTCCATATGGAGTTCATTGATTCTGGCCATGAGTTTATCGTAGGATTCCTCCCTCTGTGAGCCTCCTATGATTTCTCCGATTTTAGGGAACAGGACGTCCATTCCGCGGACGGTTTTTCCGTCATCGTTCTGTTTCATGTAGAATGCCTTGATGTCCTTGGGGTAGTCTGTTAGGATTACCGGTTTTCCGAAGTGTTTCTCGACAAGGTATCTTTCGTGCTCGCTCTGGAGGTCTATGCCCCATGATACCGGATATTCGAATTTGACGCCTGAATTCATGAGGATATCCACGGCTTCAGTGTAGGTAGTCCTTACGAAATCAGTGTTTACGACACTCTTGAGCCTTTCGATAAGTTCCTTGTCGATCATGTTGTTGAGGAATATCAGATCGTCCATGCAGTTGTCCAGTGCATAGCGTACAAGGTATTTGATGAAATCCTCGGCGAGGTTCATGTTGTCCTCTATCTCGTAGAAGGCCATTTCAGGTTCGATCATCCAGAACTCGGCCAGATGTCTGGGTGTATTGGAATTCTCGGCTCTGAATGTCGGCCCGAAAGTGTAAATCTCTCCAAGGGCCATTGCACCTAGCTCGCCCTCAAGCTGTCCGCTTACTGTCAGGTTGGTACGGCGTCCGAAGAAGTCCTGGCTGTAGTCGACCTTGCCTTCCTGCGTGCGGGGAGGGTTGTCGATGTCCAGGGTCGTTACCTGGAACATCGCTCCGGCGCCTTCCGCGTCAGATGCAGTGATAAGAGGAGTGTGCAGGTAGTAGAAACCTTTGTCATTGAAGTATTTGTGTATGGCATAGGCCATTGCGTGACGTATTCTGAATACTGCTCCGAAAGTGTTCGTCCTGGGGCGCAGATGAGCTATCTCACGCAGGAATTCCATGCTGTGGCCCTTTTTCTGCAGAGGGTATTTTTCCGGATCGGCAGTACCGTATACCAGGATTTTACCTGCCTGTATTTCAACTTTCTGGCCGCTGCCTATCGATTCTACCAGTTTGCCGGTTACGGCAATGCAGGCCCCTGTAGAGATATCCTTGAAGGATTCATCTGGAGTAAATGTAGCCATATCGCAGACTATCTGGATATTGTTGATGGTTGAACCGTCGTTCAGGGCTATGAATGTAATGTTCTTGTTGCCTCTTTTGGTTCTTACCCATCCTTTGGCAAGTACTTCCTTGCCTGGAGTCTCCTTAAGGAGTTCTGCTATTTTCTGTCTCTGGAGTGTCATTATATCGTGTGTTTTATTGTCTTGTTTAGAATTCTATGCCCATTGCTTCGCATATTTTTACGGGGATCTCCGTATTGTCCATTCTTCCTGAGAACAGCTCGCTGCCGGCGCCGATTGCAAATACCGGTACATTGGCTCCCGAATGGTCGGACGTCGTCCACCCTATGTGGGCCTCGTGCGAGAGTTCATCCATCTCTTCCCTTTCATCATCATCTGCGAAGTCTTTTGACCGGCTGATACCTTCGATTCTGTCGAAGTATACGTTGTATCCCTTTTTCCAGCTCATTGTAAGCCCTCCTGTCTCGTGGTCTGCCGTCACGACTATAAGAGTCTCGTCAGGATGTTCATTGTAGAATTTTACGGCTTCAGCAACTGCATCGGAAAGGCTGAGCGTTTCAAGTATCATGGTCTTTGTGTCATTTGCATGGCTGGCCCAGTCTATGCGGCCGCCTTCGGACATGATGAAGAAACCGGGGCAGTTGTCTTCATAGAGAAAGTCTATGGATGCCTTTACGAGGTCGGCCTGTGTCATGTCTCCGTCTTTCCTGTCGATAGCGTATGGCAATTCTGTCCTGTTCCGGCCGTTTTCCTGGAGCAGCATCATCTTCTTTGCTTCTGACTTCCTGCTGTTGAACTGCTCCATTCCTTCAGCGATTATATAGCCGCTGGCTTCTATGGCGTCGTATACGGACGGCAGGTCTTCGTCGTCACCCGTGCTTTCAATGATTCCGCCGCCGGCAAAGAATTCAAAACCTGTTTCCGGCAGTTCACTTGCTATCTCGTAGTAGTTGCTGCGGGATGTGTTGTGCCCGTAGAATGCCCCTGGTGTTGCGTGGTTGATCCCTACTGTGGAAGAGATTCCCACTTTGTATCCTGCGTCATGGATCCTGTAGGATATGCTTTCTGTTTCTGACGAGTCCGGAGCGACACCGAGCATTCCGTTGTCAGTCTTGTTTCCTGTCGACAGTGCGGTGCCGGCTGCGGCAGAGTCAGTGATGAGGTTGGATGCCGAATGGGTAACGGCCCAGCCCAGGATAGGGAAGCGGGTAAAGGACAGCGGACTGCTGTCAAACTTCCCTTCGGTGTATCCAAGCCAGTACTCTGTAATTGATACGTGGTTGAATCCCATGCCGTCCCCTATGAAGTAGAATACGTATTTTGCTTTTTGTTCCTGCTGTGCGGAAAGCAGAAGCGGCACCAGTACGGTGATGATTGTAAGAAAAAATCTTTTCATTATTTTTCGTATGTTTTCCATCAACTTAAAAATGGGTGTCCCACATGATCATGAGGCACCCATTTCTCAATTACTGCCAAAAGACTTAGTAGACTGCGGGGGCTGTCTTTCTGGCGGCATACATTATCTTCAGTGCGGAGCAGCGTCTCAGCTCCTGCTTTACCTCCGTAACGATACCCATACGGGTTTCTTCGTCGATTTTGAGGGAGATAGTCATGAGCTCACGGTCAACTTCGCTCAGGGCTTCGCGTTCAGCAGCGACAAAGTCACTGATGTCTTTGACAGTCCTGAATGAATCGTTGAGCTGTATACGTGAGTCCGTACCGAATTCTTTCTGGTATTGCAGTGAAGGAGTACCGATAAAGATGTAGGATGCAAGGTCTTTGCGCTCAATCTTCGTTACTTCAGAGGCTTCAGGCAGCTTTACGTTTACCATGCGGTCTGTCTGGCGCATGCTTGTGGAGACCATGAAGAACATGAGAATCATGAAGACGATATCCGGGAGGGATGCCGTATTGATTCCCGGAGTTCCTTTATCTCCTTTTCTGATGAATTTTGCCATTTTCTGTCCTCCTATTGTTTTGTTACATCTAAAGGTTCTGCTTCAGAGATACGGTTAGGGATTGCCTCGCGGACGATGTCCTGTTTTTCGGCAGGAAGATCATTGTAGACTTCTCCGAAGTGGGCAATTGCGAAATCGTCCCTTACCTTGTTGATAGCTCTTACCAGGATGTTCTGAACCTCTATGTATTTGCTGTAGAGACTCTGGCGGTCGTTCTGAAGGGATATCACACCTTCGGAGACCGGATATTCTCCAAAGCCTTCGATGTTCTTCATTACTTTAGAGGGTAGGTCAGAACGGTCGCTGGGATTAGTGAGAAACTCTATAACGATCTCTTCAAGCTGCGCATCCGAAAGAATAACTTCACCGCCTGCCATAACGCCGTTCCTTGAGTTGATCTTCACGTCGAGCATGTTTCGACGGTTCACCTTCAAATCCTCCAGTTTCGCATTTTCAGGGGGCATTTGAGGGAGACGGCGGGACAGACCTGTTTCAGGGTCCATCGTACTCACCATCAGGAAGAAGATCAGCATGAGGAACGATATGTCCGCCATGGAACCTCCGTTAATTTCAGGTGTTTTCTTAGATGCCATAGTTAACTATTACCTTTCTTTGTGGATGAGATTTCTTACACTGCCCCAAACCAAGGCAAGTATAGTGAGTATAACCAGTGCAAAGCTGAGGTTCAGCAGAGTATCGGTCATTTTCAGAGTAGCGTGCGAAGGCTGTACGTCGATGTTGACAGCTACAGGATCACCGCTGGCGAGCAGATATGAAAGGCCGATCAGCACAATCGCGATGATCAGTACGAGACCTGTCTTCTTGAGTGATTTCTTGTTGCCTGCGAGGTTGATAAGAGAGAGAACCACGACAAGCACCAGCGCTGCGATTACCAGTATGTATGCCCATCCCAGGAAGAAGTCGAGCAGATTGGTCGTAGCAAGCGCCTCTGAAAGATTGCTTACGGTATAGAGCCCTGTCTTCGCATTGAAGGCGAGGAACGCTATCAAACCTATCAGAGAGATGACAAGCAGACAGATTTCCAGTATTTTGGTAAATTTACGAGTCATGATAAGTCTGTTTGTATTACTTGTTCTGATATTTTACAATCATGTCCACGAGGGAGATGGAAGCGTCTTCCATGGAGAGGACAATTCCGTCAACTTTAGCTACGAGGTAGTTGTAAATTATCTGAAGAATGATGGCGACGATAAGACCGCCGACGGTGGTAATCAGGGCGACTTTCATACCTCCTGCAACGAGGGTCGGGCTGATGTCACCTGCTCTCTGGATCTCGTCGAATGCCTGGATCATACCGATCACAGTACCCATGAATCCGAGCATAGGTGCTACTGCGATAAAGAGGGTAATCCATGAAAGACCTCCTTCGAGAAGTCCCATCTGTACTGAACCGTATGAGGTGATGGATTTCTCTACTTCTTCAACTCCCTTGTCGTAGCGGAGCAGACCCTGATAGAATATGGATGCTACAGGACCGCGTGTATTGCGGCATACTTCCTTGGCAGCCTCAACTCCACCGTTGTTAAGGGCGTTCTCAACCTTCTGGAGAAGCTTCTCGGTGTTGGTGCTGGCCAGGTTAAGATAAATAATCCTCTCGATGGCAACTGCAAGGCCGAAAACAAGGCATGCAATAATGGTAGCCATGAATCCTGCACCACCCTCGATGAAGAGCCTCTTGATTTCCTGATGCATGGGAGCCTCAGCGGGAGCCTCCTCGGGAGCAGTCGCTTCCATAGCCTCGAAAGCAACCACTTCGGTTGTGTCTGCAGTAGCGAGAGAGTCTCCTTCCTGCGCAGATGCGTATTGTGCAGTAATAGTCATGAGACCCATAACTGCCAAAAACATGAAGATTTTTTTCATACAATTTTTGATTAGTTATTAAACAAGTTTTTAATGAGTTTTTTCAATCAGCTAAAAATAAAAGCGGAGAGGGCGGGATTCGAACCCGCGAAACCCTTTTGGAGTTTACGCACTTTCCAGGCGCGCGCCTTCGACCACTCGGCCACCTCTCCAAGAAAACACGGCCAAAATTAGAAATTATTTTTCATAAAATCTACTTTTCTGTGAGTTCTCCCCTAATATTTTTTTTGAGTAGTTGCGTAATTGTTTTATTATCAGAATATTGTCCTAGCAAAAAAAATAGTTTGGCGGCTGCGGCTTCCGTTGTGCAGTCGCTTCCCCCGATCACGCCGATATTCTTCAGGGATTTTCCTGTCGAGTAGGCGTCCATGTCTACTCTTCCGGCTTGGCATTGGGTGATGTTAAGGACTATTGTCCCGCGTTCCACTGCCTTTTTGATGCTGTCTGTGAACCATCTGCCGGACGGGGCGTTGCCTGAGCCGTATGTCTCGAGGATGATGGCCCTTATTCCCGGGATGGATACCAGTGCGTCCAGAGTGCTTTGTCTTATTCCGGGGATTATCTTGATTATCAGTACGGACGGATCCAGTTTGCAGACGGGCTTGAGCGGCCGGTTCCAGTCTTCCGGGTAGCGGATGAACGCAGTGTTGAACTTGATGTGTATGCCGGCTTCGGCCAGTACGGGGTAGTTTGCCGAGCGGAAGGCACGGAAATTCTCTGCCGTATACTTGGTTGTGCGGTTGCCTCTGTAGAGCTGGCTTTCAAAGTATATGCATACTTCCGGGACCATAGGATGGCCGTCTTCGTCTTTGGATGCGGCTATCTCTATTGATGAGATGAGGTTCTCCTTGCCGTCGGTGCGCAGCATGCCTATGGGCAGCTGGCTACCCGTGAACACTACGGGTTTGGTGATATCCCCCAGCATGAAGCTCAGGGCGGATGCCGAGAATGACATGGTGTCTGTGCCGTGCAGGATTACGAATCCGTCGTAGTTGTCGTAATGGTCGGCAATTAGCCTGGTAAGCCTGATCCAGAAATCTATGTCCACATCCGACGAGTCTATTATGGGGTCGAAGGAGTATGTGTCGATTCTGTATCCGAACTTCTTGAGCTCCGGGACCTCTTCGAGTATCTGTGAGAAGTCGAACGGGCGAAGGTCGAAAGATACCGGATCCTGTTTCATTCCTATGGTACCGCCTGTGTATACCAGAAGGATGGATGTAGAGTTTTGCATTGTATTGTATTTATCGGTTATTTCAGGTTGAACAGTCTTGTTGCGTTTTCCGTGGTGACTCTGTCGACTGTGTCTGTCGGGACGTCCAGCAGGGACGCTATCCTGTCGGCTATTGTTTTCAGGTATGACGGTTCGTTGCGTTTGCCACGGAACGGGACCGGCGTGAGCCAGGGCGAGTCGGTTTCGAGCAGGACGGTTTCCAGGGGAATCTGCAGGATGGTGGAAGCAATGCCGGCATTTTTGTATGTGACCACTCCTCCTATGCCTACCAGAAAATTCCCGTACGAACGTATGCGCCGGTAAGTTTCAATGCTGCCGGAGAATGCATGGAACACTCCCCTCATGCTGATACCGGCTTCTGCCAGGGAGTCCAGTATCTCGAATACGGTATCGTGGGCATCGCGTACGTGAATGATGACCGGAAGGTCAGCCTGGCTGGCCCATATCATCTGCTGACGGAAAACTTCGGTCTGTTCACGGAAGAATTCATCCGTCCAGTGCCGGTCCAGTCCTATCTCTCCCAGTGCTACCCATCCGCCTTCCGAAAGCCTTTCCCCGACGAAATCCAATTCCGATTTCCAGTTCCCGCCGACGGAAGTGGGATGCAGGCCTGTGGCGACGCTGACCATGCCTCCGGCCTGTGCAGCCCGTTCCATCATCCTGTAGTGGACGGTGGAGTCTATTCCGGGAAATATAAGATGTCCGACGCCTGCGTCAGCCGCTCTTTCAAGTGTCTCGGGAAAATCCTGGTCAAATGCCTCGTCGTATATGTGTGAATGGGTGTCAATCATCTTACCTTTAATATATACCTTCCGTAGATGTCGGATCCGATGATTCCGTCCAGTTCCATGCGGGTCAGCCTGGTCAGTACCTGTGCCGGGTCTGCCCCGCATTCGCGGATCAGGGAGTTGCGCTCTACGGCGGAATTAGCCGATAAAGTTAGCAAGATATTCCGTTGGATGTAGTCACTTTGCTCGAAAAGTTGCTGAAAAAGTGAATCGGCAGCTTCCTTGCGTCTGTCCTCCCAGCCCATCGCTGAAGTGAATGACTCCGGAGAGGTGAGCAGTGCGGCTCCGTTGGCTTCAATCAGACGGTTGCAGCCTTCCGAATACCTGTCCCCGATCCTTCCTGGGATTGCAAATACTTCTCTGGAGTAGGAGAGGGCCGTACGGGCGGTAATCAGGCCGCCTCCCTTTGCAGCGGACTCCACCAGTATCACAGCATCGGACATTCCTGCAATGATGCGGTTCCTTCTGAGAAAAGTGATTGCCATTGGTGTCGAATCTTTCGGAAAGTCTGTGACGAGGGCTCCGTTGCTGCAGATTCTGACTGCGTGGCGGCGATGCTGAGGGGGATAGATGGTGTCCAAACCGGTAGGCAGAACGGCGATTGTGGGGATACCGCAGTCAAGGGCGCATGTGTGGGCCGTGATATCTATTCCGTATGCAAGCCCGCTGATGATTGCCGGTCTGTCGGTCAGGCATGCCAGGGCTTCAATGATCTTTCTGCATTGTGCGGTTCCGTAGGCAGTCGCCTTTCTGGTCCCGACAATGGCAACGGAACGGGAGGGATTAAGGCTGCAGTTCCCTTTGTAGAACAGGACTGTCGGAGCGTCAGGGCATTCCCTGAGCCTCTTTGGGTACTCCTTGTCCCTTATGTAAATGATGCGTATCCCGCCGTTCCTGGCCCAGCGTACTTCCTCGGCAGCGGCCTTGAGGATTCTTGAGTCGTGTACGGCACTGCTGTAGTGCCCGTTGTCCTTCAGCATTTCCTGAAGTTCCCGCTGCGACATGGCAAATATTTCTCCCGGAGTGCCGACCATGTCCGTCAGCATCCTGGCATCCCTGCAGTTGTAGTTGAATATCCTGTTGATGGCACAGGCGTATACTGTCTCGTCGTATTCCATGGCGCTAAGATAGCCCCCAGGCGCATGTGGGACCGGAAAATAAAAAAACGGACATGAAAATACCCGTTTCAATAAATTTCAAAAAAACAGAAATCTGTCTTTTTTTTAAAGACTGTCACTGTTCAGGAAGTCGTCCCCGTATTTTTCCTGATAGTAAAGCGAGTCTTCGGCATCGAACGTGTCTATTGCAAAAACTTCGTTTTCAATGTCACGGGAGTTTTGGATCCGGGTCTGTTCCACAATGTTGTTTCTGTTGCTGACGGTCTCGTAAGTGAAATAGCCGATACCCGTTACGATTATGAGGGCTGCTGCGGCTTTGGTCCACGCAGAACGGATGATACGTGTAAAGACAGGCCGGATGTCGGCGGCACCTGTGTCTTCCCCGAAGATGCCTTGGCTCAGACGTCGCATCGCTTCCAGGCGCTTCCTGCATTCCGGACATGAAGAAATATGTTCCTGGACCAGCGTCTCCTCGTCTCGGGTCAGCTTGTTCAGGAAATATTCCGATAAGGTTTTTATGTCTATATGGCCGTTCATCTGTATTTCTCAAGCATTTTCCTGTATCTGTCGTAGAGGCTTGTCTTCAGCCTCTTGATTTCCTGGCGGACCCTCGCGCATTCCTTGATCTGTTCCTTGCCTTCCTTTGCCCCGAAATGCTTTGCGACGATATCTTCGTATGAAAGTCCGTCTATGTAGTGTTCGAACATCCTCTGTACCTTGTCTTCGTAGCCTTTGACCAGTTCGGCATGAAGCGGGTGCTCCTTATTGTATAGGATGACGATGAAGTAGCCCTGGACAGAGGTGGTGTCCGAAAAGTCGATATAATTGGCGAGCCCTCCTGCTTGTGACGGAAAATTTTCAGGTTTTGTTACAGGATTGTTAAAATATTTTTCTTCATCCTCTGCGGAAAGCTTGTATTGGATGGTGTCGATGTCTGCAGGAGCCTTGGCGCGGCTGCGGGCAATCTCCTTGTTCTTGTTCTTCAGGACGCCGACAGAGTAGGAAATGATGGCTTTCGCGTCCACAGGCTCCTTGAGGCGTTGCTCGACCACAGCCCTGTTGACGGAGATACATGTGTCGCTCCAGATGTCGTGGATGTTGTTTTCCCCTGAAATACGGGACATCTGATAGCAGAATGCTGCCGTTAATGGCTTGAGCTTCAGGTAGAACTTCTCCCAATAGAAGCCTTTGTCGGCTTTCATTCCGCTTATTATGTCAGGTTCGGGGACCGGGAAGTTGGTCCGTACCAGATCCCGGCAGTACCGGTCAAATTCCTGAGTGTTGCCGAATGCCGGCATCTGCGAGAAATTTGCGGTGTATATTTCCTGGAACAGGCCGGGCTCGAGAGAATATGATAGGGTGTCGTTGTCCGGCGCCAGATACTTGTCCGTATCTGTCTGTACGGATGTCTCGAACAGTTTGCGGAGGTGTATGCGCATCTGTGATGCTGCAATGGCTTCAAATTCGGGATTCAGGATATTTTTGCGGCAGAATGTCCCGAATCCTTTGAGACGGTAGAATTCCCTGAGGCATCTGTTTTTCCATTCGGGGAACGTTTCCCCTTCCTTTGGAGGAAACTGACGTGCAAGCGCAATTGCCTCCTCGCGGACATCGCGGAAAAAACCGAGACGCTCGAGACGGTACCGCTCGTTTTCTTTGGTGAGCAGTTCCAGTGTCTGCTTTTCTATGTTGCTTGCCATCAGGAGGTAGGGCTATTTTATGCCTCTTACCTTCTTCTCCCAGTTCCAGGCGGAGCGCAGTACGTCATCGATGGGGGTCTCTGCTTTCCACCCGAGAACCTTGTTGGCCTTCTCAGGGTTGGCCCATACTTTTATGATGTCTCCTGCTCTGCGCGGTGCAAAGCTGTAGGGCAGCCTGACTCCGGTAGCTGACATGAAATGGTTGACAAGCTCCAGGACTGAAAGGCCTGTACCTGTACCCAGATTGAAGATTTCGTAGCGGTCAGAGTCAGCCACTTCAAGCATCCGGCGGACTGCTGCCACGTGTGCTTTTGCAAGGTCCACGACATAGATGTAGTCACGTATGCAGGTGCCGTCCGGAGTGGGGTAGTCATTGCCGAATATCTTGAGCTCCTTGCGGATGCCGGCGGCAGTCTGGGTGATGTACGGCACGAGGTTCTGCGGTACTCCTATGGGCATTTCGCCTATAAGGGCGGAAGGATGGGCTCCGATGGGGTTGAAGTATCTGAGGGCGGTCACTTTCAGTGACGGGTATGCGTTGACGCAGTCGTGGAGAATCTCTTCGCACATCTGCTTGGTGCGTCCGTAGGGAGATGTGGCCGGTTTGACCGGTGCGCTCTCGCTGATGGGTAGGTTCTCGGGGTCAGGCTCTCCGTAGACGGTGCATGAGGAGGAAAACACTATGCCGCGCTGCTTTCCGTCGCATATTGACAGCTCTATGAGATACAGAAGGGACCTCAGGTTGTTTTCGAAGTACTTGAGAGGCTTCTGGACACTTTCGCCCACGGCCTTGTGGGCTGCGAAGTGGATGGAAGCCACGATGTCGGGATATTTCTCGAACACCTTGGCGAACTGGGCCTTGTCGCTGCAATCCAGTTCCATGAACGGGAACGGCTTGCCTGTGATCTGCTCTATGCCCTTGAGCATTTCCGGAGAAGAGTTGGAGAAATTGTCCACGCCTACTACTTCGTAGCCGGCGTTTACGAGTTCGACGACTGTGTGGGAACCGATGTATCCTGCGGCTCCTGTAACAAGTACTCTGCCTTTGTTGTTCATTTTATGTGAAATTTATCTGCAAATATACTCAATTTTTCTAATTTTGCGGTCTCTAAATTCAAATGTTATGCTGTTAGGAATCGCATCCGATCATGCCGGCTTCGAGATGAAGGAGGCACTCAAGAAATATCTGGCCGCACAGGGCTACGAAATCAAGGATTTCGGGACTCACTCCCCCGAGAGTATGGATTATCCGGACGTTGCACATCCCCTTGCCGAAAGTGTCGAGAAGGGAGAGGTCGATCTGGGCATTGCGCTTTGCGGGTCCGGCAACGGTATAAGCATGACTCTCAACAAGCACCAGGGCGTACGCGCTGCTCTTTGCTGGAATGAGGAACTGGCTGCGCTTGCCCGTCAGCACAACGATGCCAACGTGCTTTCTCTCCCCGCCCGGTTCATATCGGTGGATCTGGCAGAGAAGATCGTAAGGAAATTCCTTGACAGTTCGTTCGAAGGAGGCCGTCATCAGCGCCGAGTAGAGAAAATACCCTGCCGGTAATGTTTTCGGTCATAGACAGGAATACGCCTGCCGGTACCTCGCTTTTGCCGGAACTGTACCCGGAGGGCTATGTGATGGTCCTCGACAAGCCTTACGGGTGGACTTCCGCCGATGCTGTCAGGAAAATAAAGTTCTCTCTAAAGAAGATTTACCGTCTGAACAACATAAAAGTCGGACATGCAGGGACTTTGGATCCTTTGGCCACTGGAGTCCTTCTGATCTGTGTGGGCAAGGCAACCAAAGTGTCTGAGGCACTCCAGTCCGGACGGAAGGAATATCTTGCAGAGGTGACATTCGGAGCGACTACCCCTTCTTTCGACAAGGAGCATGAGGTAGATGCCGTCTACCCTTGGGTGCATATCACGGTAGGCAAAATATCGGAGGCACTCGCCGGAATGGAAGGGGAGCAGATGCAGCTGCCGCCTGTGTATTCGGCAAAGTATGTGGATGGAACGCGGGCATATGAGATGGCCCGCAACGGAGAGGATGTGCCGCTCAAGGCAGCGAGGATCAACATATACGGAACCAGGATTGTGGAATATGTCCCTCCGGTCCTCAAAGTGGCCGTACAATGCAGCAAGGGCACTTACATCAGGGCCTTTGCCCGCGATCTGGGTCTTGCGGTAGGCAGTGGTGCCCATCTTTCCGGGCTTGTAAGGACGGCTTCCGGGGAGTTCAGGATAGAGAATGCGTTGACAATTGAAGAATTCAATCAGAAATTTTGAAACTTTTTGAGTTGCGGTACGTATAATATTTAAGTATGAAACTTTCGCAATTTAGTTTTGACCTGGATTACAGGAAAAATATCGCACCTTATCCCTCTGAATACAGGGACGAGTGCAGGATGCTGGTTCTCCATCGTTCTACCGGGGACATAGAGCACAGGATATTCAAGGACATTATCAATTACTGCGACGAAGGGGACGTCTTCATCTTCAATGACACCAAGGTGTTTCCTGCCCGGCTGAGGGGCAACAAGGAAAAAACCGGGGCGGAGATTGTGGTCTTTCTGCTGAGGGAACTCAACAAGGACCAGCGGCTCTGGGATGTACTGGTGGATCCGGCACGCAAAATCCGTATAGGCAACAAGCTCTATTTCGGGGAAAACGATTCCCTTGTGGCGGAAGTGATCGACAATACCACGTCCAGGGGCAGGACACTGCGGTTTCTCTTTGACGGTACTTATGATGAGTTCAAGTCTACCCTCTACTCAATGGGGGAGATACCTGTTCCGGAGTATGTCTATATCGCCCGTCAGGCACAGAGGGAGAGGAACGGGCTTCCGCAGCTGAAGCAGACCGGGCCGTTCATTTTCTCGGAGCCGTTTGACGTGGACCGTTTCCAGACGATATACGCCTGCAACGAAGGCGCGGTGGCATCTCCTGCCGCCGGCCTCCACTTCAGCCGTGAGGTGTTCAAGCGGATGGAAATCAAGGGTGTGGATGCCCGTTTCATCACGCTTCACATGGGACTGGGGCATTTCCGCAATGTGGATGTGGAGGACCTGTCCAAGCACAAGATAGATTCGGAACGCATGATCATATCGGAAGAGACGGCTGACGCGGTCAATGCAGCGAAAGCTTCCGGTCACAAGATTTTCGCAGTAGGCACTACAGTGGTCAGGGCTATAGAGACCCCTGTAACCACAACATGCCAGCTCAAGCCTTTCGACGGGTGGACCAACAAATTCATATTCCCGCCTTACAGGTTCTCGATACCCGATGCGCTGATTACCAACTTCCATCTGCCCAATTCCACAATGCTCATGTCTGCCTGCTCGTTCGGCGGGTACGACAATGTGATGCGTGCATACCGGGAAGCCCTCAAGGAAGGCTACCAGTTCGGTATGTACGGTGACGCCATGCTGATGGTGGACTAGTCTTTCTTCTCTTTTCTGAGTCTTTCGCGGCGGGCCAGGGCTGTTTCGCTTTCCAGGTCGGAGATGTTGCAGTCCGGGCTGTAAGTGAAAATGTTCTCCGTATCCAGCTCCCTGATGCTGCCGTCCTGGAAGTCTCCAGTGATGCCTGTAGAGAGTGTTATGCTGCCTCCGTTGTCGGCGGCCGTGTCGGTAAGTTCCACCGTATCGGCGTTGCTGTAGCTGCGTGTACGTGCAGGAGGAGTATTGTTTACCTTGAATCCGGTAGCCAGTATGGTGACGGCTATTTCATCGTCTTCCAGAGTGTTGTCTATGGTGAGTCCTCTTTTCAGCTTGCTGACGCCGCGTCCTGTGCTTTCGCGGATCAGGTCCATTATGAGGGTGTCTTCCGAAGCCAGCAGGGGAGATGTGTTGTTGTACGTTATATTGACCAGTACGTTTTTGGCTGTGTTGAGGTCGAAGTCCTTGAGAAGAGGGGACGTGAATGCCCTCTCCGCTGCTTCCCTGGCCCTGTTTTCGCCTTTTGCCGTACCTGTGCCGACCAGTGCCATTCCACTGTCCCGCATGACTACCGTGACGTCCTGCAGGTCGACGTTGACGAATCCGGTACTGGTGATGATTTCGGATATGCCCCTTACGGCAGTATCCAGTACGTCGTCCGCCTTCTTGTATGTGGATTCTATATCCAGGGAGCCTGCGAAGTCGTACATTTTCTGGTTGTCCACGATGATGATGGAGTCAGTGTATTTTCTGAGTTCCTCTATGCCTTCATAGGCTTTCTGTATCGTGTCGAGACCGTCGTTGTCCCTGGGATAGGTTACGACGGAAATGGTAAGCCTGCCTGATTCCTTGACTGCTTTGGCTATTACCGGAGCGGCTCCCGTACCGGTGCCTCCTCCCATTCCGGCGGTGATGAAAACCACTTCTATATTGTCTCCGATGTATTTTTTGATCTCTTCGAGAGACTCCAGCGCCGCATTGCGCCCCTTTTCCGGGTTCATGCCGGCACCCAGCCCTTTTGTGAGGGCTGAGCCGAGCTGTATCTTGTCGGGAACAGGTGATGCCATAAGAGCTTTGAGGTCCGTATTGCAGATAAGGAACTCAACGTCCTTGACACCTTCGTTGTACAGGCGGGTAACGGCGTTGCAGCCGCCACCGCCAACTCCTATTATCTTTATTTTCGACATGTTGTCGAGAATGCCCTCAGGTATGAAATCTGTAACTGTCATTGTCTTGCGGAATGTTGGGTTGGTTATGCATTGTCATCTGTGGAGTCAAACAGACTCTTGATGCGCTCGGAAATGGGTATTTTGGTCTTTTGCGGCTTGGGGGTCTTCCTGGTTGCCGGGTTGGCCTTGTTCTGGTCGGATGCGTCTTCTGACGGCACTGTCTTTTCTGTCTCCTGGGCCCCGAAGAGAGTCGCGTTGTCGGCGGGCTGAGGAGCAGGCTCCTGATGGTATGACGGAGCCTCCGGAAGTATCTCTTCGTATTCGAAGCCCTTGACTACGAGTCCTACTGCTACCGATGCGTCGGGACGGAACACTTCTTCTACCGAATTGCCGATTACCGTGTTGCTGTCAGGCAGTCCGATGCGGACATCCATGCCCATAATGGCACGGGCCAGGATCTGTATGTGGTTGAGGTTGGCGCTGCCTCCGGTGAGCACGGCCCCGCTGCGTATACGGTCCCTGTAGCCGGATTCTTCGACGATCCTGCGTACTGTGGCCAGGATCTCGCATGTACGGGCTTCGATGGACTTGTACAGCAGTTTGAAGGGAACGTCCTTGACAGGAATCCCGTTTTTGTCCCTGATGGAAATTATCTTGTTCTCTGGAGCATACTCGCTCACGCATGAGCCGTGCTGAATCTTCATAAGCTCTGCATTGCGTAGGGATACCCCGCAGATCTGGCTTATGTCTTCACTTATGGAGTTGCCCGCAAAGGGGATGACGGCCGCATGCCTGATGATGTTGCCCTGATATATAAGGATGTCCGTCGTGCCGGCTCCGATGTCCACGAGTACCGTACCGAGCTCCTTTTCATCGTCGGTAAGCAGGGCCGCGGCAGCCGCGATAGGGGAGAGGATGAACTTGCGGGGGTTGAGGTTGCTCATGGTGATGGTCTGGCTGCTTTTCTTGACAGTGCCGGCACCTCCTACGAAGAGGCGGTAGTCTCCGCTGATTTCCTTGCCCACCATGCCTACAGGATCTCCCACGTCCATGAATTCGTCTACGTTGTAGTATTGGGGGACTACGAACAGGGTCTGTTCATTGCTCTCCACCTTGGTCAGGTACATTTCATCCAGCATGGAGGCCACTTCCTCAGCACTTATCATCGAGTCCGGGTCCTGTCGGTTGCGGCTCATGCCGGCCGAGCAGCACCTGAGACTTTGTCCTGATATGTTGACGTAGACGTTCCGTATGGGATAGTGCTCTGTGTCCGGCAATGAGTGGACTTGCTCCAGGACTTTCTGCAATGTGGCCTTGAGTACGGAGATGACTTTCATCGGATTCATGATTTCGCTCCTTCGCACTCCGTCGGAAGGAAGGGGCGATTCGCTGTATCCTATGATCCTGATGCCGGTGGAAGTCTTTTCACCTACGATTACGGCAAGCTTGGATGTGCCGATGTCTATCGCTGTAACATATCTGCTGCTCATATCTTTATACTTTTTTTGACCGTTCTGCTGTCCCTCAGGGTACATATGATCTGGTCCGAAAACTTGAGGTTTACTGCCGAATATCTGTCCCACCCGTAGACAGGAACTATCTGACGGTAGAATGTTTTTAGTTTCGCAAATTTATAATCAATATTGTCAGTTCCGCCAAAAATTATTTTCTGGTCGCCGACGACCGTATAGAATGCGATGTCTCCGTTTTTTTCGACATCGATCTGCTGTATCTGGGCTTTCCATACCGGATGGCGGTCCAGAAAGCCTGCGAGTCTGATCATCCCGTCGACCCATCCCTTGTCCCCGCCTTCAGGGGTGCCTCTGTAGCCTTCCTTCAGTTTCACCGGTATATGACCTGACACTACAGGTACATAAGAGGTGAACGTGCTGACCCAGGGAAAGATGTATCCTGTGTCATCGATGTAGAATGCTCCGCTGGCACTCTGGATCCTCAGCAGCGGCCTGCGCTGGGTGATGTTGACTGTGAGGATGCCGTTTCTGGAGAGGGATACGTCGCTCTGGCGGATTGCGCTCCTGCTCTCCAGAAGTTTTTCTAGACTGTGGAGGTCTGCTTCCTTTCTGGCCTTGCCTACCGGGTTGAGTTCGGAAGAAGCTATGATGGCTTCTATTTCTGAAGGGGATACGAACCTGTTGACAGCACTGTCCAGAACGGTTACTTTTACGGCCGTACACATCTCGTCATTCCTGCCTCTGGAAGAGAGGATGGATGCAGCTGCAAAATATCCGCAGAAAAGCAGTATGGCCAGGGCGGCCAGGCAGTATGTGACGACCTTCTTCAGCATGCAGGAGAGTATTTTTCTTTCAAAAGGTTCTCTATGGGCATGACCATGCGGTCGATGTCCCCGGCCCCGAATGTTGCCAGAATGTCTATGTCACGGGATGCAATCTCTTCCAGAATCTCCTTTTTCTGCATGATCCGCTTGTCCTGCAGTGTGCAGCAGGAGTAGATGAGACTGGATGATACTCCGGGAATGGGCTCTTCCCTGGCAGGATATATGGGCAGCAGGATGAGGGAGTCCAGAGCACTGAGGCTTTCCCCGAATTCGCGGTACAGATCCCTTGTGCGTGTAAACAGGTGAGGCTGGAATATGCCCAGTATCTTTCTTCCTGGCCATACCTGGCGTATGGAGGCGATGGTTGCGGCCAGCTCGGCGGGGTGGTGGGCATAGTCGTCTATGTAGGTATGCCCAGGGACATTGAACCGTATGTCAAAGCGGCGGGCGACACCTCTGAATGAAGCGATTCCTTCCCTTATGCTGTCGGCAGGGGTGCCGTGGAGCATGGCAATTGCGGCTGCGGCAGTCGCATTTTCAATATAGACTTTTCCCGGTACTCCGGCATGGCAGTGCTCGAGGGATCCGAAAGGGGTGTTGAGCGTGAAGAACATCTTCCCCTGGCCGTCAGATACGATGTCTGAAGCATGGAAGTCACCGCCCTCACCGTATGTGAAGATGCGGGCCCTGATATCGGCTTTACGGAAGTAGTCCTCAAGGCCTTTCCTGACGACAAGAAATCCGGATGTCTGGCGTCCGAACTGGACAAATGCATCTCTAAGGTCATCCATGTCGCGGTAGATATCCATGTGGTCGGCATCCATGGCCGTTACGACGGCTCCTTCTGGATGCAGGCGCAGGAACGAGCGGTCGTACTCATCGGCTTCGGCAACCATGATCCCGCTGTCAGAAAGCAGCAGGTTGGTGCCGTAGTTGCGGGAAATGCCGCCCAGGAAGGCTGTGCATCCCTCTCCCGAGACAGTGAGAATGTGGGCCAGCATGGTACTGGTGGTAGTTTTGCCGTGGGTGCCGGAAACCGCCAGACACCGGTGCCCGGCAGTGATCTCCTCGAGAGCCTCCGAACGTTTGATGGTGCGGTAACCTGCACTGCGGGCGTATGTGAGTTCTCCCATATCTGACGGGATTGCCGGAGTATAGATCACGAGCGTATCTTCCGGTGTCGGGGGAATCATCGAGGCGTTGTCCTCGAAATGTACGGCAATGCCTTCCGATTCGAGGGCCATGGTTACCGGGGACGGTGTGCGGTCATATCCGCTCACACAGAACCCTTCATGGTGGTACCAACGGGCAAGGGCACTCATGCCGATGCCTCCTATGCCTATGAAATATATGTTGCTGTAAGTATTCATGCTATTTGCCCTCCACCAGATCAAGTACTTCACGTGCTATATCCCTTGCCGCGTCCGGCCTGGCCATCTTCAGGATGTTATGCTCCAGGGTTGTGCGTCTCTGTCCGTCCTTGAGCAGTTCTTCTATGGCAGGGAAGAGGTCTGTCGCGGCCCTGCTGTCGCAGACGAGTGCGGCTGCGTCCATATCGACCAGAGCCATTGCGTTGTGGGTCTGATGGTCCTCCGCCACATTGGGTGATGGAACGAATATGGATGCCTTGCCTGTTGCACACAGCTCGGAGATGGTGCCGGCTCCGGCTCTGGAAACCACAATGTCGGATGCGGCAAAAGCCAGATCCATGCGGGATATGAAGTCACAGTTCCGGATATTGCCCCAGATGCGGAGTCCGTTGGCATTGCGGCTGACTCCGTTGAGGTTTGAAAACATCTCCTGTGTCATGCCTGCATAGCCTTTGCCGCTTTGCCAGATGATCTGGTACGGGAAGGCTCCTCCGTTGGTACGGCAGGCGATGCGCATTACCGAATTGAAGGTGCCGCATCCTCCGCTGCCCCCAACGATCAGTACTGTCGGCAGTTCGGGGTCTAGGTTGAAATACCTTTGTCCCTCTGTCCTCTCCTCGGCAGTAAACGGACGCATGTTTTCCCTTATGGGATTGCCTGTGAGGATGATCTTCTTGGCCGGGAAGAACTTTTCCATACCGGGGTATGCCGTACATATCCTGCGGGCCTTTCTGCCCAGGATCCTGTTTGTCAGTCCGGCATAGGAGTTCTGTTCCTGTATCAGTGTGGGAATGCCCTTCGATGCCGCTTTCCACAGCATCGGTGCGCTTGCGTATCCGCCTACACCGACTACAACGTCGGGCTTGAACTCGCGTATGATCTCTCCTGCCTTGTGCAGGCTGCGGAGAACTTTTCCCGGCAGTGCCAGGTTTGATGCCGAAAGGCTTCTCTTGAGGCCTGCTACCGGCAGTCCTATGATACGGTATCCGGCGGCAGGAACCTTTTCCATTTCCATTTTGCCTTCAGCTCCCACGAAGAGTATTTCCGCTTCGGGCTCTGTTTTCCTGATAGCGTCAGCTATCGAAAGGGCAGGGAATATGTGTCCTCCGGTGCCCCCTCCACTGATTATGATTCTGTGCTGCATGGTGTTTCCTCCTTTTCGGTTTTAAGTTTCAAGTCGTTGATTTCAATGGTTCTGTTTACTGACAGGATAATGCCGAAGGCCCCGTTCATGATGATCAGGGCGGTACCTCCCCTGCTGATCATCGGCAGTGTCTGCCCGGTGACCGGCAGTATCCCGACATTGACGAATATGTGCAGGAATGCCTGCATGGTAATCAGAGTGGACAGTCCGAGGACTACCAGAATGGAAAATTTGCGGGTGCATGCCCTGGCTATCTTCATGCACCTGTAGAAAAACCACAGATACAGGATGATGACGGCAAGTCCGCCTATGAGGCCGTACTCCTCTACGATGATTGAATAGATGTAGTCGTCGTAGGCGTTGGGAAGGATGTCCCTCTTGATGCTGTTCCCCGGGCCGCGTCCGAAAATGCCTCCAAGCTGTATCGCCTCCCGCGCCTGGTCTGCCTGGAATGTCTTCTCGTTGTACTCCTCCAGTTCGGCTGCCGTCATTTCACCTTCGTCTTCATTGGAGAAGTGCCTTTCGATCCTCTGTCCGAAGGTCTCGAACCTGGGGAATATTTTCCCGTGGGACAGGATGCTTATGGAGAAAGCGATCGCTGCACCGCCCACAGCAATGGGGACGGTCCAAAGGATGAATTTGCGGTTGACGCCCGAGCAGATGAGGATGATCAGGGCCAGAGTGCCGAGGATGATGGCTGCGGACATGCTGCCCATCATGGCCAGCAGGCATACGATCCCTACGGGTACCAATATCCTGACGGCGTATTCCTTGAATGTGGCAAGGGGGGAAGATTCGATCACCCTGGCCAGATAGAGGACAGTGGCTACCTTGGCTATCTCTGCCGGGTGGACAGGTATTCCCAGCAGGGAAAAGCTGCGGAGATTGTGTGTGAAAACGGGAACCAGAAGCAGCAGTACGGCAATGGCCATTCCGGCGTAGGACAGGAACCGGTACCACTTCATCGGAATCCTGTAGCAGGCCAGCAGGACAGCGAATCCTATAATGTAGAAACCGGCCTGGTCTATAAGGTACGTCAGAGGGGTCGTGTCTTTGCGGAAAGCCAGCGAGCTGGTGGCCGAATAGACCACAGCCATGGAGATCATGGCAAAAAAGAGTATCAGAAGCCAGATCACCCTGTCTCCGTGGAGTCTGCTGATCCTCTTGCCGATATTCTGTCTTATTTTGCTGAGTGCTTCTGTCATTTTCCGTCGGAATGGTTTAAAGTTCCCTTACAGCGGCTTTGAACTGACGGCCGCGGTCTTCGTAATTCCTGAAGAGGTCGAAGCTGGCGCAGCAGGGCGACAGCAGGACGACATCTCCGTCGGTGGCAAGGGAGGCTGCCTTCTCCACTGCCTCCTTGGCGGAAGAAGCGTCCGTGATGGTATGGACTATGGGGCCGAAGAAGTCGTGGAGCTTGCGGTTGTCCTTGCCGAGACAGATCAGAGCCTTGACTTTCTCCCGTACCAGAGGCTCTATCTCTGAGTAGTCGTTGCCCTTGTCCGTGCCTCCTGCAATCCATACTACAGGATGCTTCATGCACTCCAGGGCGTACCAGGTCGAATTGACGTTGGTGGCTTTGGAATCGTTGATGTATAGGACTCCATGTACGCTGAGGACTTTCTCCAGGCGGTGCTCTATGTTCCGGAACGTGGTAAGGCTCCGGCGGATCACTTCGTTGGTGATGTTCATGATCTTACCGGTGATGGCAGCGGCCATGGAGTTGTAGATGTTGTGCCTGCCCTTGAGGGAGAGCTCTTCTGTGGGCAGGCTCCACTCTTCCTCACCGTATCTTACCACTATCTTCCCGTCATCGGTGAAGGCTCCCTGTGCTACCTCGTGCTGTTCCGAGAAAGGCAGCATCTTGGCCCTGAGTACGATCTCGTTGATGTGTCCTACAGTGACGCTGTCATCGTCGCAGAAGATGAAGCAGTCCTTCTCCGACATGTTGCGGGTGATGCGGAACTTGGCTTTGACATAGTTCTGCATCTTGTGGTCGTAGCGGTCCAGGTGGTCCGGCGTGATGTTGAGTATGATGGCTATGTCTGCCTTGAAGTCGTACATGCCGTCCAGCTGGAAGCTGCTGAGTTCCAGGACGTAGATGTCGAAGTTCTCTGTTGCCACCTGATAGGCGTAGCTTTTGCCGATGTTGCCGCCCAGTCCCACGTTGAGGCCGGCATTGCGCAGCATATAGTAGATCAGGGAAGTAGTGGTGGTCTTGCCGTTGCTGCCTGTGATGCAGATCTTCTTTGCCCTGTCGAAGCGTCCGGCGAACTCTATCTCCGAGATAACGGGGATACCGGCCTTGACTGCCTCGCTTACGAGGGGGGCCGTGTCGGGTATGCCCGGGCTTTTGATGATCTCGTCGGCATTGAGAATCAGCTCTCTGGAATGGTGCCCCTCTTCATAGGGTATGCCGTATTTCTCCAGAAGGGTCTTGCCCTCTGCCGGGATGCTGCCGTTGTCGGAGAGGAATGTGTCGAAACCTTTGACTTTTGCGAGGACGGCTGCTCCGACTCCGCTCTCGCCGCCTCCGAGTGCTACGATCCTTTTCATGGTGATTAACGTATTTTGAGTGTTATTATTGTCGCTATTGCCAGCAGGATGCTTACAATCCAGAAACGCATCACTATTTTCGCTTCCGGAATGGCTCTGGCAGGTTTTGTAATGAGGGCGGGCACCCCTTCTTTCTGATAGTGGTGGTGCAGGGGAGCCATCTTGAATACACGCTTTCCGGTACCGTATTTTTTCTTGGTGTACTTGAAGTACAGCCGCTGTACGATGACGGATATGGATTCGGCGAAAAATACGCCGCAGAGTATGGGTATCAGCAGTTCCTTACGGATGAGTACGGCGACGACCCCGATGATGCCTCCGAGGGCCAGGCTGCCTGTGTCACCCATGAAGACCTGGGCGGGGTAGGAATTGAACCACAGGAAGCCCAGCAGGGCACCTACAAGGGCCGACAGATAGACTACGATCTCGCCGGAATCAGGAATGTACATGATGTTGAGGTAGTCGGCATAGATGACGTTGCCTGAGAGATAGGCGAGTATGCCCATGGCGGTACCGACAATGGCTGTGATGCCGGCAGCGAGGCCGTCCATGCCGTCAGTAAGGTTGGTGGCGTTGGACATGGCCGTGATGATGAATATTATGACTGCCACGTAGATCACTACCTGTAGCAGTTCCTTGATCTTGCCGCTTCCGGGGGCCAGCCACGCGTAGTCGAATTCGTTGTCTTTGATGAAAGGTATGGTCGTCAGGGTGCTTACTGTGTCTTCGTGCACGCATATCGTGATGCCGACAGTCAGTGCAAGTATTACCTGCCCCAGAATCTTGAACTTGCCGCTCATCCCTTCCTTGTTTTTCTTGAAGACCTTGATGTAGTCATCGGCGAATCCGAGGGCACCGAGCCATACCAGTGTTATGAGCAGCAGCTGGATGTACATGTTTGTCAGGTTGCCGAACAGCAGTACGGCAATGAATATCGAACCCAGAATCATTATTCCACCCATCGTTGGGGTGCCCTTCTTGGCCAGCTGGCCTTCCAGGCCGAGGTCACGGATCTCTTCGCCTATCTGAAGCTTCTGGAGTCTGCGTATGACCGGTCCTCCGAAGCACAGCATAAGGGCAATGGCGGTTACGCTTGCCAGAATGGACCGTACTGAAATGTACTGCAGCAGTCCGGATCCCGGGAAATCGAGATATTTGAGATGTTGGAAAAGATGGTAAATCATAGCAGTATCTCCTTGAGTATTTCCTTGTCGTCGAAGTGAGACTTGACTCCGTTGATTATCTGGTAGTCCTCGTGCCCTTTGCCGGCAACGAGGATGATGGCATTGTCCGGGGCTGTCATTACGGCCGTACGTATGGCTTCCCTGCGGTCAGTGATGAATATGGTCTTTGAGAGTCCTTCCGTGTCCAGCCCTTCCTTCATGTCTGCAATGATGGCCCCGGGGTCTTCAAACCTGGGATTGTCCGAGGTAATTGTCACCTGGTCGGCGTACCTGGCACCGATGGCGGCCATCTCCGGACGTTTGGTGCGGTCCCTGTTGCCTCCGCATCCGAATACGGCTATGAGTCTGGAGTTCCCTTTGAGTTCCTTCAGTGTCGTAAGGACATTCTGCAGGGCATCGGGAGTGTGGGCGTAGTCTACTACGGCTGTGATGCCGCGTTTGCCGCGGATGTACTCCATCCTCCCGGTAACTGGCCCCATAGCGCTTATGTTTTTGAGTACTTCGTCCCTGTCTGCTCCCAGCAGCAGTGCTGCGGCATAGACCGCACAGATGTTGTGGGCATTGTAGTCTCCTATGAATCTGGTCCATACTTCAGTGCCGTCAAGGTTCAGGAGGTAGCCTTCGAGGCTCCGTTCCACGATGCGCACCTTGAATTCGGCCATGCTGCCTTCGCTGTAGCGGTAGACCTTGGCTGCAGTATTCTGTACCATGACTGAAGCGTTCCGGTCGTCCGAGTTGATCAGGGCAAACGCGTCCCGGTCCAGGGAATCGAACAGCAGTTTCTTGCACCTGATGTATTCGGAGAATGTCTTGTGGTAGTCGAGGTGGTCGTGGGTTATGTTGGTGAATATGGCACCCCGGAAGGCAAGTCCGTTGACTCTGCCCTGGTGCAGGGCGTGGGAACTTACCTCCATGAAACAGTACTGGCAACCTTTGTCCACCATCATGCGCATAAGGCGGTTGAGGGTGATGGGGTCCTGGGTGGTATTGGTCGTCTCGAACCGTTCGGAACAGACGTAGTTGGCTATTGTAGACAGCAGGCCGCAGCAGTATCCCAGATCTGTGAACAGGCGGTAGAGCAGGGTGGCAATAGTGGTTTTGCCGTTTGTCCCCGTCACGCCTACCAGATTGAGGTCACGGCTCGGGTGCAGGAAGAAATTGCCGGCGACGGCCGGGGTGACCGAGCGGGAGTCCTGAACCAGTATTGCCGTTATCCCGCGGCTGCGGATGTCCTGCATGGCCTCGGGTTTCTGGCAGATGACGGCGGCGGCACCGGCATCGGCTGCTTTGCCTATATATTCGTGCCCGTCACTGTCGAAACCCTGGATTGCAATGAAGAGGCATCCGGGACAGCATTGTCTGGAGTCCGATGCAATATCGGCGATGTCAATGTCCGTCCGTCCGTCTGTCTCCAGAATCTCTATACCTTTTAATATATCTCCGAGTTTCATGTGTGAGTATGTTATTTCAGTGTCAATGTTACTTTCCCTCCCTTGCCCAGGACTGTCCCTGCCTGAGGATTCTGCGTGCGGACCCTTCCAGTGCCGGAGAATGTCACTTTGTATCCTTCGTTCTCAAGTAGATAGAGGGCATCCTTCAGCCCCATGCCCGAGACATCGGGTACTATTCCCTTCTCTATTTCAAGCGAGGTTACCGTAGGCAGTTCCCCTTTCTCGCCGCCGTCTATCCTGACCCATCCCTTGCCTTTGACGTGTGGCCTTGATGCCATAGGCATCTGGTCTATAGGCATTGCCTCGCTTTCGGCCATTCCGGAGGCTATGGACGGGTTGTCGGGAGGAGTCATTCCGTTTGCGTAGACAGGAGGATTCCAGTCAGGGTGGGATGTGTATATCTTGTCGGCTATGCGCTTGAATACCGGAGCCGCCCATGTGGCTCCGTAGAAATTGCCCTTTGTGGGTCCGGTGTACAGGACCACTATGCAGGAATATTTGGGGTCATCGGCCGGGAAATATCCTGCGAACGATGCCTGATAGCGCCGGTAGCCGTGCTCGTCCTCATATCTTCCGTTGACTGCGACCCTGGCTGTGCCGGTCTTTCCGGCAATTGCGTAGCGGGGGTCGTTGCATATCTTTGCTGTACCGTTCTCGACAACTCCGCGCAGGGCCTTCCGGACATCGTTCAGTGTGCTGCGGGAGCATATCGATCCGCTCACAACGGAAGGACCTGCAACCTGTACCGGGGTACCGTCCCTTTCAAAGTCCTCAATGAAGTAGGGGCGCATCATTTTCCCTCCGTTGGCTACGGCATTGTAGAATGTAAGGATGTGCATGGGGGTCACTGTCAGTGCGTAGCCGTAGCCAAGGCTGGCCAGGGAAGAGTTGGACCAGGCCGCGTCACCGGGACTCAGGATGTAGGCGTAGGCTTCCCCGTCTATGTCCAGGTTCAGTTTTTCCACCAGCTTCATGTTGTGCAGGCGGGATATGTATGCGGCCGGATCGTCTCCGTAGGATTCGGTGATCATTTTTGCAAATGCCACATTGGAAGACTTTTCGAAGGCTTCCTGTGCGGTCATTTTGCCGTAGCCTCCCCGGTGTGTGTCGGTAATCCTGATGCCGCCGTAGTGCCATTCCCCGTCACCTCCGTCCACTTCCGTTTCCAGAGTGATGCATCTGTCCTCTATCATTGCCATCAGTGAGGCCAGCTTGAGGGTTGATCCGGGTTCGGTAGCATGCCCGAACGCGTAGTTGTATTTCTCGTCGAATGTGCCGTCGCGGCGTTTGTACATGTTGGCAATGCCCCTTATCGCCCCTGTCGGCACGTCCATGATGATGGCGGTGCCTCCTTCGAAGACATCGCTCATCGCGAGCTGGTTCCGCAGCTCTGTCTCGGCGGCCTCCTGGATTCTCACGTCTATGGTGGTGCGGATGTCATCTCCGTCCACTGCCGGAGATGACGGAGCCCCGTTGACCGGTATCCATTCGTTGCCGAGTGTCCTGTGGACGGTCTGCATGCCCTTTTTGCCCCTGAGTCTGTAGTCATAGGTGAGCTCGATGCCGGTACCTTCACCCACGGCGTTCACAGAGCCGATTGTGCGGTTTGCCAGAGTGCCGTAAGGATTGACTCTCTCGCTGCCCTTGATGACGATAAGGCCGCCCTTGAACTGGCCGAGACGGAATATGGGCAGATTCTCTATCATCTCCAGCTCTCCGAAGTCGACATTCCTGGGTCCTATCTGCTTGTACCTGTTGCCGGCTTTTCTGGCATTGGCCAGTTCCGTACGGTAGGCGGAGGCAGACTTGTTCCCGAAGATCCTGGCCAGTCCGCGTGCCAGGGAGTCGATCCCTTTGCTCCAGGTCGTGTCGGCAACCACTTTGGAGTCCCACCTGAGCTCGTATACCGGGATGGAAACCGCCAGAGGGCTTCCGTCGCATGCGAGGATGCTTCCGCGTGTAGGTTCCAGGACCTGCTCCTTGTAGATGTCGTCCGTAGTTATTTTGTCTTTGGTCAGAAACTGCTCCTTCATGATGCCGGAGACGGCTATTGCCCCCAGCACCAGAAATGCGAGATAGACGAAGAAAAATCTCAGGAAAATCCTGTTTGTGCTGTTGTCTTCCATGGTTACCTGTCCTCCATTCTCACTCTCGCAGGAGGTGTCTCCGGAGACTGGAGGTCCAGAGAGTTCCTTTCGAGCAGCTGTTCTATCTCACCCCGTTTGCCGGTATGGAGCAGCCTGTTGTATTTGCCCATGTATTCGGAGCGCATGTTCCGCAGTGTCTCCTCGTTGCGGGTCATCCTCTGCATCGTGTTGCGTATCCCGAAATGGATGCTGATGTAGAGGATGACAAGTGCGAAAATGTATAAAATAAATCTCCAGTGTCTCGTGAAACTGCTTTTGGCAAGTACCTGTCCTCCCAGTATGTATTCAAAAACCCTCTTTTTCATGACCGTTCCCCGTTTTTCCTTGCTGACCGGAGTTTGGCACTGCGTGCCCTCGTGTTCTGCATTACCTCTGATTCGCCGGGGAGGACAGGCTTTCTGGTAATGACGGTGAAGGGCTCGTACCGGTGTCCGTAGAGATCGGTATTTCCGCGTCCGTATATGTCTCCGCTTCTGAAAAAGTTCTTGACCATGCGGTCTTCAAGCGAGTGGTATGTGATGATCACGGCAACGCCTCCAGGCTTAAGGCTTTTCTCAATGCCTGTGAGGAGATGTTCGAGACTCCGCATCTCGCCGTTGACCTCGATGCGCAGGGCCTGGTATATGCGGGCAAGGGTCTTGTGCGGCGCTACCGGGGGCAGGATTTCCGCCACAGCCCCGTTGAGGTCTGTAGTGGTGCGGATAGGACGTCGCTGCCTTGCCGCGCAGACCAGTGCTGCGGCCTTGCGGCTGCCGTCCACCTCTCCGTAGGTATGGAAAATATCGGCCAGACGGTCCTGTGTGCATGTGTTGACGAGCTCTGCGGCACTGATGCCGGCCGAAGGGTTCATCCGCATGTCCAGGGGGGCGTCGAACCGGAATGAAAATCCCCTCTCCGGAGTGTCGAACTGGTGGGATGACACTCCCAGATCGGCCAGAATGCCGTCTACGGCATGGTCGTACCCCAGGTTCCTGACATGGTTGTGGATGAACCTGAAGTTGGTTCTGACGGCTGTCACCCTGCTGTCCCGGGGGGCATTTGCAATCGCATCGGGGTCCATGTCCAGGCAGATGAGCCTGCCTTCCGGTCCAAGTCTTGACAGAATGGCACGGCTGTGGCCGCCTCCGCCCAAAGTCGCATCAATGTATACGCCGCGGGGGGTCACTCCGAGAGCTCCGATGCTCTCCTGAAGCATTACGGGTATGTGGTATGTATCGCTCATCCAAGTATTTTCTCAGCGAGAGCCGTGAACTCTTCTTCCGGCATGGCGGATGACTCGTATCTGTCACGGGCCCAGAGCTCTATCTTGTGGTCATTGCCGGCGAACACCACTTCCTTTTCCACTCCGATGCTGTCCAGGAGGGTGCGCGGAACCATGATGCGTCCCAGCTTGCTGTCCGGTTCGACTATGGCGCGTCCCCTCATGTATCCGCGCCAGAGTGCGGCATGGCTGGGATTGAAGAAGTTGAGTCTGGATTTGAGCTCTTCGGACTCCCTTTCCCATTCTTCGTAGGTGAACATGTCAAGGCATGGGGCAAAGAGATTCTTCTTCACCACCAGGAGCATCGGTCTGGTGCTGTCCATGAGGGACTTGAAGGCGGACGGAAATACCAGTCGGCCCTTGTCGTCGGTCTTGGCTCTATATTCTCCTACAAACTTTGTCATGCCTGCAAAAATAGCAAAAGATTTTACATAATTTTCCACATTGTTACAATTTTTTCCACAATTTGAAAATATTTTCTAATTTTGTTACATGAAACTTCGGGAAATTAAAGATAACTTACTGGAAGACAGGACATTCAAAGGGATAGTCTACGGAGTCCTGGGAACACTGGCCGTCGAATTCATAATATTGCTGACAATCTTTGCTTTCCGTTCAATGCCGGATGCCTCCGAAAGGGAAATCCGCCGGATGGAAAGGAAGGAACTCCGTCAGGGGCGCAGGGAGTTCAAGGCTATGGAGATGAGCCGGGAGCGTACGGCGGAGTCCGGCAGCAGGGAATCGTCGGATACGTCCGTACCGGACGGGAAGGCAGGGGAAATCAATGCCGGAAGCCAGGATGCTGATGTGTATGAGTACAATATCCCGATTTCGGAGTATCGGAAGGAAGAGGGATCAATCAGGCGCGGAGAGTTCTTCTCTACTCTCATGACCCGTCTCGGGGCTTCGCAGAGTGACATCTATGCGCTGGACGCCAAGTCGAAGCGAGTCTTTGACATGCGGCAGATCAGGGTCGGCAACCATTACCATGCCTACTACATTCCGGGCGAGCCGGATACGCTGGCCTATGTGGTCTACGAGAAGGACAATTTGTCCTATGTGGTGTTTTCCCTCAGGGATTCATTGTCGGTCAATGTGTTCGAGAAGGATATAGTCCGTGAGACAGGATATGTGGAGGTAGAGATCAAATACTCTTTGTGGCAGGATATCATCGATGCCGGTGCACCGGCCCTGCTCGCAATCTCTCTGGCTGACATATATGCGTGGAGCATCGACTTTTTCGGGCTGCAGAAGGGGGATTCTTTCAAGGCCGTGTACGAGAAGACGATGTGCGACGGGGAGATTCTGGATGTGGAGAGGGTGCTCTATGCCGAGTTCCGTCACGGCGGGGATACTTTCAAGGCCTACTGGTTTGACAACGGCTCCGGCAACTACTACTGGAACGAGAAAGGGGAGAGCATGCGGAAGGCATTCCTCAGGGCTCCTCTGAGCTATACACGCATAAGCTCCGGTTTCACCTACAGCAGAAGGCATCCGATTACCCGCAAGGTACGCCCTCATACAGGCATAGACTATGCGGCTCCGGCCGGAACCGAAGTGATGAGTATCGGAGACGGAGTTGTGGTGTACAAAGGATACAAGAGGGCAGAGGGCAATATGGTAAAGATCAAGCACAATTCAGTATATACTTCGGCATATCTGCATCTGTCGCGCTACGGCAAGGGCCTCAATGTCGGGGACCGTGTGCGTCAGGGGCAGGTTATCGGATATGTTGGCAGTACGGGGTATTCCACCGGTCCCCATCTGGATTTCAGGATCTGGAAAAACGGAACGCCCATCAATCCCCTGAAGATGGAATCCCCGCCTGCGGAGCCTCTGGCCGAATCCGACATGCAGGCATTCCGTCTCAGCATGACGGAGTCTGAGCGTGCTGCGGCCCGTTTCCTGGCACATAAGGCACTTATTAGAGCTGCATGCAGTATCAATCATTGACTTGGACAGAAAAAATTATTATATTTGCGCACTATTTTTCAAGTTTTATGGCAACAACAGCAGATTTCAAAAACGGACTGTATTTCAATTATGAAGGGAAACCGGTATCTATTATCTGGTTTCAGCATGTAAAACCCGGTAAAGGCCCAGCTTTCGTAAAGACAAAGCTTCGCAATCTGGAGAACGGAAAGATTCTGGACAGGACATTCACTGCAGGTGAGAAGATTGAACCCATCAATGTGGAAAGAAGACCCTATACCTATCTGTACAAGGATGATATGGGTTACAACTTCATGCACACTGAGACCTATGAGCAGATCAGCATCCCCGAAGAGATGGTGGAGAATGCCGATCTGATGAAGGAAGGCCAGTATGTGGAGATGATGTTTCTTGCCGACGAGGAGAAATGCCTTACCTGCGAGCTTCCTACATACGTTGAACTGGAAGTTACCTATACCGAGCCTGCAGTCAAGGGAGATACGGCATCCAGCAATGCCCTTAAGGCAGCTACACTGGAGACAGGTGCCGAGATAATGGTGCCCCTGTTCATCAACCAGGGAGACAAAATACGCGTCAATACCGTTGACAGAAGCTACGGTGAGCGTGTAAAATAAGTACTGAAACTAACCTACGAGAAAACTGTCATTATATAATCAGGGGCTGCGACGACAAGTCTGTCAGTCCCTTTTTCCTGACTTCGTCAGTCAAAAAATGAAGATTTTATAATACATTGATAGATAATATTTTGTAAATTCGTGTCACC
>CALVDF010000007.1 GCA_944326245.1 uncultured Bacteroidales bacterium
ACGAATAAATTGATATATTTGCAAAACTAAGAGGTCTGAGGACTTAACCCAGACACACTGTTTGAAACACTACCAACTTGACTTTTGATGACGCTACGGAATTGTGCGTCGGCATTGACGCCGGCAGGACGCCTCCGGATACCGGCAGGAAGCCCTCCGGAACTTCCTGATTGCTGTATTTCCGCTTCCACCAGAAGTATTGGTGAGCAGGAATACCTCTCTCTTTCAGCAGGTGCTTGACAGGAATACCCTTCTCGCGGCTCTCTGTCTGGATTTCTTCGATCTGTTCTCGTGTAAGCATATTCTCTGTTTGTATTTGTGCGACAAAGTTAGATCTCACTTACACTGACTGAAATATGTACTTCTTCGGATGCTTACACTGGGGGGGGTACATTTGATTCCGCTACAGGCGGTACATTTCATTCTGATATGACTGGTACATTTGAAAGTGATACGGGCGGTACATTTAATGCGCTGCTATCATTTTGTCAAGGTAATTATTGAAACCATTTCGTTGTAATAGTCTGAAACATATAACACACCTATCTTATGGAGTTTTTTTATCGCCATGGTTATGTCATCTTGTGACTTATCATTAATCTCATTCATTAAACTTTCAAATGTTCGCACAACTCGATCACAACATTTGAGAATTCGTTGTTCAAGTTTGGATAAAGGCAAATGTTTTATTATGTAATCATTTTGAATTTCTGTATAGTGACAAATATCTCCGTCATATGATATTTTATAACTATAATTCCCATCTCTATACGATTGTTCTGTTTTGCAGAACAAGGACCATAATGGGTTATATATGTTTGTTTGCATTAAAAAAACGTCATATTTATACTCCTGTTTGATAAAATTATCTACCATAAACTCTTGCATAGGTGTACTATCCCAATTGCAAATTCTATTACTTTCAACCAATCCTTTATAATAGCGAGATGTTGATACGACACATAATTCTCTCATTGAATGAGAAAAGCCCTTATTTGATAAGAGGAATCTCAAATAATAAAGGTTCTGAATATTATCTAAAATCAAGATATCTGTTTCAAATGGCATGCTACGAAGTATATTCTGAGGGGACATATGAATGCCATAATTAAAACACCATTTGCAGGCCAAAATAAGATGTGCGAAATGACTTTTCTTATTTATTTTATTAAGCATTTTATCGGAAGTGGATTCGTAGCCTATTTGTATGTGCTCAAAACCAGCATCATGCATCCTGTGAATTACGTCAGCACTCAGATCATGAGCTATAAACTCTCCAAAATCAATATGAAAACTGTGATTATTTCTTATGTCCTTATAATATTCGAGTAATTTCAGAAATGAATTGGTATTATGACCTATTATATCATTATCTATATAATAAAATAAATTCGCATTATATTTATGGATATAATGGAGAACCTCATCCCTCATTCGTTCAGGAGTCTTATGCCTATATTTATAGCCGTCATTCATATAACAAAATGAACACTGGTTCCAATGACAGCCCCGTCCGCCTTCCAGAGGAAAAACAATTCTCTCCGTTTCAATATATGTTTGAGCTACATAATCGGAAAAATCGGCATATGGTGTTGTGTTAATGTCTATATATTCTGTAATATGTTTATTGGATACACATACTGTGTTATTTTGATCTTTATAAACAATGTTGGGAATAGATGAATAATCATAATTACCATTTTCTAACTCATTCAACAAGGTTAAAAGTGGCAACTCATATTCGCCCCATGTAGCAAAATCGTAGCATGTGAAGCTATCCATTATAGCTTGTGCTTTACGACTAAACTCTTGTGCTTCTATTATGGTTGTTACGTCTGGATAATATTGTTTTAATATTTCACATAATACACCTGTAGAAACTAATTGATATTTATAAAATTTTGACTGCACATAGACATAGCTATATCTCTGAATATCAATTTCTTTAAGTATAGATAAAATCTTTTTGCACAAGTAGTCTTTGTTCTGCGATAGGTGATTCTCAATATGCTCTTTATTTGGAAAGAACTTCAACAAAAATTTCTTTATCTGACATTTCGCCCGTTCATCATTTCTTGTTATTGCATAATAATTATAAAATGGTATTAGGTCTTTAATAATAGCAGATGTATGAACTTCTTGATATTCACCATACCAAAATTTTTCAATGACATTACGTAAAGCTAGATTCCAATATTGGATTTTAACATCGTAACCATATTGAGACAAGTATGATTTTATCACAGATAAAGAATAGCCAGGTCTTCGAGGAGATGTAGGAGGCATGCAGTTTAATAAGATAGTATTCATAATTATTTAATTTTTATTCGCCCCCAAATGGCAATATCAATATAATTATTTCTTTCAAATTCATACTCTTTGAAAATAGCCTCGATTTTAAAGCCAAGTTTCTCAAAAAGTAACATTGCTCGCAGGTTTTTCGGATCTACAAAAGCTTGAAGCCTATTGAGGTGTAAATCATCAAAGCAATACTTAATTATCGTGCTTAACGCTTCAAAAGCATAACCATATCCCCAAAATTCTGGTGCAATTATACAACTCAATGTTCCCTTTTTATGAGGATTTGTGAATTCTTTAACACCAACGCACCCAATATACTGGGAACTCTGTTTCTGAATAATAGCCCATTTAATGGATTCATATAACTCAAATTTACTATTTAGAACCTCTATTTCGGCTAATGCTTCATCTTTATTTTTAAGAGGGTTACGTCCATAATACCTTACAGCCTTCTTATTTGATAATAAATTATAGTAGGCATTCTGGTCATCAGAAATATGTTCTCTTAAATATAGTCTTTGCGAGATTAAATACGGAAATTTCATTTTATTCTTTATTGTTTAATAAAAACGCTTTGTGTCTCGCTTTTGCAATAATACAATGATTTTCTGGGGCTTTCAACAAATCTCCTGTTAATATATATGCATCGCCAGGACATACATCTATGCAATACTCACAATAATTATATGTACCACATTCTTTTAAATCAGAAATCTTTAATGAGCGCCAATTATCAAGGAGATTGTACCCTGATAATTTTGAACAATCATTTACAAATATGTTATTTTTTTTATTGCGTTTTAATGCTCGTATATTATTGTCTTTTATACTCGCTATTGGAAAAGGGAATGCTATACATAAGCATACTTCCCCTTTAGAATTTATATAAATTGTATTTGTTTCATTATAGCAAGGAGTATCAATATTCGGCTTACGAATATTACAAGCTCCAATAATTTCACGCTTGTAATATATTGGGCTTTCTGGAGACAAAGCGAGAGAAACTAATTGTTGTTCATCAATACAATGTTTAGATAATTCCCCATCTTCTAATGAGGGATAAATTGTGCAATTTAGTAACGATCTCTTAGATAATAGCCTACCTTTTTCAAGGGTATCTTTCCAGTAATTGAAATTCTCTGAGAGTATAGTATTTTTATGACATGTATCTATGTTATGTGCATTGAAGTATGATAACGCTTGTAGCGTTTTTCTGTAAGAGCCTTTTATTTTTGTAATATTATCATGCACACTATCATTATTCCCGTAAACACTAAAACATATAGTTGAAGGATATAATATAGCTAATTCGCTCAATGTTTTTTCTGTGAAAGCTATACCATTAGTATATATTATAAGTTGAATATTATGTTTACGTATATATTTGCATAAGGGTAAAAAGTAAGATTTTGTTAAGACTTCTCCCCCTGAGAGAACTAATCTAAATACACCTAAATACAATAAATCATCTACCAATAATTTTGCTTCTTCAAAAGATAATTCATCAGCAACAATATTCCGTAATCCGCTGTGTGCATTCTGGTTATAGCAGTGAATGCATCTCGCATTACATTTGTTTGTTATGTCCCAATGAGCATCAAATATGTAACCTTCTTCACGCAATTCTTTGTTAAAATAATCTGGGATAGACTGATACTTAATGGTTTTTAAATTACCTATTTCATGAGTACCATTATATCCTTTCATAGTATCATTATTAAATATAATAATGCCATCATCTATGAGTGGTTGAAGGTGATACAATAGATTGGGAACTATTTTCTGACCTTTACATATATTACGCCAAATATCTGATGCTTCACCCGATAACAAATAATATGAATGAGTACGTTGTTCGAATATCAAGATCTTTATACCTTCGGATAAATGATATTCACGCCAAGAAATCCAAGGTATAATAAATATAGTGTCTTGCTTATTTATCACCATACAATTCAAAGAAATGTTTTTTTGTTAATGCAAATACTTCAATATCTATATACTCACCATTGTAGTATTCATATTCAACTAATTTACCCTCATAATTAAAGCCAATTCCAATTAATGACTTAGTAGCGTCAATATTTCTACTATCTACAAGAGCTTGTATTCTATTTAAGTGTAATTTAGTAAATATCTCTTTATAGAATAATGAAGACGCAACAATTGAGAGGCCTTTTTTTCTTGATTCCGGTAATAGGATGCAATATGCATTTGCTCTGTGGTGAATATTATTGATATTAAAAAGACCAATCTCTCCAAGATACTCATTAGAATCGATATTGGATATGACACGATGTATTGATTTGCTATTAAGTTCTGATTTAATGTAATCATTCATTAACTTTCTAGACTCATCTAATGCATTAAACTCGGACATGCCATAAAATAGCATTGATATTGAATCTGAATGTAATTTATGAAATAAATGAAGGTCTTTTTCAATATCAAACTTTCTTAAATAAACGTCTGTTTTCATCCTATTTCCCAATACGCTTTTTAAATTCATCAAATGTTTCCCATTCTCCATTATATGGATCGTATGTACAATACCATGGTTTTTCATTTAAATTGCCAGTTAAAGAATCTGGACGACAATCTCTGCATATATATCTATATTCGCACACTTTACATCCTTCCACCTTACTTTTCGAGAATTGCAGTATTTGAGGATTAAGTATTTCTTGTATATGTTTGCCTTTTAGATTACCATGACACACACGTCTTTCCATTGGACATGGATATACATTCATATCGGCACCTATATATAAGTGGGTTGAAAAACAATTCTCATCATATATGCTTTTAAGTGTTTTCCTAAGATCTCCTGAATGCAATGTCTTTTCGGAAATCATTCGTTTCTGCAGTAACTCATCATTGTACAATGTCAAGTTCGCTCGTCCTGAAAGCCGTACGAAATCTCTTCTTGATGGCTCACCAATCTCATTATTCGCACCAATATTAACACCTGCTATATAAGTCCCCACAAAACGATGTGGAATTTTTAGTTTCTTTAAGATACTTAGTGTATTAACAGTTTTGTTATATGAATCGTTTATTTGAGTCACTTTTTCATGCTCTTCTTTCGTATATGAATGAAGTGATGTTGCCACACTTGCGTTTGGATATCGTTCTCTGATTACTTCCCAGTCTTTCTCATTTGCGACAGTACCATTTGTGAATAACTCAAAGCCTTTTACTTTTGATGACAAATAATCCATCATATTAAATAATGTGTCTTTATAAATAATGAAAGGCTCTCCTCCTATTAATTGTATTTTCTCTATACCGATTGAGCATAGTTGATCAACAACCCATTTGAAATCTTCATAAGACAGAACATTCTTTGAGCATTGAGAATGCTCATTATAACAGTGAATACATCTAAGATTACATATATTAGTAAGCTCTATCCAAGCAAAATCAAGATTTCTATCGTATGAAAATACATCCTCTATACTATTGCAACTATTATTCGGAGTTGGAACCTCGTGGACAATCCCAAGTAGAACTAATGACTTAAGAAATTGTATTTCTTGAGGATTGTTAGTTTCGTTTCCACTACTTACCCTATTCAGCAAATCATATGCGACTTTGCTTATTTTGTGTAATTTATTACCTGGAATATCATATATACAACAGTATTTTGCACCACTAACTAAGTATATATCATTATTTAAGCTATAATACATAACATCTACTTTTAAAACTAGGGCAAAAAATGCCCTAGTTATTATTAATACAAATGCCTGATTTATACACCAATGTATTCACCAGGACAGCAACGAGATGAAACCTCGCACTCTTGTGCGTTAAGAGGAATTGAGATGATTTCAAAATCTTTCATAACTCATAAATTGTATAATTTTTCCTACTCTGTTATAGCTTTTCGGATTCCGCTTTCATTATCTACTAAATATTAGGATTTACATACGTTCGTTTTAAATTATGTATAATGTTATCATCTAGTGGAGCCCCATTAATCTTCTCTAAAAGTAATAGAGTTGCGCCTACAACTGGTTCAAATGATGACAAAATACATGATGCATTCTTGAGGTACTTAGTTAGTTCTAACTCAATAGACTTGAGCCATAGATTACTACAATTCTTGAATATTCCACCTGTTAAAATTATCTTAATCTCTGCCTCTTTATTTATGTGTACTTTTGATAACCCATTAATAATATACATTGACCATCGATAAGCTAATTTATTAATAATTTGGTTAGCAATAATATCATTTTCTTGAGCAGCTACAAATAAAATTGATGAGTATTGAATAGGTGAAAAGAATATTTTTTGAGAAGAGAAATCTGTGATTAAATCAAATATTGTTTCTTTGTTGTAGAATTTAAGGAATAGAGGTTCCATAATGGTTGATTCATGAAATCCATTATATGAGTCAACTACGGCTTCCCAAGCCGCACGCCCAATTGCATACGAGGCATTATCGCAACCATTGATTCTTTTCCCATAAGTGTATAAATAGCCATTTTGAGATAATAAAGTACAATTAAACATTGTTCCGGCATATATTACTGCGTAATTTTCATGTTTATATTTAAACGACATTCCAGCACGTAAAGCGGCCCAACTGTCGTTTACAATACTAACTTTATCTTGACTTAAGTTTAATGTGTCAGATAATATTCTATGCATTCTAATAATATCATTATTATCATCGGCACCACATACTGCTGCTAGTAAGTGGCCAATATTATCAATAGAATAGCCAATAGAATGTAACGCATCTAATACTATGTTATTTATAATTTCCCATCTATGCTCATTGAAATTTATTTGTTCATATTCGTGATGATAAGTAGTAAGTATATTGCCATTATATGATGCAATGGCAATATCAGTTTTACTATTTCCCTGATCGATAGCGACTAAAATATTCTTCATATTACATGATGTATGTAAAATTTAATTTTCTTATCATATAAAAAATAATAATGAAGAGTCTTTCACTATGTATGCGTGACAATAACATAGACATCATTCTTTTATATTTGGACCTCATTGGGTTTTTTATCATTACATTCTCATATACAGCATACCAAACATTCCACATTTCCGATGAAATTTCGTGAAAATCATAGGAATAAAATGCATGAAAATATAGTCTTTTTTCACATTCTCTTAAAAGTACTTTTTTCTCTTTATCTACTTTTAAAGATGACTGTATGCTAATCAAATACTCTTCTACAGCCCTTAGGTAGCATTCAAATCTAATTTTAGGTTTTATACTAGTTAAAGATCCTTGAGTAAACATATAGCCGTACAATGGATAGTCCAAATAAGCTATTTTATTTGCAGATAAAGATAGTTGCCACGAAAAAACGCTATCTTCACTATATGCAAAACTAGGATTAAACCGGATATTACCTATAAAATATCTATTAAAAATGGAACACCATACTGCTCCATGCCCTAGTATAAATAATAATCCTTTGATATCTTTGATATAGGTTAATCGAGGTATTTTTTTAGAATCTGTTAGTTTATAGGAACTTGGCGGAGTATCTGAAAATAAACTTTGCTTTGCAAATTTAAGAATGTCAAAATTTTCTTTTAAAATTTTCGCTTTTAATACAGATAAAGCATTCCTAGATATAAAATCGTCAGAGTCAACAAACCAAATGTATCTGCCTACGGCTTTATTAATTCCAACATTGCGTGCAGCGGCTGCTCCTACATTTGAGTATTGACGGATAATTTTAACTCTTGTTCTAATTTTATATTCCTCTTGAGGTGTGATTTTTGAAAAAATTGCTAAAGATTCAGGAAATTTATTAGCAAAATCTAATTCAGATAATCTTTGATGAGAGGAAATATCAATAATCTTATGAATAATTAACGGAGTCTTATCTGTTGATGCATCATCAACAACAATGATTTCATAATTACAAGTAAACGCTTGACACAAAATAGAATCCAAACAATAGCAAATTGTATGTTCTCTATTCCGAACAGGAATTATAAATGAAAACAAAATCTCAGTCATTCTAATATGTATTATAATATATTAACAAAGAACAACATATGCCTTGTTTAAACTTTTATCTGTAGGAGTGCTCTTTTCAACAATCCTACTCCTCTAACTTGTATATTATATATAATTATTATCTGAGGTAGTTTTGTATAGGAATAGGAATATAATTATTGATAATTTAATTTCCTACACCGCCACAAGTACCATCACAAGCTCCATAACATTCACCCATACACGCATCAGCGCAACATCCCTCACAAGTACCAGTACAATTCCCCGAGCAATCGCCTTGGCAACCATAGCAATTGCGGAAACTATCCGAACAATCGCCTAAATTGTCATAGAAAGCTAATAGAAGTTCCGCTTTCTTCTGAACAAGTTTTAGTAAGTCAAACATAATTGTAATTGTTGTTTCTATCTATTTTCATTATCACTAGTTTTACTTATTTACATTTTGAGCTAAGATTCTTTTAATAGTCGATATTGCATATTGCGTTTAATTCTTCTTACAAAATCATTATCAAAACTGTCTTTAGTCAATTTTAATAAATATTTGTCCTCAGTTTCTCCTGTTAATATAAACCCTATAGCTAAATCAGCTTTTAGAGATCTTTGATTGTATTTATATATGCCTGTTGTTATCTTTACTTTTGGTTTTAAATCATAAAATAGGGACAACATTGCAATTGAAGCATATATACCATATCCATGATTAAAATATTTAGGATGAACACCTCCAACATATGTATACGCTCCTTCTTCTTTATAATAAAAGTGAGCAAAACCTACATCCGTTAGAACTCCATTTTTATCTTCGACGGAACCAACAAATTTCAAGTCTTTGCCATTATCTAACACATAATGCTCAATCCTATTAATATTTAGTGGCTCGTTATGATACAACATATACTGGAATTCTTCATTTTCAAAACACTCTGTATAAAAATTGATATCTTTGATTGATGAATATCTAAAAGAAAAATTCATTACAATTATTGATTTAAATCTAATATAGTCGCTAATTTTTCAATCCCTTCGAGTGTACGCATCCTTTTATATTTTTCATCATTTGAAAGAGTAGAAACGTCACTAGAATCGTTGACTATCCTATTATATTCATATTTAGCAACTTCTGCAAAACGAATTTTATGTAGTTCGCACAGAGATAAATCTCTTGAAGCTATATCTCCTCGAGAAAAATAATTTGCACCGTAACAAGTCGGACAAATAGGTAATAATTCACATTTACGGCAATGTTCAGAAATATAGTTAGCAGAATTTGAAAAATCAAAGTTTTTAGCTCGTTCCGATTTCTCTTTTCCGCAAACAGACTCAAAAAATAAATGACAAGGGTACTTACTTCCATCAATATCTATGGATATCATTTCTGTACCGGCCCCGCACCATTTTCTTATATCATTATTTAGAACTGCTGAGAATAGAACATCAAACAAAGAACATTTTTTTATTTTGGGATTTTCTAAATAATAATTAGATAACTTTTGTAGTTCTCGCTTATAAACACTTAAATATTGAGGGTCAGACCAATCCGTCATCTCAGCCAGGTTCGCTCGTATAACCTTAAAACCAAGGTTGTGCATATGTATAACTCCATCAGCTAATGAATGAATCGAATCCCTACTCACTGTCATTTTAACTCCTTGTTCAGGCCATGTTCTTGCAAAAAAATCCGTATCTATAAGATTATAGGAATTTGACCTATTCTTATTATGCATCTCAGGCGTACCATCCAAACTTAATCCAACAACAAATCTACGTCTGTTCTTATATAACCATTCTTGCATTTCTCCATGAATTAGTGTGCCATTGGAGGTGGCAAAAAATAAGAAATTTTCTGGGAAATTCTGCTCCCATGCCCATTCGCATAATTCCTTAATTTTTTTATACGAGATAAACGGCTCTCCTCCATGAAAATTTACAAGAGTACCTTTACTGTCTGACTTAACTGATAGTTCTTTTTTTAATGTTGATTTAGCTAAGTCAAGATCAAAAGTCTCTATACTACTTTTATCCTGCTCATAACAATAGACGCATCTTAAGTTACAGGTTAAATTTGTAGTTATATATATACTTCTCTGTAAACTGTTTTTCGGTATCATATTCATATGTTTAAATAAAAATCTAAAAATACTAGGGGAGATTGGCATCTAGAATAATCTCCCCTAGCACTAATTGCTAATTAGAGCCACAATTGCCACATTGCTCACAGTAGCCTTCACATGTATCATTACATGTACCACTGCATGAGCCACTACAATCACCTTCACACCCATAGCAAAGACGGAATTGATCTGATAGATTGTCACCAACTCCTGCTAGGGCTAATGCGAACTCCTCTTTCTTTTGGATAAGTTTTAATAAATCAAACATAATTGTACAATTATTTGTTTGCCTCCACTTTACGGCTATCGGCACCTCCGTTTTTCTTTTTGTTCTATTTTTAATTTAATCACTGCGTCTGCAATATTCTTCGTATTATCGCATATAGTATCATTTCCAAATATTATATCCCTTGCCTTACATTTAGTTAAACATATTGGAAGGAGTGTACATTTGTCACATTTGTCATCTTTTACATGAGGTATAAACATTGTATAACCTAGAGCAGATGTGTCAAGACCATCATATACATTGCCACACGAGTACTTTTTATCTGAAACTAAACAATGGCATCTATATATTGAACCATCAGCATTTATTACAAAATGATTCACATTCATTGCTGTGCAATATGAAATTTTCTTCTCATTTGCTACATGGTGTAAAAACACATTGTCAATGTATGGATTAGCCAATATGTTTATATCATGTCCACAGCGCATCAAATCAATAAACTTCATTGTTTCATCTAAAGTATGCCCCTTATTTTTATTCCATATTGGAGCATAATAAACATATAACAAAGACTTTGGAAATTCTGAAAACAGTGTTTCTAAATGCGAATATATTTTCTTGGCATTTTCAAAGTTTTTATAGTTAATTCGAAGTAGCACTCTGATGCCAGCCGACAATACTAATTTAATGTTGCTTATTAAGTTTTCGTAAGCTAATTCGCAAGGTATATTAACAAAACTTTTTACTTTACCATAGTCATTCCCAATATCATCTATTGTAATGCTCATAGAAGCATTATAATAGTTATCTTTTAATAAAGTTATTAGATCAGTTCCTATTAATGAGCCATTAGTTGTTATGCAAGTACTGAGCGTATAACCCAATGTTTTTATTGCCAAAGTAATTTGTTTTATTGCATCAAAATGTATTAACGGTTCACCGCCAAACCAATTAATCGAGAGTTCCTGTGTTGTTGAATATCTATCCTTTATAAATTGAATTGTATGGTCTATGGTATCTTGAGACATATCAAAATGTTCAATACCTTTTTCATAGCAATACCAACATCTGGCATTACAATTTGTAGTAGGGAGTATAGTTATTGACTGAGAACCATTTCTGACTTCAGATTGAAGAGAGGATAACAATATTGACTGTTCGTCGCATTCTATATTTACGATTATACCATTTTGAATGCAAACATTTTTTGATGTTTCTCTCATCAAACATATAGACTCGCTATCTACATCTATTTCTGATTGTAGTACGTACGTTCTGCTACAAGTATTGTAGATGATTGGAGTACTATCAGACAAATTAGTTTTAATATTATACTTAGAGTATTTCATGTAAATATTTAAGATGGTATTTTACAAAACTCTGCTAAAATTTGTGCTACATTTTCAACATCATGTAATGAAACAATTTCTACTGGAGTATGCATATATCTGCAAGGAATTGATATTAAACCTGTAGCGCATCCTGATTTTGTCACTTGAACAGCATTAATATCTGTACCAGAATAACCGGGTAACGCTATTTGTTGATAATCTATATCTAATTTATGAGATAGATGTTTTAATTGATTTTGTAATGATAAGGATAAATCCGAGCCGACAGGAATAACAGGCCCTTTACCTATACGAACATCTCCGTATTTTGATTTATTTACAGACGGATAATCAGTAGCATGAGCAACATCTATAGCTATACATATATCTGGGGATACAGAATAGCTCGCAACCTTTGCCCCTCTCAGACCCACTTCCTCTTGAACAGAAAAAACAACAACAATATTAAATTTGCATTCTATATCATTTAGTAATTCTATCATCTTTAGCAAGGAAGTAACACCCGCTTTGTTATCACATCCTCTGCATGCAATCTGATTATTAATTAACTCTACAACAGGAGCATCTATTACAATGCAATCTCCTATTGATACTAATTTTTCAGCCTCATCTTTGTCGGTAACACCAATATCAATCCATAAATCTGATTCATCTAAATCTTTATTGTTGCCGTTTTTTTTCATATGAATAGGGACAGACCCTATTACTCCTGATATTACAGTACCATTGTGCACGATTTTAACATTCCGACCTTTGAGTAATAATAAATCAACTCCTCCAATTCTCGTAAAACGGATATAACCCGATTCCTCAATATAGCTAACCATTAAACCAACTTCATCTATATGAGCCACAAACATAGCTGTTTGGGTGTTTTGTCCGCTATTTTTTCTACATATAAGATTCCCTAATGTGTCTTCAGTTACAGAATCAACATATTGTGAAACGTAATTTTTAAGCGTATGTATAATGGTCTGTTCATATCCAGATGGTGATATAATATTGACCATTTCTTTTAGTGTTGTAAGAGTACTCATATTCTACAAATATATGGTAACCCGTTGGCGGAATTAAATTGATAAAAAAATTATGTATAAAAAGTTGTGTATATTATTGATATTAATTAAGGTGATTAAACCTTTAATAATATCGTATGCACAACTTATATGCAATATTAGCAAAATTATTGAACAGATGCAAGCCAGTAGCCAGGAATTTAGTCAATGAATCAGGCAATGTACCAAGAAGAGGAGTAGTTCCCAGATTCTCAGACCTTGAAATAGTGGCATTGAATATGACATCAGAAGCAGTTGATATTAACAGTGAGTCATTGTTGTTTGTAAAGTTGCAGGAATATAAGATTGAGATACCTAATCTTAAATCCCGTAGACGATACAATGACAGACGTAAAATCACTTCATACCTATGCAATACAATCAGGGAAAGAATAGCCGCAGAAATGGATGGCGGCGAATACTGTTTCAGCATTGACTCTAAGCCGATAGAGGTATGCCGTTTTTTCCGTTCCAAGCGTTGTAGCATGGGAAAGAAGAATTTTGAGAAAGCGCCGTCAATCGGGTACTGTGCATCACAAGGAGTGTATTATTGCGGATATAAACTTCACGCGGTCTATGGATTAAGTGGAATCACCCATTCCTTTGACTTCACAAAGGCAAGTGTATATGACATTCATTACCTGATAGATGTGAAGGTGGATTATAGTAATTGTACAGTCATAGGGGACAGAGGATATATAAGTGCTGTTTGAAACGGCCAATATCAGATTGGAAGTACCATACAGAACTAACCAGAAAGAATGGAAGTCGACATTTCTAGCTTTTGCCAAAGCGAGAAAAAGAATTGGAACTCTATTCTCGCAATTGTGTGACCAGTTTATGATTATAAGGAATTATGCGAAAGATACAGATAGATTATTTTCCCGGATTGTCGGGAAGATTAGACACTTACAATCCAGCAATATATTAACTATAAAAATGAGGACCCGTTGGTAGAGTTAAATATGCGCTAATTTAATTCCGCTAACGGGTAACTGAATGATTAGATTCAGTTATTTTCGGCAAATCTTCTAACAAATTCAATTTGACGTTTTGTCTCGGGTGCATTCATGAATTTTGAGCGAGGCGATTGGGTATATTGCCGTCTCATTTTATCAAGGGCCTCTTCAAATGGCAGATGCTCGAAATAAATGTAGTAACAAGCCACTATTGTTCCGGTTCGTCCGACACCTCCATGGCAATGGATGTAGAGTTTGGCTTGGGGCCGCTCATGCATCAGCTGTTCAAGTCTCCGGAATAAGTCGAATACCGATTCAACACTTGACGGGACATCACAGTTCCGAATAGGGAACGATATCCTCTGTACATTCGGAGGAAGAAATGATGCGTATTCCGGGACCTCATAAGATTGGGTCAAATCCAGAAAAAACGTAATCCCGAATCTTAATAGCCTCGGAATATTCCCTTTTATGGAACTTTTATAAATGTCGAACAGCGGATGTTCGCCGGCAAACACATTCCTGCTTACCTGATATGAATATTCTATCGGTTTGTACATTTCCTATACATTGTCATTCACTAAAACACTAATGCAAAAAGACAGAGATATGAATTTGCCTGTCGTCGGGCATGTTGTCTGAATAGCAGAAGTAACAACCCGTATCTGGCATCATATTTCGGATATATGCATCTATTTCCCAAGTCTCGGCTTGAATATGTCCGTCATGGTCCTTATAACCCTCCGGCATTGATATTTGGATGATACAAGATTTGCAATGTTTGTCCAGCCCTTTGAGTGAGGCTGTCAGCTTTTCGCAGAGATTGGTAATATTGGAACTGTCATTATATGCAGTTTGCAGCACCTTGATCTCTCCATCGACATTAAGCAATAACGTAGCAATATCTTGGAGGCTTAAATTCCCGGGGCGATTGCGTCCTACCAACAAACTGAGTGAGTGCAATATACTATGTATCACCTCGCGACTTGTAGCCTGAATAGATGGGATCTGCTCAACTACAACCGGCGAAATCAGAATAATTCCGGAAGTATATTTTTCAAAATTAGAAACCTGCTGAACAAAATCATTAGTCATATCTTGGGCATCGGTTACAACAATGATATGCAACTGATTGCCGAACATCTCTTCCATGGTATTTATGGACCATGACATCTCTGTCCAATATACTATTTCACACAATGATGAAATTGTGCTATCCTGACTTAATACCTCAATGATACTTCGGGAGTCACATACAACTTTTATCATCTTACGTTTGATGCTATCTATACTGAAAGACTCCATAGGAATATAATATGAATCAATAAAACGTCGAGGAACCTCACGGACCAGCCATATAGTCTTTACCGGATTATAAAACTCGTATCCTTCATGAAACATTTCAAGAGCCTTAACGTGTATTGCTACGGGGTCTCCATGACGAGCGCCTGTTTCCAATGCAGTATCATTGTCGCTTGTAAGGTGTACATAATTCCTCGAGCGTGGTTTCAATCCGACTTCTGCTATGGCAGCGTCGGCATCATCGATGTTCCATGATAAAGGATTTCCGGAGGCGTACAACACGCATAGTTCATCTCCACCGGGACGGAATGCCCGTATAAGGCCCGAATCTTTGTCTTGTCGTCATTAAATTCAAACCGGCCTTTGGAATCGTTGGCTACGAGATCGCAAAGTTGCTCAAAAGTAAATCCTTGTTCGTGTACAAGGTTCTCGACGGAACGCCACCCGCCGGTCTCCAGTTTACAGGTCTTGTCGTGCCGGAGTAGGTACGACAAATCGTGCGAATCCTTCGTTTTATTACTGCTGTTTTTCATTGTTATCTTCCTTCTTTTTTTCTCGTTTATTTGCTTCTAATGTTTCTATGTCTTCTTTAGCATTGGTATATATAATTGTGGCTCATATTTTTTATAAAATGGCTCTGCAATCCGTATCAAAGGTAAAGATACAAATATGAGGCTCAACAGATTTGCAGCATAGGAGGCTGGGTAGATATCCATTGCGGCTGAGAAAATATATCCGCTTGTCAAATCATAGGCAATTAATCCGATCCCAAGTAGCGTTATGGATACGACAGACCCCCATAATATCAACTTTACAGTGATAATATTTCGGTACTTATATGCGCTGTCCAACATAATAACAATAACGACCAGTACTGCAAATACGGCAGGAATCAATGCCCATATCGTACCTTGCGAGACAAGTAATATATAACCACCGAACAGTAAAATCAACGGAACCTGCAACAGCATGCCTTTTAATCTTTCTTTCATAGTACTCATTGGTTTTGGACTGGTTATGATATTCAGCAAATCTGAAGGTATTCTTGCCGCAATCCATATAAGCAAAATTATCAGGATGAAGATGAATTCCGACATAAAGTGCAGACGCTGTCCATAGTAGAGGTATTCATATATTTCAACAAAGTACCTTGTTGCATATAACGTAATAAAGGCCACGTAGACACATATATCATTCACCAATTCACACCACAACTTGTTTGATTTTTCGGCGCTGTCACTCTTTCTGATCAAGATAAAATCTTCAACTATGGAATATATGGCAGAGAATGCCAGACATCCCAATACAATCCCGTATACTACAATTCCATTCATAACGCTATCGAATTATTTGCTTGGTTTCCAATATGATTGCTGTAATATTATCTTTTCCTCCGGCAAGATTGGCTCGCTTGATCAGCGCCTCGACCTTTTGTTGCAGATTGCTCTTCTGTGCTAATACTTCCATGATTTCAGCCGAAGCAATCATGTCATATAGACCATCGGAGCAGATCAGATATTGCGTATCAGTTTCAATCGGAAAACTCAAATTCATCAAGAAGTTTGTATTCCAATCGAGCCGGGCATTGCCGATAAACCGCGTGATGATATTGCGTTGGGGATGAGACATGGTCTCCTCTTCTGACAGGATTCCGGCATCCTCCTGAAGTCCTACCAGAGAATGATCCCGTGAGAGTTTGGTTAGTACTCCGTCTTTGTATTTATATAAGCGTGTATCTCCGACATGGCTCATATATGCCAAGTGTTGCTCCATATCAAACAATACGGCAGTCAATACACAGCCCATGCTACTCAGCCTGGGATTCTGCTGTTGGGAAACAACCGCATTATTGGCATAGATAACTGCCTGTTTCAATACATCCTTTCCCATAACCTTTTCCGGAGAGTCCCACAGATAATCGGAGATGCACTTACAGGCAAGATAGGAGGCGACTTCACCACCTTCATATCCACCGATCCCGTCCGCAACGACAGCAATGACATACCGTCCATGCTGTTCAAGAAGATACGCATCCTCATTATTCTCTCTGTAGCAGCCGGGATCGGTCATGCCATAGTAAGATAATTGGTTCATGGCAGATCATAGCCTCCTTTCTTCGATTGTCTAATCTGTTTTTCAATGATTTCTTTTACTTGAGCATAAGAAGCAGGAGTGAAATCATTGTTGTCAACACCCACGTCGTATTGTGTCGGAAAAAGCATCTTCAGCCGTGCGGCATCATTACCCGTGTCATTCCTGTTTGTATGCACATGTCCAAACAGTTGCCAAACTCCGTCATACGAGCCGTCGTAACAAAGGAACGGATAGTGATTCAGGCAGATTTTCTGGTTGTCCACCTCGATATGCGTCTGCATTGCCACCGACTCGAACCTTTCTGCATAACTTTTCCGAAAGTTTCTCAAATCGTGGTTCCCGAGTATCAGGTGAATCTTCCCATTTAACCTGTCAAGAATACGATTCCACTTTCGGGAATCCCCTAGACAAAAGTCCCCGAGATGAAACACGATATCGTCTGGTCCGACGGCCTTGTTCCAGTTTGCAATCAGAGTCTCATTCATATCCTCCATGTTTTTGAATGGCCTATTGCAAAACTCGATGATATTCGTATGATAGAAGTGGGTATCGGATGTGAAAAACACATTCCTCCCGTCTAATCTATAATTCATTTTCTGCATACTGTTTTGCCTCCTACTTCAGTAGCGTATAAAATTACAGAATATTCATGATATATTCGTTAGTCTATAGAAAGAAAATATCAACATATCTCAATTTTAAACTATAGGCGAATATTGATTTTTGAGATTCAAAAGAGAAAACTTCAACTCCAACAATTTTATCATCAATATGCCCCAATACAGATTTGTAAATTTTTGTCCAATCTTTCCTCCCATCGCCTCAGACCGTCTCAGACGGCGCGGTTTGTTTGCACAAATTTCATCGATTATTGTATAATATACTGATAATCAATACGGATAAGCCTTTTCAACGAAGACGAGTACTAATCTTTCCCGGACCAGACCGACTATTGAATACCGGCGCGGCAGACAATGATGAGTTGTTTGCCGCGTTGGTTTTTTTATTGCGTCTGATGGACCGTTGCGGCCGTCAGTCGTTGCTCCCGCTGTTCTTTTCCAGCCACTGGAGTCTGCGCTGGTCCGGCAGGTGCTTTATTGAGAAATTTTCGAACTTTGCTTGGAAGCTGTTGCCGTCAGGGCAGGCTCCCATTATCCCGACCATGACAGGGTGGTTGTCCTGCAGCCAGGCGTTGCGCATCATGGTGTACTCCTTGTCGTCGAAGGAATAGAATATTTCCACTGCATCTAGTCTGCGTACTGCCTTTATCCATACGTAAGGGACCGGCTTGTCCAGAGGAATGATGCTCCAGTCGCTGGTGTGGTGGGTCACGACTGTACTGAGGTTGTATTTCCCGTCCACAAACTCGATTCCGGCCTTGATATAGTTTTCGTGGTCTATGCGGAGCATCAGTCCTGACTGGTCAAAGCGGGTCCTGTAGTCTCCTGATATTTTTACCTTTACTTCAAACTCACCGCCGCGCAATGTGTAGAGGAACGGAGCATCGTCCACTGTGAATCCGTAGTGGGATATACGCCAATAATCTGTCTGTGGCGTGACGTTCATGATAAGCGAGCCGTCTTTGATTTCCCACTGTTCCGGCTCATTGAACCACTGCATCATTCCGAATGTCTGGGACATGCAGGCCATGGATGAGAGAACCGTCATAATACTTAGCAACAATTTTTTCATTATAGGAATAACCTTTGAATGTTTTTATTGTTGCAAAGATAATGCTTTCTGATGAAAAGGTAAATTACAGCAGGCTTTTGCGTTCAGTGATTTCGGCATCAGTTGCCGTGTATTGTTCCAGGCTGCCATCTTTGGCCTGGATGCAGATATAGGTCATAGGCTCGGCTGATGTGCATTTGATGTTCCTGTCACAGCCCGGAGATACGCGGACTACTGAGCCTTCGGCTATATCGAAGACCTCATCGTTTACCTGGAATCTTCCTGCGCCCGAGAGGATGATGTAGTTCTCCTCGTTGGCTTTGTGGCTGTGGAAGAAAGGGACTGCTGCTCCGGAAGGCAGTGTGCCGAACGATATTTCGCAGGAAGTGGCACCTGTCGCTTCCTTGATGAACTGTTTTCCCTCGAAGTTTTTGAGGGAACCTACAGAGACATGTGCATATTTTGCACCTTTGTCCAAGATTTTAAATTCACTCATAATTTTTGTTTTAAAGAAGTTTATTAACTTTGCAATAGATATATACTATTGTTTCAATAGCGCAAAGGTAAGTGTTATTGTTTTGATATGCAATAAGTTACGAAAATGTAAAATACTTACTTCAAGGAAAGTATAATTGAAAATGAACAGTTTGCCGTTACAGGAAAATTTGGAAAAATATACTCGCATAGAGAGTTGCCCGGTGCGCAATGTCCTTTCCAGGTTCTCGGGAAAATGGTCCATACTTATTCTGTGTGTTCTGGCAGAGAGCGGCACCGCGCGTTTCTCGGTACTGAGCAAGGCCATTCCTGACATTTCCCCGAAAGTCCTTGCCGATACGCTCAAAAACCTTGAGAGGTACGGCCTTGTCTCCAGAACTCTGTATCCTGAGGTTCCTCCCAAAGTGGAATATGCGCTTACGGAACTGGGTCAAAGCCTTATGCCTATTCTCAATCAGCTTATTTCCTGGGCTTTGGACAACTTCTCGGCAATTACAGGCGGTACTTTGGGGAAGTGATCCTTCTGATTATAGGCCGGATATGGCCTGGCCTGGCTTACAGGTCTCTGAAGGCGCGGGGAGACAGGCCGGTGAACCTCCTGAAGTATTTCCCGAAATCGGACGGGGTGGGGAAGCCGAGCCTGTCGGATATTTCGCTTACCGTGAGTGTCGTTGTCTTCAGCAGGCTTTTGGCGTTGAGGACGGTATACCGTTCTATCCATTTCATGGCGCTGTCGCCTGTGACCTTTTTGACTGCGAGGCTGACATGCTTCGCGGAGAGGCAAAGCGAGCCGGCGTAGAAATCCATGTCCCGGTGGCGGTGACAGTTGTCCCTTACGAGTGTGATGAAGTCATTTGCAATCCTGTCGTAGCCGGTTGTTCTGATGTCCCTGTCCGCGGCATTGTGGATGTAGGTCCCGAGACCGTAGTAATAGGCAACGGTGAGATGCGTGAGGATCTCGTACTTGTAGTTGTTGGGGGCCCTCAGTGCGGCCTGCACCATCCTCACATACTCCTTTATGGCTTCCAGCGACTGTTCTTCCAGCGGGAAGAAACCGTTCTGCCGGACATTCGCGAGCAGAGGTATTTTGTTGCCCATCGGCAGGTTTGCCATGAAAGAGGACGACATGATGAGGCAGTATCCCTTGAAACCGCTGCCGAATGATATGGATTCCACTATCTGGGAAGGCAGTATGATGAGCATGCCGGGGACGTTGATCCTGTGTACGGTCATGTCGGCAATACATTCCATTGAGCCTTCTGTGACGATGACGGATAGGGTCGTGTCGCTCTTCAGCGGGAAGTTTACGGGGCCGTCAGTCCTTGGGTTCTCAATGACGGTCAGATCTTTGCCGAGGCAGTCTGTCCTGTCACCTGCGAGGAGTGCATTGAACAGGCCTGATGTTTTCTCTTTCATTCCTGGTAAATTTACGGTAAAAGTAGGAAATTATTCGTATATATTCATAATATGCGAATAATATCCCAATTATTGTGAGGTTTGTCCCTTTTCAATGGGGAACAATCGCCGTACATTTGTTCCCGGAAACGATAAATAAAAACAAAATGTTTATGGAACGGAAACAATCATCGGAAGAATGTGGCAATGTGCTGGAAGCCATTGCCGACGGCGTAAAAAACGGCTATCTGTTTATAGAAAACGGAGTCGTGAAGGGATACAAGGCAATCGAGTCAGGAGCTGTGAAGGGATTCACGGCTGTGAACGACAGGATTACCATGAAACTTTTCTCCAAGGACGGGGAAACCCTGGGGCAGACAAAGGCCAGGCTGGAGAAGAATGCAGAAAGGAGGTAAGGCCAGCCGGCTACGCTGTAGTTCAGGTGGATTCTTCCCAGAGCCTGTCGACAGTACCTATGTCGATACCCAGCAGCTTCATCTGGCGGAAAAGGTCGGGGAGCTGCTCCTTCATGAATCTGGCTCTTCTTTCCTTGATTATTGCGTCGCGGGCTCCTGGCGATACGAAGAAGCCCATGCCCCTTCTGGTGTAGATGATCCCTTCCCTGGTCAGGATGTCGTAGGTCCTGACCACGGTGTTGGTATTGACCTCCAGCAGGACGGACAGCTCCCTCACGCTCGGAATCCTGTCGTCCTCTCCGTAATGTCCGGAAAGGATGTCATCGCAGATACCTTCCGCTATCTGCACGTAGATGGCCTTGTCCTGTCTGAAGTCAGTCATGATTGTCTTTGCAAGGTTGTGTACGGATGAAAAGCCTGTAGGACCAGACAGTGGCCACGGCGGCAGTCAGTACCATGATGCAGGCCATGATGCAGGCCATGATGACGGAAAAGACACTGTCCGGTATAACCTCCTCCAGCGCAGTCTTCATTAATATGACCGGAACGGCCACGCACATGACCATGGCGGCAAGGGACAGCCATACGCGCCATATCCCGACAGTTTTTCTGGTCCTGTACAGCTGGATGAACCACATCAACATGAGGAGCATGTATGCTGCTCCGACAAGCTGTCCGGCACGGTCTCCCTTTTCTGCACCTTCGCTGAATATAAGCATCCGGAAGCCTTCTGCACTGTCCGAGCCTGCGAGGATGCTGTCTATCCGGAATATTGCGGAACCGATCAGGGAGGCGTAGCAGATGAATGCAATGCCGAGCAGGAAGCCTGCCGCATACACCGAGATGAATTTTTCTGCACCTGAAGCTGGAACCATGACCCTTTTTACGGGGGCATCCGGTGATGTGTAGTCATTCAGCATGGTCAGCGGGAACAGTATGATTCCGCAAATGATGATAGCTGTTTCGGTAAATCGTGCAGCGTCTCCGGTATCCTGACCGCTGAACATGAATGATACCAGTACCATAATGACCGGCAGGGAGGTGGCAAGCCCCAGTATCTTCCAGATGTTTTTGCCGTAGATGCCCGTCACCTGCAGGCGGGAGAACATTATGATTCTTTTCAGACTCAACTTTTTCATTTTATTATACTCATTTTATAATACCTTTATTTACAGCATTGAACAGCAGCTCAAGCGAGACTTCGCTTTCCGTATCCGTGTCTGCTTCCTTTTCCTTGATTACCCTTATCCCTCCGGCACATGCCTCGGAGTATACGGCTCCGCTGTCGGAGCGGGAGGTCCCGAAGGAATATCGTGCCGATATGTTCTCAATTGTTTCACAGAAGCAGGATCCGTCCTCCCTGAGAATCATGACATCCGTGAGAAGGGCCTCGATGTCTGGGACGGTATGTGAAGAGATGATGACCGTCTGGTCTTCGCGCAGGTGTTTCATCAGCATCTTCCTGAATGCTCCTCTTGAGGGCATGTCCATGCCGTTGAGAGGCTCGTCCAGCAGGAGCAGATCCGTACCGAATGAAAGCAGGATGCTGAAGAGGACCTTGTGTTTCTGCCCCAGTGACATCGCATTCAGCATGGTATTTTCCATGTCTATGCCGAAGCCCTCCAGGCAGTCTTCAAGGACTGTCAGGGAGAAGTCGGGGTAGAACCCGGAGTGGAGCCGGACAAAGTCCATGATTTTCCATTTTTTAGTGAATTGGAATTCGGAAGACATCAGGGCTGTCTTCTCCAGTGTTTCGGGATCTCTTTTCGTGATGTCCCTTCCGTCCATGGTGATCCGGCCCTCCACGGGAAACAGGAGGCCAGACATGAGGTTCAACAGAGTGGTCTTTCCGGCAGCGTTCGCCCCGAGCAGCCCGTATATTCTGCCGCGGAGTATACTCGTGGAAAGATTCCGGATTACGGGTGCGCCTTTTCCGTACCCGTATGTTACGTGTTCAAGTTCCAGCATGATAAATTCGTATTACTGTACCACAATTGTAGTACAGTGCAAAGGTAGCTGAATTTTGTCAAGCTGCAAATTTTTTTTGAATTTCTTTAGAACAATGTGGAGATGTTCGTTACAAACAGTTTTACGGCTATGGCCAGAAGGATGATGCCGAAGAACTTGCGGAGGATGTATACTCCTCCTTTCCCCAGTATGCGTTCCGCGATGTTGAGGTATTTGAGTACGAAAAAGACAATCACCATGTTGAGCACTATGGCCGTAATGATGTTTTCTACATGGTATTCGGCCCTGAGCGATAGTACGGTAGTCAGGGCACCGGCTCCTGCGATGAGTGGAAATATGATGGGGACTATGGTGGCGGATCCTCCAGGCCCGTTGTAATGGAATATCTCTATATCCATGACCATTTCGCATGCCAGAATGAGAATGATTATGGCTCCGGCAACGGCAAACGACTGTATGTCAACACCGAATAGGGAGAGGATAGCATCTCCCAGAAAGAGGAAGAGCAGGAAGATAACGGTTGAGAGTATGGCTGCTTTGCCCGGTTCCACTTTAAGTCCCTTTTCCTTGAGACCGATTATTACCGGTGTCGAGCCTGTGATGTCGATTACTGCGAACAGCACCATGAAGGCGCTGAGTATTTCTTTGATGCTGAAATGAAGTTCCATGCCTGCAAAATTAAGAAAAATAGCTAATGATTTGAAAATAATTGCTATATTTGACGCGTTAACAATTTTATAAACAAAAGTATGAAGGAACTTATTGAAAAGATCAATGCGGAAATTGAAAATTTCCAGAAAGATGCAACCGCTCAACTCGAGAAAGGCAACAAGGCCGCCGGAACACGTGCGCGCAAGGCTTCCCTTGAGCTGACAAACCTCTTTAAGGAGTTCAGGAAAGCATCTATAGAGTTTTCAAAATAATTCCGTATAGGATCAGCTTAGTGAAAGAGAAAGGGACTGGCCCGATGGGACCGGTCCCTTTCTTGCTGCTTGCCGTTCACCGTTCTATATCCATTATGATGCCCGTAAGGTTGTCAGGATTCCACAGCCATAGCCTGTCCTTTTGGATTCTGGAACACTCCAGATGGTTCATGCTGGAGATAAGCTCTCCAGGACTGCGGTAATCGATGGATGTCGTTATATGTACACCTGTGCTTTTGGGAATGGCTTCAAGTGTTATGTTGAGGCAAGTATCCTGTTCGTCAGTCTGTATGCGGTATTGCATGCGGGACATGTTTGCGGCTTTCTGATGTCTGGAGGAGTTGTATATGAACATGGCTTTCCCGTTGCGGTATATTCCCTCCCGGTTTTCATTGAGGAATGCCTCTTTTTCCATTGAATCTATTTCAATTGCGTCATCCCTGCACGACGTGCAGCACAGTGCCAGCAGTATGGCCGTCAAAACAATGGCTTCAATATTCTTCATCGTCTCTTATGTATGCGTCCGTTACGTTGAGTTTTCTGACAATGGTCTCCTGTGTCCCGTCTGATGAGTATTCCAGGATTACCTTGATTTCATATTCTCCAGTGTCCCTGAATACGTATCTGTCGCTGATGGCCCTGAAACCGTTGATATACCATGCTACAGAACTGTATTCTTCAGTTATGTTGTTGAGAACCATTTCCAGTGTATCCCCTTTTTCGTAGTAGCGTCTGAGCAGTATGTATGGATAGGGGGAGGTCAGTGCGCTGGTGCTGAAACGAAGTACTGCAGTGTCACCGTTGTCGTGCCGGCCTACATGGTATATGCTGCACATGTATTCGGTCCTGGGATACAGTCTGTCGAAGGTATAGCGGTTGGCCATGGTCGTATCGTGCATTACCGGTGCGTCCGGTTTGGCTTCCTTCCAGCTTACGGCCCAGCTATAGTTGCCAGGACGTCCTGTTTCCCATGTCATTATGGCTTTGTTCTGGAATGCTTCGATACGGCACATGAGCGGACTCAACAGGATCTCGGATACATCCTCCATGACGTCGAAAGTAATGTTCCCGCCGTAATGCATTATGTTGGACAGGCGGATCCCTGTGGGAGTACCGTCCCAGGCGATGAATGCCGGGTCTCCTGCTGCCGACAGTTCGGTAATGCCTGCCTGTCCGGGAAAGAATACCTGACTGATGTGGCCCGCCTGAGGGAAAGCCTCTACAAGATCGGCACATTCATGGGCTGCATAAGTATTTACCAGATTGGTCATCCATCTTGTATATGCCGTGATGCCGTCCACATTGTTCTGGGATTTGTCGATGTGGTAGACAACCATACCCGCACCTTCTATGTATGAATCCCATTTTTCGGCACTGCGGTTTTCCATAAGGTAGTATTCTCCGCTGTTTACGGTTGGTACCCGGATGACATCGCCGTTTGCTTGGATTGGAGACAATGTGCATGTTTCTCCTACAGTGAGATTGATATAGTTGACTTCACCGACGAGTTCGCGGTCAATGGCGCAGAAGTAAGGTGGAGTGCGGCCTGAGTTGTTGTAATTGCCCTCGTCCATGAGTGAGAGTTTACCCCAGAGGCAATTGCTCATGCCTCCGCTTCCGTAGTCAGTGTCATAGAGGTCAACCAACCCCAGGAAATGCCCGAATTCATGGCAGAATGTCCCTATGCCGGATGGAATCCCTCCGCCATCGATGCCAAGGTCGCTGCCGCTTAACTCTGACGCGCAACCGAACATCCCGACAGTTACGCCGTCCACCCGTATGCCTTCCTGTGATGCGTTGCCTGTCTGTGGCCAGATGGCATATTCGTCTCCGCTTTCAGCTTCATTGTATCCGGCCAGATAGAAGAAAATGAAATCGGCCTTTCCGTCTCCGTTCATGTCATAGCCGGAAAAGTCTACTGAAGCATTGGCAAGTGTGCAGGCTTCCTCGACCAGCTCCAGCAGGCGCATGTCGTAAGTGATTACGGAAGGAGTGGAAAGGTCATTTTCTCCATAGTAGGTATATGAGTGGCTGAGCTTTACAGGCTGAGTGACATCGAAAGAGAATCTGTATCCTGGCATATTGGCCTCAAAATAGTCTTTCGCCGAACCGGTTCCCCCGTTTTCCGAGTAGCCTGGCGAATTGAGCATGGAGTGGAAATGCTCGGCAGGCGAGGAGGATGAGAATTCCAGGTCCTCGAATTCCACCGGAATCACCAGGGCCTTGACCGTTCTTGGAAATGCCGTAGGACTGAATGTTGCCGGTGCGCCCCCGGTCTGGAGCCTCATGATGTTGCGTCCCCTTATGGCGGCAGCTTCGGCAGCAGTAGGAGCCGTGGTGTGGCGGAAGTATCCTTTTCTGTCTCTTGACAGAACTCTTCCGTCTGCGGACGTGACCGTGTGGTAGAATTCATCTCCTCTGATGAATACTGTAATGATACTGCCGTCAGGTTGCCGTACCTTTACCGGGTATGGCGGGGCCTTTACGGCAATTGCCGCATACAGGGGGATGATGAGGAAAAATATGAAGCAGATTGAACGCATTTTCCTAAATTTGCTGCCGTTATTGTTGCAAAAATATGAAAAGATTTAGAATAATATGTATTGCAGTCCTGTTAATTGCGCTCTTGCCGTGTACAGCGCAGGAAAGGACGGATTCTCTGATCAATGCCAAAGGGGGGTTCGATGCGTGGAGGGTATATCATCTCCAGGAGTCTGGTATCATAGGCGGCAATGTGAAGACGATATACAAGCTTTCAGAAGGCGATACGCTGTGCGGTCAGGATCCGTGTCCTGTCCGTGTGGAGGATGTGTTTTCGCCATGTAATATCATGGCCAATGTGGTAGGGGTGGTTAAGGGGAGCAATTCGGTTTTCCCTGAACCGCGCGGAGACGGGTATTGTGCACGCCTGAGTGTGATCATGGAGAAAGTCAAGGTACTGGGTCTGGTCAACATGGAAGTGCTGGTCCAGGGAACTGTCCTGTCCGGATACTTCAACGAGCCCATCCGCGACACGAAAAGTGCGTATACCAAGATGGACTGCGGCATCCCTTTTACCGGACATCCTGTGGCTGTACGGTATGACTACAAGGCCGATGTGGGGCATACTGTAATACGCTCCACAGGCTTCTCTCCGCAGAAGGAGATAGGCGGCAAGGACTATCCGTTCATAGCGGTTTTCCTGCAGAAACGGGTAGAGGACAGCGACGGCAATGTTACGGCATCAAGGGTGGGAACTGCGTTCAAGATATTCTATGACAATAAGGAGGAATGGGTGAACGGAGAAACCATCCCTGTGCTTTACGGGGACATAACCGGAGATGAGGAATACATCCCTGAGATGGACCTGCATGACGGACGCGGCGGCGGGGTAGTCTACTACTGCAGGAACAGTAAGGGCAAGATAGTCCCTATCAGTGAAAATTCATGGGCTTCCCCGGACGAGGAACCTACCCACATCGTGATCTGGATATCGTCATCCATAGGTGAAGCGTTCCACGGCGGTCTGGGCAATACATTCTGGGTGGACAATTTCAAACTGCTGTACTGATTTTCCCGGAGATGCGCAGAGTTGCGTCATATCTGTTGGCGGCATTGTTGCTGACGGCTGCGTACGGAGCTGTAGCACAGACTCCGGATTCTGCATATCTTGCCCGTGTCCAGGATTCAGTTGACAGGTACTTCAGGCGTCATCCGGGCCGGAGGCCGGTCAAGAAGGACAGCCGCTTCAAGACTTTTCCGCTGTATGGAATCATGTATACGCAGGAAGCAGGTCTGATGGCGATGGGAGGCTTTATGGGCAGTTACAGGACATGTACCGACAGTCTCGTGCCAATGTCGAGCATAGGGGCTGTTGCCATGGTGTCAACAAATCTGTCTGTAGCTTCGGCCGTGACGGGACGTGCATATTTCTCCGATGGAAGGTTTATGATCGGGTACTTGGCCCGCTACAACTACGGCAGAAGGTATTTCTGGGGGCTTGGTTTCGAAAACGGCAATGACGGTTCCATGCGTGGAAGCATTACAAGCAGTAGAGTGAGGGTCCGGACCGATTTTCTGTACAGGGGGCAACGCATTGTGGCAGGAGGGTTCCTCGGATATGACTTTTACGATGCTGCAGGTATTTCCGGACCTCCGGTCATAACCGGTAATCCTTCCGGAACACAATATATCATGGCAGGTGGCCGGTTTGATTTCGATTCCAGGGATGATATGGCTTCGCCGTCGAGGGGACTGTTTTTGAATGTCGAGCCTTCGGCCGGAATTTCAGTAAGCGGTTCCGCCCCTTTTCTCAGACTTGAGGCGGTATTTGATTTTTTCGTGCCGTTATGGAACGGAGGAGTGATGGCCGTGGACCTTTACGGCAATGTATCATCTGCATCGGCACCGTGGACGGTATGGCCGGGGGCCGGCGGTGACGTACGCCTGAGGGGTTATTATCAGGGACGTTACAGGGACAGGAACCTGCTGTCGGCCCAGGTGGAGCTGCGCCAGAGGATATACCGGTCACATGGAGTAGCCGTATGGGGAGGTGCCGGCAATGTATTTCCTTCTTTCAGCGGAATCAGGATAAAAAATACCCTGCCCACATACGGGGCAGGGTACCGTTTTACTTTCCTGGGAATGGTTTTGCGCCTGGATGCCGGTTTCGGCCTTCCCGGGCAGTGGGCCCTTATCGCAGGCGTCAGTCATTCTTTTTGATATCGGCTATCATGCTTGGATGAATCATGTGCTTGGGGTTGAGGATGACGTCAAGCTGCTTCTTTGTCAGCAGGTTGCGTTCCAGAACCAGATCGTAGACGCTCTTTCCTGACTCGAGGGCTTCCTTGGCGATCTCGGTGCAGTTGGAATATCCTATGTAGGGTTTGAGGGCTGTGACGATACCGATACTGTGCTTAACCTGATCCTCGCAGTGTTTCTTGTTGGCCTCGATGCCTTCGATGCACTCTACGCGGAGTGTCCTGAAAGCGCGGGCCATCCAGGTTGCGGATTCGACGAGAGATTCTACCATTACAGGCTCCATTACGTTGAGCTCCAGCTGTGCGGCTTCGGAAGCCATGGTTACTGCGAAATCATTGCCGATTACCTTGAAACATACCTGGTTGACGACTTCGGGAATAACCGGATTGACTTTTCCTGGCATGATTGATGATCCTGGCTGTTTGGGAGGAAGTTTGATCTCCTCGATACCTGTGCGTGGACCTGAGGACATAAGACGCAGGTCGTTGCATATCTTGGACAGGCGGATGGCTATGGACTTCAGAGCCGAAGAATATGCTACCATGCAGGATGTGTCGTGAGTGGCCTCTATCAGGTTCCTTGAAAGCTTGATGTCCAGGCCGGAAATCTCGCGAAGGAACTCGGTGCAGTATTTTGCATAATTGGGCTCGGCGGTGATACCTGTTCCGATTGCTGTGGCTCCCATATTGGTATACAGGAATTCATCTGCAGCTTTCTGCAGCCTGCTGGCCTCGTGTCTCATGGCATCGGCGAATGCCCCGAAGGACTGTCCCAGTGTCATGGGGACAGCATCCTGAAGCTGTGTACGGCCCATCTTGATGATATTGGCAAATTCCTTTTTCTTGTCGTCGAATGCCTTTATCAGCTCCTTGAGGGCAGCCTGTACTTTCTCATTGATGAAGTAGAGACCGAGGTGCATGGCACTTGGATAGGCATCGTTGGTGGACTGGGCCATATTGACATGGTCATTGGGGTGGCAGTACTGGTATTCGCCCCTCTGGTGTCCCATAATCTCGAGTGCGCGGTTGGCGATGACCTCGTTTGCGTTCATGTTCATGCTGGTTCCGGCTCCGCCCTGCATCATGTCGATGGGGAAGAACTCCAGATGCTTGCCGTCAATGAGCTCCTGGCAGGCTTCTACGATGGCGTCCTTGATCTGATCCGACACCAGGCCAAGCTTGTGGTTGGCTTTGATGGCTGCCATCTTGACGATACCGAATGCCTTGATGAATTCGGGATAGTCGCAGAGGTGGTAGTTGCTGATGTTGAAATTCTCTATGCACCTGAGTGTCTGGATTCCGAAGAGTGCTTCGGCAGGAACTTCCTTATATCCCAGCAGGTCATGTTCTGTTCGGGTCTTGCCCGATGTAGGAAATTTGAATTCGGTCATTGTGATATGAATTTTTGATTTTTTTATATTTATAAAAAGAATTTGTCTACTTTGTCCACAGCGTCAGGGTTGGCGAAAACCACGACCTGATCGTATGGCCGGATGGTACTTTCGCTGTCGGCAATGAAACTTTCGTTGCCTCTGACGAAGCCGCCGATGATGGCTTCCTCCGGGAAGCCCAGATCCCGCAGCCTGCCTGTGGTTATCTTGCTGTTTGTATTGACGATGAACTCCAGAACGACGGCATCGGTACCGTTGAGGACTTTTATTGAGCGCACCTTGTTGGAGAGGGTAAAGCGGAATATCTTGCCGGCAGTGATGAGTTTCTTGTTGATGACTGAGTCTACACCCATTTCTTCCGCCAGCCTTATGTATTCGAAGTTTTCCACTTCGGCAATGACCTTGCTTATACCCATGCGTTTGGCTACCACGCAGGAGAGTATGTTCGTCTCCGAACTGCTGGTTACAGCCACGAATGCCTCCATATCCCTGATACCCTCTTGAAGCAGCAGGTCTGAATTGCGGCCGTCTCCGTTTATTACCAGAGTCTTGCCCAGAACCTCGGACAGGTGGCTGCATTTCTCGGGATTGAGCTCGATGAGTTTGATGTTTTCCGCCTGCTTTTCCATGGAGCGGGCTACCATCTCTCCTATGCGGCCTCCTCCAAGAATCATGAGGTTCCGTACGGCCACCTTGGATTTGCCTGACAGGGACAGAGCCTGTTCCATACCCTCTTTCTTGGATACGAGGTACACGACATCACCTGTCTTGAAGCGGGTGGCACTCTTGGGGATAATGGTCTTGCCGTCACGTGAAATCGCGACGGAACGGAAAAGATTCTGGGTCCTTTCGCGCAGTTCCGCGACAGTTCTGTCTACCATTGGGGAGCATTCTTCCAGGCGGTATACGATGAGCTGGAGTTTACCGTGGGAGTAGCTCATGAATTCGGAAGCGGTATTCTGCTTGAGGAGATTCAGAATCTCGGTTGCTGCAATCTTTTCGGGATAGAAAAGAGAATCTATGCCAAGGTCAGTAAAGATGATGCGGTTGTCATTCTTCTGGTACTCGTCGTTGTTGATGCGGGCTGTCACTTTCTTTGCCCCAAGCTTTTTGGCGAGGGCTGCCGATACTATGTTGACATCCTGTTCCGAATCTGGGTTTACGGCGATGAACAGGTCGGCGGAGCCTACACCTGCCTTGACGAGGGTCTCGATCGATGTCGGATTCCCCTCGACTGTAACGATGTCGGATTCACTGCTGAGTACGTCCAGACTTTCCTCGTCAGGACTTATGACCGTGATCTCGTGGTACTCCATACTCAGCATCTTGGCCAGATGGCAACCTATCTCCCCCGCTCCGGCAATGATAATCTTCATGGCTTTTAATTCAGACTGTCCCTGCCTCTTCTTCCTTTGGCTATGTTTCTAATGAAATCCACCGTCCTGTATATTATGCCGAAGGACGGATTGTGCGATGCTATTGCCCTGAAGCCCATGTCCAGTAAATTGGAAGGGGATATGAACTCCCAGACGCAGCGGAGTTTGTACATGACCATTATTTCCTGATGGTCTATACGTGAAGACAGGAGGCGCCGCTGGTACTGCAGCTCCTCGAGATTGCGTATATTCCTGTATTCTAACCCTCTATTTGCCTTTTCCATTTTTACCGTCATCGAAAAACATTCTTAAAAACATTCTGAGCGGGCTGTTGATCATGAACCGGTCCTTGAACAGGAAAAGGACCAGGATGATGATTATGAAAACACCCGCGGTGATAAGCAGGCCTGCCGTGTGGTTGCCTACCAGTTCGGTAAGCCATGAAGCCAGTGCTGCGGCGCATATGCCCAGAACTATTCCTACAAGGATAAACAGCAGAAAGAAGAAAATTATCCTGCTGAAGATCTTTGCCAGGTTCTCGGCCAGTGCCAGCTTGATCTCGTCTATGCGGAGATCAATGTAGCATTTAATGGAAGAAAAGAGATCTCCGAGCGGATTGTTCGAGTTCTGATTTTCCATCACTGGGTTTATTCGGCGATGTTGTCATTCATATTGTCCTGGGCTTTGGCGGAGGCATAGGCGTCGGCCGCTGCCTTGGCGCGGTTCTCCAGGCTGTTGATCTTGTCTTTGAGACCCTGATACTCCCTGTCGAAAGTGTCTTTGATCTTCTTGCGTGTCTCTTCCCCTGATTCGGGAGCAAAGAGAATGGCGACAGCGGCACCGACCAGGACGCCGCCTAAGAATGTGAATAAATTGTCAGTTTTCATACCGATTGTGTTTTTAAATGTTACAAAAGTAGCAAATTAATCCTATATTTGTCACTTATTTTTGAGAAAAGAAAGACAAAATGAGAGAGAGTGTAAAATCCGCAAAGTTTCTAGCCCTTTGCGTAGTTGCGGTGATTCTTGTTTCATCATGCTCCATAGGAAATGACAAGATGCAGATAGGAAGTACTCTTCTGTTATATATTGCTGCTGACAATAACCTGGCGTACAATGCTGAACTCAATATACAGGAAATAATGGCCGGGGATGTCCCGGTATATTTCAACGAGGGAGCGGGGGATGTACTGCTGGTGTATGCGGATATAAGGGGAGAGAATCCCCGTCTGATGAGAATAAGCAAGGATGCATACGGGGCGGTGAGCCAGGAAGTGCTTGTCGAATATGAACCGCAGAATTCCCTTTCAGACTCTGTGATGAGCTCCGTTCTTGCTTATGCTGCCGGGCTTTTCCCGTCCCAGGAAAACAGTCTTGTACTGTGGTCGCACGGAACGGGATGGCTGCCTGAAGGATATTACAGCAATCCGACAGCGGTCGGGGCCGACGGTCAGGCAGTCCCTGTCGGGATGAGTGAGGACCCGTATGCAGGGTATGTCAAGTCCTTCGGTGCCGATGGAGGGTATGAAATGGATCTCAAGGACCTTGCTGAGGCGTTACCGGTGCATTACCGGTATATCCTTTTCGATGCCTGCCTGATGGGCGGGGTTGAGGTCGCCTATGAACTGAGGGACAAATGTGACTATCTCGTCGTGTCGGCGGCGGAAGTGCTCGCAGCCGGATTCCCGTACAGGCAGGTGATAGGGGACATGGTGGACGGCAGTGTGCCTGCGCTTCAGAGGGTATGCGACAAATACTATGACTATTACAGTGAGGACGGAGCGACTGTAGCACTGGTGGATGCAGGCAGTCTGGACCACCTGGCTGTGACATGCAGGGAAATTCTCAGAAACGGAGGTGTTGACAGTATCCCGGATCTGGACATGAGTTCGCTGCAGGGTTATTTCAGGCAGAACCGGCACTGGTTCTATGATCTGGATGACTTCATGTCCAGGATATCCCCGCACGAAAGCTTCCTGGAGGATTTCCGTGACGCACTGGACAAGACCGTAATATATAAACGTGCTACGGCAGATTTTGTTCTGGGCGGGATTGTGCAGTTCCCCATAAAAACATTTTCGGGACTGAGCACTTACGTTCCCAATCCCGAAAATCCTGTTCTTGACGAATATTACCGGACACTGGCCTGGAATCAGGATGTCCGGATGGTCCGGTAACATACCGTATTACTTCTTCTCTCCGAAGAATCTCTTGTAGAGACCCTCGAAAGCCTGTCCGTGACGGGCCTCATCCTTGCACATTTCGTGTACTGTGTCGTGGATGGCATCGAGGTTGAGCTGTTTTGCCTTGGTGGCGATACGCTTCTTGTCGGCGCAGGCATCGGCCTCGGCGTGCATTCTCTTCTCCAGGTTGGTCTTGGTGTCCCAAACGACTTCCCCGAGGAGCTCTGCGAACCTTGCAGCGTGGTCGGCCTCTTCGTAGGCTATGCGGCGGTAAGCCTCAGCGATTTCAGGGTATCCTTCCCTGTCAGCCTGACGGCTCATTGCGATGTACATGCCTACTTCCGAGCATTCACCGGCAAAGTGAGCCTGAAGGCCTTCCCATATTTCCTTGTCGCAGCCTTTGGCTACTCCGAGAGTGTGGCCGTCGGCCCATGATATTTCATTTGCTTCTTCCTTGATCTCTACGAATTTGCTTGCGGGAGCCTTGCAGAGAGGGCATTTTTCAGGAGGGTTATCTCCAGTGTGCACATAACCGCATACAGTGCATCTCCATTTCTTTTCCATAAAAGTGTAATTGAATTTTGGTTATTTCGTCCCTCCAAGATACAAATTTTTTGCCAAACTTGAAAATTTGACTACTTTTGCAGCCCCCCTAAAAGTCGTGGACTTTTGGTGCAATGGGGTCCGGAAGGACCGGACTGAGTAACACATTTTTTAATTATTATCATGAAACACATCACATTACATGGCACGGCCAGGACCAAAGGCCGCAAGTCGCTCACCAAGAGCATCCGCAGGGAAGGACTTGTACCCTGCAACCTCTATGGCAACGGAATCGAGAACGTTCTCTTCTCTGTGGACGCGAGGGATCTTAAAGCACTGACACACACGCCAAACAGCTACATCGTGGATCTTGACGTGGACGGCAAGAATTATCTGGCCATCCTTCACGAGCTGCAGTTCCATCCTGTCACTGACAATACCATCCATGCTGACTTTTTGGCAATCTCGGCAGACAAGCCTGTGACAGTCAACGTGCCTCTCAACATCTTCGGAAACTGTGCCGGTGTGAAGGCCGGCGGCAAGCTTCTTATCGAGGCCCGCAAGCTCCGCGTAAGCGGTCTGCCTGACCAGATCCCCGATGTACTGGATATCGACATCACCAACCTCAGGCTCGGCAAGCAGATTACTGCCGGAGACCTTTCCTACGAAGGTGTCAAGATCGTAAGCCCCAAGACTACAGGTGTCTGCACAGTCAAGCATACCCGTGCGGCCATGCCTGGCTCTGACGAAGAGGCTCCTGCAGAAGAGGCAGCAGCACCCGCAGCCGAGTAACAATCCTGCTCATGACGTATCTCATAGTCGGATTGGGAAATATAGGGTACGAATACATCGGTACCCGCCACAATATGGGATTTTCGGTATTGGACACCTGGGCTCAGGCGTCCAATACTGTTTTTACGACAGTCCGTTACGGCGACATGGCCGAGATAAGGCTCAAGGGACGTACATTTGTGCTGCTCAAGCCGTCCACATATATGAACCTGAGCGGCAAGGCCGTGGCCTACTGGCTTGACAAGAAGAATATCCCTGTGGAAAATCTGCTGGTCATCGCGGATGACATGAATCTTCCGTTCGGCACGCTCCGCATGCGCAAGGGCGGCAGTGCCGGAGGGCACAACGGTCTGGCCAATATCGCTGAGATGCTGGGGACACAGGAGTATCCTCGTCTGCGCGTGGGCATAGGATCCCATGTCGGACGCGGTCCTCAGGTGGATTTCGTTTTGGGAAAATGGGACGATGAGGAGCTGAAGCAGCTGCCGGAAATCAGGGAAAGGGCAGTGGAGGCCGTAAAATCCTTCGGTCTGGCCGGGATTGAGCGCACCATGTCCCAGTTCAATCGACAATAAACACTTCCTCGTCTTCGCGGTGGAAGTAATACTCTTCCCTTGCAAATTTTTCCAGTGAATCGCGGTCGGAAGTAAGCTGGTCCAGTTTCCTGTCCAGTTCATCTATATCCCTGGTATATTGGCGCATGACCCTTTCCTGGCGCAGGACTTCAATATAGTCGCCGGCCCAGCGGATGAGGTTGTTGCGGTCCACGAACAGGACTATGACCGCGAAGATGAAGGTGACAATGAAGTACTTGTTCGTGATTATTTTCACGAACTTGCGGCGCGGGCGTTCCGGTTTCACCGGTTCCTGCACGGGTTCCTGTTCCTGCTGTATTTCTTCTTCCACGGACATGGACGCAAAGTTATCATTAATTGCTTATCTTTGAAAAATTTTTGAAAAACCCGGATGAGCATGCTAAAAAAAATGTCATATGCCCTTCCTGACCTGAAGGAGTCGTGGCTGCTTCTGCTTCTGTTCGTAGCAGGACAGCTTGCGGCATCTCCGGTGCGGATCATGCCGTTGGCATATTGTCTGTCATACCTTTTCCCCTTCCTGTATCTGTATTTCCGTGGACGGAGGCGTATGAACATGCCGGCAGGGGAGCAGCTTCCTGTCTATGAAGACATATGTCCTGACAGGCCGCGTTTCGGGCGTCTGAGGCTGTGGGGTTTCGTTACGGTGGCTCTGATGACCGAAATGTCGGTGATAGTCCTGTTGGGCTGTATCCCTTTTGATATGGAGATGCCGGAATGGCTGAGCCGGGCCATGGAGGAGATGCTGGACGGAAACCTGTGGTACAACTTGTTGACTATGAGTGTTCTCGCGCCTGTGCTGGAGGAGTACCTGTTCCGCGGTGTGATCCTTAACGGCCTGAAATCCAGGATGGCTCCGGGCTGGGCGGTGGTATGGTCATCCGTACTTTTTGCAGTTGCCCATCTGAATCCATGGCAGGCAGTTCCAGCATTTGTCCTCGGATGCCTTTTCGGGTGGGTGTATGTGAGGACCCGGAGTTTATGGGCAGTAGTGCTGATGCACTCTTTCAACAATACCCTTACGGTAGTGGCTGCGGCTGTTTTCGGAACTGAAGCGGTTTCGGAAGGGGATGTCCGGATGCTTTTCGGGCAGTGGGCATCGTATGTGCTGCCGGCAGTTTCGGCAGTGGCGCTTGCGGCAGGGGTGATACTGCTCAACAGATATTTACCAGGTAAAACACGCAAAGAAACAATCCAATCATGAAAAAGGCAATATATCCTATCAAGTTCATACCCCAGCCCAAGGAACGGGTATGGGGCGGCCACCGTCTGGCGGCCCAGTTCCACAAACCGTTTGATCCTGATGCAGTCATAGGCGAAAGCTGGGAGATATCCGGATTCGAGGATGACAGCTCAGTGGTAGAGAACGGCTGGCTGCAGGACAATCCTCTGTTCGATGTCATCGAGACCTATATGGACGAGATCGTCGGAGAAGACAACTACAAGCGTTTCGGCAACGAGTTTCCCGTTCTGGTAAAACTTCTGGACATCAATGAACGTCTTTCAGTGCAGGTGCATCCGGATGACGAGACGGCCTTCGACCGGCACAACTCCTACGGCAAGACCGAGGCCTGGTATGTCCTCGAGGCCGATCCTACAGCCCGGATCTACATGGGATTCAACAAGGACATAGATGCCCGCGAGTTCCTGGACCGCTGCGCTGCCGGGACCCTCGAGGAGGTACTGAATGTGGTGACTCCGAAGAAGGGCGACTTCTTCTTCATCGAGGCCGGTACCGTGCACTCGGCCGGAGGCGGGCTGGTAATAGCCGAGATCCAGCAGCTCTCGGACGTGACATACCGCATCTACGACTGGGGCCGTGAAAACAATCCTGCCACGGCACGTCAGATGCACGTGGACCTTGCCCTTACGTGCATCAACTATAAAAAGTATGACGGGAAAGGCTTTGTCCCCGCCGGCGGGAACGCCCCTTCAAAGCAGCTCATAGAGTGCAGGTATTTTACTGCCAACGAGCTGCTGCTGACAGACCCGCTGCGCATATGGCCCGACCGTTATGAGAGTTTCATCCTGTACAGCTGTCTGGAGGGTGAGGCGGTCATAACCCCGTCCGATCATGCCATGCAGCCGACTCCTCTGGTACGCGGTGAGTGGGTGCTGATACCCGCTGCCATGTCGGACTTCGTCCTCTCGGCCATCACTGCCGGCACGAGGCTGATGGAAGTGTATATCGGCAAGCCGGAGGAGAAGGACAGCTATATAAATGAGTAGTGGTATGGCAATGGAACAGCAGGTACGCATAGATAAATTTCTCTGGTCCATACGCGTGTACAAGACGCGGACGGAGGCTGCGGATGCATGCCGCAGCGGGAAAGTTTCGGTCAACGGTGCGGAGGTCAAGGCGTCCAGGGATGTGAAAGCCGGGGACACCGTGTCTGTGCGCAAGGGCAGCGTGCACTTCCAGTACCGGGTCATAGTACCCATCGGCAACCGGGTAGGGGCCAAGCTGGTCCCGGAGTTCGCGGAGGACATCACCCCCCAGGAGGAACTGGACAAGCTGAATGCCCCTTTCGAGACCGTCTATGTCAGAAGGGACCGCGGCACGGGACGTCCGACAAAGAAGGAACGCCGGGACCTCGACCGCCTCATGGACGATTTGTTTTAGGTGAGTCCGGGTCAGGATGTAATACCATGAAGCAATAAATATACAAGATCTTATCCTACAGTGTAGAGGGGCGTGAGGTCCGGGGACTCGTAGGTGGCGTGGGAGATGGCCGGGTTGCGCTTGTGGTTGTAGTAGAACTGGTCTATGCCGAAGATCTGTGCCCCTTCTATGTCGTTGACGGGATCGTCTCCGATCATGAGGGTCTGCCGTTTGGCTTCCTGCCATGCCTCCGGATTGTCCTGCCGTCTGATGCCTGACAGGAGCTCCACGGCGTAGGCGAAGATGCCCGGACGGGGCTTCAGGCAGCCGGCTTCTTCCGATACCACTACCGCTGAGAAATATTGTTCAATGCCGGCCCCGCACAGCTTGCGGTACTGTACTTCCCGGAATCCGTTGCTCAGGATTGCCATCCTGCCCCCGATTGAACGTATTGCTTCCAGCATCTCCCTGGCCCCTGGCATAAGCGTGTTTTCCAGAACCATCTGTTCGAGGTAGTCTTCCCCGAACTGCCTGGAAAGATCCTCATCCTCCACTCCATACAGGCGGAATGCCTCGTGAAAACGTTTCCATCTCAGATCGTCCTTCGACATTTCCCCACGTTCGTACATGGCCCACAGCTGGTGGTTGAGCTTGTCGTAACGCAGGAAGAAACGGTGCAGGGATTCTTCACCTTCGCCCTCTGCCGCCTGTACGGCCTGCAGCAGCCGCGGGTTGCGGGAGACGAGCAGACCGATGGCATGCTCCGAGTTGCTGTCGAAGTCCCAGAGGGTGCGGTCGAGGTCTATGAGATAGTAACGGTATGGCTTGATTTTCATCTATCTGCAGTAGTAGTCTATCATTCTGTTGATTGCCCTTTGGCATACCGGACAGAAATCGGGAGCCGTGTTGGTCTTCATGCGGCAGTCCTCGCGCGGGCGGTATACGCCTTTTGCCATATATCCTCCGCCTTCGTGGATACCTACCTGGTCTTCAGGCCATTTGCCGGAGTCTATCATGTCCTGCCATTTGCTGCCGAAGTCCACCATGGTTGTGATATTGGGCTCCCACGGCTCGTTCTCGAGGTTGTAGAAGTTTTCGTAAGCCACTTCCGATGTGTAGTATTCGTCGCCAAGGCCTGCAAAGCTGTGGCCGAACTCGTGGATAAACACCTGATAGGACTGTTCGTTGCCGGCCGTCCCAAGGGCGTAGGAGTTGAATATGCCTCCGCCTCCGTACTTCTCTTCATTGACGACTATGAACAGAGCGTCGAAAGGGGCTCCTGCCACATTGTCGGCGATGGACTTGTGGTCGGTGATGGTGAGGTAGCGGTCGATGTAGAATGTATAGAAATGCGAGTTGAGGGCCGTATGTCTCCATATGCCCTGATTGGGGATGTCGGTACCCTGCTCGGGGGACACTACGTCCACGGCGTATACGTTGAAGTCGCTCTTGCGGGACTTGTATGGCTCCATGGAGAACAGGTAGTCCATGAATTTGCGGCAGTCGCGGTGGAACTTTTCCGTCTGTCCGGCGGTGTAACCCTCCGCCACGAAGAGCAGGTCCACCTTGTGCTCCATGTCCCCGGAAGAGAGCAGCGGGGTGACAGTGTAGTCAGGGGCGGCCTCGCGGCTGATAAGGGCGTCTTCAGGGTCTACGGTGCAGGAAAATATTTCCCGGAACTCCCCGGTGGACTTTTCCCTTTCGGACAGGGTTATCCTTACATCGTCTTTGGGAAACGGCATCCACACAGCCTGTGTATAGGCTTTCCTGACTTCGCGGGCCTCGGCGGTAGTCCTCCATTCCTGGAAGATGGTGGAGAATCCGTGGGAGTATATCAGAGTATCCCCGTCCCAGACCTCGAACATGTACTCTCCGTAGCGGAACGGGTCAATCAGGGATGCGCGGGATCCGGCCCATGCGCATTCTTTCCTGAGTCCGGCCAGATATGCCTGCTGCCCGTACGCATCCCCGGCCAGAATGAAATCCACGCGCAGACGGTCAGGGGTGAAGTATGTATCGTAGTCCGGATTCCGGTCTCCGGCACTGCCGGCTGCGGAAAACGCCAGGACGGCGGCGATTATGAGGATGAGGCGTTTCATGATAGGATAGATTTCTGTGGATTATCTTCCTGTATAGTTGAACGGTGTGATGCGTCTGAGCTCGTCCTTTACAGACTCGGCCACGTTCAGGGAATCGATGAATTCCCTTATAGTGCGGTCTGAAACTGATTGGCCGGTACGGGTCAGGGCCTTGAGTGTCTCGTACGGGTTCGGATAGCCTTCGCGGCGCAGAATGGTCTGGATACCCTCTGCGACGACTTCCCAGTTGCGGTTGAGGTCGCGTTCGAGTGCGTCCCTGTTGAGGATAAGCTTGTCCAGTCCTTTTTTCAGGGACTTGAGGGCGATGATGGTATGTGCAATGGGGACTCCTACATTGCGTAGGGTAGTGGAGTCCGTGAGGTCTCTCTGCAGTCTTGAGATGGGGAGCTTGGAGGCGAGGAACTCACATACGGCATTGGCCATCAACAGATTGCCTTCTGCATTCTCGAAATCGATCGGGTTGACTTTGTGGGGCATGGCGGATGAACCTACCTCTCCCTCCTTGATCTTCTGCTTGAAGTATTCCATGGAGATGTACGTCCACATGTCCCGGCACAGGTCTACCAGTATGTTGTTGATGCGTTTTATGGCATCGAAGAGGGCGGCAGTGTTGTCGTAGTGCTCTATCTGGGTGGTAGGATAGGACCGTTTCAGACCTAGGCGGTCTTCCACGAAATCCACTGCAAAGGCATTCCAGTCAATGTCCGGATAGGCTACGAAGTGGGCGTTGAAATTGCCTGTGGCTCCGCCGAATTTTGCTGAAAACGGTACGGCCAGAAGCATTTTCTGCTGTTCCCTGAGACGGGCGGTGAATACCGCTATTTCCTTGCCAAGGCGGGTAGGGGAAGCCGGCTGTCCGTGGGTATGTGCCAGCATGGGGATGTCCTTCCATTCTTCGGCCATGCCGTCCAGAGTGTTCAGCACTTCATAGAGCTGGGGCAGGTATACGTCCTGGATACCTTCCATGAGGCTCAGGGGTACAGCCGTATTGTTGATATCCTGCGATGTAAGTCCGAAATGTACGAACTCCTTGTAGCGGGGATTGATGCCCAGTGCGTCAAAACGTCTCTTGATGAAATATTCCACGGCCTTCACATCGTGGTTTGTGGTCTTCTCTATCTCCTTGACTTCGGCAGCCTCATCCTCCGTCATGTCCCTGTAGATGCTTCTCAATGTGTCGAAAAGGGAGTGGTCGAAACCTTCCAGCTGAGGCAGAGGCAACTCGCAAAGTGCTATAAAATACTCGATCTCCACTCTGACCCTGTATCTGATAAGGGCAAACTCGGAATAGTATGAGGAAAGGTCCCTTACCTGTCTGTAGTACCTTCCGTCAATGGGTGAAATAGATGTAAGCATATCTGTCAGATGATTAAAACACAAATATAGCTTATAATTTTGTACATTTGCAAAGTTTCATCAAAAACGGACTGTATGTTGATAGTAATAGAAGGCCTGGACGGTTCCGGCAAGTCCACACAGGTGGCCAATGTAAGGAGACATCTCGCCGGTCATACAGGTCAAGATCCTGAATATCTGCATTTCCCAAGGTTTGACGCACCTGTCGTGGGGGATATGATCGCCCGTTTTCTCAGGGGGGAATTCGGACGTATTGAAGATGTGCATCCCATGATTGTCGCGCTGCTTTTTGCGGAGGACAGGAGGGATGCTTCTGCCATCATCCGCCGCTGGCTGGATGAAGGACGGACTGTACTGCTGGACAGGTATGTGTATTCCAACATCGCATTCCAGTGCGCAAAGATTGCGGATGAAAGCGAGTCTCTTGCCCTTGAGGACTGGATACTGGATACGGAGTACGGGGTATACGGGATACCGCGTCCCGACCTCAATATATTCCTGGATGTCCCTCTGTCTTTCGTCGGGGACCGCCTGTCTGCGCAGCGGGAGGGCAGTGACCGCGAATATCTTCACGGCGGAAAGGATATACATGAGGCCGACATGGATTTCCAGCGGAAGGTGCGTGAAGTCTATCTGAGGCTGTGCCGCAAGGATCCGTCTTTCATCAGGGTGGACTGTGCGGACAAGGACGGCAGGATGCTCGCCGCAGATGAAGTGTTCAAATTGATAAGGAAGGTATTATGAGGTTTCTGAGAGTGCTGATGTTTGTATTCCGGATGCTGTTCGGAATCATATTTGTCCTGTCGGGATTTTTCAAGCTTACTGATCCTGTGGGTACGGGACTTATCGTGGACGAATATCTGAGGACCCTGCATCTGGGTTTTCTGGATTTCGGGTCGGTGGCTTTCGGCATGGTGCTGTCCGTAACGGAATTCCTGATAGGAATAGCCATACTGATGTGTGTGCGCATGAGGGTAGCGGCAGTTGCCGGACTGGTGATGATGCTGTTCTTTACGGTCCTGACATTCTTCCTTGCAGTCAGGGGCGGGATCGAGGAGTGCGGGTGTTTCGGCCAGGCCATACACCTGACCATGTGGGAGACGTTTTTCAAGAATGTGGCTCTTACACTCTGCATAGTCCCGATATTCACTTTCAGGAAGAAGTTCAGGCCGGTGGCCCCGGTTCCGGCTGAGTGGGCGTTCCTCGCTACGTACGGTGCGCTGGCCCTGATTTGCGTGCTGTATTCGTATTTCAACATTCCTCTGGTGGAGTACGGCAATTTCAGAGTAGGCACCAATCTCTCCGCAAAGCTGGACAAGATTACTGACAACGACAATTTCGAGACATTGTTCCTGTATGAACGTGACGGGCAACAGGAGCTCTTTGATCTTGAGCATCTGCCTGACAGCACATGGACCTATGTGAGTACGGAATCCAGGTATCGAGGAGATGAAAGGGACCTGCTCTTTGATATGACCCTTTCCGATTCCGACGGGGAGATCGTTACCGGGGAACTGGTCAATTCTGAAGTGCCTGTATTTCTTTTTGTAGTCCTGGAACCTGGCCGTCTCGACAGTCCATATTGGAGCAAAGTGGCAGAAAGTATGGATTCTGTCGCGTTCTATGGAGGTATCGCCAGAGTCGCGGTTCCTGTAATGGACCCAGTGATGGATTCGGTGGCAGTACGTTATCCCGATGTGGGAAGGGTAATGGTCTACGGGGATATCAAGACTTTAATATCCATGTCCCGTTCCAATGGCGGCGTCATGCTGATACACAACGGTATAGTGGTGAAAAAATGGTCGTGGTGGAGATTCTCCCCGGATGATGTCCGCAGGACTTTCATGATGGATACGGAGGAGGTGACGGCCCGGGAGACAATTGCCCAGAGGCTTTTCTATGAATCCTCCATAGTACTGCTGTTCCTGATAATAATAATATTCCGGTATGTATGCGGCATCATCTACGGAAGGAAGTATGGCAAGCTGACACTTGGAATGATGGGGTGCAGAAAAAAACGTAATAAGGATGGTGCGTCAGATGAATGAATCCGTGCGCAGGCGTATATACGTCGTGCTGTTGCTTTTGCTTGCCGTACTGGCCGCCGGGAATCTGTTCTACGGGGCTGTGCCCATACCGCCCGGGGAGATTGTGGACATCCTGTTCGGCGGGGGAGGGGACAATCCGGCGTGGAAGATCATACTTACCGGTTCGCGTATGCCTCAGGCTGCAACGGCCCTGCTGGCTGGAGCTGCCCTGGCCGTAAGCGGACTGCTGCTTCAGACCCTCTTCAGCAATCCTCTGGCCGGACCGTCGATTCTCGGAGTCAGTGACGGGGCCAATCTTGGCGTCGCTCTGGTGATGCTTGCTTTCGGAGGGACAGTAGGGTCTTTCGGAGGATATCTTGCGACGGTAGCCGGAGCCATGGCAGGAGCCTGTGCTATCCTGGCCGTGATAATATTCTTTTCGAGGAAAGTAGGAAACAGCGTGATGCTGCTGATCATAGGTATCATGGTCGGATATCTCGTCTCATCTTTCATATCCATACTTAACTACTACGCATCTGCCGACAAGGTACGGCAGTTCGTGATGTGGGGTATGGGAGATTTCTCCTCAGTCTCAGTTGCACAGCTGCCGTTCTTTTCCGCTGCAGCCGTCATAGGTCTGGTCTGGGCCCTGCTGCTGGTCAAACCGCTGAATGCCCTGCTTCTCGGAGAGAAATATGCTTCCAACCTTGGAGTCAATGTCCCTGCCGCCCGTATCCATGTGCTCCTATGCACAGGCCTTATGACAGCCGTGGTGACTGCATTCTGCGGTCCTGTATCCTTTATCGGTCTTGCGGTTCCGCATATCGCCCGCCTGTTGCTCGGTACATCCGATCACCGTGCACTGGTTCCGGCCACGGCCCTGTCAGGCGCGTGCATTGCTCTCGCCTGCAACATGCTTACGGTGATACCCGGTACCGGTATGCTGCTTCCTCTCAATGCCGTGACTCCTCTGTTCGGAGCCCCGGTAATCATATATGTCATCATCAGCCGTAAGAATATCCGATATTTCAATTGAGCATGAGTGCAGACAAGTCAAGCGGACGGACCGCGATGGAGGCTTCGGGCCTGGCGATAGGCTATCCCATGGGGCGCGGAAAAGGGTGGAAGACAGTGCACCCTAGGGTGGATTTCATCCTGCGCAGCGGGGAACTGACCTCTCTGATAGGTCTCAACGGGGCGGGCAAGTCTACTCTGCTGAGGACCATTTGCGGCTTTCAGCCGGCGGTTTCCGGCAGTGTACGCGTGATGGGACGCGAACTGCACGAATACTCGCCGCACGAGTTGGCACTGACTGTAGGTGTGGTGCTGACAGACAGGACCAATGCAGGCGGACTGACCGTCAGGGAGCTGGTGGCTCTAGGAAGGCAGCCGCATACAGGGTTTCTGGGCAGACTGGCGGCAAGGGACCATGAGGTGGTCTCGGAGGCAATGGCGGCGGTCGGCATTGCCCACAAGGCAGGATCATACGTCTCGGAACTGTCGGACGGGGAGAGGCAGAGGGCGATGATTGCAAAGGCATTGGCACAGGAGTGCCCTGTAATAGTGCTCGACGAGCCTACGGCATTTCTGGATGTGGCGAGCCGTATAGAGACCATGTCACTTCTGCACGATACTGCACGAAGGCAGGGAAAGGCCATCCTGCTTTCGACCCATGACATAGACAACGCGCTCATGTTCTCGGACCGGCTGCTGCTGCTTTCGTCATCTTCGGGTAACTCCTCTGCAGAAGTACCGGCAGGCGGGAATTATGTGCCGGTCGTATCAGGGACACCGGAAGATCTTGTGCTGGACGGAAGCCTGAGGGAGTTTTTCAGCCGTCGCGGTATGAATTTCGACATGCGTTCAGGCAGACTCTCTACCGGTGTGTCAGGTCCGGCAGTAGGGGTCGAGGGGGACGGCCTGACGGCACGATGGATGTCCAATGCGCTTGCTCGCAACGGTTTTACACCGGTCCTGCCATCCTCCGGCATACCTTGTGTCCGCTGCCTGTCTCCTACCGGTATAGAGGTACAGTTGCCTTCGGGCAAGTCTGCAGACGTATCAGGCATCTCCCAGGCAATGCTTTTTCTGGAATCAGCCTTTGAGCCTGAGTCTTGACGTGACTATTCTGCCAGAGGGAAGAAGTAGCGCGGAGTCGTGTCAGGAAACAGGTCAGGATGGAAAATTGCTGCCAGATCTTCCAGAATCCAGTCCGGATGGAGGACTATGTCGTCGTAGTATGTCGAGGAAGCGGTATTGCACCCGTAGATGCGGTGTTCCCGGAAGGCCCTGAATCTGGAGTACTGGCTGTATTCGGCCTGGAGCGAGGCGTATGTCATGGGCTCGGGACTCCAGTACTTGAGTACCCACAGATCTGCATCGATACCTTTGCTCAATACATTTTCGAACGACATGTTGATATTGGATTCGGACGTGTTGTCCCCGAATATATAGTCTGCGCCTGCGTCCCTGTAGATACGTGCCATGTAGCTGGCCCCGCCGGGGACGTCCCATGAGGCCCCGTATTTCCTTTCTGCGATAAGGGTGGGCCGGTCCGCCGTATCTCCCAGGTGATCTGTGACTTTGGATCTTACTGCGTCATAGGCTGTGGCTGCGGCATTGAACAGGGAGTCGGCCCTGTCAGGACACCCCAGGAGGGCACCGAAGAGTTTTACCCATTCCGTCCGGCCGAGCGGAGTGCGTTCCATATAGTCTGCGGCTTCCACGATGGGTATGCCAAGTTTGCCTGCCGCTCCGTATCCGCTGTTCTCGAACGGGGATGCGATGATGATGCGGCCGCCTGCCTGCGCTATGCGTTCTATGCTGGGAGACATGGAGTTTCCGCAGTCTATTATGCGACCTTGCTCTATCCCCTCCAGAATGGCGCGGGATGTCATGTATTCCGGTTCGCATACGCCGCTGATGCGGTCTACAGCTCCCAGAGCATCCAGAATGGAGGCATGGACTGATGAATACACGATTATATTGTCAACCGGTGTCCTTACCAGTGTACCTTCGGGAATGCCGGAAGGTACCTGTGCTCCTTCCGGAACCAGAATGTAGCGGTGCAGTATGCGTGCGGTGTCCCACGGATTCGTTATATCGGCTACAGTGTATCCGTCATGGCCCTGGATGTCGAGATACTTTGCATACTGCATTGTCCCGGCGTATTCCTTACCTGTGTTGTGCGAGCAGGATATCACGGCTATTGCCGCAAGAATGGCTGAAAGGAGCCTGGTAAGAGTCTTTTTCATATCTGTTTTATTGCTGTATGGTAGTGCACAAATGTATGGGAAATGTTCTACTTGTCCAAATTAGATTATATTTGCGCGTTCGTATATGAGTGACAATAAAAATAAATCTACAGAGAGGCAGATACTTGCGGCTTCGTACGTAAGCATCGCAGGCAACGGGCTGCTGTCTGTGGCAAAGATAGTGGCCGGTCTGGTCAGCGGAAGTTTCGCCGTGATAGGAGACGGTATCGACTCGGCTTCGGATGTGGCCGTGTCGGTAGTCATGATTGTGGCTGCGAAGGTAATGGGGAAGAGACCGAACAAGAAGTATGTGTACGGTTATGCCAAGGCGGAGTCCATAGCCACCAAAATATTGTCCATGATAATATTCTTTGCAGGTGCGCAGATGTTCATGTCGGCAGTGGAGCATCTCTTCTCGCACGAGGAGAGGGTGATGCCTGGGACTGTGGCAATATATGTGACGGTAGCGTCCATCCTGTGCAAGCTGCTGCTGTCACTGTACCAGACCCGGATGGGAAAACGTACCGGCTCATCAATGCTCATAGCCAACGGAGTGAATATGCGCAACGACATGATCATCTCCCTGAGTGTACTTGTGGGCCTGTTCTTCTCTTTCATACTCAAGATGCCCATACTGGATTCGGTGACGGCCCTGCTGGTAAGCTGTTTCATCATACGCTCTGCAATCAGGATATTCATGGATTCCAACATCGAGCTTATGGACGGAGTAAAGGATGTGTCGGTGTACCAGAAGATATTCGATGCGATAAAGAAGGTCGACGGTATCGGAAACCCGCACCGGGTGCGTTCCCGCAGCATAGGCGGAAAGTACATGATTACCCTCGATGTGGAGGCTGACGGCAACATGACCTTGACCCAGGCGCATGCCCTTTCCAACCAGATAGAACGGAACATAAGGGAAAGTATCCCTGAGGTGTACGATATCGTTGTCCATATAGAACCGTTCGGGACCCATCCGGAGGATGTCTACGGTGTGAAATGATCTGTCTGCGGACAGCATTCCGTAAAAAGAGCTAAATTTGCGCCCGCTAGTCAATGGACCATATAATAGCATAGCGCAATGTTTATATCTGTAGACAGCCGTACGGTTACCCGTCCTGCCGAGACTGTCTTCTATGCCATCAAAGGGCAGAACAATGACGGGCATGATTATGTAGATTCCCTGTACAGGCGTGGAGTGCGTCATTTCGTGCTCAGTGAACACCGTCCTGAATTCGATAGTCTTGAAGACGCTGTCATAGAATATGCGGGAGACACTTTGAAAGCTCTGCAGGAGGCCGCTGCGCGGTACCGGCGCGATGTCCTCTCCCATACGGAGATCACGGCCATCACCGGAAGCAACGGCAAGACTGTGGTCAAGGAGTGGATAGCACAGCTGATCGGGGAGGATGTCCCTGTAAGCCGCAGCCCCCGCAGCTACAATTCGCAGGTGGGAGTCCCCCTTTCCGTCCTGGAAGTGGCTCCTGAGTGCCGTATGGCTCTGATAGAGGCTGGAATGTCCCTTCCGGGAGAGATGTCCCGCCTGCAGCGCATCATACGTCCGGATGTGGGAGTGTTCACACATCTTGGAGATGCCCATGGGGAAAATTTCCCTTCCCTGGAGGCGAAAATGCGGGAAAAGGCTCAGCTGTTCAGGGGTTGCCGTGCGGTAATCTGCCGGGAAGGCATGCCGGCACAGATCATAAGGGAGGAATGCGGTCCCGATCCGGTCATGTACCTATGGGGCGGTTCTGACGGTGCGGATATGCGTATAACGGGCAGCACCTCAGGCATTTCTGGCAGGGATGTGAACATAGAGTACAGACGTGCGGACAGCGGTGCCATGGAGCATGGGTCCGTGCATGTCCCGTTTGCAGATGAAGCTTCGTTTGAAAACTGCATGACGGCAGTGGCATTTATGCTCTACCACGGGTATTCACTGGATAAGCTTGCCCCGAGGGTTGCGGATCTGCAGCCTGTGGCCATGCGGATGGAAATCCGCGAGGGAGTGGAGGGCAGCACTCTTATCAAGGACTACTACAATTCGGATCCGGCCTCGTTTGCAATAGCCCTGGGTACTCTTTCGCATCAGGATTCAACCAGACCCAAGGTAGTGATCCTCTCCGATTTTGTCGATGTGGGAGGAAGGGCCGGGGAGATCTACAGTCAGGTGGCCCGGATGCTGGAAAAATCCGGAATCCGTCTTTTCATAGGAGTTGGTCCCTGCCTGTGCAGCTTCAGCTCCCTGTTCTCGGCTTTGCCGCAAAAACGGTTCTACGAGACTACCGAGGCATTTCTGGCTGGGGAACGCCGGGATGATTTCCGGGACATGGATATTCTGATCAAGGGGGCGAGGAAGTTCCGTTTCGAGTATATTGGCAGTTTCCTGGCAAAACAGTCCCATACTACTGTGCTGGAGGTGGATCTGGATGCGCTGGCCCGCAACTTCAATATTTTCCGCAACAGGGTGCCTCGCGGGACGAGACTGGCCGTAATGGTAAAGGCATTTTCCTACGGCAGCGGGGCCGGGGAGGTAGCGGCGCAACTGCAGTACAGCGGGGCTGACTACCTGATGGTTGCATACGCGGATGAAGGTGTGGAGCTCCGTTCCAAGGGTATCACCGTCCCTATAGCGGTAATGAACCCGGAACCCGAGGCGTTTGACCAGATGATAGAATTCTCCCTGGAGCCGGAGATATATTCCCTGGGACTCCTGAGGGACTTCGAGGCTGTGCTGGCGCGGGGAGGCGTGGAAAATTATCCGGTACATCTCAAGCTGAACACCGGAATGAACCGCTCCGGACTTGATAAAAAGGATATCCCTGATCTGTTGGAGTTTATGGAAGGAAAGCGGACGGTAATGCTGCGCAGCATGTTCTCTCATCTTGCGGTGGCGGACGATCCGGCAGAGGACGCTTTTACTCTCGGCCAGATACGTCTGTTCGAAGAAATGACAGGCATGGTGCAGCCGCATTTCCCTTACAGGATCCTGCGCCATATACTGAACAGTGCAGGAATAGAGCGCTTCCCGCAGTATGCATTCGACATGGTGCGTCTTGGAATCGGGCTGTATGGCATAGGCCCCCTGCCCGGACTGGAGCCGGTGGGCACCTTCAAGACCCACATCGCTTCGATAAGGCGTATAACTCCTGATCAGACAGTGGGCTATGGACGCAAAGGACGTGTGGTCAGGGATTCGGACATCGCAGTCATTCCGGTAGGATATGCGGACGGCCTGGACCGTCATCTCAGCTGCGGAGTCGGGGAGATGATGGTGCGCGGACAGAGGGTGCCGGTGATAGGCAATATCTGCATGGATGCGTGCATGCTGGATGTTACCGGGACAGGAGCGCAGGTAGGGGATGAGGTGGAAATATTCGGACACAATATCCCTGTGACCGAACTTTCGGACAAGCTCGGTACCATCCCGTACGAGGTGCTCACAAGTGTCTCGAGGAGGGTCAAGAGGCTTTATTTCAAGGAATAGTTCCTGTCTTCCCTCTCGAAGAAATCAATCATGCGGTAGAACGGGTGAACGGGACCGTATCCGGGTCCGAACCTGTATTCCGCACCGTAGGCTATGGATTCGTTGATGAATATCTCGGCCCGTTCCACGGCTGCGTCCAGAGAGTACTTTCTGGCGATGTAGGTGGCTATCGCGGAACCGAAAGTGTCTCCCGTGCCGTTGACATTGCGGGTCTCGATGCGGCGCTTGGAGAAGCGGCGGACCGTATCCGTGCGGCGGTTGTAGAATATGTCCGTGAGGTTGTCTCCGTTGGGTATGGACTTGATGATGACTGAGCATCCCGGGTCTGCCAGGCGGCGGATTACCCGGTCTGCGTTGTCAAGGGTTATGTCCTCTCCTGCCAGCACCCTGGCCTCGTGGATGTTGGGGGTGATGATCTCTGCCTGGGGGAACAGGTGCTCCCGATAGGCCTCAACGGCATCGGCATTGATGAGGGATGTTCCGCCCGAGTCGACCATGACCGGGTCAATGACTTTCGGTATGTCAGGGTATTCCCGCAGCAGACCTGCGACTGCTTCCACTATCTGCTTTTCGTAGAGCATGCCCGTTTTTATGCAGTCGGCACCGACGTCTGACAGGAAGTGTCTGCTCTGGCTTAGGATAAGGTCTACCGGCATGGTACGTATGCCTTTGACACTGGTGGTGTCCATGTCCACTATGAGTGTGATTGCCCCCGCCGCGAAACCTCCGCAGGCCGAAACGGCCTTGATGTCAGCCTGAATGCCGCAGCTTCCGAGCGGTTCGCTCCCGGCGATCATGAATACTTTGGAAAAATCCTTTTTATTGTCGTTGTCCATATTTGTTCCGGTTCTGTGGGTTGATTATGATATGATGCCGAAATGACGGAGGGCATGGGCCACTCCGCCGTCGTCTATGTCTCTTGTGACGTAGTCGGCAGCAGCTTTTACTTCGGTTCCTGCATTGCCCATGGCTACACCTGTCCCTGCGCGGCGCAGGATGGAGATGTCGTTGCCTCCGTCTCCGAAAGCCATGCATTCATCTATGCCGATGCCCAGATGTGAGGCCATGCGTGCCATGCCCCTTCCCTTGTCGGCATCCTCGGAAAGTACGTCGGAGAAATAGTCGCACCAGCGTACCGATACCGAGTGTCTGAACTGCGGGACGATCACAGCTTCCTGCGCCCTGTCGATGATAGGGGTCAGCTGCAGGATGTCGCCTTCGAGCAGAGGCTCTACAGGCGAGTTGAGCTTGAGGTCGTGGAGGTTGAGCAGGTCTCCGAAGACCCTGTCCACTGACTTGTCGGGGTTGTAGACTATCACGTCATCCGTGCCTACCACCAGTGAAGGAAAGTGCATGGTATCCGAACATCTCAGCAGTGTGGCCACGTCCTCCTTGCATACCGGTGTGGTGGATATGGTCTGTCCGCCGATAACGCAGCATGCCCCGTTGACTGTGATGTAGCCGTCTATAAGGTGTTCTATAGGCCCGAGGTTGTTGATGAGCTGCCTGGGCCTTCCTGTTGAGATTATTATCCTGATGCCGCGGTCCCTTGCCTTGGCTATCGCTTCGATGGCCGATGCAGGAATCTCATGCGTCCTGAGGCTTACCAGTGTCCCGTCTATGTCGAAAAAGAGTGCTTTTGTCATTATTGTCTTTTATCGGGGTGCAAATATAGCAAAAACACTCTTAAAATACGGTGCATGCCGTGAATCCTCCTTCGTTTCGCGGTACCCGGCAGACACGCACGGATCCATGCAACAAATCGCTGCCCACAATTATTTTCGAATACAGGATGGCATCCGTTCCAAATCCGCCAACTTTGGGAGGTCTCGGGTACGCGTCGGTTTTCAGGTGATAGCTCCGGAACTGTCCGGTTATTGTCCTGAAACTGTCCGGTGATTTCCGGTTATTGTCCTGAAACTGCATAACCTAACATCGCCTTAAAATGCTAAATCTTTAATAATGTGTTGGTTGCAATTTTGATTCAATGTTAGGTTGGGCCAAAACCGGCAGAAATCGGCGATTTTCGCTTAACCTAATATTAAACAAAAATGTCATTTAGCTGAAAATCAGGCATATGCAAAAATCACTCAATGTTAGGATGCCGGCTGGCAGGATCGGGTATTGCAGTTTACCCTGTCAAAACGGGGAAATGTTCCTGGTACGGAACGATTCGCGGGCTTTTCTGACGTACAGTTTGAGGACATCGTCCGGAAGGCTGGCGGCCGAGAGGAGTGATCGGGTGGTCTCAGGCCAGCGGGCAAGAGCGGTGGCAAGCAGCCATGCCATGGCAGTGCGGACATAGAACGGAGGCCTTCCGGCAACGGTCCCGCAGCAGGGATCCTCGTCCTTGCCGGCCGGTCTGCCCTGCACGTAGTCCGAGTGAATGCGGTCCTGGTCGATGCCCTGCATTATGTCCATCATCTTTCCGAGAGATTCTTCCCTCATTGCCCTGGCCATGTACAGGATGAGGGCGAAGCGCACTTCGAACTCCTTGTTTGAGCTTAGGTACGGTCTTATGAATTCCCATGTTCCGGTATCTGGCCCGGCCCATCGTGCATCTGCGCAGATGCAGTCGCATACGGCCCAGTTGTCGATGTGGGGTATGAACTTCCTGAAACGGTCGGTACGTTCTTCCCTGGAGATTTTCAGTCTGTTGAGGATCAGTCCCCAGATCATGTATTCTTCGTAGAGCAGGCTTTTGTCCGGAGCTGCCTCGAATCTGGAGATGAGGCCGGGACCTCCTTCCGGAGACGCGGTTGCCAGACGTGATGCCGTCTTTTTCATTTCTGGGATGTGCAGTCCCATCACCCTTGTACCGGGCAGAGGGTTGATGACCCGTATGTGTCCGCGGCGGTATGCGGGGTCGGAGAGAAACTTTTCGGGGACCAGATGTGCTAGCAGGTGTTCTATCATGATAGGGGTGTCGGTTTATTTGTCTATGACGGGAATCTCATCCTTGGAGTATTCGTCCAGCCGCTTTTCCCACAGGTAGTACCGGGTCTCGCGGACGAGGACGCCTGAGAGGAGCAGCAGGGATATGAGGTTGGGGATGGCCATGAGGGCGTTCATCATGTCTGCCAGGTTCCATACAACGGACAGGTTGGCGACGGCGCCGACGAATATGCCTATGATGAAAATGACGCGGTAGAACAGTGTCGCCTTGCGCCCTCCCAGGTATTCGATGCAGCGCTCCCCGTAGTAGGACCATCCGAGTATGGTGGAGAAGGCAAAGGTGACTATGCCTACGCTGAGGATTATGGGTCCGGCAACGGGGATCACCCCGAAGGCCTGTGAGGTAAGGGTTTCGCTGGCCGAGTCTATGCCGTTAGGAGCTATTACGCAGCTGACCAGCACCAGTCCGGTCATGGCACATACAACTACGGTGTCCCAAAAGGTACCGGTTGAGGAGACAAGAGCCTGACGGACAGGGTTGCGGGTCTGGGCTGCCGCTGCTGCGATGGGGGCCGAGCCGAGGCCCGATTCATTGGAGAAGAGGCCGCGGGCTATGCCGAAGCGGCAGGCGGTCATGATGGTGGAGCCTACGAATCCTCCTCCTGCTGCCTGAGGGGTGAAGGCCGAGGTAAATATGACCCTTACGGTTTCGCCAAGATATTCGAAATTGATGCACAGGATGACGATGCAGCCCAGTATGTAGAACAGGGCCATGAAGGGGACCAGCCATGTGCATACCTTTGCTATGCCTTTGATGCCGAAAAGTACTACCAGGGCGGTCAATAACGTGAGTACGATGCCGGTAGCCACCGGAGGTATGTGCAGATTCTCGTCCAGAAGCAGGGATATGGCATTGGACTGCACCATGTTGCCTATTCCGAAGGAGGCGATTACGGCGAAGACGGCAAACAGGATTCCCAGCCACCTGGCCTTAAGCCCTCTTTCGAGAGCGTACATCGGGCCTCCGAGGATGTGCCCGTCCTTGCGTACCTTGACCCTGTATTTCACTGCCAGCAGTGCTTCGGAGTACTTGGTGGCCATGCCGAACACACCTGTGAGCCAGCACCAGAGAACGGCTCCAGGACCTCCGAGTGTGATGGCCGTGGCCACTCCTACGATGTTGCCGGTGCCGATGGTGGCGGCCAGAGCCGTTGCGAGGGCCCCGAACTGGCTTACGTCCCCGTGTTCGCTGCTGTCCCTTGTCACAGAGAGCTTTATGGCCTTGAAGACTTTCAGCTGAGGGAATCTTAGACGGACGGTGAGGTAGATGTGTGTCCCGAGGAGCAGGATGATGAGGGGCCATCCCCACAGGAACGAGGCGACCGATGCGATGATGTCTGACAGTGTCTGCATAAGCATTGTTTTCGGGTGTTGTGTGTCGGGTGAGTTATGACCTACGAATATAGTGAAAATATCCGTATCTTTGTCAGGCCTGCGGCATGTGCAGGCAAATTATGAATGAAATGAAGAAGATAATGTTTCTGTGCCACGGCAATATCTGCCGCAGTCCGATGGCCGAGTATATAATGAAGGATCTGGTCCGCAGGGCCGGGATGGACGGCATGTTCCGTATCGGCTCCGCGGCGGTATCTTCGGAGGAAACGGGCAATCCCATATACCCGCCTGCCTTGAAGAAACTGAAGGAAAAGGGAATCCCTGCGGGCGACCACCGTGCGCACAGGATTACCAGGGAAGAGTTTGACGGATATGACCTTATCGTAGTGATGGACCGTTCAAACCTGTCATATCTGGCCCGTATCGTAGGTCAGGATGCCGTATCCGGTTCGGGCAAGGTCCACATGCTGATGGAGTATGCGTGTGGCGGTACCTCCGAAACAGGTGCGCCGGAAGGCACTCCGACGAGCGGACGTTCTGCTTTCCGGTGCCCGGACGTTGCTGATCCCTGGTATACGCGTGACTTTGAGAGGTCCTTTGAGGATATTCTGGCCGGATGCCGCGGCCTCCTGTCCAGGAACACCGGGGAATAACAATATCTGCAAGTTTATCCGCGGTCGTAGTGGGGCATCTCGGCGGGGATGACGATGGAAAATTCGATGATGCCGGCTACCTTCCCTTCCTGGTACCATGGGGTCTGGTGGATGAGCTTCCGTTGACCCTTTTTGCTGATGGTGTACGAGTTGGATATGCCTTCCGACAGTATGCGGGCTATGATGGCCCGCGAGCGGTCGTTGTGGCAGCCGAGCATGCAGCGGCCCCGCATGTCACCGTTGACGGCTACCGACCGGTCGTTCTGGTACACTATGTTGCATCCGGTATCGCATACCGTTATGGCGCAGTCTGTACTGCTGAAATAGTCTTCTATCTGTTTCATGGCTTATGTCTAAAGGTGTTCTTCCCAGAATCTGAACATGGACTGGTACAGGTGGTATGTGGTGTTTTCCCTTTCTGAGATGCCGTGGGTGCGCATGGGGTAGGAGAGCTGGTAGAACATCTTGTTCTGCCTGATGAGCTCGTTGACCAGCATCTCGCAGCACTGGTAGTGAACATTGTCGTCACCTGTGCCGTGGATAAGGAGCAGGTCTCCCTTGAGGCCGGAGGCGAAGTTGATGGCGGAACCGTCATGGTAGCTTTGCGGTGACAGGGACGGTATGCCGGAATACCTCTCCTGGTAGATGGTGTCGTAGAGATACAGGGAGTAGACGCCTGCAACGGCTATGCCGGTAGAGTAGATGTCCGGATATTTGAACATCAGGTGTGCTGTGGATGAGCCGCCGCCGCTCCATCCCCAGATGCCTATGCGGTCCGGATCCATGAAGCTGTATGTCTGCAGCAGTCTGCTCACTGCGGCTGCATGGTCGGCGATAGGCAGGATACCGATCTTGCCGTAGACGCATTTGCGCCACTCATGTCCTCTCGGGGTAGCCACTCCGCGCGGGTCGATGCTCATGACCACGTAGCCTTCCTGGGCGAGGAATCTGCTCCACAGGTCCCCTCCGCTCCAGGAGTTCTGTACTGTGGACTGCCATGGCTCTCCGTAGATGTAGAAGATGACCGGATATTTTTTTGCAGGATCGAAGCCGGCCGGCCTGATCATCCAGCCGTCGAGGACTATGTCGCCTATGTCCACCTTGAAGAATTCCTTGGGACTTGGATTCAGGGCAGCGAATCTGGCTGCGAGTTCATGATTGTCCTCAAGCAGCCTTACGCTCTTGTGTCTGGGAAGGGTGACGATCTCGTAGACTGTGGGCGTTTCGGTATTGCTGAAGCTGTGCATTGCATATTTTGCATCGGGGGAGATGTCGTAGATGTGATGGCCTGCCGGTGCGTCGGCCGGAGTAAGCCTTTCCGCCTCGCCTTTGCCGTCCAGACGGCTGCGGTACAGGTATCTGTCGACGGGACTGTCCGGAGTCGCTATATAGTAGACGTACCCTCCGTCCGGGTCAATGCGCACGACGCTCACTACATCGAAGTCGCCTTTGGTAATCAGGTTCATTTCGCTGCCGTCGCGGGATACTCTGTACAGATGTCTCCATCCGTCCCTTTCGCTGGTCCAGGTGAAGTATTTTCCGTCCTCAAGCCATACTGTATCGTCGAATACGTCGAGGAATGCCTCGTCTGTCTCGGTGAGTACGGGGGTGAGTTCCATCGTATGGATGTTGCCGTAGTAGACCCAGTCGGTGTTCTGCTGCCTGTTGAGCCTCTGTATCATCACCTCGTCGCTGCCGGGGACGAACTCCATGCGTGCCAGGTAGTGCTCCCTGGGATCACCCTCGAATTCGAACCAGCGTGTCACAGGCGCGGCTGCATCCACGTCCACCACACCGATGCGGGCCGCAGAGTTGACGGTGCCTGCCTTGGGGTATGGCAGAGGGATGACGGTCGAGTATATCGAGTCGATGTTGTCTATCATGTAGAACGTACCGGTTCCGCGGGTGTCGAACTGCCAGTATGCCAGACTTTTACTGTCGGGGCTCCAGCGCCATCCGTCCTGCTGGTGCAGCTCTTCCTCGTATACCCAGTCGAACTGGCCGTTGATGATCTCGTCGTTGCCGTCGAAGGTGAGCTGGCGTACCGTACTATCCTTCAGATTCTCTACGTACAGATTGTTTTTGTAGACATAGGCCACTTTGGTGCCGTCAGGGGAGAATTTTGCAAACTGCATCATGGAAGGCTCGAAGTCGGGCAGTCCCAGCCTGCGCAGCTCTCCTGTCGCTGGGGTGTACAGCCAGTAGTTCCCTCTTTTGGCAGTCCTCCAGACGCGCCTGGCATCGGTGTAGACCATCAGCTGCGAGCCGTCCGGGGACCATGTGTATCCGTTGATCTGGAGTGGTCTGTCCCATCCTTCGGGTATCAGGGAGGAGGCGGGGACGAGGACTGTCTTGGCTCCGGTCCTGACATCGTTGAGGACGATGTCCTGTCCACCGGTGGAGTCATTGTGCTCTGTAGTGAGGAACGAGTGTCCCTCATCGGCCCATCTGAACGCACTCACGCCTTTGGCCGTGTATGCGTGGTTCCTGTATATGTCCTCCAGCGTAAGCCTGTTGTCCTGGGCATTGGAGGAAATCGCTGCGGCCGTGCAGACAAGTACGGCTGCGGCTGCGGAGAATATCTTATTGCATTTCATTTTAACGGAATTTAAGTAGGCCACAAATGTAGCCAAATAAATTATATTTTGTATCTTTACCTCCCGTAAACAAAATACTAACCTGTAAACCTACTGCCATGTTTTCAAGAGAAACCTATATCGAACGGAGAGCACGTCTGGTGGCTGACATGAAGTACCACGGCGAGAGCGGACTCCTGCTGTTCCTGGGCAATGAAGAGTCAGGAATGAACTACAAGGACAATACCTACCCTTACCGCCAGGACTCGACTTTCCTGTATTTTTTCGGACTGGACTTCCCCGGTCTTGCGGCATTGCTGGACATCGACGAGGGTGTGTCCACCGTATTCGGTGACGAACTTACCATAGATGATATAGTATGGATGGGCAGCCAGCCCACGCTCAGGGAGAAATGCGACAGGGCCGGCATAGACAATACAGAGCCTGTCTACAGGCTCAAGGATATAATACAGAGGGCCATGAACCGTGGCAGGATGGTCCATTTCCTGCCGGCATACAGGCCGGAACATACCCTCAGGATATTCGACCTGCTGGGGCTCCCGGAGCAGGCCCAGGTGGAGATGGCCTCCATTCCGTTCGTGAAGTCCGTGGTCAACATGCGTAACCATAAGTCACCGGCCGAGATAGATCAGATAGAGGAGGCTGTGGACATATCGGTGGAGATGCACAGGACCATGATGCAGATGGTGCGTCCGGGCATTTCTGAAGCCGAGGTGGCTTCGGCAGTGACGGAGATAGCCCTCCGCAAGGGTGCCGGGCTTTCCTTCCCGGTGATTGCCACTGTCAACGGGCAGACCCTTCACAACCACTGTCACGGCAACATTCTCAAGGAGGGCGACCTGTTCCTGCTGGATGCCGGAGCCGAGAGCTCCATGCACTATGCAGGGGACCTTTCGTCCACAGCTCCTGTCAGCAGGCATTTCACTTCCAGGCAGAGGATGATCTACGACATGGCCCTGCATGCCCATACGGCAGCGGTGGAGGCACTGCGTCCAGGCATAGCTTTCAAGGAGGTACACATGAAGGTGGCGGAGACCATCGCGGCTGATCTGAAGAGCATAGGGCTAGTGACCGGGGATCCTGCCGAGGTGGCCCAGGAAGGTGCCTACGCGATGTTCTTCCCGTGCGGTCTGGGCCACATGATGGGACTGGACGTGCACGATATGGAGAACCTGGGCGAAGTCTGGGTAGGTTATGACGGTCATCCCAAGAGCATGATGTTCGGCTTCAAGTCACTGCGTCTGGCCCGTCCCCTGGAGCCTGGATTCGTGTTGACTATCGAGCCGGGAATCTATTTCATACCGGAGCTGATAGATATGTGGAAGGGTGCGGGCAAGTTCAAGAATTTCCTGAACTACAGCGAGATAGAAAAGTTCAAAGGCTTCGGAGGCCTGCGCAACGAGGAGGACTATCTTATCACTCCCGACGGCAAGCGCCGGCTCGGCAAGCTCTACAAGCCCATGACGGCGGATGAAGTGGAAGCAATGAAACAATAATCAGGTACCATGATAGTGAAAATCTGCATAGGAAGCTCCTGTCACCTCAAAGGTTCCTACGACGTGGTCGAAGGTATGAAGGAGATGATCCGCAAGTACGATGTGGAGGAGCTTATCGAGCTTCAGGCCAGTTTCTGTTTCGGACAGTGCGCCGACGGGGTCGTCATGAGGGCGGAGGAGGCCCTCGACGGCTCAGCGGACGTGTTCGTCCGGGGTGTGAATAAGGACAATATCGAAGAGAAATTCCTCACGGAAGTGTATCCCAGACTCGGCCTGCCCCAGCCGTAATACAGGGTAATGAAACAGACAATCCAGACTTATGAAAGAATATCTCGAGTTTAAGAAAGCCCGGTGCAAGGACTGTTACAAATGTCTCAGGGAGTGCCCGGTAAAGGCCATTGAGGTCAAGAACCATCAGGCCCAGATCATCAAGGAAAGGTGTATCCTCTGCGGACGCTGCACTGTGGTCTGTCCTCAGAACGCGAAGATTGTCCACAGTGAGAAAGACGAGGTGGATGCCCTCCTGCTTTCCGGGGACAATGTGGTGGCGAGCATTGCGCCTTCGTTCATATCGTCCTTCCGTCTTCAGAGCTTCGCCCAGATGGAGGCCGTGCTGCTCAAGCTCGGCTTTGCCTTCGCCGAGGAGACTGCCGTAGGAGCCAATGCTGTGACCAAGGAATACGCAAAGTGTATTGCCACAGGGCAGTATAAGAATTTTATCACTTCTGCCTGTCCTGCTCTCTGCCGTCTCATCCAGGAGTACCATCCGGATGCCCTGAAGTACCTTGCGCCGGTGGATTCGCCGATGGTAGCCCATGCCAAGATCCTGAGGCAGCGTTTCCCCGGATGCAAGGTAGTATTCATAGGTCCGTGCATCGCCAAGAAGAGGGAAGCCCGCGAGAGTGGTCTTATCGCCGGAGTACTGACATTCGAGGATCTGCGGCGACTGATGGTGGAGAGGGGACTGACATTCCCTCTTCCCGACGCCGTCGCCCTCGAAGGGGAGAAGTACGGCTGCTCCGGGATTACGGGGGAGGCTCCGGCCAACAGGAGCAAGTCCTATCCTGTCCGCCGCGGTATCATACATTCGTTCGAGGCCCGTCCGGAAGGCTATGACTATGTGGCGGTGGACGGCCCCCTCAACTGTGTCAATACCCTGGAACACATCGACAAGGTTAGTGGAGTGTTCTTCGAGATGAACATGTGCGAGAACGCGTGCGTCAGCGGTCCGTGCAGTCTTATCGGTGAGGGTGAGGGAGTGCGTGCGACCGTGGAAGTCAAACGGTACGTGCGTCACGAATGCGAGGCTCTGCCTGCGGAGAAAGAGGGTGACAGGGAATATACGGTGGACATTTCCGCGGCTTATCCCAAGATCGGGAACGGAAGCCTGATACCGACCCCTGAGCAGATCGAGGAAATACTTCACCGCACGGGCAAGTTCAGGCCGGAGGATGAACTGAACTGCGGCTCATGCGGATACCCTACCTGCCGCGAGAAAGCCTGGGCTGTCTTCAACGGCTATGCGGACATCGACATCTGTCTGCCTTACATGCGAGAGAGGGCCGAGTCCATGTCCTACGAGATCATACACAACAGTCCTGAAGGCATAGTGGTGCTGGACAGTGACATGAATGTGGTGGATATCAACGCCAAGGCCCGTGAGCTGCTTGGCATCACCACCGTCAATGTCAAGGGCCTGCCTGCTGTGGACTTCTTCAATCCCACCGAATTCCTCATAGCCCAGAACTCCGGGAAACAGTATGTGCGCAAGAAGATGTACGTGTCTGAGACTAAGAAGCACATAGACCTGTCCATCAGTATTCTAAAGAGCAACCATGCTCTCTTCGGCATCCTCAAGGATATAACCGATGAGGTACAGTACAGTGAGAAACTGGGGAAAATGCGTATGGAAACCCTGTCCACTACCGACGACGTCATCAAGAAGCAGATGCGCGTTGCCCAGGAGATAGCCTCCCTGCTGGGTGAGACTACGGCAGAGACCAAGGTGGCCCTGCTCAAGCTCAAGAAGACCCTCATGCAGGAGGAAGAGGAGAGGGAAAAATCGGAGGTAAAGGAATAATATCGAGCAGGACGTCATATGAAGGAGCTGTTTATAGAATATGGCTATGTGTCTCTCAACAAGTTCGGGGAGGAGCTTTGCGGAGACAATGTCGAATGGGTTACCGTCGACGGATATACCACACTCGTGCTTGCAGACGGACTGGGCAGCGGGGTGAAGGCCAACATACTTTCGACCCTCTCGTCCAAGATCCTGTGTACTATGGTGTCCAACAATATCCCTATCGAGGACTGCATAGAGACCATGATACAGACACTGCCGGTGTGCAAGGTCCGGGGCGTGGCCTACTCCACATTCTCGGTAATCCATGTGGATTCCTCCGGACACGGGTATCTGTTCGAGTTCGACAACCCGCAGGCCATCTACTATCATGAGGGGCACTGTATGGACTTCGACCGCAAGCCTCTGGAGGTGCTGGGCAAGAAGGTCTACTACTCGGGGCTTTCGCTCAGCGACGGGGACGTGGTGCTGGTGATGTCGGACGGGACCATACATGCCGGTATCGGGCGTGTGCTCAATTTCGGCTGGGACCGCAAGGATATCATGGAGCATCTGGACCGCAACATCCAGCCGGAGATGTCCGCCCGCTGTGTGGCCTGGCTGCTGGCAGCCGCCTGCAACGACCTGTATATGGACAAGCCGGGAGACGATACCACTGTGGCTGCCCTCAGGATGCGCGAAGCCCTGCATGTCAATCTGATGGTAGGTCCGCCGGTGAACAAGGAAAACGACGACTACTATGTGGGCAAATTCATGGAGGGCAACAGCAAGAAGGTGGTCTGCGGAGGCACCAGCTCGCAGATTGTGGCCCGCTATCTGGGCAAGAAGGTCACGACAAGTCTGGATTTCCCGGACAAGGATATACCTCCCATCGGGCATATCGACGGCATAGACCTGACTACCGAAGGGGTGATAACCCTGAGGCGTCTTCTCGAGCTTACGGAAAAGTATGTCTCTCCCAACGATTTGGATCCCAAGATGTTCACCAAGCAGGACGGGGCGTCGCTGCTGGCCGAGATGCTGCTGGAGAAGGCGACGCACATCACGTTTTTCGTAGGACAGGGAGTCAACAAGGCCCACGAGGGACTGCCCATAGACACCACTTTGAAGCTAAAGCTGATAGAGCGTCTCGCCTCCAGCCTCAAGTCCATCGGCAAGGTCGTGGAGATTCACTACGCCTGACGGTATGGGGCTGTCTGTTCTGACATTTTGCCTCAAATAAGGCCATCCCTGGCGTTTTACGGCCCAGGAGCCTCGTAACCGTACTTCATAAAAAGCACCCCAAAAGTTTTATGTCCAACTTTTGGGGTGCAGTTCAAAAGAGGCACAGCCTCCTGTTCTTATTTTCGGCGGGATACTATCTGGCTACTGACGTAAAGATCGAGACAACTGCTTTGTCTGACTTGTTCAGGACCTTGAGAGTATTTGCCGATGTTGTTTCTGTCTTGGTGAATGTGAATGTGCCTGCGGGGATGTACACAGGGAAATCCTGATAGTAGATACTGGTACTGTTTCCTTCAACAGAGAATATATCTGCTGCGAGGGTTGTGAATGTTCTGCCATCTTGCAGCGAACCGCTGTTGGGAATACTTTCCATGGTATCAGGATCTATAAGGAAAGCATAGTCGGTTCCTGTGATGAAGAGGATTGAACCATTGGAGTCCTCGCATAAAGGGAGGCATATCATATCATTTCCGTCAGCATCCTGGGTTATGGCCATTGTTCCGGTTACAATACTCAGATATGACTTGCCCGACTCGTCTGTGTGGATGGTGCCCCAGAGAGGATAGTTGCCAAGTTGTGACATACCGTATATCCATACGTAGTCCGCGCTTGTGGACGGTTCTATGGTTACTGTGAATTCTCCTTCGATATCCTCCTTGTTCATGCTGATGGAGCCGTTGTAGTCCATTACGATGCGCTGTGAGCATGTTACAGCGTATGTTCCAATCCATTGCTGAAGCTGCTCATTAGGCTCTACCGGCTGGGCTTCAATGCTGAAAGAGTATTCTCCTGAATCTGAAGAAAGGTATTCGGTGGAACCTTCTTCCGGATCGGCTATCACATTGAATGTGTGGTCTCCGACTTCAAGATCGGCGATCTGTAAAATGACAGATGTCTCTTCAGTAGTTGTCCAGGATCCGTCATCAAGACAGTATCTGTATGATGCGGCGTTGTCTATTGCCTCCCAGAACAGGGTAAGGGTGCCTGCATTGTTGTCGGATGTTGCATTTATGGAGGGGGTATCCAGTTTTACTGCCTGTCCTTCGATGGTGAATGTTGCCGTACCTGCTTCTGATGCTGTAAATTCATTTGAGTTCAGGGCAGGCATGGCAGTTACAGATACAGTGTGCTCTCCTGCCTCAAGATCAGATGCAGATACTGTAACTGTAGTCTGGTCAGTGCTTCTGGCCGAGCCTCCATCCAGACTCCAGCTGTAGGAAACAGCATTGTCAATTGCATTCCAGGAAATGGTGACATTCCTGTTCTCAACTGAAGCTGTAACTGTAGGTGTGGTCAGGGCGACAGGATCTGTTGTCGGTTCTATATCCTTGTCACATGAACCCACAACGGCGATTACCATCATTGCGCAGATGGTACGCAAAGGGAAAAATTTCATTTTATGAATGTTTTAACAATTATTGAATATTTTCGTATGCGTAATTAATGAATGAGCCTAAAGGAAGGTTGACGGCATTGTCAACAACGTATCCGTAATTTTCATATACAACATTTTTTACGCCGTCGCTTCCTCCGTCATAGGTTCCGCGGTAGGATGTAAATACCACAACGTGAAGATTGTCCTGATTCTCAACGGAAGAAGGTATGCGCATGCTGAGTCTGGTCTCATAGTTACCGTTCGCCTCAAGCTCTATATGGTCTCCGAATGCATTTGATGTCAGCTCAGTACGGACAATATCGTTGTGAACGTAGTCCTCGCCTCCATTTGTCTGCGGATATACCATACCGTCTTCCAGCAGGAATGCATTGAGGTAGTATGAGCCGGCTTTTTTGGAAGCAATGCTGATATCGACAACAATTTCTCCGTCACTGACCCTGGCCAGACCTCCGATAACGGTATTGGACGGCTGCTCCACTGTCGCTTCCTCTGCAAGACCCAGGAACATTTCCCGCATGATGGAAGGATTTGAGAAACTTCCTATCTGGGCGTAGCTGTTGACGATTCCTGTAGGATATGAATCTACCATATACATCGCCAAAAATGTTGAAACATTGGGATATACCAGTGCTTTATTTGATGAAAGTATATGCATGTTCATTGCGACAATGTGGTCCGGAAACTCTTCGCTGGCCTCTTCCAGTGCCTGGCTCATGAAAGGGCAGAATTGACACCATGTGGCAGTGAATTTGATTGCCAGAGATCTTCTGATGAACACCTTGGTGTAGTCGGCAGTCAGTCTTCCGACCTGCTCTACCGTTACAGAGGCTGTTGTGACTCCGTCTTCGCCGGTGAGGTCGATAGTCCCTTCGCGAAGTTCTCCCGTATTTTCGCTGACAGTGATATTCAGTCTGGATGTCATGTATTTGGAGTATGTCATGTTGTCCTCAAGAAGTGTGGAATCATACTCTATGCTGTTGACTGTAATCCAGTCCACGGCTGGAACGGCACTGTATTTTACATTGCCTTCCAAAGTCAGTGTGGTAGTCTGTTCCGAAGAAGACACACTGGCTTTCTCTGTCGTGATGTTGAATCCGGGGGTCACGTCCTGGATGACATAATATACGGTAGTGTTTCCGTTGCATGTTATCTCGAAACTTCCGGTTCTCTCTTTCAAGTCTGAATTCGTTTCGATAACAGAGACGTGGAGGGTGGAGGTTCCTGCCGAGCCGGACATTGGGGTTACGACAAACCACGGGGACTGTCCTGAAAGTTGCCAGTCTGCTTCAAAGTCCAGTGAAACATCGACACTCTCGCCGGAACTGTTGGGAACGAAAATGGAATTTCCGATGATTTGCGGGGTATTGTCCCCACCTGTGGTGCAGGAGATGGCGAGAGCCATGCCGAGAATAATGAATAGGGTTTTTGGGGAATTCATAATAGGTGATGTTTATTTATCCTCTGATATATGGATAGTCGTGGATGCTTCCTGAGAAAAACAGCCCGTAAGTCAGTCCGTCACTGCATGTGACTTCTGCTTCAATCTGAATCTCATTGTTGCCAAGATCGGTGATGGTTACAGTACCGCCAGTGATGTCGTATCTTGTGGAGTAGTCATAGCCGTCTGTACCAATGCCGTAGAATGAGTTTGCGCTGAATGTACCGGGATCGCCGCTGTTTGTCTCATCGAAGACATATGTGCCGGCAGGAAGTGTGAGAAGCCGTCTGTAGGTGCTTCCATTGTACTCGTACTCCTCGATTACAGGATCTTCCGAAGAGTATAAGTCCAGATTGAGTCCTTCTGAGCCTTCTGTCCACAGTCCGAGCGTCGATACCCATGTATAATAGGAACGGTCAGATTCATAATACTCGCCTGTGCAGTCTTTCGCATCTATGAATACATCAGCGTTTATTCCTGCCTGGCTTATGATGGCTGTGTCGAGAAGAAAGCCCTCATTGTAGTCGTACCGTATGACAATAGTATCGGCCCTTTCGCGGGTGGCATTTGCCTCAACGTTGAAAGAAAGCGTGCTGGTTTCAGGATTGTCACCAAGATATGAAATCCAGTGGCCTTCAGGAATGTTGATGTAAAATGCGCCGCTTTCCGGACGGTCTTGGAATTGGTAGCTCAGAGTAACATCACCTCCTTCCATAGGAACATTGAGATAATCAGTATTCAATTGGAATACGGGATCGATGCTATTTTGTTCGCCATTTTGGTTGCATGCAGACGCAAGTGTCAGGGCAGCGGCTGCTGATAGTAAAATAAGTTTGCTCTTCATCATAAAAATATGAACATTAAAAATTAAAAATGAAAACGTAAAGATATTAAAAAAATCATTCGGTTCGGATATTTTGAGGGTAAATATGAGGCAAAAAATGCCTGTGTTTTTCTCCCATGTGAGGAGTTGGCTTTGGTAATATATTGTGTGACAAGTTTTTTTAATCTGTCTGAAAATACAGTGAAAGCCTTTTGGCCTGTTCGTCTGTCAGTATGTTGTTTTCAAGTATCGAACGGAATGAGAATTCCGCCCGAGGCAGGGTTCGGCGGAGCCGGTCGATGCCTTTGGCAGCGTAGGGGCCGATGTAGGGATGGGCTGCCATGGAGTCGATCGGCATGGTGTAGAGGTCCAGGGGGTGCTGCGAGGCCGGGTCGATGTAGATGCGGTCGGTCAGGCGATTGAGGCGGGCAGTGTCGAAGCCCCGGATGTCCAGCAGCTGGGAGATGTCGGCGTAGAAGCCGAGCCGGTCACGGTAGGCGAGGATCTGGCGGGCGTAATAGGGACCTATGCCGGGGAGGGCGTCCAGGGCTGCGCTGTCGGCGGAGTTCAGTTCTACGCGGTCCCATTTCCAGCCGTCGTGGGAATATGTGCGGGTGGGGCTGCCGGTGAACCGGCTGCTTCGGGTGCTGTCGGGACCTTCAGATATCCTGTCTGGCCTGTCAGCGGATGTGGCGGGGGATGATGATGAGGCCTGACTGACGGAACGGGGCGGATGAGCCTGAGCCGAAGGCCCTTTCCGGTCCGGGACATTCTCCTGAACATTGTCCAGGTCATGCGGGGCATCCTGCTCTTCATCCTGCACCGCCTCCTGCATTGTCCTGTGCTCAGAGTCGTCGGCCCGTCGGCTGTCTATCAGGTATTTTACGAAAAATGCTGCCTGTCCGGCCAGAATCAGGCATACCAGTACGACCACACCCTGCGAGAAGAGCCGTTGTCCCTTACTCTTCTTCCTGCTGTTCTCTTCTTCCCACATAGTCCTTCCCTTCAACGATGAATACTATTTCCCCTTTCGGCGGGTTCTCCGTGTACCACGATGCCAGCTCCGCGAGTGTGCCCCGCCTGGTCTCCTCGTGTATCTTGCTTATCTCCCTCGATACGGATGCCTTGCGGTCCGCACCGAAGAATCCGCACATCTGCGTGAGGGTCTTTGCCAGCCTGTAGGGGGACTCATAGAATACCATGGTGCGCCCCTCGGATGCAAGCTGGGTGAGCCTGGTCTGCCTTCCTTTCTTTACCGGCAGGAATCCCTCGAAGACGAATCTGTCCAGCGGCAGTCCCGAGTCCACCAGGGCGGGTACGAAGGCTGTGGCTCCGGGCAGGGTGATCACTTCTATCCCGGCCTCCGCACATTCCCTGACGAGCATGAATCCCGGGTCGGATATCCCCGGGGTGCCCGCGTCAGAGACCAGGGCTATGTCCTTGCCCGAGAGCAGCTTCTCGCAGACGGGACGTACCCGTGCGTGCTCGTTGAACTTGTGGTGGGCCTCGGTGGGTTTCGATATGCCGTAGTGCTTGAGCAGCACAGATGTGGTGCGGGTGTCCTCGGCCAGGATCAGGTCGACCCCGCGCAGGATCTCCACGGCCCTGAATGTCATGTCCTCCAGATTGCCCACGGGGGTGGGTACGATGTAAAGCTTGCCGGCCATAGTGGTAAAAAGCGATAAAATGTTAAATTTGCAGTCCGGATGCCGGGACGTGGACATCCGCCAAAAGACAAAAGTAAGAAAATGTTTTCAGAATACGCAAAAAAACCGGGATGGATCGAAGTTATCTGCGGTTCGATGTTCTCGGGCAAGACCGAGGAACTGATACGCAGGCTCAAAAGGGCAAAATTCGCTAACCAGCGCGTGGAAATCTTCAAGCCGGGGATAGATACACGCTACTCGGCGGAGGAGGTGGTTTCCCATGATGCGACAGCCATAATGTCTACTCCGGTGGACTCCTCGGCCAGCATCCTGCTCCTTTCCGGAGACGTGGATGTGGTGGGCATCGACGAGGCACAGTTCTTCGATGACGGGATAGTGGACGTGTGCCGGCAGCTGGCTTCCTCCGGGATAAGGGTCATAGTCGCCGGGCTGGACATGGATTATCTGGGCAAGCCGTTCGGTCCCATGCCCGCCCTTATGGCTGTTGCGGAGTATGTCGACAAGGTGCACGCCATCTGCGTCAGGTGCGGGGATCCGGCCCTGCATTCCCATCGCCTCAGCGCCAGTGACAGGCTGGTGGAACTCGGGGAGAAGGATATCTACGAGCCGCTGTGCCGCCATTGTTTCAATAAATGTATGGAGAATTCGGATTAACTCTGCTTTGAATCCGAAATTTCACTATTTTTGCATCCGTGACTACTCATACATCTGAATGGAAATATTTATAATTCTATTGCTTATTCTACTCAACGGCCTCTTCTCCATGAGTGAGGTGGCTCTCATAAGCGCCCGGAAATCAAGTCTTACAGCGGATGCCAAGAAGGGCAGCCGGACAGCCAGGAACGTGCTCAACCTGACTGATAAACCCAACAGGTTCCTGTCAACGGTCCAGATAGGCATCACTCTCATCGGTATCCTCACCGGTCTCTATTCCGGAGACTCGATAGCCTACAAGTTCTCGGACATCCTCGAGGGCTGGGGACTGGTCGAGAGCGTGGCCCAGCCTGTGGCTCAGGTGACTATCGTTATCGTCGTGACCTACCTGACCATCGTCCTCGGCGAGCTGGTGCCCAAGCGTCTGGGCATGGGTTCTCCCGAGAACATTGCCAAGGTAGTGTCCGGCCCGATGCTGGTCCTCTCCTGGATCGCCACCCCTTTTGTGTGGATTCTGGACAAGAGCACATCGCTCTTCACCAAGGCCTTCCACGTGGAGGAGAAGGAGTCGAAGGTGACTGAGGAGGAGATCAAGTCGATGGTGGCCGAGGGCAAGGAGGACGGCGAGGTGCAGGATGTGGAGCAGGACATCGTGGAGAGAGTCTTCTCCCTGGGTGACAGGAGCATCGAGTCGATAATGACCAGCCGCAACGAGATCATCTGGATAGACAGGGAGATGACCCGCGAGGAGATCAACACCCTCGTCCAGGAGCACCTCTTCGAGGTCTATCCCGTGGGTGACGGCAGTCTCGACGAGATAGTCGGGGTGGTCTACCTCAAGGACCTCTTCGGCAAGCTGGACAAGGACAAATTCTCCCTCGACGACATCATCCGCCCCGTGCAGTACTTCCACGAGTACACCGATGTATATAAGGTACTCGAGCAGATGAAGAAGGCCCACGTAACCTACGGTCTGGTCTGCGACGAGTTCGGAGTATGCCAGGGCATAGTGACCTACAAGGATATCCTGGAGGGTCTGGTAGGCTCAATCGACGACGAGGAGGACGAGCCGGATATCATCGAGCGCAAGAGCGGCGGCTGGCTGGTGGACGGTCAGTGCCCCTTCTACGACTTCCTGGCCCATTTCGACATGGAGGACCTGGCCTCGGACAATGACTACAACACCATCGGAGGCCTGATACTCGAGAAGCTGGAGCATATACCGCAGTCGGGCGAATATGTGGACTGGAACGGCTTCAGGCTGGAGGTAGTGGACATGGACGGTCCCAGAATAGACAAGGTCCTGGTCAACAAGCTGCAGCCGGCACCTGAGGAACCGGAGCAGGACAAGGAGAAAGAAAAGGACAGGGACAAAGACAAGGAAAAATAATAAAAGTATAGCAGACAATGAAAAAAGGAATCAGAACAATGTCCGCAGTGATGTCCGCCGCAGCCATTATGCTTGCCGGCGGATATTATGTATCTGCGCAGGACTATGACAAGTCCGGTTACTGCCCCATAACGAAGGGCATGGTCCTGGAATATGTCAATTATGATGCTGACGGAGCCGTTACCGGTTCGTATGTGCTGAAAGTGACTTCTGCCAGCGGAACGCTTCAGAAAGGTACGGTAGTGTTTGACCAGTATTTCTATGATGCGGACGGCAATCCTGTTCTGGGTGACGGTGGCAATCTTCCCATGGAAGTCATTGTAGGAGGTCCTGACGGGACGGTCTCGCGGATGAATGATGCCGGCAAGGTCATGAAGGTGCAGGACATCATGTCGAAAGGAGATGCCAGCAGTGTCCCTTCGGACCTGAAGACCGGAATGTCGATTCCGGACGGCAGTCTCAAGGTGAAAATAGGAATGATATCGGCAACTCTCGAAACAAAGGATCGCAAGGTGGTGGACCATAAGGAGATTACAGTGCCGGCCGGTACATTTGACTGCTTTCTGGTAAAGGAGGAGCAGGTGACGAGGACAGTCGGCTCCAGGACGGAAAAGATAGAAACATGGTACGCGGCCGGCATAGGCTGCGTCAAGCAGACGGTATACGACCGCAAGGGCCGTCTGGACCACACCCAGGAGCTGGTATCCATCAAGTTCGAATAGTATTTTCAAGACAATATGAACACGATAACCTGTAGGGACATAGTCAAGGTGTTCGGCACGTACACCGCCCTGAACCATGTCTCGATAGAAGTCCCCAAGGGGACTATCTTCGGTCTGCTCGGCCCCAACGGTGCCGGCAAGACCACCCTCATCCGCATTATGAACCAGATCACGGTGCCCAATTCCGGCATCGTGCTCTTTAACGGCAACCCTGTCGTCCCTGACGACGTCTACCGCATCGGCTACCTCCCCGAGGAGAGGGGCCTCTACAAGAAGATGAAGGTAGGGGAGCAGGCCATGTATCTGGCCCGTCTCAAGGGACTCAGCCGCCAGCAGGCCATGACCGAACTCAAGAAATGGTTCGTGAAGTTCGGCATCGAGAGCTGGTGGAACAAGAAGGTGGAGGAACTCTCCAAGGGTATGGCCCAGAAGGTGCAGTTCATCACTACCGTCCTCCACAGACCCGAGCTGCTGATTCTTGACGAGCCTTTCTCCGGCTTTGATCCGGTCAACGCACAGCTTATCCGCGACGAGATCCTGCGCATGAGGGACGAGGGCACGACGGTCATCCTCTCGACCCACAACATGGCTTCGGTGGAGGAACTCTGTGACAATATTGCCCTGATCAACAAGTCCAACCTCGTGGTCACCGGCGGTGTGGAGCAGATCCGCCGCGAGCACGGCAAGAACCAGGTGGAGGTGCTTTACCGTCCAGGCGATGCGTCGGTAGAGATGGCCGGCTCGGAGATTCTGACTCTGGCCTTCGATGTGGAGCACAAGGATATCCGCAGAGCCGTCTACGACGTGGCCAAGGGCACGCTTTCCGGCCGGATACTTTCGGAACTGGCGGCAAGCGGTATCGACGTGGTGTCTTACCGCGAGCTGATACCGAGCATGAACGATATTTTCATCCAATTAGTAAAAGGGGAGGGCAAGTAATATGGACTTCAAGAAGATACAACTCGTACTGGGACGTGAGTTCTCTATCCGCGTCAAGAAAAAATCATTCATAATCACCACTATCGTCACGCCTATCCTGTTCGCGGCCCTGATGATCGTGCCCTCGCTGATAATGATGGCCGACTGGGACAAGGACGTGAACAAGGTGATGGTGGTCGATGACTCCGGTGTCGTGGCCCAGGCCCTCGAGAGCGGGGCGACGATAGAGTATATTCTCCCCGACAACACTGACCTCGAGTTCATCAAGAACCATCTCGACAGCCTCGGAGTCTACGCCGTGATGTATGTCTCCCCTCTGGACACAGCCAACAACGTGACAGTGGACGCCTACGCCGCCAAGCAGATCAACGCCAAGGTGAGCGATGCGATAAAGGACGACGTCAACAGCATCATAGAGCGCTACAAGCTCCAGCAGTACAATATCGATAACTTCGACCAGATACAGGCGGACCTCAGTCACGAGGTGGACCTGAACACCTACATCGTCAGCGAGGACGGCGAGGACCGTGAGTCGATACTCGGTATCAACATGGCTATCTCTTTCATCATGGGCTTCGTCATCTACATGTTCGTGACGATGTTCGGCAACATGGTCATGACCAGCGTCATCAACGAAAAGTCCAACAGGATAGTCGAGGTCATCGTCTCCTCCGTCAAGCCCTTCGACCTGATGATAGGCAAGATTCTCGGCGTGGCCAGCGTGGCCCTCACCCAGTTCTTCATCTGGGTGATACTGACCCTGGCCATAGTCTTCGGCTTCCAGCTCGCCATGGGCCCCGAACTGATGGGAGACCCCGAGGCCATGGAGCAGATGACCCAGATGGCCGGCATGGGCACCGAGCAGATAACCGAGATGGCCCAGGCCTCCGACAGCGAGATGGCACAGGTATTCTCGGCCATCAAGGAGGTCAACTTCGGCCTCATCATCGGCTGCTTCCTGATTTACTTCGTGCTCGGCTACCTGCTGTACGCTTCCCTCTTCGCAGCTATCGGTTCCGCAGTGGACAACGAGGCCGACACCCAGCAGCTCGTCCTGCCCGTGACCATTCCCCTCATCATCGGTCTGCTGCTCATGCTTCAGGCCTTCCAGAACCCCGACAGCCAGCTGGCCTTCTGGGGCTCGATGATACCATTCACCTCCCCGATGGTGATGCTCGCCCGCGTGCCCTTCGAGGGCTGCGTACAGACCTGGGAGCTGCTGCTCTCCATCGGGCTGCTGCTGATTACCTTCCTGATAGCTGTGTTTTTCTCCGGAAAGGTTTATCGTATCGGTATCCTGATGCACGGTACAAAATATTCGTGGAAGGATATCTGGAAATGGCTTAAATATTGATTCGGCGCGTCATAGCGGGCAAACTGCTGCGTTGTCTTCGGCGGACGGCTCAGTCATTTACGTCAAGTAAACTCCTTCACCGTCCACCTCGACGCCTTGCATTTTACCCACTCTGACGCACCTCGGGTGAGGCTTTGTTTAATTTGCGATGATTTGCCTCTCTACGGTTTTGTCCGTTTTCGGGTAGACCTTGGAATGACGGATTGTTTGAATTGTTTAAGAATTAGAATTTAATTTTACGATTTTTACGATGAAGGATTGTAAGTTTTTATTTGTGGTTCCTGTGCTGCTTTTGGCGGGACAGCTGCTGAGTGCTCAGAACTTTGAGTACAAGTGGCAGAGGGTACACATGGACTCGACCTATGAGAGTTCGACGGTGTATCCGGTGGACAGCATCGTGGCGGAGCATGAGGAGCAGATGGGCCCTCTGATGAAGGTGGTCATCTACTCCAATGCCGAGATAGAGGAGGCCCAGCCCGAGAGCGCCCTGACCAACCTGGTGGCCGATATGCTGATTCATGCAGCGCAGCCTTATATCGACAACGATTATCCCACGCTCTCCCTGACCAACATGGGCGGCATCCGCAGCAACTTTCCCAAGGGCGCGGTCCGCGTCTACGACATCTATTCCACCCTTCCGTTCAACAACTCGGTCGTAGTGGCCGTGATGAAGGGCAAGGACGTGCGGGAGATTCTGGAGAACTTCGCGGAGCGGGAGCGTTTCGAGGCTCTGGGAGGAGTGAGAATAATCGTGGAGGACAAGGAGATAGAGAACTGTCTGATCGGCGGACAGCCCCTGGAGGAGGACGGTCTGTATAACCTTGTGACCATCGATTTCCTGCTCGACGGCGGCGACCGCTTCCACATCGGCAGCGAGGCCGTCTCCATCAAGCGCACCGGCATAGTGATGCGGGACGCTGCGGTGGCCTATCTGGAGGAACTCTCCGAATCCGGAGTGGTGTTAGAGAATAAGACCGATGGACGTGTAATTATTGATGATTAAGACAGTTATGAAAATGAAAACGATATTCGCGGCAGCGGCATTGCTTCTGCTTGTTTTTGCGCCGGTTCCCGCTGCCAGTGCCCAGGACCTGGTGATTCTGCATACCAATGACACCCATTCCCAGATAGAGGAGGTCCGTGTGGGCAGAGGTGCCGGGACAGGCGGCGTTCACCGACGCGCCGAGTATTTTCGTCAGGTGCTGGACCAGTACGGCAAGGATCATGTGCTCATCGTAGATGCCGGGGACTACAATCAGGGTACGCCCTATTTTACCGTCTTCGGGGGAGACCTGGAAATGGAGGTGATGAACGCCCTCGGCTATGAGGTCGTGGCCATCGGCAATCACGAGTACGACAACGGAGTGGACGAGCTGGCCCGCCGCCTGTCCAAGGCAGAGTTCCAGACCGTCTGCGCCAACTACGATTTCTCCGGTACGCCCCTGGAACCCCTGGTCAAGCCTTACGTGATAGTGGAGAAGGCCGGCAGGAAGATAGGTATCTTCGGCCTGACCGTACCCCTCCGCACCCTCGTGGCCAGGCAGAACCTGAAGGGAATTGTCTACATGGATGCCTTCGCCACGGCAGAGAAATGGGCGGATTACCTCAAGAATGTGGAGAAATGCGATCTGGTGATAGCTCTTTCCCACCTCGGCTACTCCGGCTATCCCGACCAGGCCAACGACGTCGCCCTGGCCAAGGACTCCGAGAACATCGACATCATCATCGGCGGCCACAGCCACACCTTCCTCAAGACCGACCGCGTCTACAAGAACCGCGTCGGCCGTGATGTCGTCGTCGTCCAGGCCGGCGCCCAGGGCGAGTGGGTCGGCCGCTTTGACATAGACTTCAAATAACTCTCTGCCCCTGTTCCGATTGGGCTCCCTTCCACCTTTTATGCGGAGCCTGCAATGCGGAACAGGCAATCATTGCGGAATCATGAGCCGGATAAGAATTGCCTGCCGTTATATGTTGATCCCGCTGGCATTGGCGGCATCGGTGCTGTGTGCGGTGTCGTGTTCGGACAGGGCGGAAAGCCGGCTGGCCGGGGAGCAGCTGGACCGGGTTGCCTCGATGATGGAGGAACATCCGGATTCGGCTCTTGCAGTTCTGGAGTCCATCGACCGGCAGCAGCTGTCGTCCCGGAGTCTGCGGGCCCGATACTCACTGTTGTATTCACAGGCTTTAGAGAAGAACTATGTGTCACTTGAGAGTGACAGTGTGATTTCTCCAGCAGTGAAGTACTACCGTTATCACGGGACTCCGGACGAGAAACTGCTGACCCTGTACTATCTGGGCTGCATCTGTTGGAACGCAGGGAGGCTGAATGACGCTTTGGAATGTTATGTGCAGGCAGAACGGTATATCGGGCGTGTCACGGACTACCGGGCGGTCGGACGGCTGTATGCCGCGATGAAAGGCATCTACAGTGAGATCTACGAGTTCGGGGACTCCTACAGATGCTCGCTTAAGGCGGCGGAATATTATGCAATGGCCGGGGATACGCTTCGCTGGGGCAATGCTCTGGTATCCGCATCGGATGCAGCTGAGAATATGCACATGTATTCATCAAAGGACAGTCTTCTGGATATTGTCCGTACTGAATTGTGGAGCGGCCTGGAGACATTTCAGAAGGGCCATTACTGGCTTGCCCGCGCCATCCGTCTGCGGGACAGTTGCATCGGAGGAGCGCTGAGGTGCATACATGCCTATCTCCGGACAGTGACGGATCCGCGGGATGTGGAGTGGGGGATAGTCTCGTACACCTATTTCCTGGCGGGAGACCTGGACTCGGCGAGAACAGCATTGGATAAATACCCTGTCGCTTTTCCGGAGTACGGGGAGTCATTGCAGTACTGGCTGCTGTTGTACCGTATATCAAAGGCAGAGGGGGATTACCGTACGGCATTGTCGGCGATGGAGCGGTATTCCGACTTGTCGGATGAAAAGGAGCGCAGGATAAACGAACAGGATGTAAGATATGTCCGGGAAAAATATGAGAATGAATTGCAGAAGGAGAAGCACCGCAAAACGGTAGTCCTGATATCAGCGGCGGTTTTTGTATTTTTGATATGCGTGTGTTGGATTATCCGTGAGTATGACATCAGAATAAAAGATAAGGAACAGGAAATACAGAGGTATAGTAGACTTTATGCCGCTCTTTTAGAGGAAAAGAAAAAAATGATGGAGATTCAGTCCCAGTCAATGGATGACAAGTCCAGGCAGTCTGTTTCCAGGACCCTGTCATTGCTGACAGAATTGTCTTTCCTGAAAGACCCGGACAAACTTGTCTCTGAAGAATACCGCAGGCATATAAACGATTTTCTTGCAGATAAAAATGCCTTGGTATCTATCATGTTTGCGTCATATTCGAGCACAAATCCCGCATTTGCCCTCCATTTGCGTAGCAAAGGCCTCACAGATAAGGAGATAGGCTACTGCTGCCTTTACGCATCCGGTCTGAGTGGCAAGGATATAGCATTCCTCTTGAACAAGGGCGGCCACGCCCATTACAATATGGCCGCCAGAATCCGTGTGAAGCTGGGCCTGTCCGGCAAGGATCTCAGACTCTCCGGCTACATCCGGGAGCTGCTCTCAGCCGAAAAATGAAATGAACTCCGGCATCTTCCTGCCGGTGTGATATACTTCTTTGTATCTGCTTGAATATCAGTTGGTGTTTCCCTGAAAATGTGAAATGATTTATTTGCTGTGAAATACCGCTTTTTCTAAATTTGTCAGAAAATCAAAAGACTATGAAGATTATATTTACAATCGCTATTTTCCTTTCTTCTTTACAGATTTGTTTTGCGCAGAGCAGTACAACTAATAGTAAAGAAGAGGTTGATTTGACGGAAGTGCAAAAGAATAAAAGGGACAGATCAGCAGGCTTTGCATCAATTGATGCATTTATCTATAGTGATGCCGGTCTTTTAACAGTGGTGGGATGTGAGTTGGGGGATACCTATATTTGTATTATGGATGAATATGGGAATATGTGCTTTACCGGAGCTTATTATTTCGGGGCGGTAGAAACAGAGTTCAGTATGGAAATCCCTCAGTCGCCTGGTAGATATTGGCTTGTAATAGACAGCAAGGCATTGTATGCAGAAGGAACGTTTCTTATAAATAACTGAGTTTTTTAACAATTAAAACATTTATGAAAAAAGCATTAATTATCGCTCTTACAGTATTATGTGGCGCAGCATCAGCAGCAATTATCGGTCTTAACAGTAAGTCTGATCTTTCAGAACTTACGAAAGCGAATATCGAGGCTCTGACAGGAATTGTCGTGAGGCCTAAATCGGGTTGTTATTCTCCTAGGGATTATGTGACAGTGACAACAATAGAAAGTGAGACAAACCCGTCAACAGGTACAACGACTACCACGTCTACTCAATCTGTGTATACTGTGTGCAAAAACGAAACTGAATTGTCATGTGTGGATGATACGAATAGTTGTGGCGGAACCAGCAACAATCCTGAATAGTTGAAAGTTTAGAAAATGAAAGCGATGGAGATTCTCCCTATAACAGATCTGGCCGTATTCAGGAGGGGATTTAAAGTGCAGACTATTTTCGCAGCATAGAGCCATTCTTCAGTAGGCTTAACGATAAAACAAATATTCAAAGAGATCGCTTTCTCATTTTTAATTTTAATTGCGGTTTTAAATTAATAGTAAGTATTCTGGTAAGAATTATGATCAAGGCGGTAAATTCATTAATATGTTTAGTGTCGCTTTCTCTGCTCCTTTCAGGATGCATTACAGATGAAGAAGGAGCGGCAGTAGAAAAGGTAAGCTTGTTTACTTATGAGGTAAAGGAACTTGCAGATATTGATATAATTTCTGACACTGTTAAGACAATAGAACTGAAGTCTGCAGATTTATCGGTTCCGGCAAATCCTGAAAAATGTATTTTTGCTGGCAGTCGCATATTTGTGTTGGATAAAAGAACGATGGGAGCCAGTGAACTTTTGATTTTTGATTCATTGGGTAATTGCCTTGGGAGAATTGGAGCAGTAGGACGTGGGCCGGGAGAATATCTGAATATATCCGATTTTGCAATTGCTCCGGGTGGCGGCATCTGGATAGAGGACCCGGTGGCGAACCGTTTGATAAAGTACAGGAGTGATTTGTCATATGATGAGGCTTTATCAACGGATTTTGATATGGAATGTATGGCTTTTCTAGATGACGGGAGAATGCTTTTAGGTATTCCGCCTTGGGAAAGTGAAAAAATGCAGATAGCAGTGACGGATACATTGTTGAAGGTAGAGAAGGTTAGTCTTATGTATTCAGAGTATGTTGATCCGTCTATAACATTCGGTCGTCCTCGTTTTTACAGGAATGACAATGTGTTTTATTATAGCCGGCCTTTGGATGACAATATTTATGTCTGCGATGATAAAGGGAGTCTTGTGAAAATTTATGCTTTGGATTTTGGTCAGAAATCTTTTTCAGATGAGGAACGTCTGGGCGCAGGAGCAATATTCGACAGTGGTGAGTATCGCGAATATACGGCATTGTATCGTTTTGGGATAGCTGGAGATAGGTATGTGATAGGAAGTATGCTGGATAATGGCACTTTTATAGATTTTGTAGCAGACCGTAATGCTGAAATCTTGTATAAGGGAGATATATCCGATTATGGCAACATTATTGGTTATGATAATGGCTGGCTCATATCAAAAGTGATTCCGGAAAAAGAAGATGAGCATTATAAGATAGAACTTAGGAAAATAACCTTGTAGTAATAGTAAGAATGGGGTATAAAGGAAGACTCTATAACACGATAGCTTTAATGTCTCTTTTGATGATAAGTGGCTGTGACAGTTACCGTCTCAAAAGAGACATTGTCGCATTTCAGAAGATCCGCTTTGAGTTGCCTTCAGATTCACTTATCCCAGAGCACAGGCTGGTGGTGTTCTATGCTCCTGAGGCATGCAACAGCTGCGGGTATAACAATCTCTATCTTTGGGAGGAGATGATGGAATATGCGGCGATACATCCTGAGAAGCTTCGTAACTATTTTATATTCTCACCTTCCAGGCGTAGTTTAGAGGAGATGGTGGAGCTGACTTCCGATGGCAGATATGAGGTATGGCTGGACAGTGCCGGTCGGTTCCTGAAAGATAATCCTGAGTATGCCGGGAACCGGAGATTCTCGACATTTCTTCTGGACAGTTCCGGCAAAGCCGTTCTGATGGGGAATCCGCTTTTCAATGAGACTCTCTATCAGCTGTACCGTCGGACGATCGGTATGAAAGGAGTCAGTGATGCCGGAATGACGGACGCTGTGCATTTGGCTGAAGACCCGTCTCTTGTCTTTGACCGAAGGATATACGATTTGGGTGTGTTGCCCTTGGGGGCGGTGACGGAAATTGAATTGGTGGCGGAGAATACAGTCCGTGAAGATATTGTGATAACAGAAGCCAGCAGTACATGCCCTTGTGTGGATATCGGCAATGCTCTGATGAAGAGGATTCCGGCCGGAAAGTCCGCCGTCCTGGATTTGAGTTTTTCTGCAACGTACGCTGGCGATTTCTTTTACGTGCTGTCATTTACCAACAGTTATTCCGGGCAGGTCACAGAAGTGGCCCTTCAAGGGGCGGTGCGGGATGAAGACTTGTAGATCAAAAGTATATAGAGTTGTTGGAATAATGATGTGGGGTGTGTCGGCATTGATTGTCCTGGCAGCGGTTATACCTGTATTCTGTTTTGACCAGTTCCGCATCAAAGGAGTATCCATGAACCCAACACTCCTGGATGGAGATCATGTTCTGGTCAACAAATTGCTCTTCGGAGCCCGTATCTATAAGGACTTCGATTTTTCAAAGCATGAGATATCTTCATTCAGGATGCCGGGAATCAGAGATGTGCAGGTTGGGGATGTACTTATTTTCAACTATCCTGATCCATATAGGTCTGGGAAGGTAGAGTTCAAAATCAATTATGTGTACGCGAAACGGTGTATAGGCCGTCCAGGCGATACGGTCGGTATCAGTAACGGATATTTTTACAACAAGTCTGTGCCGGCCGGTGAAGTTATCGGTGAGGAGCGGTATCAGAGAGCACTGGCCAGACAGCGGGATTCAAATCTAGTTGTAAATAAGCGGACTGCATTCAATGCAATGACACTATATGACGGATGTGTCTGGACAATCAAAGATTTCGGCCCGGTATATATTCCTTCATCGGGCGATACAGTCGCTGTAAATCCGCATAATCTGAAATTTTATGAAAGAGCAATAGAGCTGGAGACCGGGAGCAGGCCCGTTATATGCGACAGCTACAATATCCTCTTGGAAAATACTCCTCTCAAGAGCTATGTGTTCCGGAACAATTATTATTTTTTATGTGGGGACAATGTATTCAATTCAGATGACAGCCGTTATTTCGGACTGGTGCCGGAGGATTATATCGTAGGAATAGCGACCCGCATTATTTTTTCGGAACGTGCCCGGCGGCTGTAGTCTGAAGACCGGATAGGTCTACTTTGTAGAATGACGGGGCATCGTTCTTTTTCTCGAGGAACAGATCATGTACACAGGAGCGTAGAGGATTTTCCCTTCCTTTCTCAGATTGCCGTTGTTGAGTACGATGGCTTCTTCCTGAGAATATTCGCTGCAGTCCAGGATGTTCGAGAGTGCCCTGTGGACTTCATAGTATTTGCCGGATTTGACTTCTATCGGCAGGATTCTTCCGGACAGCTCTATGACGAAGTCCAGTTCACCGCGCTTCTTGTTGTTGTTGTAGTACGGAGTCAGACCGTGGGCGGTAAGCTCCTGTGCAACAGTATTCTCGTAGACGGAGCCGTAATTGATGTCCCTGTCGCCTGTGATGATGCGCAGCTGGATTCCATCTGCGTATTGTGCGGCTAAAAGTCCGACATCATTCTAGAAGAGTTTGAACAGATTCCGGGAGCTGGAAAGCAGCAGGGGGGGGCTTTGGGCTCTTCGATATTGTAGACCGGGATGGCCACACCGGCGTTTGCAAGCCGGAGAAAGCTGTGCTCGTAGTGCCGAACTTCGCATTCTCATTCAGGCTTTTTAGTCTGAACCGCTTGTTCTGGGCGTTCAGCTCCGGCGGTGGGATTTGGCTTATAACCAAGCCATGCCCTGACGCCTTCAATGCGCAGAATCAAACCGCGTACAGCAAATCTAAGAGGAACGTCAACAAAAAAGTTTTCCTTTTCAAACGTCGGCTTCTTCCTAACGTCGACTCCTTCCGAAGGAGTAGGAAAACGGTTCACCTGCGTGATACAGGCGTGGATAGTGGATTGTCGACAGATGTGATTGCTTGTGGGCGTTCTAGGCGGTGCAGTGCAGAAGAGCGGTGTCCGCAACGGCACTGAAATGCGGGAAATGCTGCCGTTGTGGTGGGGAGCTTTGGGGATTGGGAGCCTTTGCCGTTCGGAGTGTGTCGGAGCGTGAGTCTTTACCGCTCCTTGGACTTGGAATCCTTGCCGCTCTTGCTGTCTTTGCCGTCCTTGGTTTTGGAGCCGTCGTAGAGGTAGCGTTTGATCTTGTGGGTGGCGGTCTTTTCGAACTCTTTCTCCTGCGGGTCTATCTCGCTGATGCGGGAGAATTTGCTGACTTTCTGGTTGACGTAGTCAAGTATTTCCTTCTTCAGATGCTCCAGTTTTTCCTGGGTGGTGCGCTTGAATTCGTCTTTGGCCTCCAGGAATGCCTTGAGTTTCTCTGAGTCGAAGTGTACAAGGGCGGTAAGGCGGCCTTTGCGGGATGTTACTACTGACTCGGAGACCATTTCGTGGCTGTTTATGACGCTCTCGACTTCCTCGGGGTAGATATTTTCTCCGCTGGGACCTATGATGGTGCTGGATGAGCGGCCCTTGATGTAGAGCCAGCCGTCCCTGTCGAGGCAGCCGAGGTCACGTGTCTTGAACCATCCGTCTTCCGTGAATGCTGCTGCAGTTGCTTCGGGATTCTTGAAGTAGCCTCGGGTTACATTGTCCCCTTTGACCGCAATTTCTCCGACTCCGGTCTTGGGGTCCTTGTCCAGCAGTTGCAGCTCCACTCCCTTTACGACCGGACCGGTGGAGCCGAGCCGGACTTTTTCAGGCGGTGCCGCTGCGATGAGGGGGGATGTCTCGGTGAGGCCGTAGCCTATTGCATAAGGGAAGCGGGCTTCCAGCAGGAAGCGTTCCACCTCCGGGTCGAGCCGGGCTCCGCCTATGCCGAAGAAGCGGATGCGCCCTCCGAATTTTTCGAAAAGCTGCTTTCCTGCCTTGCGGTGCATCATTTTCCTGAGGGGCGGGATACGGTGCATCAGCCTGAGCAGTGGTGAGGCGGTTAGTTTGGGCAGTACAGCGCTTCGGTATACCTTTTCTATAATAAGGGGTACGGACAGTATCGTGGTGGGGCGCACCTTCGCGAGGGCATTCATCAGAATCGAGGGTGTAGGGGCTTTCTCGATGTAGTAGACGCTTGCTCCGGCCTGCATGGGGAGGAGCAGGCACATGCTGCATTCCAGGGTGTGGGACAGGGGCAGCAGGGACAGCCATACGTCCCAGTCGAAGCTGGGGCGGGCATCTTCTGTGGACCATAGATTGGCGCAGAGGTTGCGGTGGCTGAGCATTACTCCCTTGGAGCTACCTGTGGTACCTGAGGTGTAGATGACAGCGGCCAGGTCGTCGGGCCGGATCTCCTCTTCGGAGGGAAGCGGGGCCGGGGCGGCAGAAGCGAGAGGTTCTCCTTTGATTATGGAAAAGTCATCGAGGCAGATGACGGTCTCAAGCCTGTCCATGGCTTTGGGCAGGACTTTGTGGAGGAGTTTGCGGGAGACGAAGAGGGCACGGGCTTCGGAGTGCTTGAGTATATGCTTGATCTCGCTCTCGGAGAAGTCGGGCAGCATGGGAACGGATATCATTCCGAATGCGGCCGTGGCAAAATAGGCCACGCCCCAGTTGGGCATGTTCTGCGAAAGCAGACCGACCATGTCTCCTTTGCGGAGGCCGTAGCGGGAGAGCAGGGCTGCCGTTTCGTATGCCTTGGCATGGAATTCCCCATAGGTATAGCCGGCTCCGTCTATGAAGTACAGGAACGGATTGTCCTGATATCTTGTAAATGAAAATTCAAGCAGCGCACGGAGCGACTGCTGATGTACGTTATCCATAATGCTGTGTTTTTTAGTCCAGGTCGTCCCCTGTAGTGAATTTTTCGGGATATTTTCCAACAACTCCCTTGTCCTTGTACCATTGGCGGATGCGTTTCATATCCGCATTGATGTCATCTGTGATGTGGAATTCTTCCTTTGCCCCGACAGTCTTGGTCCCCCAGTCGAAGTAGCCGAGGAATACAGGAACTCCTGTAGCTTTGGCTATCAGGTGGAACCCACCCTTCCAGCGCTTCACCGGACGGCGCGTGCCTTCCGGGGCTATGGCCAGCTGGAAGTATTCGTCCTTCTCGAATTCCTCTATCATCTGGCGTACCAGCTGGGCTCCGCCACCTGTCGTACGGTCGACAGGTATGCCGCCGAGGTGGCGCAGGATGGGACCGAGCGGCCATTTGAAGAATCCTTTCTTGATCATGACCTTGGCATTGCCTCCGACAGAGCGGTAGTACAGCCAGGAGATGACGAAGTCCCAGATAGAGGTGTGGGGGGCTCCCAGTATGATGCACTTGGGAGCGGGTATGGCCTCGTCCATCCCTTTCCAACCCATGAGGTTGAGTATGCGTTTGGCGGTCTTTGGACTGATTATTCTCATTATACTATCTCCAGAATTAGGTCAGAACGGAGGTTCTGACGTATGAATGACTGACGGTCCATGGTGTTCTTGCCCATGTAGAACTGTAGCAGTGGGGTGATGCTGTCGTCGGGGTCGAGACGGACCGGGTCGAGACGCATCTCCTCGCCGATGAAGTCCTTGAACTCGTCAGGTGAAATTTCTCCCAGACCTTTGAATCTGGTTATTTCATGGCCGGCTCCAAGCTCCTTGACGGCAGCCGCTTTCTCTTCCTCGTTGTAGCAGTAGATGCTGCGCTTCTTGTTGCGCACCCTGAAGAGGGGGGTCTGCAGGATATATACATGTCCCTGGCGGATGAGGTCGGGATAGTATTTGAGGAAGAAGCTGACCATCAGCAGGCGTATGTGCATTCCGTCCACATCGGCATCGGTGGCGATGATTATGCGGTTGTAGCGGAGATTGTCCATGTCCTCCTCGACATTGAGAGCCGCCTTTAGCAGCAGCATCTCCTCGTTCTCGCGGACTTCCTTCTCGCTTTTCTGTATGCAGTTCAGCGGCTTGCCCCTGAGACTGAACACGGCCTGGGTATTGACGTCGCGGATCTTGGTGATCGAGCCGCTGGCGGAGTCTCCCTCGGTGATGAATATGGAGGATGCCTCTGCCAGAGGGTTGCGGGTGTCGGTATAGTGTACGCGGCAGTCGCGCAGCTTCTTGTTGCACAGACTGGCTTTCTTTACTTTCTCCTTTATGTTTTTCTGAATGCCTGAGATGGCCTTGCGTTCCTTTTCCGAAGCCTGTATCTTCTTGAGCATGACGGAGGCCGTATCAGGATGCTTGTGCAGGTAGTTGTCCAGCTCTTCCTCCACGAAGTCGCCTATGAAGGAACGGACCGACAGGCCGGGGCGTACGTCCTTGGAACTCAGCTTGGTCTTGGTCTGGTTGCCGAAGCCAGGCTCGTTGACCCTTATGCTGATGGCCCCTACTATGGACTGCCGTATGTCCGCCGGCTCGAAATCCTTCTTGAAATGCTCCTTTACCGTCTTGGCTACGGCTTCGCGGAAAGCAGCCAGATGTGTACCTCCCTGGGTCGTGTTCTGGCCGTTGACGAAGGACGCGATGTTCTCCCCGTTGCTGTCCCCGTGGGTGATGACGCACTCGATGTCCTCGCCCTTCAGATGGATAGGGGGGTACAGCGGCTCGGCGACCATGGTCTCGTTGACCAGGTCCAGCAGACCGTTCTGCGAATGATATGCCGTGCCGTTGAGACGGAGGGTCAGACCGGTGTTGAGGTAGGCGTAGTTGCGCACCATGGTCTGGATGAACTCCATGTTGTAGGAGTAGTTGTGGAAGACCTCGTCGTCGGCGATGAAGCTTACGAGGGTGCCGTTCTTCTCGGAGGAGCCTTCCCCGCTCTCGTCCTTTTCGAGTATACCTTTGGAATAGGTGGCGCTCCGCCATCTGCCGTCCCTCCATGCCGTCACCTGGAAATATACCGATGTGGCATTGACCGCCTTGATACCTATACCGTTGAGTCCTACGCTTTTCTTGAATACCCCGCTGTCGAACTTGCCGCCGGTCATCAGCTTGCTGGAGGCGTCGATCAGCTTCTCGAGGGGGATGCCGCGGCCGAAGTCGCGCACCGTCACCTGACGGCCCTCCACGGTGATGATGATCTCGCGGCCGAAACCGGAGGCATATTCATCTATCGAGTTGTCAATCACTTCCTTGACCAGCACATACAGGCCGTCGTCCGGCATCGAGCCGTCCCCGGTGCTGCCGATGTACATGCCGGGGCGGGTGCGGATGTGGGTGTACCAGTCCAGGGTCTCTATTGCAGATTCGTCGTAATTTCTTAATTTTTCGCTCATTATCCAAAACGGTCCTCCTTTGGACCGATGCAAATTTATGAAGTTTTTCGGGAAGAATGGCTCCGGCGGGGAAAAAAATACTACTTTTGCCGCCAGCTAATTTGGAAAAAAGTACTAAACCCTAAAATTAAGAGCAAATGAGCAAAGTCAAAAACTTTTCAATCCTTTTGCTCCTTGTACTTCTGGCCTTTTCCTGCTCGAGAAGAGAGGACAACATTTACGGGCCGGGTATGGGCGGAATCAGAATCGACCTTGCCGCTCAGGCACCTGCTACACGTGCCGAGCTGGAAGACGGTTCGCTCAACGCCGATGACTTCAAGGTGGAAATAATCAATTCCCAGGGAGTCATATTCAAGCGTTGGGCTACGTTTGCGGAGTACAAGGCACAGGAAAGCACGGCAGTCCAGATGAATGCCGGCGGGCCCTACACTCTGAGGGCCACTTTGGGAGATTCTACGGCAAGCGGCTGGAACTCCTGGTTCTTCAAGGGAGAGCAGCAGTTTACGGTACTTCCTCAGGAGACGGTGACGGTAGCGGCCGTGTGCCGTATGGCCAATATCAAGGTGGCCGTAAAGTACGGTGAGAATGTCCTGTCGGAGTACACATCCTATGAGACTACAGTGACCAACAGGCGCGGTTCCCTGGTGTTCGATATGGCGCACAAGGATGAGGCAGGATACATGCCTGCGGATCCTCTTACAGTCGATGTGGCCCTTACCGACAAGAACGGCAAGACATGGTATTTCCGCAACGGCAGCGAGATTTCGGCTGCTCCCGGAGACTTCATAACCCTGAATCTTGACACGGATGCTGTTCCTACCCAGAATATAGGACTTACCATAACGGTTGACCGGACCACCAACGACTCGACCGTGGTCGTGGAGCTCCCTTCATACATGCTGCCGAAGGATGCGCCAGTGTTGTCTCCAGAGACCGGCGGATTTGATTCGGAGGGCAACCTTTCCATGGTAGAAGGTATCGAACCCAATGCAAATATCTCTTACGAGGCAGTCAGCGGTCTCGCAGGCTGTGTAATGACGGTCAATTCTTCATACCTGAAATCCCTCGGCTGGCCCGAGACCCTGGATTTCTTCAATCTCAGCGCATCCGACAAAAATATCATAGACAGGGACGGACTGGTGTACGTAGTGGAGGATGGTCTCAAAATGGGATCCATTGATCTTTCGGCTGTAGCCCGCAAGTTCAGTTATGTAGAGGATGCGGCGGCCAATGTCCACAGCTTCACTATAAAGCTCACGGACAAGATGGGCAAGACTGTCGAGGCAACATTCAAAATCACTCCGGTCAAGGCTGAAATATCCCTGGGCGAAATAGCCGAGGGCAATGTATGGGCGGCACGTCTGGAGAATGTGGTACTCAGTACATCCAACGGAGATGTCTCTCTTCTCTATCCGGAAGTGATGCCGGAAGGCGGAAGCTGGATGAAGCCCAAGTACACATCGTCCGTATCCGGAACATCGAATACGGTGACCATCACAGGACTCACCCCCGGTACAAAATATTCGGTACGTGCCAGATACAACAACGGTGTCTCTGCCGATGTCCGCGAGGTGGCTACAGAAGCTGCCCAGCAGGTGGAAAATGCAGGATTCGAGGAGTGGAGTGAATGGGAATATTATGTGAACAAATCCGGACTATTCTGGGGTGATGATGTATATCAGACAAATTATGCACCATACCAACAGGAAAGTACAAAATGGTGGGACAGTAACAATTCGGAGACAACACCTGGAGACAGAACCAATACTGGTGCGACATACAAAAGTTTCCCTATGGTCAGTTACGTAGGTGGGAGGAATGGAGGAAGAGCTGCCCAGATGATGTTGATTGCAATAAGCAATTCGGCCACAAGTGGAACGGCGCCATCCCCTACTGTAGGTTTCGGTAAAGTGTTTACCGGAGTTTATGGAGGCGTACAGGGACGGTCATTTGCTTCGCGTCCCAGTAAACTCAATTTCTGGTATAAATACTCATCCTTTGAATCGGACAGTTTCAAGGCATATATCTCGGTCAAGAACGGTGATACAGTGATAGGCGAGGCTACATATTCATCCTCGGACTCCCGTTCTGAATGGACTCAGATGTCAGTGGATATCGCTTACAGTAGGACAGACCTTAAGGCTGATACCATTTATATTGAATTTGTCAGTGCATCGGACAGCAATAAATGGCAGTACAACATGAGTATTGCATATGGCGGTGACAAGACGGCCAATGTCCATGGTGGCAGCATCCTGACAGTGGATGACATAGAACTTATTTACGAATAGTGAAAAATACAGATATGAAAAAAATCATTTTAACATCGATTATATTGACGGCTCTCGTGTTCTCAGGGTGCAAGCGCGAGGAGCTGGGGTACGGCAAGACCGAGCAGGTGGAACTGGCTCTGAGCATTGTATCCGACGAAGAATTCTCCCCTGTACCTGATGAAGGAACCAAGTCCGACGCGGACCTGAACAACAACAATGACGTGAACGAGTATTCTCTGGCGATAGTCAGGACATCAAGCGGAGAGACGGTAAAGTCATGGGACCGCTTTGCGGATGTACCTACGGTTGTAACTCTTGAACCGGCCGAGTACAGGGTGGATGCCAAGTCCCCCGGAGACAAGGCTGTGGCATGGGCTCAGCCCAAGTATGCAGGCTCTCAGACGGTCACTGTAGTGGCCGGACAGACCCAGAGCATAGCGGTTACATGCGGCATTACCAACATGATGGTGACGGTGAAGTGTACGGAGGCATTCCTGAATGAGATGAATGATGATTTCACTATCACCGTATCGTCCAAGGACGGTGTGCTGGTATGGGAGAAAAACATTGTGGAAGCCGGAAATTCCGGATTCTTCGATGTAGCCCCTCTTAAGATAGATATTAAGGGTACCCGCAAGACAGGCGGAAGTATCAACCATCAAGCCAGCATCGAGACAGTGGCAGCAAAGGACCACCATGTGTTCACAGTCGATGCCAGTGAGACAGGCTATATGGATTTCACAGACGGCATCAGCATAGATTACAGCCTCAACGGACGTGAGGAGGACATTCATATAGATGGCCTTGAAGAGAATCCTGTGGATGACGAGGTCGCAGTACCTGAGGTTTCGGCTTCATCGATCGCTGAAGGAGCCGCGGATGTGCCGGTGGAGACAGCATCTGTCGCCATTACCTACACGACCAACGTGTCTGTGGCATCCGATGCAGCCATAACCCTCAACGACCAGCCTTGTACCGCTTCAGCTTCCGGCAATGTCGTTACTGTCACGCTTCCCGCACTTACTGCCGGAACCTCATATACCCTTGCCGTACCGGCAGGCGCTGTAACCCGTGCCGGAGCAGCCGATGCCGCAGCCGATGCATTTACCCTGCATTTTACAACTGCAGCAGCCGTGGAAGAACCTGAGGAACCCAATATTACGATAACCGCTACGGCCGGGCTGGATGAGCCTGTGACATACAGCAAGGCAAGTTTGCCGTCAGAGTTCAATCTCACAGTAGAGGCTCCTGCCGGTATAGCCAATTTCATTGTAGATGTGAAGTCCGCTGGTTTAAGGGCTCTTCTGGACACGGTGTTGGGTACGGTGCCGGAAAAAGACAGATACACTGTGGATCTGGCGAATATGGACGCGCTGAAGCTGGGCTTCTGGGGCGAGCTGTTCGGAATATCTGATAATTCCGATGTCAAAGGACAGACGTCAAAAACATTTGCAATCGGAGCGTTCCTTGAGGCGATGCCGGTAGAGACAAACAAGATCGGTGTAAAAATAATAGATAGTGAGGGCGCATCATTGTCCAAAACCCTTACCATAATAATGACGGAATAGCACTATGAACAGAAGTTTCAGATACATCACGCTGACAGCCATCATGGCACTGTCACTCCTTTCCTGCAGCAGGAAGGAGAACGGGGTGCTGCTGTCCAGAGGTGAGGGGCTTCTGACTCTGGAGTTCGGGTACGATCTCAGTCTCTCCCCCGTAACCAGGGCGGAGAGTCAGGACGATATGACTTTCAAGGTGGAGGTCATAGATATCCAGAGCGGAGTTATAGTCAAGACAGTCGACGACCATCACACCCTGCAGAATGAACCCATAACCCTTCGAGAGGGCAATTATATCATAAAGGCTTCCAACGGTACGGATGTAGAGGCCGGTTTTGATTCCCCTTATTTCGAGGGACGCGATACTGTCGCCGTCGTGGCAGGACAGGAGGCAAGTTCCATGATAACCTGTACCATGGCAAATGTCAAGGTTACGGTATCATTTTCGGATGCCGTCAAACAGAATTTCTCCAAGTATTCAGTGGATGTGACCAACGGGCTTCCCAACGGTACGTTGACCTATGACGGAGAGACTCTTGCCGGACAGGGCTATTTCAAGGCTACCGGATCACTGGTATGGACCATTACGATGACCAATACCGACGACACGGAATACGAACCCATTACCAACGAGATAACGAATGTCAAGCCTCGTGACTATTACAATATCCATTTCGACATCAACGGTTCCGGAAGTGCTACACAGGAAGGAGGTGTCTCTGTCCGCATCAGTGTGGACGGAACAGTCAACGAGCAGTCTCACGATCTGAATGTCAACCTCAACAAGGCACCGGAACCAGTAGTGACCGAGGCCAGCGGAGCAGATCTGACAGATGTGGTCAGGGCTGCTCAGGGTGTGGGTCTTGTCGGGCTTTTCAGACTCAAGGCAGAGGCCGGATTCAAGCGTGTGTCCCTTACACACAGTTCCGAAGCAGTGACGGCTCTTGGCATCCCGGGAACTGTCGACATTCTGGCATCTGAAGCCGGAGTCAGGGAAGCAGCGGCAGCTGCCGGCCTGACGTGGTCAGACTGTGCGGAGGGGGAGACCGGGGCGGAAATAGACATGCGCCAGCTGCTGTCATCCCGTCTTGCCATCGGTACTTATGAGTTTGCTGTCAACATATTGGATATGCAGAGCCAGTATGTGTCAACCAAGATAACCGTTAAAGTCGTTCCCAATGTGGAAGTATCGACAATCAGTACCAATCCATGGGCCAAGTTTGTGTATGTATATGCCCAGTACAACACTGAGTCGGAGCCTGAAGGCTTGGGATTCGAGTGGCGCAAGGCCGGAGAAAGTGCATGGAATCCCTTCTCAGGGGAACTGACCAAAGAGGGAACTGCATATTCGGCCAGGATAGGCGGACTGGAGCCTTCCACACAGTATGAGGTAAGGGCAATAACGGCTGCCGAGCAGAGTGATGACAACATAATGTCATTTACAACGCAGGCCGCGGATCAGCTGCCCAACTTCAGTTTCGACAACTGGTATAAGGACGGCAAGAACTGGTATGCCAATGCCGATATGGGTGATAATTATTTCTGGGATTCCGGAAATAAGGGCGCGAACACTCTTTCTGAGGTCAACCCCACTTCCCCCGAGGAGACATTTGTCGTCAGCGGCAAGGCCGTGAGGATGGAATCCAAGTATGTAATCCTGGCGTTCGCCGGCGGTAATATCTATTCCGGCTCGTTCGGATCTGTCTCCGGTTTAGGTGCATCCATCAACTTCGGACGTCCCTATACCAGCCGTCCCTCGGCTTTGCACGGATGGTACTCTTATGCGCCGAAAGCTATAGACAAGGTCAAGGCTCCCTACGAGGACCTTAAAGGAACGATGGACGTCGGCAAGATATACGTAGCCCTGACGGACTGGAGCTCACCTTTCAATGTGAATACCAATACCGGAACATTCTTCGTCCCCGACGAGGACCCGGCAGTCATCGCCTACGGCGAGCTCGAGATTCCCGAGAATTCCAACGGCGAGTATAAGGAGTTTACCATCAATCTCGAATACCGCGACCTTGAGCGCAAGCCTACCCATGTCTTAGTAGTGGCTACCGCCAGCAAGTACGCTGATTACTTCACCGGCGGTGTGGGCAGTGTCATGTACATCGACGAATTTGAGTTCCTCTTCGAATGAGAAATGTCTATAAAACGATAATAGGTCTGATACTTCTTGCAGCGGTGTCCGCAGGCAGTGCGGGCGCCGCCGGGAAGTTCGACCGCGGTCTGGGATTCCGGGATGCTCCGGTGTTCATGCCCAAGGGACAGCTGATGTTCGGAGGTTCCGTATCCTACAGGGACTACAACTTCTACGACTACAAGTTCATAATTCTGGACAACATGAATATCAGTGCCTATACGCTGGCGGCTACCCCGTACGTGTATTATTCCTTTGCCAAAAACATGGCGGTGGGAGTGAAGTTTTCGTACCAGCGGACACTGGGCAGGATAGACGAGACCAGTCTGTCCCTGTCTCCAGACCTGAGTTTCGGGATATCCGACTTCTACATGCTTCAGCATACTTATTACGGATCGTTGTCCTACCGTTACTATATCCCGCTGGGACGCAGCAAGGTGTTCGGCCTGTTCAGCGACATATCCCTGAATTTCGGGGCCGGGCAGGGCAAGACTGTCAACGGGAAGGGAGAGTCAATGACAGGAACGTTCCAGAATATTCTGGATCTGGGCATAGACGTTATTCCGGGCATAGTCGTCTTCGTGACCAACGAGATGTCCGTAGAGGCGTCAGTGGGTATTCTGGGACTGGAGTGGAAACGTATAGACCAGACTACAAATCAGGTATATCAGGGACGTTACGAGACTTCGAAGGCCAACTTCAAGCTCAATCTGCTCTCGATCAACATAGGTGTGAACTTCGTTCTCCCGATAGGCAGAGACAAGTCAGTGCAGACGAAAAAGAAATGACAATGAAAGAGAAGGTTCCTATGAGATGGCTGACGGCCATGCTGCTGGCCGGCGTTGTTGCCGGCTGCATCAAAAATGACATACCGTATCCCAGGCTTCTTGGCAAGATTACCGCTTTTGAGGTGCAGGGGCAGTTGGGAGAGGCTGTTATAGACAGTGTCGCCAGGACCGTTACGGTGGATATGGTGGATACGGCCGTGCTGTCGTCTCTGCGTCTTCTGCGCTTCGAACTGTCTGATCATGCTACAGTGTCACCGGCGCTTGACAGTATCATAGACCTGTCGACCCCCAAGACCTATACGTTGACCACCTGGCCGGACCAGAGCTATGAGTGGACCATAACGGCTACCCAGACAGTGGAGAGGTATATAAGGGTGCAGAACCAGGTAGGCGAGGCAGAGTTCAACGCCGACGAGCATTATGCCTTGTTCTATGTTACGTTCGAACAGCCACTGGAGTCGGTGACTATCACAGATATGAAGCTCGGGCCGTCCAATTCGGTCATCGAGCCGGATCCGGCTGTGGTCCATGATTTCTCCATAGCGCAGCGTTTTACCGTAAAATACAGGGATGTAGAGGAACTGTGGACTGTGGTCGCATATCAGAAGGAGTCAACGCTGGAGACCGGAGCTGCGGATGCCTGGGCTACGGTAGCCTATCTCTCCGGGACAATTCCGGCGGGAGCGGGCGAGGCCGGTTTCCGGTACCGTACGTCATCGTCTGACCAGTGGAATGATGTTCCGCCTTCGGCAGTGAAAGTAGAGGGTACGGCGGTGTCTGCTTTGCTGGAGGGTCTGCAGCCGGGAACCGAATATGTGTACAGAATCTGCGCGGGAACCGAAGAAGGACCCGAAGTGACATTTACTACCGAACAGGCACTTCAGATGCCCAATATGAGCTTTGATGCGTGGAACACTACGGACGGGGTAGTATATCCCAATGCCACCCAGGCTGACCCGTGGTGGGATTCCGGCAACACAGGAGCCAGGCTGGGAGGCAAGACTCCAACATCGCAGGAAACCTCCTTCCTGGCAGTCTCCGGGGAGGGAAAGAGTGCGGCCCGCCTCGAGACGGTCAATGCCATAATCGCCATGGCAGGAGGCAATGTGTTTTCAGGGCATTTCGGCAGTGTTCAGGGACTGGGTGCGGAGGTCTTCTTCGGACGGCCGTTCGAGACACGTCCTCTGAGACTTACCGGTTATTACAGCTATGCACCCAAGGCGATTGACAATGTCAAGCCGCCTCAGAACGTGACTCTGCCTTTCGACCGCAATACCATCGGCGGCCGCATGGACAGGTGTCATATTTTCGTCTATGTCACCGCATGGGACGGTCCTTACAGAGTCAATACCACAGAACACAGATATCTGGATATAAACGATCCGGGTGTAATAGGTTACGGGGAACTGATCGACAGTGTAGGAACCGGCGGACAATACCGGCAGTTCTCGATTGACATAAAATACCGCGACAACCGGAAACCTACTTATTGTGCGGTTGTGGCAGTTGCAAGCCAGTATGCGGACTTTTTTACAGGAGGTATCGGCAGCCTGATGTACGTAGACGAATTTGCATTTGATTACGACGGCATACCCGTATGGGAGGAGTAGGCGGGACCATAACTCTGTCCGAGGCCTCCAGATTCGGCCACAGTACCGCCTTCAGCCTGATGCTGAAGCCTGTGGGCTCCAGGTGCAATCTGCGGTGCTCCTATTGCTATTATCTTGACAAGGCTTCCCTCTACGGGGGGCGCGAGCCGGTGATGGATGCCAGGCTGCTGGAAAAGTGCATAAGCGGTTTCTGTGCATCTTGCGATCTGCCTGAGCTGACAGTGGAGTGGCACGGAGGCGAGCCGTTGCTGGCCGGAATGGAATTTTTCCGCAGGGCATTGGATCTGGAGAGGAAATATTCCGGAGGAAGGCCTGTACACAACACGGTTCAGACCAACGGGACTTTGCTGGACGGTGAGTGGGCTGCATTTTTCAGGGACAACGGTTTTCTGGTAGGACTTTCCCTAGACGGTCCGGAGGATGTCCATGACCGTTTCCGCCGTACTGCGGGCGGCGTCGGTACCTTCGGCAAGGTGATGCACGGGCTGGAAGCTCTGCTCCGTGCCGGTACTGAGTTCAATACCCTCACCACCGTCAGCAAGGCGGGGGAGGGACGCGGAGCGGAGGTGTACCGCTTCCTGAAGGCGGCCGGGTCCCGGTATATGCAGTTCATGCCTGTATATGAGCATATTATACAGATGTCGCACAGTTCTTCCGGTGCGTCCTGTATCGCCCCTCCGTCAGCGGAGAAATCCGTTCCGGCACCGTGGTCAGTGGCTCCTGAGGCATTCGGCCGTTATATGTGCGACATTTTTGATAGCTGGGTCTGCGGGGATGTCGGACAGTATTTTGTCCTGACTTTTGATGCAGCCCTGTCTTCATGGTGCGGAGTTCAGCCCGGGATATGCTCATTCTGCGAAAGTTGCGGAGGTAACCTGACAGTAGAGCACAACGGGGACATCTACCCCTGCGACCATTTTGTCTATCCCCAGTGGAGGCTGGGCAATATCCGGGATATTTCCCTGAGGGATGCGGCGACATCCGGACGGCTGGCCTCTTTCGGAGTGTCCAAGCGCAATTCTCTCCCTCCAGTATGCCTGCGTTGTGAGTGGATGCCCGCATGCTGCGGCGGCTGTCCCAAGCACCGGGTTGTATCATCATCCGGAGACAGCAGGCCACTAAATGCGCTGTGCTCCGGTTACCGTCTGTTCTACAGCCATATTGCACCGGTGATGGATAAAATGAAAGCCCTGCTTTCTGAGGGCAGGGCTCCGTCTGAACTGAATTTGTCCGATATTCAGTAGGATTCTTATTCTGCAGAGGGTCTCGTCCCGTTGAATGTTGCAGTCAGACTTATGGGAGAGCCAATGAGTTCGGTGTCTATGTCTATTTCCAGTGACAGGACTGTGGGGCTGATTGTCCCTGACGTGATTCTGGTATCAGCCGATACCTCAATCTCTCCCAGGGAACCAAAGTCAATGGAAAATCCGATGTTGCCGCTTCCTTCCAGAGAGAAACTGTTGTCTGCAGGTGTCAGTGTGCAGCCGGAGAGGGTCACATCACCGACATCGAATGACATGTATTGGAAGTTATTGATGGTGAGATTTACCGTGTTTTCAGACACTTTGTCCACGACAATGTCGGTTGCGTAGGGCTCTCCAGGCATGCCTTCCATAGCGAGTTCAAGCTCACCGTTGTAGGTTCCTGTAACATCGTCAACGGAGATGGATTCGGAATTGTTGTTTTCCTCACAGGATGTGAGGACGGGAAATGCCGCAACCGCGGAGGCGATGATTGCGATAATAGTGGTTCTTTTCATGCCGTTGTAATAAATCAGCAAGGTCCATAGGTTTATAAATAACTGCCGGCAGACAGCAGGACCTTATTGACTGTCTGCCGGCAGTTAATAACTGGCGGTCAAAGTTAGTGAAAAAACCTATTCCCGATAAAATTTTTACTCACAGATGATGGATACGTTGTCCACGACCATGATGCTGCCTGAGGCGGCACGGTACTGGTTGCCTTCCTTGCTGGCTGCGAAGATTACGGCCAGCTTGTAGGTCTTGGCTGGGTCGTAGTCCTTGACGTAATTCAGGTCGAAGGAGAACTCGGTGAAGTCGGCCGCTCCGGCTGTCTCGAAGCTGCCGGTGGCGCAGATGGCCTCCGATGTGTAGATGTTCTCACCGTTGAGTGTCTCGTCCTCGCTGGAGACCTCGTAGAGTACTGCGTTGACAGTGCCGAGATCCTGCTGGTCTATGATATCGCCGTTCTCATCGTAGAAATCCTCTCCAGGGGTGTATTTCAGCCATCCGGTGACGGTCAGTGGCTTGTCCTCGAAGAGGATGCCGAATTCGGTGGTGGCCATGGGATTGGTCAGGGCCGCAAATGCATTGAAGTTACCCAGGAAGATGGTACCTGATGTAACAGCAGGAATTTTCTGTCCTAAGATGGAGCCGCCGGTGGTGTAGACGGATTCGATGATAGCCCCTTTGCCCTCCACGCCTTCATCGGTAGGACGGACGGGGTACTTACCAGTATATGTTATCCCGCCTAATGCCCCCATGTTCTTAATCAGAGCCACGGCATCGTTGCAAGTGGCCCAGCCTGCGGGGTTGAGTATGTCGTCGTACATAGTTCCGGCCTCCCATGTCTCGAAATCGTAGAAATAAATGCTTCCGGAGGCGGAGACGGTATAGGTGTTTTCGGTGCCGTTCTCAGCCACGACAGTGAATGTTACCGACTTGCCGTTGGAAAGGTCTATGGCACTTCCTGATGCCGGGGTGACTGTGGCTCCTTGCGAGACTTCGATAGTGGGAACCAGAGCGGTGAGATCCCATGCTCCGGCGGTGTCTGGATTCATGCTTACGGAAACAGTGCGGTTATCCTGGTCGATTGTCGTTCCGAAAACAGCTGCATTGGCGGGGTAGGAGGCATCAAAGGTGAAGGAGGTGATGATGGCTTCGCTGCTCTCGTTGCCGGTGAGCTTGGTGCCGTTGAATGTGACATCAACTGGGATACCGTTGAAGTCGATGGCTATGTTGATGAATATCGAGCCGTCCGAGGAGAATGTGCCGTTGACTGTCGTCGGAAGCTCGCCAAGGACAAGGGACAGGGTCTGCCCGCCGGAGAACCGGTATTCTTCCTCGGGGGTGTCGCTGAGGCTAAGGAAGCAGCTGTCAATCTGTATGGTGCCCAGCACTATGCCTTCGAAGGAGAAGTCCTCAAGCAAGAGGCTGACTGTCGTGTCGTTTACCTTGGCTACCGTAATGTTCTTGGGGATGTCCGTACCGACAGGTGATTCATTCAATGTGATGTCGATCAGACCTTTGTACTCGCCGGCCAGCTGCTCGTCAATCGGGAATGAAGGATCGTCAAAAGTGGCGGTGGCGGTGTAGTTGGCGGTGGTGGCACCGTCCTGGGCAGTCACTGTAAATGTCACGGGGCCGTTGGAAAAGTCCACTTCGGAACCGGAAGAGGGGAGGACTGTCGCACCTTCTGATACGGTGATGGCGGGAACAAGGGATGAAAGCAGTGTGTCTGTGGCATCGTAGCTGACCGTGAATGTGATGGTATTGCCCTCGATGACGGGCTGGGATGTCACGATGCTGTTAGCCTCGATGGAAGTGTCGAAAGTAAAGGAAGTGATCTTGGCTTCCTGGGAGAGTTCCTCTACGGGCTTGCAGGAAGTGATGCCGATGACGGCGGCAGCAGAGGCAAGTAGCACATTTTAAAAGAAAAATAGCTCATAAAAAATTTGTTTGGTTTAAATGGTTAGTACTATGTGTTTTAGATAGGCTGTCCGCGCCGATTGGTACGGACTTGTTTTAGATTTTGCGTCGCTAAGATAAATCTTTTTCCTTACGGGAAGATTATTTTGCAGGACTTTTATTATTTTTGTAAGATATTTGTAAACGGCAAATTAGACAAAATATTTGACTATATGACTGATTTTCAGAAATCGATTATCGAAGGTATTCCGGACGTGCTGCCGGCGCCCAAGCCGTTCGACCCCACGGTCAACCATGCACCCCACCGGAAACAGATTCTGACAGCCGACGAGAAGAAGCTCGCGCTGAGAAATGCCCTGCGCTATTTTCCCCCGAAACATCATGCGGAACTGATTCCGGAGTTCAAGGAAGAACTTGAGACCTACGGACGTATCTACATGTACCGGCTCCGTCCGGATTACAAGATATACGCCCGGAGCATAGATGATTTCCCCTACAAGAGCCGCCAGGCCGCAGCCATCATGCTCATGATCTCCAACAACCTGGACATGGCCGTAGCCCAGCATCCCCACGAGCTGATCGTCTACGGAGGCAACGGGGCCGCATTCCAGAACTGGGCCCAGTACCGTCTGACCATGCAGTATCTCTCGCAGATGACGGACGAGCAGACCCTGGTGCTGTATTCGGGACATCCCCTCGGACTGTTCCCCTCGCATAAGGACGCACCCCGTCTGGTCATTACCAACGGTATGGTGATTCCCAACTACTCTTCCAAGGACCATTGGGAGAAGTTCAACGCCCTCGGCGTCTCCCAGTACGGGCAGATGACTGCGGGCTCTTTCATGTATATCGGCCCTCAGGGCATCGTGCACGGCACCACCATCACCGTGATGAATGCCGCCAGGATGCACACCCGTCCCGGTACCGAGAACCGCGGCAAGCTGTTCGTAAGTTCCGGTCTGGGAGGAATGTCCGGAGCTCAGGGCAAGGCATCGGTGATAGCCGGTGTTGTAGGAATCATTGCCGAAATCAATCCCAAGGCTATCCGTACCCGCTATTCCCAGGGATGGGTGGACGAAGTGTTTACAGAGCTTGATCCTCTGATCGACAGGGCTCTGCAGGCACGTGAGAACAAGGAAGCCGTGGCTCTTGCATACCAGGGCAATATCGTGGATCTCTGGGAGAGACTGGCGAAGAGAGGAGTGGATGTGGATCTCGGTTCAGACCAGACTTCGCTCCATAATCCATGGGCCGGAGGATACTATCCTGCAGGATTTACTTTCGAGGAGTCGAATGCCATGATGGCCAACGATCCGGACAAGTTCAAGAGAGAGGTGCAGAAGTCACTCCGCCGTCAGGTGGCAGCCATCAACAAGCTTACCGAGAAAGGCATGTATTTCTTCGACTACGGCAATGCCTTCCTGCTTGAGGCTTCCCGCGCCAAGGCAGATATCATGGGAGTGAACGGGGCGTTCCGCTATCCTTCGTACGTACAGGATATCATGGGACCGCTCTTCTTCGACTACGGTTTCGGACCTTACCGCTGGGTATGTACGTCTTCGAAGCCGGAGGATCTCGCAGAGACGGACCGCATAGCAGCTGAAGTCCTTGAAGAGATATACAAGACAGCTCCTGACGAGATACGCAACCAGCTGGCAGACAATATCCACTGGATCCGCGAGGCCGGCCGCAACAAACTGGTGGTAGGCTCGCAGGCACGTATCCTCTATGCAGATGCCGAGGGACGTACCAAGATAGCCCTCGAAATGAACAAGGCTATCCGTGAAGGACGCATATCTGCGCCCATCGTTCTGGGACGTGACCACCACGATGTATCCGGAACCGACTCTCCTTACCGTGAGACTTCGAATATATACGACGGTTCACAGTTTACAGCGGATATGGCTGTCCAGAACGTTATCGGAGACTCGTTCCGCGGTGCCACGTGGGTATCGCTGCACAACGGCGGCGGAGTCGGCTGGGGGGAGGTCATCAACGGCGGCTTCGGTATGGTGATAGACGGAAGCGGAGATTCCGACCGCAAGATCCGCTGCATGCTGCACTGGGACGTCAACAACGGTATCGCACGCCGCAGCTGGGCCCGCAACAAGGGTGCAATGTTTGCCATCAGAAGGGAGATGGAGCGCACTCCGGAGCTGAAGGTGACAATACCTTATCTGGTGGATGACAAACTCCTGTAGAACATATTTGCAAATACTATTAAAATAACTTTCAAACATTTTGAAATATGGCAGAAAAATTATTTACCGAATTTCCTCCTGTCCCTACGTCAGCATGGGAAGAGGTGATTACGAAGGACCTCAAGGGTGCCGACTACGAGAAGAAACTCGTATGGAAGACCTACGACGGATTCTCCGTTCGTCCCTACTACCGCGCTGAGGACCTCAAGGGTCTGAAGTACATAGGGAAGAATCCGGGCGAGTTCCCCTTCGTAAGAGGAACCCGTCAGAACAACAAATGGTTCATCAACGAGAGCGTATGCTGCAGCGATATAGCAGCTGCAAACAGCCAGGCTGTCACTCTGCTGACCAAGGGTGTCGAGTCCTTCACCTTCCATCTGTCAGAGGGCAAGGTGATGGAGGTAGCCGACTATGCAACTCTCCTCAAGGGCATCTCTCTTGAGAAAGTGCCTGTGAACTTCAGAGGCTGCTGCCCCAAGAACGTCGAGGGCCTGCACAATTTCCTCAAGTATGTGGATTCTCTCGGTATCGACAAGGATGCTGTCCGTGCAACTTTTGATTTCTCTCCCCTGAGACCTCTGAACAGGAAGGGTTCTTTCTGCGAGGATAAGGCTTTCGCAGCTCTGGCAGAGTGCGTCAAGGCTTCGGCTTCATACAAGAATGTACGTGTAATCTCAGTAGACGCCGTTATCTACAACAGCTGCGGTGCTTCATCTACCCAGGAGCTTGCATTTGCCCTCAGCCAGGGCAGCGAGTACATTGCCCGTCTTTCCGAGGCAGGTATCGATGTAGAGACCATCGCCCGCAAGATTTTCTTCGAGTTTGCCGTAGGCAGCTCGTATTTTATGGAGATTGCCAAGTTCCGTGCTGCCCGCATGCTGTGGGCCAATGTCGTAGAGGACTACGGCTGCACCAAGGGATGTCCTGAGATGATGCTCGTATTTGCCACCACCTCCGAGTACAACCTGACAGTATATGACTCCTATGTAAACATGCTGCGCGGTACTACCGAGGCCATGAGTGCTGCCATCGCAGGTGTGGATTATCTCGAAGTTCTGCCTTACGACTTTGCATTCAGAATTCCCAATGACTTCTCGCGCCGTATCGCACGCAACGTGCAGAACATCCTCAAGGAGGAGGCCCGTTTCGACAAGGTCGTTGACCCTGCCGCAGGTTCCTACTATGTGGAGATGCTCACCGAGAAGATAGCCGAGGCTGCATGGGATCTCTTCCGCAAGGTTGAGGCCGCCGGCGGTTACATCGCTCAGTTCAAGGCCGGGTTCATCCAGTCCGAAATCAAGGCCGTGTCCGACAAGAGGGACAAGAACTACGCTACCCGCCGCGACACCATCCTCGGCAGCAACCAGTATCCCAACTTCCTCGAGAAGGCCGGTGACGAGATTACTCCCGAGATCGTGTCCCGCGACATCCTCACCCGCATGGGACAGGTAGTTCCTGTTCACGGATGCCAGAAGGACGATGCCGTTGAACCTCTGAAGCCCTACCGTGCTGCAGAGGCCTTCGAGGCTCTCCGTCTTGCTACCGACCGCAGCGGCAAGGAGCCCAAGGCATTCATGCTGACATTCGGCAACCTGGCAATGTGCCGTGCACGTGCTCAGTTCTCGTCCAACTTCTTTGCAGTGGCCGGTATCCGTATCATCGACAACAACCGTTTCGACAGCATCGAGGAAGGTGCAAAGGCAGCTCTCGCATCGGGCGCAGAGATCGTCGTTGCATGCTCGTCAGATGACGAATATGCCGCAGCAGTTCCCGAAATCGCACGTCTCATCGGTGACAAGGCGATAGTAGTCGTTGCAGGTGAACCTGCCTGCAAGGAAGAACTCCAGTCCAAAGGAATTCAGAACTTTATCAGTGTCAAGAGCAACGTCCTCGAGACCCTTCGCGGCTATCAGGAGAAGCTCGGAATCAAATCTCTTTAATCTCAGAAGTTATGCGTCCTAATTTTAAAGACATACAGTTTGACAATGCCGCCGCTGGATGCGCGCAGGCATCTGCTTCACAGCAGATTTGGGAGACTCCGGAGCACATCGGCGTGAAGGAGATCTACACACCCAAGGACAATGAGGGAATGGAGCACCTCAGCTATGCCGCAGGTCTTCCTCCTTTCCTCCGCGGACCTTACAGCACCATGTACGTGATGAGGCCCTGGACCATACGTCAGTATGCAGGCTTCTCCACTGCTGAGGAGTCCAATGCATTCTACCGCAGGAACCTTGCAGCAGGACAGAAAGGACTTTCAGTCGCATTCGACCTGGCAACACACAGAGGATACGATGCCGACCATCCCCGTGTAGTGGGTGACGTCGGCAAGGCCGGTGTGTCCATCTGCAGCGTTGAGGACATGAAGGTACTCTTCGACCAGATACCTCTCAACAAGATGTCAGTATCCATGACCATGAACGGAGCCGTTCTGCCTATCCTGGCCTTCTATATCGTGGCTGCCCAGGAGCAGGGTGCCAAGCTCGAGGAGATGCAGGGTACCATCCAGAACGATATCCTCAAGGAGTTCATGGTCCGCAATACCTACATCTATCCTCCTGAGTTCTCCATGAGAATCATCGGCGACATCTTCGCTTACACCTCCAAGTACATGCCCAAGTTCAACTCGATCTCCATCTCCGGTTACCACATGCAGGAAGCCGGTGCCACATGCGACATCGAGATGGCCTACACCCTGGCAGACGGTCTCGAATACCTGCGTACAGGTATCAAGGCCGGCATAGATGTGGATGCTTTCGCACCCCGTCTGTCATTCTTCTGGGCTATCGGCATGAACCACTTCATGGAGATCGCCAAGATGCGTGCAGCCCGTATGCTCTGGGCCAAGATTGTAAAGCAGTTCAATCCTAAGAGCAACAAGTCCCTCTCACTGAGGACCCACTGCCAGACATCCGGCTGGTCCCTCACAGAGCAGGATCCTTTCAACAACGTGGCAAGAACCTGTATCGAGGCCATGGGTGCAGCTCTGGGACACACCCAGTCACTGCATACCAACGCTCTTGACGAGGCTATCGCCCTGCCTACCGACTTCTCGGCACGTATCGCACGTAATACCCAGATCTATATTCAGGAAGAGACCAACGTATGCCGCGGCATAGATCCTTGGGCAGGTTCCTACTATGTAGAGTATCTGACAGACCAGATAGCCCGCAAGGCATGGGAGCACATCGAGGAGATCGAGAAACTCGGAGGTATGGCCAAGGCTATCGAGACCGGTATTCCCAAACTCCGTATCGAGGAGGCCGCTGCACGCAAGCAGGCCCGTATCGACTCTGGTGTTGACAAGATCATAGGTATCAACGAGTATCGTCTGGACAAGGAAGATCCTATCGAGATTCTCGACATCGACAATACCAAAGTCCGTGAGTCCCAGATTGCAAGGCTTAAGGAGCTCCGTGCCCACCGTGACAATGCCAAGGTTCAGGCTTCCCTGGATGCCATTACCAAGGCTGTCGAGACGAAGAGCGGCAATCTGCTCGAACTTGCCGTAGAGGCTGCACGCAACCGTGCTACCCTCGGCGAGATTTCCGACGCATGCGAAAAGGTAGTTGGACGTTATAAAGCTGTAATACGTATGAACACAGGTGTTTACTCTTCCGAGGTCAAGAACGACAAGGAGTTTGAGAAGGCTAAGGAGATGGTAGCGGAATTCGCAAAGAAGGAAGGCCGTCAGCCCCGTATCATGATCGCCAAGCTCGGCCAGGACGGACACGACCGCGGAGCCAAGGTTGTGGCTACCGGTTATGCAGACTGCGGCTTCGACGTGGATATGGGTCCTCTCTTCCAGACCCCTGCAGAGGCTGCCAAGCAGGCAGTCGAGAACGACGTGCACATCGTCGGTGTCTCATCCCTTGCTGCCGGACACAAGACTCTCGTTCCTCAGATTATCGAGGAGCTCAAGAAGCTCGGACGCGAGGATATCATGGTAGTAGTGGGAGGCGTTATCCCTCCTCAGGACTATGATGCCCTCTACAAGGCAGGTGCTGCAGCCATCTTCGGCCCCGGTACCCGTATCTCGACTTCTGTCATCAAGATGATCGAGCTGCTCAACATGAGGTAACGGCATTGTTCATCGGAATTAAAAACCAGGCCCGGCCGGAATCGTTTCCAGCCGGGCCTTTTTGCGTGTATCCTGTGTTCCGGGTTCAGAATCTGTATCCTATCTTTAATCCTGGCTTTAAATTCAGCCCGAAATCCGTCGCGTCTTTCCCTTTTGAAATGTAGTAATCGGTCCATGAGTCGTATAGCCGGAATTTTACACTGCAGATAATGGCTATGTCTATCATGTCGCCGTTGCGGAGTTTTATTCCCCATCCTATTTCCGGTATCAGGTTGAGCCCGAGTGACTGGTTGACATCCGGGGTGTTGTTTGAAGCATATGCAGTTCCGCGGTAGGGGTCAAAGTCATGGTAGTATCCGGCCCCGCATCCGATGTATGCATCAAATTTCTCCTTGTCAGTGTAGAACAGCCTGTAGGTGAAATGAAGGTTGGCGGAAAATCCGTCGAACAGACCGGCCGAAAGGGAAGCCGACCCTCCGATGAAGTGTTTCCCGTTGTCTATTCTGACTCCATGGGTGGTGTATATTCCGGGAGAGATCAGATATGAATAGATAAGCGATACGCTTCCTTCGTAATACCGTTCCTTCGTTGTGGAGTCGTTGTCGGCGGCAAAAGAGGCACTGCCGAAAAGTATGGCCATGAATATGGCGGCAATAAGTTTTTTCATATTTTGTAGTATTATAGCGTTAATTGAATTCAGGGATGGGAGATTCGGTCCGTGCCGACTTGAGCAGGGACATGAAGTGTTCCACTATGTCGGGGTGACTGGCTGCCACATCGTTCTGTTCGCCAGGGTCTTCCGCAAGGTTGTAGAGCTGCATGGCGCCGCCGTCGCGGTAGTTGTAGATGACTCCTTTCCAGTCTCCCTGCAGTATGGCCCTGCGGCCTCCGTCCTCATGGAACTCCCAGTAGAGGTATTCGTGCTCCTGCTGTTCCCCTTTGCCTGTGGCTGCCGGCAGGTAAGAAATGCCGTCGGTAACATAGCTGCACGGTACTGCACAGCTGGTACAGTCAGATTCGCATTCCCTGGATGTGTCACCGTCCATTGGAATTCCGGCGATGTCGGCAAGTGTAGGCAGGAAATCCCAGAATGCGCTGACATGGTCGGTGGTCCGTCCTCCTTCGATATGCCCTGGCCATGCCATTATGAAGGGCACGCGGATACCGCCTTCGTACAGGTCGCGTTTGATGCCTCGCAGGCCACCGTTGCTGTTGAAGTAGGCAGGATCGGCTCCTCCTTCGATGTGGGGACCGTTGTCGGATGTGAAGATGACGACAGTATTGTCACTGATGCCAAGGCTGTCAAGAAGGGCCCGCAGCTCTCCCACCTGTCTGTCTAGTACATTTACCATAGCTGCAAATGCAGCATGGCAATGCTCCTGGGAGCCGTATGCCGCCTGTCTGTATCCGGGCCCGCCGTCACATCCCCGGTATGATTTCTCGGGCTCGAATTTCCCGAGGAACGGTTCTATCTCCTTGTCAGGCAGGCGCAGTTCGGCGTGTGGAATTACGGAGGTGTACATCATGAAGAAAGTGCTGTCGCTGTTCCTGCGGATGAAGTCGAGAGCCTGTTCGTGTATAAGATATGGGGAGTAGTCATTCTCGGCAGTGCCCTCGTTGCCTTTAAGCATGACCTTTTCAGTGTTGTGCCAGAGGTGGTAGGGGAAATAATGGTGGGCCAGACGCTGGCAGTTGTAGCCGTAGAATTCGTCCACTCCCTGATTCTCCGGGGCTCCTTCTGTGGCAGGTGCACCCAGTCCCCATTTCCCGAATACTCCGGTTACGTAGCCTTGGGACTTCATCATGCGGAATATATTATAGGTATCTCCAGGTATCGGATACTGGCCTTCGACAGGAAGTTCCTTGTTGCCGCGGATCGGAGTGTGTCCGGTATGCAGTCCTGTAATGAGTGAGGACCTTGACGGTGCACTTACGGAAGTTCCGGCATAGTGACGTGTGAATATCACACCGTCGGCGGCAAGTGAATCTATGTTGGGGGTCCGGAACCTCTCCTGACCGTAGCAGCTGAGGTCTCCGTAGCCGAGATCATCGGCTATGATGAATATGACGTTCGGATCTTTCTGCTGCTGTACTGAGTCTGTACAGGCGGCGAGTGGCAGCATCCCCGCGCCCAAGACGAACAATTTTCTCATTGCATTAAGTCTAATTCCATACAAATATATTGAAAAAAGGGGAATATGTATCGCATGGTCCCGGGTACGGCAAAAAGAAAGCCGGCTGGAACCGAAAATTCCTGCCGGCTTCTGTATCTTGAAGATGTGGAAAACTTACTCTTCGTTCAGTCTCAGATGCTGTACGTAGATAGCTTTCTTTATCTCGTTTCTCCTTTTTACGGAAGGTTTCTCGAACTGCTTCCTGCTGCGCAGCTCACGTACTACTCCTGTCTTTTCAAATTTACGTTTGAACTTTTTGAGAGCCTTCTCAATATTTTCGCCTTCTTTGATAGGTACTATAATCATTCTTTTACCACCTCCTTTTGTTAGGGCTGCAAAGGTAGATATTTTTGTTAAATTTGCAAACAAAATCGATTCTTATGAAATACAATTTTGATGAGATAATCCCCAGAAGGGGAACAGGTTCCCTCAAATGGGACGCTTGTCCGGATCCGGAAGTGTTGCCTTTCTGGGTTGCCGATATGGATTTCAGGACAGCCGTGCCTATCCGTGATGCCCTTGTAAGCAGGGCTGAGCATGGCATCTACGGGTATGCCACGATTCCGGATGCGTATTACAATGCCGTGACAGACTGGTTCGCAGCCAGACACGGTTGGAAGATAGAGCGGGACTGGATAATACCGGTGAGCGGAGTGATACCTGCGCTTTCTGCAGCGATAGGGGCGTATATGCCTAACGGCGGGAAGGTTCTCGTTCAGTCCCCTGCATACAATCATTTTTTCATTTCGATAGAACAGAACGGCTGCGAGGCTGTCTCGGCTCAGCTGGTGCGTGTCGGCAATACCTACCGTATGGACTTCGATGCGCTGGAGGAGTTGGCTTCCGATCCGGATATCACCCTGATGGTATTGTGCAATCCTCAGAATCCTGTAGGCAGGGTCTGGTCCCGCGAAGAACTGCGTCGGGTGGGGGAGATATGCCTGAGGCATGGAGTTACTGTAGTGTCTGATGAAATTCATTGCGAACTGACCGCTCCCTGCCGTGCGTATGTCCCTTTCGCGACGGTCGGGGATGATGTGGCCCGTAATTCGATAATATGCGTGTCGCCTACCAAGCCGTTCAATATGGCCGGAGTCAAGATAGCCAATATCGTAATACCTGACCCTACGATACGCGAGCGCGTACGGAGAGTCGTGGACCGCAGGGAGATAGCCGGGCCTGGTCCGTTCGGCATCGATGCTTTGACAGCCGCTTACAGCCGCGGAGGAGCAGAGTGGATTGATGAGCTTAATGTCTACATAGCAGGTAATTACGAGTTTATGCGCGAATTCGTGGAAAAGAATCTGTCCGATTTCCCCATAATGAAGCTGGAAGGGACCTATCTGGTATGGATGGACTGTTCGGCTCTTGGAATGAAGTCCGAGGATCTTGAGCAGGCGCTTAAGTCCGATGCGAAGATATGGCTCAATGCCGGGACCATGTACGGTCCGGGAGGAGAAGGCTATATGCGTTGGAACATCGCCTGTACACGAGCCAATCTGGAAGAAGGGCTTCGCCGCTTCAAGGCATACGCTGACAGGAAATCCGGAAAATAGGGGAACAGTGGTAGAGGAATTCCTGAAATATATCGAGGCTGAAAGGAGGTATTCTCCCCGTACGGTTGCCATATACAGGGATGCTCTGGAGGCATTCTACGGCTATGCCTATCCTCAGGACAGATGTGCTGCGGACGGCCGCGGAAAGGTTCGGTCTGAACGGCTTTCGGAGGTGCAGCAGCGCGAAGCCCTCACATTCAGTACAATCCGCGGTTTCGTGGCTTTTTCAATGGAGGATGGGCTCAGCCCCAGAACAGTAAATCTGCGGCTGTCGGCATTGAGCAGTTTCTGCTCCTGGGCTGTCCGCAGGAAGCTGCTTGCCTCCAACCCTGTCCGTAGGATCCCCCGTCCCAAGGAGAGTCACCGTCTGCCGGAGTTCTACACACAGATGTCCCTGGAGCATTTTTTTGATTCCAGGGGACTGGACGGTTCGGGGAAGGCTTGTTCACAGATGGACATGCACCATTACCGTAACGGGGTGATGCTCCTGCTGCTCTATGCGACGGGAATGCGCCGTTCCGAGATAGTGAACCTGCGTGTAGGGGACTTTGATCCTCACCGGGGGGTGTTTACTGTTCTGGGAAAAGGAGACAAAATGAGGGAAATTCCTGTTCCGGCTTCCGTTTGTCAGGAAATTTCACTATATTTGGAGAGAATTAGGAAGGAGTTTCCTGAAGCTGACAGATGCGGAAGGTTTTTCCTCACGGACTCCGGGGCCCCGATATATCCGGAGTTTGTCAACGAGGCGGTGCACGAGGAGCTTGACGGTGAGGAAGGATTCACGGGACGCAAGTCGCCCCACGTGCTGAGGCATTCGCTGGCGACCCATCTGCTCAACAACGGAGCCGACCTCAATTCCATCAAGGAGATATTGGGACACTCCTCGCTGGCAGCCACGCAGGTGTATACCCACAACTCCTTCGAACAGTTGAAGAACACTTATTTAACCGCTCATCCAAGAGCTAAAAACGGAGGTAAAAATGAAGATTAACGTTCAATCGATCAAGTTCAATGCTGATCAGAAGCTGCTCGACTTCATCGACAAGAAAGTCGGCAAACTGGAAAAGTTTTTTGACAACATCATCAGCTGTGATGTAGCCCTTACTGTCCAGCCCGATCATGGCAAGACTGTCAAAGTGAGACTCGGGATTCCCGGAGATGACCTGATAATCGAGAGGACAGCAGCCACATTCGAGGACGCGGTGGTAGACTGCGTCGATGTACTCCAGGACCAGATCATCAGGATGAAAGAAAAGAGGTTCGGCAAATAGCAGTTCCGTCCTCACAGTAGATACAAACCAATTATACCGCCGGTAACACGGCGGTTTTTTTATGCCCTGAAGGTTGCTGCTTTCAGGGCATTTTTTTAATGTTTTTTGCAAATCTAAAAATTTAGTAGTATATTTGCATCAGATAATTTTTTAAAGTTGAAGGAATATGAAGAATGAAAGGACTTCCCTGACAAGGGGTGAGGAGGAAGTGATGAGGATTCTGTGGAAAATCGGCGGAGGAACGGTGAACGATGTGATAGCATGCATGGAGGATCCGAAGCCGAAGTACACTACTGTCGCAACTTTTCTAAAACTGCTTGAGGACAAGAAGTTTGCGGGGCATGTGCAGAAGGGGAAGGTGAATACCTACTATCCCCTTGTGGACGAGAAGGACTATGCGGGGACTGTAGCCGGCAGGGTGATTGACAGCTTTTTCGGGGGGTCCCTGCTGCAGATGGTATCCTATTTCGGCAGCGAAAAGAAGCTCTCGCCCAAGGAGAAGGCGGAGCTTCTCAAGCTGGCGCAGGAAATTATGGACAAGGATGAATGATTTGGCCAGGATATTGATTTTCAGCGCGCTGTCCTGTCTGCTGTACTGCTTGCTCTTCGGGCGCAGGACTTCCTACCGCTCCAGGAGGGTGTATCTGCTATCGACAGCTGTGGCAGCCGCGCTTATACCTGCCGTCGATATACGGATAGGGAATACGGTGCTGTATGCCCTTACCGGATGGATGGCGGATCCTGTCGGGGCCGGAAGGGGCATCGTGATTATGTACCTGACGGGAGTTCTGCTGTCCGCATCGATGTACGGCTACAGGCTTGCCGTGCTCATCAGGGATATCCGCCGCAATACTGTCGCCCGGTACGTACGGGACGGAAGGACGGTGGTGGAGACGGCATTGCCATGTTCTTTCTCCCTGTTGGACAAGGTCTATATATCGGAGAATCTTTCCGGTACCGGGAAAGATATGGTAATCAGCCATGAGACAAGTCATCTCAGGCACTGGCACACATGGGAAAAGCTGCTTATGCAGGTGCTCAAGACCGTGATGTGGTTCAATCCTTTCGTTCATCTGGCGGCAGTGAAGCTGGACGAGGTGCATGAGTATGAGGCGGACAGGGATGTCCTGAGGGCCGGTTTCGGCAGGAAGATATATGCAGAGACAATACTCGGCAATGTGATGAGCGCGCAGTCCGGAAAGGACGGATGTCTGAAAGGCTTGCCATACTGTCCCTCGGCTTTCCACAGGACTCTTACAGGGGAAAGGCTGAAGCAGATGCTCCGTCCGGTCGGGAACAGGAAGAACATTGCGGCATTCCTGCTGGCATTGCTGTGTTTTGCTTTCACTGCAGTGGAATTTACCTGGGAAGAGAGGAAGACGTCTCCGCCTAAAGTGGATTTTGCAGAACTGCGGTGCATGCAGGACAGCTCGGCGAGGAACGGGGCGACAATGCTTATGCTCAGATAACATTCATTTAAAATATCGTATTATGAAAATTCTGGAAAAGATGGCGGTTTTTACCGTCATGGGAGCGGTATTGCTTCATCTCGGTGCAGGCAGGGCCGGGGCACAGGACTTCTGGCTATGGCCCGTCAGCGGGCAAGAGGCTGGTGAAGGCATCGTCAGCCGGCCTCAGCAGTATATAGACGGGGAACTTAATTTCAGTAATCTGTTTGTATCGGCACCGGAAGGTACGGAAGTGGTATCCCCGGTGGACGGGACCCTCGACTGGTTCACTGTAGGATTTTACCAGAGTCTGTCTTATAGCTCAAGCTATCATTTCAGTGCGGACAATTTCGATGCTGCGTTCAGGGAACTCGAAGAGGCCGGTGCATTCGTGGATATCCCCGTTCCGGTAAAGTATGTGAACGGGGGCGTGACCATCAGGCTTGATGACGGTAGAAAGCTTCATATCGGAGGGCTTACGGGAAATATCCCTATGAAGACAGGCATGAAGATACGCAGGGGAGACCCCATAGGCAGGGTGGGGTATGAGTATTACAAGATACAGGAGCCGCACATCGGCATCTCGGTATCGACCAGGAAAGGGACCGTCTATGATCCCATGTCCCCTTTCGGACTGGAGAGCACTTTCGTAAGTCCGGGAGAGGTGGTGATACCCGATAGTCTGACGGAGGAGCAGGCAAACGAGGATTTTGCTATTCTGATGAAGGCTTACAAGGACCTGTTCCCATCCATGGACGACATCGTCACCCCGGAGCAGTTCGAGGCATTCAGGGCCTGGGCTACAGGAGAGTTCAAGGGAGGGATAAGCTATCGGGATTTCTACGGTACCGTCCGCGCTTCCACCACTTCCAGACTCATGCATGACTCTCATCTGGCGGTGCTTACCCCTGATCCCAGGCTTGAGGACGCAAGAAAGGTGTATGTCCCCAATATCATCCATGGGATAGTGAACGATACCGTGTTTGTCAGGCAGGTGTCGGAGAAGTACAGGGATCATCTGGGGAAAAGGATAATATCCATAGACGGCATGGACTCGGATGAAATCTGCCGCAGGACCATGGACATGATAGTGCGGTATGACGGAAACAACAGGAGCATAGTGGAAAAGACGATGCTTGGCGCGTGGAATTATCTGTACTACAATGAAATCGATGCTCCGAGAACGACAATGGTGGTTCTGGAGGACAGTACGGTAATAGAGGACAGGTGGGTGAAGCAGGCCAGCGCGAGGAATTATTTCCCCAAGGTTACAACGGACGTAGCATATATCAGGAATATGATGGAGGCACAGAAAAGCAGTTTCGGCTTTTCAAGGCTCAACGACAGTACTGTGCTGTTCCGTCTGAGCTCCTTCGCGCTCAACGATGTGGAGGTGGAACAGCTGGAGGATTCGCTGCGCACCTGTATGGGCATGCCGTACATGATAATGGATGTAAGGAACAATCCCGGCGGAGATGCCTATCTGGTGGAGAAGATGGCATCGTGGTTCCTGGACAGACCTTCCGTAAGGCTGGACTCATATTTCATGGTTAACGATACGATATTCGATGTCCTGAAGTACTCCCTCAATTATCCGGGAGACGAGCCTGTTTTCGAAGGATTCAGTCAGAGGAAAGGTATGAAGGGGTTCTACTCTGAGGTGGAGGATGATTCCTACAAAAACGCCATACAGCCGGACAGCACCCTCAATTACAGGGGAAAGCTGTACATCCTCACCGACGAGTCCTCCGTGTCTGCCGCAACGGACTTTCCTGCACTTATGGTCAGGAACCACAGGGCCGTGACGGTGGGGCGCGAGACAGGGACCGGGTATCACTACATGACAGCGTACAAGTTCGCGGACATCAGACTCCCCAACTCGTATATCAAGGTCAGGATTCCTCTCGTAAAGTGTGTCTTCGACGGGACGGTCACTGAGCGTACCCCTCTCGGGCGGGGACTGCTGCCTGATTATGAGGTTCCTATGAGTTATGCGGAACTCTACACCAGCGAGACGGACCTGATTCTGGACAAGGCCTTGTCACTCATAGCAGAAGGCCGGTATCTGGGTGAGAACCCTTTCAATGACGGAGAGGAAAAAAACAATAGCCTGCTCTGGATTACAGGCGGGCTATTGTTGGCTGGTTTTGCGTTGCTGCTGGCCTTCGGCCGCAGGAAACGCGCATAATATGGTACGTCAGAGACGGAATCGCCTTCAGAACTCTATTCGGAAAGGGTCCTGAAGGTTTTTTTGTACAGCTGGGTGGTGACGGTCTGGGATACGAATCCGAAGGCTGCCGCTATGTATTCGGTGTCTGGATCCAGTCCCGTGACATTTTCGGCATAGTCTCCGTTGACCTTGAACAGATTGTAATTGGTGGTCAGATATTCGAGTATCTGACTGTCATTCAATCCTGCCAGCTTGCCGGCTTCCATCACGAGGAATGCATATGTGTCGTCATTGGTGGTTGTCGAAGAGACAAGTGCGGAGCGGGATGTGATGTTGTCTATGTGTATCGTAATCTCATTGTCAGACGGCAATACGTCTGTGGTCCTGATTTTTACATAGGTCGGGGTAGATGATATGAGTGCTTCTTCATCAACAGCGAAAGCCAGCGCATAATAGTCGGAATTGGGGATCAGCTCAAATCTTTTGGAAGATTCTCCGCTATAGCATATCTCCTTGAGAATCCTGTCGATGTCATAGCCGTCGGTGATATACAGATTGCGCAATGTATTCCAGAGTGCCGAACATTCTGATTCAACATCGTCATCGCTGGTGATTCCGAATTTTATATCCTGTATCTCCGGACTGTCCGTAGTCACGGGGCAGCGGGCGATGTCCGTCATGAGTTCGAGGTTTTCAGTGTCGACACCATATGCATACAGCAGATATTCCGTTTCCGGATACAGTCCTGTCAGAGGATAGTCCATCTCAGGGCCTTTATGGGCATCCTTTTCTATGAGCTCAGCCATAGGCGTACCTGTGGCCTGTGAGATCATGCCGTAGTAGCTCATCTCGTATTCGAACAGGGCCTGGTCATCATCCTCGTATCCTCTTCCTGTTATGAAGTCCATGGTGACTATTGTGATTATGTACAGCATGTCGTTGTCTGAGGGTACTATGTCAGCCGTGAACGATGTCTGGGATATGTCCTTTACCTGTATGTCGATACTCTGTTCATGGCCGGAACCGTTGCCTGCTTCCTGGGTTATGCTCAGAACGGCAGGCTCCTTAATGCCGGTGTAGTTTATGGAAACGGTCCCCTCCCTGGGGACTGTCTCCCCGTTGGCCGACACTGAAAAACATATTGAATCTACTGATTCGCAGGTGACGGTAATCCATTCCTGTGCCGATTCTGCAGTCAGAACCCCTCCTTCGACAGGATTGACGACGGACAAGGGCAGAGTGAATTCCCCGCCCGCTGCGGGTACCGTGGCGGTTTCGGATGACAATACAATTGATGATGTTTTTTCTTCAATCTGTTTGTTGCAGCTTGAAAGCATTACTGCGAATGTCGTGGCGAGTAATGCAGATAGGATTGTGGCGGTTTTCATAATAAATGGAATTTGGTTTTGCTAAGTTAAGACACTCGTGTCCGGTAAAATTCCGGACTAGTTATTAAAAAGTTTAACAATTAAAACAAAGTAGGTTCGGTAGAACCATCCAGTTCATTGACAATATTGCAGTTAGGTTTTGCAAAGAGGTCTTTTAGGCAGATAGTTTCTGTAAGTGAGATGCTTACAAGTTGGAGCATCTCGTAGATTGACCGTTCGATACTCATCTTTTTCTGCACAATCGCTATCATACAATAGGTGGTTATGGCAGTGTAAATTTGGATTCTTACGGCATTCTCGGTCTCGCCCCAGAATTTTTTAATCTTCAGATGCTGCTTCAGCCACTTGAAGAACAGCTCTGTCTGCCATCTGTTGTGATACAGTTCCGCCACTTTCAAACGGCAGCCTGCGCTTCCACCTCATCGGCCTGAAGTCGTTGTTCTTCTTGCCCCTGACCACGAAGTATGCCCCGACA
>CALVDF010000008.1 GCA_944326245.1 uncultured Bacteroidales bacterium
TTTCCCGCGTTTCCGGTACACTTTCCCCCGTGGAAAGCAGCGCTACCGGCCTTGCAGCCTCTTCCGGCGGCTATCCACGTCCATTCCTCCCGGTCCTTCCGGTCCCTCCTGGAAAGTGAACCGCTTTCCCGCATTTCCGGTACACTTTCCCCCATGGAAAGCAGCATTCTCTCCGGTAGAAAATATTTTACCTTTTGGAAATGATATTTGGAATCCATGTAGTATATTTGTAGGCGAGTCACTGATTTTAATAATGGTAATGTGCAGGAGGTTATGAGCAGAAGATTGTACCATATCTGTTACACATCTCATAATGAGGTGTTTTGCCGGGGATACAAAGACTATTGCATGATGTTCAACTGCATTGCGCAGGCTATGTTTAAAACTCACAGTAACCTGCTTGCTTACAGCGTCATGTCTACCCATGTACATATTATATGTGAATGTGACAGTCCTTCCGATCTTGTCAAGCGGATACGCAGTTCGTATACGCAGATGTTCAATCACCGGTATTACCGTAAAGGTGCACTTGGCGAGGGGTCGTTTTTCTGTGATGTGTTGGAAGGACGGCATCATGTCACGTCGGCAATCAGTTATGTTGTGCGGAATCCCTTGCATCATGAAGTATGTTCCAATCCGTATGCTTATCCGTTCACTTCTGTCGGTCAATATTTTACAAATTCTATCAACAGATTTTATCCTGATGCCTGGAATCCGGAAGGGAAAGGCAGGTATAGGTCGGATATCGTAAGGAAAAAGAATGTATTGCCTGGGGATGTCGGTTTTTGGGAGCAGTCCGGTATGATAAAGATGGAGGATGTCGTGGACAATGTCATGGTGGAAGGATACTTCGGGTCATACAGGGCTTTTATGTATGGATTGAGCCGCAATGACTACGGAAAATGGTCAGAGGAACAGTATGAGGATAATGTGGAGTCGACTCCAGTTACGTTACGGACCATCGAACCGTTTCTGTCTGAAACGGAGGTAGCATCTATACTGAAACAGAATTTTCACTGGCTTAAGGAAAAACGAATGACGGATATTGAACTGTGTGATATTATTGACAAAACCTGTTTGTCCCGTTTTGGGAAGTCAGGATATGCGCAGTTGACGGTGAGAGAGGCCGAATCGGTACGTAGACGGCTTTTACATGAGTTCAAGTCCAGGGTGTCCTCCAAGCAGCTGGAACGATGTCTGCACATAGTGTGATCTCCCATTGGGGAAAACTACACATTGCATTCCTGCCGGCCACCCCAGGGGAAAGTGCCCGCATTCCCCAGCAAATCGGTTCACTTTCCCCGGCAAAGACATGGAAAGCTGGAAAGGAGGTGGAACTGGGGAGGTGTAGCCGGGGATGTGAAACCTTGCGCTGGTGTGGCGGGATTAATGGTGTGTAATGTCGTGTGTAATGTCGCGTGTAATGTGGTGTGGCGGGGTTGAGGTGTTGCGGTTATTTAAGCGGTGCGACCATCAGTATGTCGTTGCTTTCGGGTGTCAGGGTTTCCAGGATGGAGGAGATTCTGGCCTTGTTGCTTTCGGACAGATTGCCGTCCTTCAGTGCAGTCCCGGCTGCTTCCATGAATTCCTCCGGGTCGTAGACGCGGACGAAATACCCGTCGAGGAAGGATACGTAGTTCATGTCTTCCTGCATGAAGTCATTGTAGAAGGTAGTCCTTACGGATTCACCGTCATTGCGGTCTGTGATGATGTATTCCGGTTTTCCTGTGGTGAAGCCGTATTGGTTGGCCACTGGGTAGCTTATGCTGGTCACGAAGTGTCGCGGGAGCATGATGTAGGAATGTATGGGGATATCTTCGGCGGTGAAGGAGTTGTAATCGTCGCCGGCGTTTATTTCCCTTGTATTGAAGTCTACGGTATAGACAGGCTCCAAACGGCTTTCTTCTATAACGTAAAGTGAGTCACTGCGTCCTCCCCAGGTAACCAGTGAGAGGTCGAATGTGCCCTGTATGTTGTTGCTGCTTTCGATTTCGTTGCTGAAATCCGGGACGATGGTAAGATGGCCTGCTGGTATCTCCCACAATATATTGCCCTGCATGTCCTGCTTCCAGGCAATCATGGGTACGATGTCTCTGAACGGCAAGGCAGCGACAGTTACGGTGCCGGCCTTCGGGTCTATCCTGAACTGGCCTTTCGGTACGAAGTATTTCAGCGGGATTTCCTTCTTGAATTTGCCTGTGGCTATATCGTAGCCCAGCAGGGTCTGCGTCTGCCAGGGCAGGAGCCATATTGTGCCGTCTTCCTCGTCGATTGCGGGAGATCCGTATGTGTTGAGGTATTCTCCCGGGCCGCGTCCGATGGAGCCTACATCGCAGAGGAATCTGCCTGTTGCCCGGTCGTACAGTTTGGCTGGTCCTTTTATGGATGCGCCTATGCAGATGTAGTGGTCGCTGAATCCGTAGTTGTAGCCCGTTGCGAATGCCTCGATCCGGCTGTCCATGGCTATGAATTCCGGCTCACCAGTGAATTTGGACAGAAGGGTGACAGGAGCTTTGGTTACCTTGTCGATATTGATGCTGATCAGATCTCCGTCATTTTTCCCGGAGCTGCAGGAAGATAGGGTGACTGCCATGGTGGCGGCGATGATTCCTGAGAATAAAAAATCGATTTTCATGACTGGTTGTGTTAAGATTTGACACCACAAATCTACTAAAATTTTAGAAGAAAACAAATGATTTCTTCAGAAAGTATACTGCTTTTGATAAAAGCTTATCTTTACATGAAATATATGAAGTACTATGGATTTTCTAGAACTTACCCGGAAACGTTATGCGTGCAGGAAGTATCGTCCTGACAAAGTGGAAAAGGAGAAAATGGATTATATACTTGAATGTGCAAGGAATGCACCGTCCGCGGTCAATTTCCAGCCGTGCCGTTTTATGGTGGTCAGGAGTGAAGGGCAGAAAGCGTTGCTGCAGAAATGCTATGACAGGGAATGGTTCAGGACCGCACCTTTATATATAGTGGTATGTACGGATGAATCAGTGGCATGGACCAGAACGTCGGACGGTAAGAATCATGCTGACATAGATGCGGCAATTGCAGCCGAACACATATGCCTGGCTGCTGCGGATGCCGGTCTTGGCAGTTGCTGGGTCTGCAATTTCGATGCTGAGCGTTTCAGGATGATATTCCGGCTGCCGGCATCCGTCCATCCGGTCGTATTCATACCGTTAGGATATGCTGACGGGGAGTGTGACGGTGTGAAGGACAGGAAACCGGTCGAAGAACTGGTTACAGTATTGTAGACAACAGAATCTGGACAATGAAACTGGCAAAGGGTTACTATCATCTGGCGGGAATTCTCGTCGTGGCGATATGGGGCACTACTTTCATATCTACGAAAGTGCTGATAGGCAACGGTCTTGCTCCCCAGGAAATATTTTTTTACCGTTTCCTGATAGCGTATGTGGGAATCTGGTTTGTTTCGCGGGGCAGGCTGTTCGCAGACAGTTTCAAGGATGAGGCGATGCTGGCTTTGGCCGGTCTGTTCGGGGGATCCCTGTATTTCTTTACTGAAAATACTGCATTGGGGATTACCCAGGCCTCGAACGTGTCGTTCCTGCTGTGCGGAACTCCGGTGATAACCACGTTGCTTTCAAAGATGTTCTTCAGGGATGAGAAGATCTCGGGCCGCTTTGCCGCCGGTTCCCTGCTGGCTCTTGCCGGAGTGGCGATGGTGGTGTTTGACGGTGTGACTGTCCTGAAGGTCTCTCCTGCAGGGGATCTGCTTACCTTGGCGGCCTCATTTTCGTGGGGCTTTTACAGCATCGTGATACGCAAGCTGGAAAACCGCTACAGTACGGCGTTCATTACGAGGAAAGTGTTTTTCTACGGGCTTGTTACCATCTGTCCAGTATTCCTGTTCGAGCCTTTGGATACCGGTGCGCTCTTCTCCTCCGGTCTGTCGGTCTGGCTCAATCTTGTCTTCCTGGCTGTCATAGCATCCCTGGTGTGCTTTGTGGTGTGGAATGCGGTCATCAAGGAGATAGGTATCGTCAAGGCTACCAACTACGTGTACCTGAGTCCTCTTGTGACATTGGTCGTGTCTGCTGCCGTGCTGGGGGAGCGTATGGGCCCTGTAGCCCTTGCCGGGGCGGCCTGCATCATGGCCGGGGTGTATTGGGCGGGCCGCAACTGAACCGGGCCGCAGCTGATGCATGCGGCGGCCGGTATGAAAAAGCCCCGTTCACTTTTGACGGTGACGGGGCCTGAAGTCTTTTGCCTGTGGCGGATTATTTGAGTATGCCGAGCTCCTTGCCGATCTTGGTAAATGCTGCTACGCATCTGTCAAGATGCTCTTTCTTGTGTCCTGCAGATACCTGTACGCGGATACGTGCCTGGTCTTTGGGAACGACAGGGTAGTAGAATCCGGTTACGAAGATGCCTTCGTCCTGCAGGCGTGCTGCCATCTCCTGAGAGAGCTTTGCGTCATAGAGCATGACTGCGCAGATGGCCGACTCGGTAGGTTTGATGTCGAAACCTGCAGCTTTCATCTTGCCGATGAAGTACTCGGTATTCTCGTGGAGTCTGTCCTGAAGCTCGTTGGATTCCTTCATCATGTCGAACATGCGGATGCCGGCAGCGGCAATCATAGGAGGAATCGAGTTGGAGAAGAGGTATGGCCTTGACCTCTGGCGGAGCATGGCGATAATCTCTTTCTTACCGGTGGTGAATCCGCCGACTGAGCCGCCGAATGCCTTTCCGAGGGTGCCGGTGATGATCTCGATCTGGCCGCGGAGGTTGTAGCGCTCCGTTACACCGCGTCCGGTCTTTCCTACGACTCCTGCCGAGTGTGACTCGTCAACCATTACCATTGCATTGTATTTCTCGGCGAGGGCGTGGATCTTGTCCAGAGGGCAGACGTTGCCGTCCATCGAGAACACGCCGTCGGTAACGATGATGCGGTGACGCTGTGCCTGGGCTTCCTGGAGACATTTCTCGAGCTCTTCCATGTTGGCGTTGGCATAGCGGTACCTCTTTGCCTTGCAGAGACGTACACCGTCGATGATGGAAGCGTGGTTGAGGGAGTCTGAGATGATGGCATCCTGGTCGTTGAGCAGGGGCTCGAATACACCTCCGTTGGCATCGAAGCATGCTGCATAGAGGATGGTGTCTTCTGTACCGAAGAATTCGGCGATCTTGGCCTCAAGTGTCTTCTGCAGGTCTCCTGTGCCGCAGATGAAACGTACGCTGGCCATTCCGTAGCCGTGGGTGTCCATGGCTTCCTTGGCTGCTTTGACAAGTTCTTTGCTGTCAGCAAGTCCGAGGTAGTTGTTGGCGCAGAAGTTCAGTGCTTTTGTGCCGTCCTGGAGGGTAATCTCAGGGCCCTGGGGAGATACGATGACGCGCTCTTCCTTGTACAGCCCGGCTTCTTTGATATCGTTCAGTTCCTTCTGAAGGTAAGCTTGAAAATCTTTATACATAGCTGTGTGTATTAATTTAAATACAAAGGTAGTAAAATAGCCGGAGAGTTGTAAGATAAATCTCACGTATTTGGCATATTCGCATGTCCGGCTGTCAAAAGCCATGGCGGCGACAGGTTCCATACGGGAGGAAACGACGGTTGTTGCGGTGAAAATTTGAAAACTTTAAAAGTTTTTGTAGTTTTGCAGGCTGATTCTGAAGAAAGTTATGGCAAATTATGAACAGATATTGAGGACTGCCAGTGCACTTTTTCTGGAAAAGGGATGCAAGGCGTTGACTATGGATGAGATAGCATCTGTCAACGGCATGTCCAAACGCACCCTGTACGAGATGTTTCATGACAAGGCCCAACTTCTTCAGGAGTGTATACTCTTGATGCACAAGGACAACATAGCCCGTTCGGAAAGGGATCTGGCTATGGCGGACAATGTGCTGGAGTGGTTCCTGCATTCACTGTCCAGCAATGAACCCAACAATATGTCGTTTTATTACGGCCTCTTCTCTGAAGTAAAGAAATACTACCCCGATGTTTTCATGAACGTGGTCCGGGACGTAAACAGCTGGCATCGGATGCTGCTGGAGCGTATCATAACGCGGGGTCAGCAGGAAGGACTGTTCCTGTCTGGGATTGTGGATGCCCGCAGGCTGTCCCTTCAGCTCTTCGAGCTCTCTGTCGCCGTGGCGGACAGTGCGGTCCGCAATTATCTGGAAGTAAGGCATGACGACAGCTCGACATGCCTGATGCTGCTCCTGATCCGGGGCATATCCTCTGAAAAGGGGATAGCATATATCGACAAATATCTGGAAAACAATAAAGCACTTTTACAATAGAAAATGAGACAATTCCTCAAAACAATGGTGGCCGTGTGCGGTGCTGTGCTGGTGTCGGCAGCGGCCGGAGCTGCTTCGGGCCCAAGTCCGGCGCAGCGGGCGGAGGACGTGACGCAGGGAACGGCGGATTCGGCTGTCCTGCATTTCTCCCTGGAAGAGGCGATGGCCTATGCTCTGGAACACAACTGGGATCTTCAGAATTCGTCCCTGGCCATACGCCAGGCGGAAGCGGACAGATGGGCGGCCATAGCCGGTATGCTGCCGCAGGTCAACGGAACTCTTGACTATTCCAACTACATGGGCTACGAGATGGATCTGGGAGGCATCACATCCATCGCCATGCCGCCTTACGGCTCTATAGGTATCAATGCCTCGATGGCTGTCAGCGGAGCCCAGATAGTCAGCGCGCTTATCGGCAAAGTCTCGTTGGACATGTCCGACGTATCCCACCGGCAGTCGCAGCAGGAAGTGGCCGAGCAGGTGAGGCTGCTGTATTTCTCGGCCCTCGTAAGCGAGCAGACCATAGAACTTCTGGAGCGCAATCTGGAGACTGTCCGCAGACTCCATGAGCTGTCCCTCAAATCGGTAGAGGCAGGTGTTTCGGAGCAGGTGGACGCAGACCAGATCATGGTCCAGGTGGCAACACTGGAGACGTCCATCAATGAGGCCCGCCGCGGGCTGGAGATGGTGTACAACTCCATGCGTCTGCAGATGAATGTCGGGTTCGATACGGAGATAGTGCTGACCCAGAGCCTCGACGACCTGATGGATGTGGAGCATTCCCTCGATCTGCTTTACGATGACTTCGTGCTGGAGAACAATTTCTCCTATCAGCTGGCCCTCAAGAGTACCGAGCTGTACCGTCAGCAGAAGAACCTTGCGGGATGGACCTACGGCCCGACCTTGAGCGCATTCTATCAGTTTACCGGAAGAAAGTATTTTTCCGACGAGATGACCATGAACATGACTCCTCCCAATATGGTGGGGCTTACCCTGTCGGTGCCCATTTTCTCTTCCGGACGGAATTTCTCGTCGTTAAGGAAAGCCAAACTCGAATATCAGAAACAGCTCAATACTTTGGAGAGCACGGAGATGGCCCTGAATATCCAGCACCGTCAGCTCAAATACAACCTTTCTTCCGCATACGAACGTTACATGACGCAGAAGAAGAATGTGGAAGTGTCGCAGAGCGTGTTTGACAACATCAGCAAAAAGTATGAATTCGGATACTCTTCCAGCCTGGATGTCACGAATTCGGCCACTACCCTGATTTCGGCGCAGAGCACCTATGTGCAGGCCGCCCTGGACTATGTGACGGCTCAGATAGAGCTGGAGAAACTGCTCAACAAGAATACTTACGGACAAACAGAAGAATAACGACAGACCATGAAAACCAGACAGATCATTCCAATCCTCGCCTCAGTCCTGGCTCTGACCGGCTGCGGCGGCAGCAATACGGAAACTACAGTGCAGGAAAGGGTGGAGCAGGTGTGCACCTCTCCGCTCGCGTATGAGGAAGTCAGCCGTCAGATAGAACTTTCGACCACCCTGCAGGGATATGACCAGATGAATGTTTCCCCCTCCCTGACAGGCATTATAGAGAAGATATACGTGGAAGTGGGGGACAGGGTCCGCAAGGGCGACACTCTGGTGCGTATGGACCAGAATCAGTTGAATACCACAAGGATAGCTTTTGCCAACCTCCAGATAGAGATGAACCGTGTGAAGCTGCTGCTGGAGAGCGAAGCGATATCCCAACAGGTGTATGACCAGACCAAACTGAGCTATGACCAGACACAGGAGAGTCTGCGCTTCCTGGAGGATAACACGTTTGTCAGAGCGCAGTTCGACGGAGTCATCTCGGCCAAGTCCTATGAGGACGGGGAACTGTACAACGGGGCCCAGCCTATCCTCCAGCTTGTCAAGATAGACGAGCTGAAGGCATATGTCAACGTACCGGAAACCTACTACCCGATGGTAAGGAAGGGAATGAAGGTCAATGTGTATTCGGACATCTATCCCGGCAGGGCTTTCCCTGCATCCATAGAGATAGTCTATCCGACGGTAGATCCCGCGTCCCATACCTTTACCATAAAGCTGAAGATACCCAATGCCTCGGAGCTCATACGTCCGGGCATGTATGTCAATACGGTTCTCGACCTTGGGCATACCGAAGCCCTCGTGGTGCCCTATCAGGCGGTGCTCAGGCTCATCGGCTCCAATGACCGGTATGTCTTCGTGGATGACGGGGGAGTGGCCAAGAGGGTGTTCGTGGAGATAGGAGAGAGGCACGGCCGGACCATAGAAATCACGAGTGACAGCCTCAGCGTGGGGGACATGATAGTCACTGTCGGCCAGGCCAAACTGGTGGACGGAGTGAAACTTAATGTGGTGAAATAATACCGTCCGGCGATGAGTATCTACAAATCAGCAATCAACCGTCCGGTCACGACCCTGCTGGTCTTCGTGGCCGTGATAGTGATAGGCATCTTCTCGTTCCTGAGGCTGCCTATCGACCAGTTTCCGGAGATGGACCCTCCGTATATTTCCGTACTGACGGTATATCCGGGGGCCAGCGCCAGTGAAATAGAGACAAACGTAACCAAGATAATCGAGAACAACCTCAATTCCGTAGACTATCTCAAGGAGATAACATCCACTACCAAGGACAACATCTCAGTAGTGATGCTGGAGCTGGAATGGGGTACGGACCTGGATGAGGTCATCAACGATGTCCGGTCCTATATCGACATGGTTACCGACGAACTCCCCGACGGATGCACCAATCCGTTCATTTTCAAGTTCAGCACCAGCTCCATGCCTATACTCCAGTATTCCATCACCGCCGACGAGAGCTATCCGGGGCTGGACAAGCTGCTCAATGACGAGATCATCCCGCAGCTCAGCATGGTCAACGGAATAGGAAACCTGACCCTGTCAGGCTCTCCCGAGAGATATGTGTACGTGAATATCGACCAGCAGAAGCTGGATGCATACGGCCTGCCGCTGGAGACGGTCGGCAATGCAATAGCTGCCAACAACCTGAACCTGTCCTCCGGTACCGTGAAGATGGACAAGGAACAGTATCAGCTGGAGGTACGCAGCGAGTACGTCGAGAGCTCCGAGATCAATGACATAGTGGTGACAGTAACCCAGGACGGCCGGCAGGTATTCGTGCGGGACCTGGCAACGGTACGCGATACGATCAAGGACCTGAGTCTGGACGAGAAGACCAACGGACGCGAGAGCGTGCGCCTGATGGTCACCAAGCAGACAGGTGCCAATACGGTACAGATCTGCGAAGATCTGGAAAAGGAAATGGCCAAGATCGAAAGCACCCTCCCGGGAGATATCCGGATAGAGACCATATACGACTCTTCCGAGGACATACGCAACTCCATCAGTTCACTGGAGGAATCTATCCTGTATGCCCTTCTGTTCGTGGTGCTGGTGGTGCTTTTCTTCCTCGGCGAGTGGCGCTCGACACTGATCATTTCCATCACGATACCCATATCGCTGATAGTTGCGTTCATCTACCTCATGCTGGCTGACAGCTCTCTGAACATCATCTCGCTGAGTTCCTTGACCGTAGCCATAGGTATGGTGGTGGACGATGCGATAGTCGTGCTGGAGAACATCACAAAGCATATAGAGAGAGGTTCCAGCCCGAGGGAAGCGGCGATATATGCCACCAATGAGGTCTGGGTGTCGGTCATTGCCACCACCCTCGTGATCGTAGTGGTGTTCGTGCCCCTTACGATGCTTACCGGGATGGCCGGCATTATGTTCAAGGAGCTGGGATGGCTTGTGACCATCATGGTGTGCACCTCGACTGTCGTGGCCATTTCCCTGACCCCCATGCTGTGCTCGCAGCTGCTCAAAGCCAGGCCTGTACGCATCAACGAGCGGGGAGTCATCGAGAACATCCCGCCCCGCCGCAACCTCTACCAGAGGTTTGTCATTCCGGTACTGGATGCAGTGGACAGGGCCTATGCGCGTCTGTTGCGCTGGTGCCTGCACCACAAGGCGGTGACGCTTGGAGCCATATTCCTGTTCTTCGCCGCATCTGTCACTCCCATGATGATGGGCAAGATAGGAACGGACTTCATCCAGGAAACCGACAACGGGCGCCTCACTGTATCCATAGAGCTGGCTACCGGCAACCGTATCGAGGAGACTGCTAAGATGGCCCGCTACATAGAGAGCCGTTTCTTTGAACTGGTGCCCGAAATAGAACTGATCTCCACTTCAGCCGGTACTACGGATGACGACGGAGTCTCGGCGATGTTCTCCACGACGATGAACAACACGATATCCATGACTGTGGTATGCAACAAGAAGAATGAGCGTGACCGCTCTATATTCGAGATAGCCGAGGTACTGCGCCGGGAACTGGCTTCATATCCCGAAATCATCGACTACCAGTGCGATCTTGCAAGTTTCATGGGCAACTCATCGTCTACGGTGGATGTGGAAATATACGGCTACAGCTTCGACGAGACCAATGCATTTGCACAGGAGGTGAGGGATGCCATAAGGGCCAACGTCCCGGGGGCCAGGGATATCGACATAAGCCGTGAGAAAGACCGCCCGGAGATCAAGATCAACCTCGACAAGGAAAAGCTGGCCTATCACGGACTGACTTCGTCCGCAGTTTCCACCTATGTGCGGAACCGTGTGAACGGCATGGCCTCCGGCTATCTCAAGGAGGACGGCGACGAGTACGATATCGTGGTGCGCCTGCAGGAAAAGGACCGCAATTCCATCTCCGACATAGAGAACATGACCATCCCTACCGCCACCGGGCAGATGATCAAGATCAAGGAACTGGGCAAGATAGAGGAATATTTCGCACCTCCTACCATCGAACGCAAGAGCCGCCAGAGGATAGTCACGATCTCGGTGACCCCTTACGGTACGTCTTTGGGAGAGCTTGCGGCCGCCATCCAGCAGACGGTGGACCGCATGGGCGTGCCGAACGGGATTACCGTGCGGCTGGCCGGCAACTACGAGGACCAGCAGGATACCTTCAGCGACCTGCTTCTGCTGCTGGCACTCATCGTCATGCTGATATACATCGTGCTGGCTTCCCAGTTCGAGTCGTTCGTCAAGCCTGTGATGATCATGACCGCCGTGCCGTTCGCTCTCTCCGGGGTGGTGCTTGCCCTGTGGATTACCGGGACCACCCTGGACATGATAGGCTCCCTCGGATTCATCATGCTGGTGGGTATTGCCACCAAGAATGCAATTGTGCTGGTGGACTATACCAACCTCATGCGTGACCGCGGCTATGAACTCTACGAGGCCATTGCCCTTTCAGGTGCATCCCGTCTGCGTCCTGTACTCATGACAGCCATTACCACATTCCTCGGAATGCTGCCTATGGCGCTGAGCCAGGGAGAAGGCGCCGAGATGTGGAAGCCCATGGGCATAGTGGTCATCGGCGGACTGCTGGTATCGACAGTGGTGACCCTGGTGGTGGTACCTGTCTTCTATGCCCTGCTCTCGCGCCACGGCGAGAGGGACAAGGAACGCAAGAACCGCGCCCAGTTCATATTCATGAAGCTCTCACCCAATCCCGAGGGGGACGCTCCGGAGGAAAGAAGGAAAGAAGGACTTAACTGAAAATAAGGAGGAAACAGTATGAAATGCGTATTCATAGTATATAATCAGGCAAATACCGAAAGGGTGGAGTACATGCTCGACGAGCTGGGAATCCGGGGTTTCACATTCTTCGAGCAGGTGCAGGGCCGCGGCAGCAGGGACGGGGAGCCCCGCCGCGGGACCCATACATGGCCGGAGATGAATTCGGCCATGATGACGGTTGTGGAGGACGACAGGGTCGAGGAGCTGCTTCAGACTGTCCGCAAGCTGGACAACCGCAACCGTGAGGTAGGAGTGCGGGCTTTTGTCTGGAATGTAGAGCGGACAGTGTGATTTTTTAGGGAACCGATTTCGATTTCTACTATCTTTGCGCCTTCATTTGTGTGATACTACATTTGCAATGGAGAGCATAAAGGAAATTTTCAAGATAGGCAAAGGCCCGTCGAGCAGTCATACGATGGGCCCGAAAAAAGCGGCGGAGATGTTCAAGGGACTTTATCCCGGGGCATCTTCGTTTGCCGTTACACTCTACGGCAGCCTGGCTGCCACAGGCAAGGGGCACATGACGGATGTGGCTCTGATAGAAGCTCTCAAGGATGGGCAAAGTCCGGAGGTGGACATCATCTGGAAGCCGGAAGTATTCCTGCCCCAGCATCCCAACGGCATGACTTTCAGGGCATACGATGCGGAAGGCCACCTTATGGGCGAGAAGACCCTGTTCAGTATCGGAGGCGGGGACATCAGTGAGGACGGCAAGCGCAAGCCGGAGAAGGACATATATCCCTACAGCAAGATGAAGGACATCCTGGGCTGGTGCAACAAGTACAATTCCTATTTCTGGGAGTACGTGGCCCAGCACGAAGAGCCTGATATATGGGACTATCTCTACGACCGCTGGGTGGTGATGAAAAAGGCTATAGAGAGCGGACTCGACCACGAAGGGGTGCTGCCAGGAGGTCTGAATGTGCGCCGCAAGGCATATTCCTACTACCAGCATGCGATGAGTTACCAGAATACCATGCAGCGCCGCGGTCTGCTCTTTGCATATGCCCTCGCGGTATCAGAGGAGAATGCGGCAGGTGGAACCATCGTGACGGCCCCTACCTGCGGATCGTGCGGGGTATTGCCGGCAGTGCTGTATCTCATCCATACCCAGTACAAGGTGACAGAGAAGAAGATAGTCAATGCGATGGCTACCGCCGGCATCTTCGGGGCTGTAATCAAGGCAAATGCGTCCATATCCGGTGCGGAGGTAGGATGTCAGGGTGAAGTCGGCAGTGCATGCGCCATGACATGTGCCGCTGCTACCCGTCTTTTCGGGGGAACTCCCCCTCAGATCGAGTGTGCGGCATCCATGGGAATGGAACATTTCCTGGGCCTCACCTGTGACCCTGTCTGCGGACTTGTGCAGATTCCGTGCATCGAGCGCAATGCATTCGCTTCCGCCAGGGTCATGGACTGCACCCAGTACTCCCTGATGTCAGACGGAAGTCACATAGTGCCGTTCGATACAGTTATCGAGGCCATGAAGCGGACCGGACACGACCTTCCCAGTCTGTACAAGGAGACGGCTAAGGGAGGATTGGCATATCTGGTTAAGAAGAATGGATAATTTTTAGTATCTTCGCAGGATGAACCGAATCGTCAAGTTTACAGCCATTATAGGACTCATGTCAGTCTTAGCGGTGCTCCCTCAGTCTCTTAGGGGGGAGGACCACTCTTCCTCCATATTCAAGGTAGGTCTCAAGGGCGGTATCGGCTTCACTACCATGAGCCGTTTCGAACTTGGCTATATCTCCGAATCCGTGCGCAACTACACGGGATTCAGTGCCGGCATGGCATTCAGTTTCGATCTCCCCGTCCAGGGAATGACCATTCAGCCGGAGCTCAACTATGTTTCCAAGGGTACCATGTACCGTGGTCAGGAGGATATCCGTTTCCGTACCGATTTCATAGAGTTGCCGGTCAATCTCCAGGTAGGGCTGGACCTTATTTTCCTGCGTCCGTTCCTGATGGTGTCGCCGTATATCGGATATGCCGTCCACAAGCTGCCGGAACAGTTGCAGTGGAGCGGTATAAACCGTTTCCAGTATGGAATAGGTATCGGTGGAGGCGTGGATGTATGGAGGTTCCAGATACAGGTCAAATACAGCTGGAACTTCGGTCAGCTGGCCAAAAGCGTTTCTGCGGACGATATAGCTCCGGGAAGATCCGGCATAGAAATAGGTTCATCGGAACCGGCCAGACTGGGCAATTACCGCGGTCTGGAAGTCAATCTGATATTTTTCTTTTAAATCAACAATAAAGGTAAAAATTATGTTAGCAATCAACGATTCAAATTTTGAAGAAATGGTCCTGAACTCCAAAATCCCTGTGCTTCTGGATTTCTGGGCTCCCTGGTGCGGTCCTTGCCGCATGATCTCCCCTATCGTGGAGGAGCTGTCCAAAGAATATGAGGGCAAATGGCTCATCGCGAAGTGCAACGTGGACGAGTCCACAGACATCCCCATGAAGTTCGGCATCCGCAACATCCCTACGCTGCTGTTCTTCAAGGACGGTGCAATGAAGGAAAAGATGGTGGGATCCACCACCAAAGCCGCCATTGTGGCAAAGATGAACAGTATCCAGTAAAAACATTGTCATGAAAAAGATTTTCTCAATCCTGACCCTTGCCCTCCTGTTTGCAGTGGTACCGGCTAGCGCTCAGCTCGACAAGGGATTCAATTTCGGTGTGAAGGCCGGGCTGAATTTTACCAACATGTCCAACCCCAGCGATGCCTTCAAGGAAGGATTCATGAAAACCTACACAGGATTCAATGCCGGTATGGTTTTTAACTTCAGGCTTCCTCTGGGCTTTGAAATCAGTCCCGAGCTGCTCTATGTACAGTCAGGGTTCAAGGCCGAAGGTGAAGTCCTTGGTCTTCCTCTTACTACCAGGTATAATTCAGGTTCACTCCGTGTGCCTGTCAATCTCCAGTGGGGAATCAGTATCCTCAATGTGGTAAAGCCTTATGTGGTCGTATCCCCTTATGTGGGTGCGGTTCTGTTCGGCAACGGAAGCATTCTCGGAGCTGATCTGAATCAGGAAACCGTCAATGAATATCTCAACCGTTTCCAGTACGGTATAGGTGTCGGCGCCGGTATCTATGTATGGCGCTTCCAGGTGTCCTTCAAGTGGAACTGGGACCTCAATCCGATATTCAAGGAAGGTGGCAATTTCTCGGAGGCGATGGACAGCATGAAGGGTACATCCAAGTTTAACGGAGGCGAACTTTCACTGGCATTTTTCTTCTAGCAGACCGTAATGACACTTGCCGAGGATATCAGAAAGACAATGGCGCCCGAGTGGGAAGGTTTCGAAAGACTCCTGGGCGATGCCCTCTTTTCCCGCAGTGACCTCCTGAACAGGATCAACGCATATCTGCTGGAATCCTCAGGCAAAAGACTCAGACCGCTGCTGGCCCTCGTTACCGCGAAGGCCTGCAGCGGTTTTATCAATAATAAATCCATAGCCTGCGCGGCTGTGTCCGAGCTTATCCATACGGCCACTCTCCTGCATGACGATGTGGTGGATGACAGTGACAGGCGCAGGGGCAGGCTGACTGTCCGCAAACTGTTCTCTCCCGGTGCGTCCCTGCTCATGGGTGACTATTGGCTGACCAGGGCGATACACGTCCTGATCGAATACGGATGCCCTGCCGAAGTGCTCGGAATCTATTCGAAGGCCATAGAAGAGCTGGCCGAGGGGGAGATCATACAGATGGAGCTGGCGGACAGTCTGAGTGCGACGGAAGAAGACTATATCGAAGTGATCCGCCGCAAGACAGCGTCGCTGTTCATCGCTTCTGTCAAAAGTCCGGCGATAGTGTCCGGGGCTTCTGAAGACGTGGTGAAAGCCATGGAAAAGTATGCATACTGGCTGGGGTGCAGCTTCCAGATCAGGGATGACATACTGGATTACCATTCCAGCTCCGAGACAGGCAAGGACAGCGACAGCGATATAATGGAACGCAAGATCACCATGCCGCTGCTGTGCGCTATGCGCAATGCCCCGCAGGAAGAGGCACGCATACGGCGCAGGATGGCGGATATCACCTGTGATCCTGCCAAAAAGCTGCAGGACAGGGAAGTCGCTGAAGAGATACGGGATTTTGTCGTGTCCAACGGAGGACTCGGGTCTGCAGGTGCTATTCTCCGCGACTACGTAGCGAGAGCCTGCGGATATCTGTACGTACTGCCTGGTTCTGCTGCAAGAGACAATCTGGAATCCATAGCAGCATACGTTGGCGGGCTGAAGTGATGTCGCCTGCCGTTCTTTACAGTTTCCATCTTACATAAGTGATCGGCTTTCCTTCTGCGAGGAACATCGACTCGTAGAATGTCTTTATCGACAGCAGCGGCTCCCTCTCTGCGAGGCCTGAGCCATAGATGTCGTTGTCTGCTTCCAGAAGGGTGTGCCCGCCTTCACGGATGACTTCCAGGGTAGACTCGTGCAGCAGCTGGCTGTCGGTCTTGAGATGCATTATTCCGTCAGGTTTCAGGAAATGCGAATATCTCTCCAGGAATACAGGACTGGACAGTCGCTTGTTGGGCTTCTTGGGCTGGGGGTCGGAGAACGTGAGCCATATCTCGGATACTTCAGAAGGTCCGAACAGCGAATCTATGAAATCTATGCGGGTGCGCAGGAATGCCACGTTGGGCATGTTGTGCTCAGTTGCGTGTTTCGCTCCTTTCCACAGACGGGCGCCCTTGATGTCCACGCCTATGTAGTTGTTGTCCCTGAAGCGCTCGGCCAGGGCAATGGTGTATTCTCCCTTGCCGCAGCCCAGCTCGAGGATGATAGGGTTGGAGTTGCCGAATATTTCCTGGCCCCAATGCCCTTTGAGGGGATGGTCCTTGCGGATGACCTGGTCCATCGGCGGCTGTATGAGACAGCGGAATGTCTCGTTTTCCTTGAATTTGCGTATCTTGTCCTTGCCCATTTTCAATGTGTTTGATTGTTGTCTGTCGTTTGTCTGCCGAGGGAGACTCCTGCCCCCAGAATCGCCTGCCTGTCTTCTGGCAGGTCCATATCCATCTCCCAGATGCCTGCCTCCGGAGGTACTATGCCTGTCCTGTATACCCAACGGATGTCGTAGTAGTCCTGTGATGAAGCCAGGCTGATGCGGGTGTCTTCAGGATGACCGTTGAGGTAGTTTTTGACCGTGCTGTAGTCCGATGGAAACGAGACGGTCTCATGCCCTTGACTGCCGGAAGGGGACGTGAGTGTGATGCCCATATCCAGTTGCGGACTGCTGTATGACTTGTGGAAACGTACTATCAGCGATAGTGTGTAGATGCAGGCAGTGTCCGTCATGTCCAGGGAAAACCGGACATGACCGTCGGTGTTGCGGCCTAGAGGAGTAAACTCCGTGCGTGTATCGCCGTGCGAGCAGGAAGATACTGCTGCCAGCAGGTACAGCAGGAGGCATATTGCCGGCAGATGGTGTTTGCAGGTCGTCCCTGTCATTGCTTTTCCTGTTTCCTGTTGTTGTCGGAGGCTGCGCGGGGGGCAGCTGTGGTTTTTTTCTTCTTTTTCTTCTTTTTCTTCTTGTTGTCGAAGCGGTCGATGCTGTCATCTCCCAGTGAGGAAACGAAGTCCATGGGCTGTTCGTCCTTGGCGCTGTCCTTGAATAGGGTGGCCGGCTTGTTGCCCTTGCGGTTGGCCGCCAGGATCCTGCGTACTTCATCCACTGTAAGGGGGGCCATCTTGGACATGTCGCCTTCCTGATACGAGAACCACATGATGCCCTGGAGTATGTCTGTCTTGATAAGGTATGCCTGTCCGTCCTGGAATTCCAGGGGAGAGTTGACGTTGGGAGTATTGTTGTGGGCGTCAATGTAGACCGGGACCTCGTAGTTTATGCAGCATTTGAGTTTGCCGCACTGTCCCGCCAGCTTCTGCGGGTTGAGTGACAGGTCCTGGCATCTGGCCGACTGGGTGGAGATGGACTGGAAATTCGTGATGTACTTGGAACAGCACAGCGAACGTCCGCATACGCCCAGGCCCCCTATCAGACCGGCTTCCTGTCTGGCTCCGATCTGCTTCATTTCTATCCTTATGCGGAACTCTTCGGCGAATACTTTGATCAGCTGGCGGAAATCGACCCTTTCGTCAGCTATATAGTAGAATATGGCCTTGGAACCGTCACCCTGGAACTCGACGTCGCCTATCTTCATGTCCAGCTTCATGTCGGAGGCAATCTGGCGGGCCCGTATCATGGTACTGTGCTCGCGGGCTATGGCTTCCTGCCATTTTTCGAGGTCGAGCGGACGGGCTTTCCTGTATATCTTCCTGAGCCCCTTGGCTTCCATGTCGAAGTGGTTTCTCAGCATCTGGCGTCCCACTACCGGACCTTCGAGAGTTATGATACCCACGTCGTGCCCAGTGACAGCCTCCACGACTACCAGATCCCCTTTCTTGAGCAGCTGCATCGAGGTGTTTTCATAGAAGCCTTTGCGGGTGTTCTTGAAACGGACCTCGTAGAGGTTGCTGAACTTGGGGTCATTGATGCCTTCAAGCCAGTTGAAGTCGTGCAGTTTGCAGCATCCGTCGTGGTATCTGCACAGAAGTTCCCCGTTGTCGGCCCTCATGGTGGTGCAACCTCGGGAACAGTCGTATATTGTGCGTTTTTCTTCCATTTTATCCATAAAATACAAAGATAAATATTTATCTTTGAAATTCGATATGCAATTCAAAGAAGTCTTAGGAAACGGAGAACTCAAGTCCCGGCTGGTCCGGATGGTGGACAGCGGCCGGACCGGGCATTCCCTGATGCTGGTGGAGCGTGACGGGTGCGGGGCCCTGCCCATGGCCATGGCTCTTGTGCAGTATATGATGTGCCCTGAGCGCCGTCCGGGAGAGGACTCGTGCGGAGTCTGTCCGGTGTGCCGCAGAATAAGCGGAATGGTTCACCCTGATGTGCATTTTGCCTTTCCGGTCAATGTGGCCGGCAAGTCCGGGAGCAACAGGAAGCCGCTCAGCGGCAATTTCCTGGAAGAGTGGAGATCCTTGTACAGGGACAATCCTTATTTTACGGAGGCTGACCTGAATGCAGCCCTGGGCCTTGACGGCAAGGTGGGGGCCATCAGCGTAGCCGAGGCCAGGGAGATACTGGACTCCCTGAGTCTCAAGTCCTATGAGGGAAGAGGCAAGTTCATGGTGGTCTGGCTTCCGGAGCGGATGAATGCAGAGTCAGCCAACAGACTCCTCAAGATAGTGGAGGAGCCTATGGCCGATACTTATTTTATATTCATAACACATGCCCCCGAGCGGATAATATCCACGATATGTTCACGCTCCCAGCTCATCCGGCTGTATCCTGCCCCTGTGCAGGAACTGGTGCCTGAGCTTCAGGCCCGTACGGGGCTTTCCAAGCAGGAGGCCACTGTCTACGCCCATACGGCTGGCGGCAGTCTGGGCATGGCCCTCGATATGGCGGGGGAGGCATCTTCGGCGTCATTCTTCCTTCCGGCTGCGGAAGGGATGCTGGAAGCAACGGTCTCGGGAGATCTCGTGGGGCTGCTGGAGGGCAATGATACAGTCGTGGCGATGGGGCGCGAGAGGCAGAAGGAGTTCTGCCTGTATCTGGAAGGGCTGCTGCGCAAGATGATGATGCGCCGTCAGGGGCTGGATGCGATATCGGACGTCCTCCCTCAGGAGGCCGGTGCTGTGGACAGGTTCGGGCCTCTGCTGCCGGAAAGTTTCTTCGGTAAGGCATTCAGTGCCGTGGAGGAGGCCAGGACTATGGTCGAGGCCAATGTCAATGCCAAGATGGTGTTCTGCCATCTGTCCAATGTGCTGTTTGCTCTGGTCAATTTCGGAAAAAGCAACAAAAAGGTATAGGAAGTATGATATTCTATTTTTCAGGAACAGGCAACTCGCTTTGGGTTGCCAGGCAGCTTGCCAGGTCTCTGGGCTGCAGTGAGCCTGTGGCTGTTGCGGACGAGATCCGCAAGGCAGGGGACGGCGGTGTCTGCGAGTATGCCCTCGGAGAGGGGGAACCTCTGATACTGGTATTCCCGGTACATTCATGGGGACCGGCTGTGATGATGCTGAGGTTTGTCAGCCGTCTGCATATACGGAATTACGGAGGCCAGCCTGTCTATGCAGTGTGCACCTGCGGGGATACCTGCGGGATGACTGACAGTATACTTTCCGCTGCCCTGGCGCGCAGAGGTCTGCCCCTTACCGCATGCTGGTCAGTACGTATGCCCAACAACTACCTGCTGATGAAAGGATTCGGAGTGGATACGGACGAGGTGGCGGCAGCCAAACTTGCCTCTGCTCCGCACGTGACGGAAGCGGTGGCGGAGGCCATAAGGAAGGGGTGCGGTCCTGCCGGCGGGACAGGGTACAGGCACTATCTTACCGGTACGCAGCCCTGGCTCAAGAGTCATGTCATCAATCCGCTCTTCAGGCGTTTCCTTGCAGGACCGGACAGCCGCACCAAGTTCCATGTCAGTGATGCCTGCATAGGCTGCGGACTGTGTGCGCGTGTGTGCCCTACCGGTGCCGTGACCATGTCGGACGGACATCCGGTGTGGGGCCGCGGCTGCGTACAGTGTACTGCATGCATCAACAGGTGTCCTGTCAGGGCCATAGACTGGGGCAATATCACCCAGGCCCAGGGACGTTACCGTCATCCGGAACTCAAATAGCCTTGATTGTCATCTCGCAGCGGGCGCAGTCGAATGTGGCCCGGAGGCGGCGGCCGTTGTTGTCAAGCAGCAGCGGTGTGGCCCGTTCTCCGGGCTTTTGCTTGGGGCAGCGTCCTGTCTGCCAGCGTATGCAGTATTTGCACCGCATGAGCTCTGCGTCTGGGTCGGGAACAGTTTCGAAGGCGGCTTCCGGTTCGATTCCTACTGCCCGGTAGACGCTGCGGGACAATGAGTTTGCGCAGTTGAGCCGATGGCGCTGTGCCGGGGGGATCAGGGCATTTTTGTCCAGGCTGTCAAAAGGGACATGTGCGGTCATGTCCGGCGGGGTGGTGACGGGTTCCAGTCCGGAGGCCAGTTCGCGGCGCAGGGAATTGAGGGCAGAGGCAGGCAGGAAGGGCAGGGGACCCTCTTCCGGGATGTCTGTGAGGCAGAAGGAGAAGATGCCGCTGCGTTTGGACAGGGATGCTTTGAGACCGGCTGCGGCCTTGTCCCGGTTTCTGGACTGTTCTGCGGTGAACCGGACCGATGCGGTGGCACCGCTTCCGGAAGCAGTGGCTGTCAGGGTGTAGGAAGTCCCACCTTCGTATTCCAGCCTGGCTGTAGCAGGTATCAGGCGTACGGGAGGATTGTTCTCGATTGCCTTCTCCAGAGCATGGTTGAAACTGCGGTAGACTGTCGTGCCTGTGGTCGGGGCGGCTCCGGTGTTCTGGCTGTATGTGACGGTACTGCCGGATACGGTGTCGGCTTTCATGCCGGATATTTCCCCTTTCCCCGGGATGAAGCACAGGCCGTCCCCGTTTGCCAGGGGTGTGCTTATGCCTTTGCGGAGCTTCAGTTCCATTGTGCCCGGGCGTATGATTCTCAGAACCTCGCCTATCGGCTCGCCTATGCCCTTGGCGTAGGCTCCGGAATTCCATTGTCCCCTGGTGCCGTCGATGAAATATCCGGTGTAGCCTCTGTTGAATGTGGCCTCAGGGTGAGGGGTGAAGCCGCCTTCCGGGGAGCCCCAGGAGCTTCTTGTGTATGTGCCTCCGCTTGAAGCGATGAGGCTGTCAAGAGTATTGCTGTATGCCCTTACGATGTTTCTCACGTAGGATATGTTCTTCAGACGGCCTTCTATCTTGAACGATGTGGCCCCGGCTTCGGCCAGTTGTCCGAGCCTGTCCTGCAGCGAGAGGTCCTTGAGCGAAAGGATGGCCTTGTCTTTCATAAGCAGCTTCCCGTCCTGGTCCAGCAGGTCGTAGCGGGAGCGGCAGGCCTGGATGCAGCTGCCCCTGTTGGCACTCCGTCCAGCGAGCCACTGGCTCAGGTAGCATTGCCCGCTGTAGCACACGCAGAGAGCTCCGTGTACGAAGCATTCTATCTCGCAGTCAGGTACGGCGAAGGCTATTGCATTGATCTGTGCGAGGCTCAGTTCCCTGGCCAGGACCAGTTTCCTGAAGCCCAGGGACGCCAGCCAGCGGGCCTGTTCCACCGTGCGGATGTTGCATTGGGTGGAGGCATGCAGCTCTATTTTGGGAATGCTCATCCGGAGCAGACCCAGATCCTGGACTATGAGGGCGTCGCATCCTGCCTCGACTGCGCTGAATACGCACCTGCGGGCCTCTTCCAGTTCGTCCTCATATATAATGGTGTTGAGCGTGAGATACACTCTCGCCCCGAAGCGGTGGGCATAGGCTGTGAGCTGTGCGATGTCGGCAAAGGAATTGCCCGCAGCTTCCCTTGCCCCGAAGGCCGGACCTGCGATATATACGGCATCGGCACCGCAGTCGATGGCCGCGATGCCGATGTCCTTATTCTTGGCAGGTGCCAGAAGCTCGAGGGCTACTGACATTTGAGTTCCACATCGATTTTATGTTTTGCGTATTCTGCGAACTGAGGGTTGGCGAGGATGGCCTTGTAGTTGTCGCAGGCGCTGGCCTTGTCACCCTTTGCCTCATAGGCGGTGGCAAGCTGATATTTGATCTGGTCGATGTTCCTGGCGTTGGGGGATGCGGCTACGAAACCTTCGAAGTTTGCGATGGCCTTGTCATAGTCCTTGAGGGCCAGTGCAGCTGTACCGGCTATCTGCATTGCAGTAGGGGTAGGCAGGATGGCCAGAGACTTGTCGGCATATTCGAGGGCTTTCTGGTAGTCCTTGCTCTTGAGGACATTTGCAGCCTGGCTGAGGTAGATGGTGGTCATCTCCTTGTCGGCTGCCTTGGACTGGCCGAGCTCGGATGCTTTGGTCAGGGCCGCTATGGCTGCATCGATGTCGCCTGCACGGGAGGCTGCCTGTCCCAGACGCAGGTTGGCATTGGCGTCATTGGGATTCATGTCAATGACTTTCTGGTATTTCTCCATGGCCTCGGCATACTGCTTCTGGTTGAGCAGAATGTTGCCCTGCTGCATGTAGAGCTGTGGAATCAGATTCTCGGCTTCTGCAGCTATATCATCCTGACCGTAAGCTTTGGCTTTTGCTGCGGCATCTGTGAGGACTACGATTGCGGAGTCAATCTCGTTTGCTGCTGCGAGCTCTTTGCCTATGGCGCTGATGAGGGTAGGGATGTTCCTCTTGCAGTTGTAGGCAAGCTCGTCGGCTTCGGGGCCTATGATCTCGGCCTGGGCCAATGCTTCTTCGAAATAAGTCAGTGCTGTCTCTTTGTCTCCGGCGTTGAGGGCTGTTGCCCCTTCGTTGTACAGGGATGTCGCGCTTTCCATGTCCTGTGCAGACACGGCTGCTGCACAAAGCGTTGCGGTAATCAGAATTGCTAGTATTTTCTTCATATTAATTGGTTTTGTGATATTCTGGGGAAAATGGAACTGACAAATATAAGGATATTTTCATACATTTGTCTTATGAAACGGAAAATTTTAATCCCTCTTCTTCTGCTGCTCTGTGCGGTACCGGGCTTTTCCCAGATGGTGGGAGAGCTGGAGGATGATGCCAGGATAGTCAGGGGAAGCCTTCCCAACGGATTGACGTATTATCTTGTAAAGAATTCTGCTACAGCGGGATATGCTGATTTTACCTTTATACAGAAGACAGGTATTGCCATGGAAGACAGCTCTTCCAGAGGCATGACCCATCTGATGGAGTGCATGGCCCTTACGGAGACGGTCAATTTCCCCGACGGTGAGATATTCACTTTCATAGACAATATGGGGCTTGACCGTACCGACGGTCTGGTCATAGATGCCGGAGATTACTACACTACCTATACCTTCAGCGATGTGCCTCTGAAGAAGAACAGTTCTATGGTCGATTCGATGCTGCTGGCCATATACAACATGTCCTCGGCGCTGATAGTGGACGACCGTTCGGTGGCCAGGGGCAAGAATTTTTTCCGCAATGTGTTCTCGGCTGCCGAGACTTTGGACAAGAGGGTCGAGGATTCTCTCGCCCGGTATTATTTTGCAGGGACATCCCTTGCTCCACTGTCACCTGAGAGGCTTTTCGAGAGGATTGACGGTTATTCGACCGAAGATGTGCGCAAGTTCTACCGCAACCGCTGCCGTCCGGACCTTCAGGCACTCGTGATAGCGGGGGATATAGATCCGTCGGCGGTGGAGTCGAAGATACGCGCCCTTTTCCAGGTAGTGCCCAGGCCGGCCGGACGTGCACCTGAATTCCCGGATTCGCTGCGGGATGCTGCCGGTGGCGGGTTTTTCTACTTCCGCGATACTGAAGCCGATTGTGCCAGCGTTACATTTGACTATATAGTCAGGCCCGTAGAGCCCTCCCTGCGCCGTACAGCAGTGCCTTTCATATATGATTACCTTTCGTCCATAGGGCTGGACATAATGCGGAGACGGCTGCACGATGCCCTGGGCAAGGCTCCGTTCTATGCGCGGAGCGTAAGTGCCGAGATGGTCCCCTTCCTGAACAACATCACTTACCGCTTCTCTGTGGAGTGTGCTCCAGAGGACTATGTCATGGCTTACGAATTTATCCTCTCGGAGGTGGAGCGTCTCCTCAAGTACGGGGTCTACGGTTACGAGTACCGCCGCAGCAGCCGGGATTACCTGATGACCCTCGACGAGACTTACCGCAAGCGTTCCTCCCTGGACAACAAGTACTATTCGCGCCTTTGCAGCAGCAACTTCCTGGACGGTTACGTGATGGCCGGGGTGGAGCTCAGGAAGAGCTATATAGAGATGGCCATGGAAGGAATGGACAGCACCGACGTGTACAGGTTCCTGTCCTCGGTGTTTTCATCGGCAGGGTCCAGGACCGTAGTGTGCACGTCTCCGGAGAAGGCGGCAGGTCTTGAGTATTTTGCCGTGGATCCGGAGCCGGCCGGACTCGACACTGTGGTCTATGACATGACTGTATCCCTGACTCCCAAGAAGGCCGAAAAGGAGTTTTCACGCCAGAAGTTTGTCAACCCTTCCACGGGAGTCACTTCCCGCCGTCTGCCCAACGGCGCCACTCTGGCCTACCGCAAGATGACCAGGGAGCCGGGGCGGGTATATTTCGAGGCCGTGGCCAGGGGAGGCGTATCCCTTGCCGAAGAGCACCTGAGCCTGCTGCGCAAGTACGTCAATGATGTTGCGCAGATGTCAGTGGTGGGCGGCATGAACATGTTCGAGAGGGAAAAGCTCTATGATATACTTCAGCTGAATCTGTCGAGGATGATAACCGTGAGCGAAAGGAGGATAACCGGCTCTTTCAGTACCGGGTCCGAGGCGCAGTTTCTGGAACTGGTGACCCAGTATTTCCAGGGTTCTGAACCTGATGACGAGACTTTCGGAAAGTACCGCCGTATGCTCATAGGCTGCCAGCCCTACGCAATGTGCTCTCCTGAAGCGGTATTCGACAGGCTGCACAGACGGGATGTCCGTTCGGGATACGGGATAAGCCCGGACAATCCGTCTGTGGATTCGCTGGACTACGGGGCGGCTCTGGATTTCGTCAATTCCCTGTTCTCCAATGTGGCCGAGTTCTCGTTCATATTTGTCGGAGACTTTGACGAACAGCAGCTCCTGAGCTCGGCATACAGTACCGTAGCCAAGTTGCCCGGGCGAAGTGTGAGTCAGAAACGGACGGAGAACCGCTCGTTCTTCATCGCTTCGTACGATGACGAAGAGGTGGTGAGTATGCCTATGGAGTTCCCTCGCAGGCTGCACAGCTGCAAGCTGACGATACCTTCTGACCTCAATGTCGAGGACCGTGCCCTGTCCGAGATTACTGCAAAGGTCATAGAAAGGGAAGTCATAAGGCAGCTTTCCTTGCGCGGTATCCTGGCCGATGCCGCCCAGCGCTTCTACAGCTATCCGGAAGAGGTACTTACCATAGACTTCAACTTTTCCACCTACAGCGAGCTCGAGGACATGGGAGGCATATTTGCGGACATAGTGGAGAATCTGGCCTACAGGGGGGTAAGTGACGGAGAAGTGGACGGGGTCCGCCGCAACATCATACTCAAGGACGAGTTGCGGGAAAGGGTGGATTTCGACTGGTGGAAACGTCTGCTGCGGAGCCGTTACATAGACCGCAAGGACTTTTACACCAGACGCAAGGAGGCTCTGGATGCTGTAACTGCCCGGCAGGTTGACGAAGCGCTGCTGAGGGTTCTGGACAAGGGCCGGATATCCCTGCTGTCGGTAGTCCCTGAGGAAACAACGGATAAAGAACAATAATGACGACGGATAATATTTTATGAAAGAACCGGCAATGGTGATCATCGGAGACAAGATAGTCTCTTCTGAGATATTCACGGAATGCTTTGCCTGCGACTACGGAGTCTGCGGCGGAGCCTGCTGCATAATAGGGGACAGCGGAGCCCCGATGGAGGAGGACGAACCGGAGCGTATCGAGGCCAATTACGAAAAGTTCTCACCGCTGATGTCGCCCGAGGGCCGGGCGGTGGTGGCGGAGAAGGGATTTTTCGAGATAGACTCGGACGGGGACATGGTCACTCCGCTGGTCCCGGGCCGGGAGGAATGCGCATACGCGGCCTGCGATGCGGAGGGCAGCTGGTTCTGCACCATCGAGCGGTCCTGGTGCCGGGGCGGCTCGGACTTTGTCAAGCCCATCTCCTGCCGTCTCTACCCGATCCGGGTCTCCAGGCTCTCCAACGGCATGACCGCCCTCAACCTCCACCGCTGGAACATCTGCGCCTGCGCCTTCGCCAAGGGCAAAAAGGAAGGCATCCCGGTCTTCCGCTTCCTGCAGAAGCCTCTGACGGATGCCTTCGGAGAAGAGTTATATGCAGCGCTTGAGGCTGCGTACGGGAAGTTTGCCGTTTGAGGTCTGCACCGCCTGCGCAGGTGAACCTTTTTCGGCCTTTTCGGTTCACCTGCGAAACATGAAGGGATGAAGAATGACGCACGGTTGCCCTGCATGCGTCTCTCGCTGAGGGTGCCTTTCCACATCGCCTGCTCAGCCTGCGCAGGTGAACTGTGGCAGTTCCGGCAAATGCCGGTGGACCAGTCCGTTCGATGAACGTCGGCAGTACACCTGCGAAAATGGCCGACTGACGTACGGAAGTGCTCCGATGGATGAATAAAAATGTTATTCTGCTGTGTGGCTTTCAGTAATGAGTGATGAAACTTTACTGACTGAGTCAACCTTTTCGGGAAACAGACTGTTTTGGCAGCTTTTCTGCCATCCTAACATGGCTGCAAATTGGACGCCTTGATATAATGCTCTGTGGTCCAGCGGATTGCTGGCAATGGCCCGGACGAGTACGATGTTAGGATGGTGTTTCTGGGCGCTGCCACGCCGCCCACAAAGTGCGGAATAGTGGGCGGTGTCCCGGTTCGTTTCTTCAGAAGTCAGAAGATATGCGGGGCGGAAGTTATGTCAGGTAGAAGTCTTGTGTGAGCCTGATGTGCTCCGGGCTGCGTGTGCCGTCGGTGCCGGTCAGTGTGAGGGTGTCCTCCACCGGAGAGGAAACGGGCTGTCTGCCGAAACTGGCCAGGATGCGCCTGGGCCGCGAGGACGGTTTGGAGTAGACGCGGGTGAGCCGGTGCAGGTGGAGCCTGCTTCTTTCCGCCAGCCGCAGGATGGATTTCCCGGACTCGGAGGGGATGATCAGACTAAAGACCCCTTGAGGCGTGAGAAGGCTGGCGGAGAGCAGCAGCAGTTCTTCGTGAGTGAGGCCGCCGGTGTGGCGGGCCGCTGTCCGGACCGGGTCCGGGTTGGTGAGGGTGGTGTCGTAGAACGGCGGGTTGGAGACTATCAGGTCGAAGCGGGGGAAGGAGCCGCCGGCCGTTCCGGTAACGGTACTGCGGCAGAATTCCTGAAGAGATTGACGTACGGCACGCAGCCTGTCCGGCCATGGCGAGCCTGCAAAATTTTCCCTGGCCTGGGCTATGGCTGCTTCATCGATGTCTATGCCGGTTACCTGCGCTCCGGGGAAACGCTGCGCCAGCATCAGGGCGACCAGGCCGCTTCCGGTGCCTATGTCCAGGATAGTCCGCGGAAATGCTTCGGGCCCTGCATCTGATGACGTTCCCGGTGATGTCTTTGATGTCTCCGGACCGCTTGGAGGAATTTTCCCCCGAAGGCCCTGACCGGCCCACGCTCCCAGGAGGACCCCGTCGGTCCCCACCTTCATAGCGCACCGGTCGTGCCAAACGGTGAACTGTTTGAATCTGAAATAAGGGTTTCCCATGGCATTCCAATGATTATCTGGCCATTCCGCCGCCGGTCTGGCCGGTGCTGATGCCGGTTGAGCCTCCTACGCGGGAAGATTCTTCCACATTGCCTACATTGCGTCTGCGGACATTGCCTGTCGTACCGAAACGGTAGCTGAACGACAGGGTGACCTTCTGCATGTTCATTCTCTGGTCGAGGCTGTAGGTCAGCACGTCTCCGGTATAGGAGGAAACATTGGTCCTGAAGGATCTCAGCAGGTCCTGAACATTGAGGGCGATGGTGCCGCGGCCGTCCCACAGGTTTTTCTTGATGCCTCCGAAGAGCATGTACATCGGCCTGATGTCCATGTAGCCCATGGTCATGTTTCCGGAGCCGAATCCACCGACTTCTATCTTCCAGTCCTTGGGCAGCAGGAAGTTGAGACTGCCGTAGAAGCTCTGCAGGAAGGAACCGTCAGAGTAGCTGTCGGAGGTGCTGACGTTGCTGTTGTAGGCTGCGAAGTAGTTGGCCGAGAAGTTGAGCCATTTGGTGACGGGAAGTTCTGATACTGACAGGGATGCTCCTGCTAGGGCCTGTGTTCCGAAGTTTTCCCAGATCAGGGATTGCTCTCCGTTGTCAGGATTGACCTCAGGATGCTGCATGATCAGGTTGGAGTTGTGCTGGTAGAGCAGGCTGAGGTTGAAGTGCTGGCCGTAGCCTACTGTCAGGGATACCTGATCCGAGAACTGGGGGTTGAGGTTGGGATCGCCTTCTACGAATGAGTTGGACGATATGTATGTACGGAAGGGGTTGAGCTGGCTGTAGCCCGGCCTGTTGATACGGCGGGTGTAGGATGCGGCCAGACGCCATTTCTGGCTGGGCATGTAGCTTACAAAGGCGGTAGGGAAGAGATTGAAGTAGCTCTTGGTGCTTGTCTCTCCGGCACTTCTCCAGTCACCTCGGGTGTAGGTGTATTCTCCGCGCAGCCCTATCTTTACCGACCATTTCTGTCCGAAGCTCTTGGCCGCCGAGATGTATGCGGCAGCTATCTGTTCGTCATAGAGAAAGATGTTGGAGAGGCTGTTGTTGTAGTTCCAGATATCGTTGAAGAAGTCTTCCCGTACGGAGTTGTTGTCAGTGACGGTGCGCGACCATTTGAGTCCGGCCTCGAGCAGGCCTGTCTGCCAGAAAAGCTGCTGGTAGTCGGCTTTGGCGGACCATATCTGGAGCTTCTGGGAAGCATTCTGGCGGAAAATGGTGGAGTCAAGCGCTATCAGTGCGGTTATCGTAGGGTCGGGTATGTCGCTCTGGAAACTTGTGTTGAGGATGTCGTAGTAGGAGTAGTCGGCATTGAGGGTCAGTTCCTGCATCCTGCTCCTGTCGAAAGTGTGGGTATAGTTGAGGTTGGCCGAGATGCCGTTGAACTTGTCGTTGTTGTCGATATCGCTGGTAAGCCGTCCCAGAATATCCTCCCCGAGAAGGTGCTCGGTGAAATTGTCCCCGTAGGTGTCGTTGCTGCTGTTCCTGAAGGTTCCGTTGACTATCACGCCGAGAATGTTGTTGTCGTTGATGTACCAGTCGTTGCCCGCGCGGAACATCTGGTTGAAGTTGCTCATCAGCAGGTGGGATGAGTTGGACATGGTGTATCCGTTGTCCGGGCCGTAGAGGGACTTCGACAGCAGCTCCGCGGTCATGTCGTCGTAGCGGGCGCTGTAGGTCAGAAACGTGTTGGTCTTGCGGCCACGGTAGTTGAGGTTGAGCGATCCGTCTGCGCTCTGGTCCCAGCGGTCGAAGTACATGCCGCCGTAACCGAGATTTGCGGAACCGTTGAATCCCTGCATGAAATTCTTCTTGGTGACGATGTTGATGATACCGCCGCCTCCTGCCGCATCGTATTTGGCCGAGGGATGGGCCATGATCTCAATGCGGTCTATGGTAGTTCCGTCGGTGGACTGGAGCAGTACCTCCAGTTCTTTGCCGGAGAGGTTGGAAGGCCGGCCGTCGATCCACACGGCTACCGATGACCCGTTGAGCTTGACATTGCCGTCGAAGTCTATGGTCACTCCCGGAGCCTTCCGTAGCAGGTCGGTGCCGTTGCTGCCCTCTGTGGAGACAGCGTCAGAGATGTTCATGACGATTTTGTCCAGTTTCTGCTCTATCACCGGGCGGCGTGCCGTAATGACGGCTTCTTCCAGCATCTCCGCTTCGGGCTCTAGTGTTATGGTGATGTTCCCGGTGCCCGTGGCAGTACCAAGGTCGATGACCCTGTCATGATAGCCGATGAATGCAGCAAGCAGCCTGTAGCCTTCGGCTGTGGTATACTGGATCGTAAAGTGTCCGGCAGAGTCTGTCGTGGTACCGTTGACAGCCGAACTGTCCGGTGCGATAAGGGCAATGGTAGCGAACTCGATCGGTTCCGATGTGGCTGCATCGATTACAGTGCCTGTGATTCTGCCTTTGTCCTGAGGTGAGGCCAGGGCGCAGATGGCAGATGCTAGGAGTACGGCAGTGGCGGCTGCCGCTCTCAGTATGCTGTTGTGTATCATTGATCTGAAGTTTTTGAAATGTATTGCCGGTAGAGGGATGTCACCTCGTCGATGGAGATTCCGAGGATCTCCATTTTCCTGAAGACCTCCTTCAGGTCTCCGGTTATGAAGCCGTTGCGCTGCTTGTCCCTGATGATGCCCTTTGCTCCCGGGCTGACGAAATACCCGATGCCGCGCTTGTTGTGGATGACGCCTTCGGTGGAAAGCTCGTCATAGGAGCGGGCTACGGTGTTGGGATTGACTTCGAGTGCTACCCCGCATTCCCTTACGGAGGGAATCCGCTCGCCTTCGGGCCATGCTCCTGTCAGTATCCGTTCGCATATCGCGTCGGCTATCTGCAGGTATATCGGTTTGTGCTGGTCAAATTCCATGGTAAATTGCATTTTGGCGGGTTAGTACTGTATCCTGCGGATACGGAAGTAGGTGAGAATCCAGAATACGACGGGCAGGATGTAGCTTACAATCAGCAGCCAGGCTTTGACCCAAGTGTCGATCCAGTTTGCCAGCTCCTCCACTCCGGGAATTTCCCCTGTTTGGGCTGTATCAACGATGTTGAGGACCGAGACGATGGATGCGACCATCATTATCGTCAGGATGCCGAAGAATATCAGCAGCGTATATCCTATCTTGTTTTTGCGGAAAAGCATGTTGAGGAGGACAAACGGGCTTTGGCCAAGAATGAGGCCGGCAAACGGGGATATCATCAGGGGGGACATGGAACTGTAGATCCTGTCTACGAGTCCTTGCTGCTCGGGGTTGATCATGGAGCTGTCCATGAGGATATCCATGTAGTCACGGTAGGAGAAGACTGATCCCCAGATACTGCCGGTATAAGGGGCTTTGAACGGCAATAGAGTGATGAGGGAATCGAGGGAAAGGGTAAGGACTGTCGCTGTAAGGGGGAATATGAGCGAGCAGACCACAAACATGCTGATGGTCTTTTCGAGTGTGGAGGCCGGCGAGATGGCGTAGAAAACGCCTTCCATGCGGCGGTTCTCGTTCTTGTAGAGAATGAAGGGGGCAAGGCATGAGACGATGGAAAGTATCGATATTACGCCTTTTGCCCGTGAGTATGCCGGGACAGGATCTCCGCCGATCTGGTTTATGGCCCATATGAAGAGGTATGCCAGCAGGATTATGCCTATTGTGCCCAGGATGGTCAGATATTTTTCCTGGAGTTCCTTGCTGATGGTGAGGCCCAGGCGGTGTATGTTGAATGTTGCGTTCATGGCTTTTCTGTTTTATGGTTTGTTTACTTTCCGTTGAACATTGTCTTGAATGCCTCCTTGTTCCGGAGCGCGGCGTTGAAAAGGGCTTCGAGGTTTACCCTGGAGTCCAGGCCTTCGCGGTTGGGGACGACCTGGTAGTATCCGTTGAGAGTGCTTTCGCTCCAGTATGCTTCCTGATCCAGGGTCTGGCTTGAAGTGAATGTCAGCTTGCTGCTGATCTGTTGGATACTTGCATTGATGACGAGCCCGCTGCGGTCGAGTATGATGATAGGGTCGATCAGATTCTCCAGGTCACGTACCTGATGGGTGGAGATTACGATGACCCTGTCCTCTGTAGCGCATTCGGAAATGACGCGGCGCAGGGTGGTTTTCGAGGGGATGTCCAGTCCGTTCGAAGGCTCGTCCATCAGAAGGACCTTGGTGTTGAGGGCCAGTGCAAATGCTATGAGGGCCTTTTTCTGCTGGCCGTGGGACAGCTTGTCGAAACGGTGCGAAGTGCTTACTTCGAAAGTCTGGCAGAGGCGTTCGAACTGGGCGCTGTCCCAGTGGGGGTAGAGGATGGAATTGCTTGCAGCAAAATGTTTTACTGAGATAGGAGGTGCGAAGAACAGCTCCGGTACGAGGTACATGTCCTGAAGCATCATGGGGTTGCGGCTAGCAGAGTCGGAGCCGAGTACGGTGCATTTTCCGCTCTTCGTCCTGAGCAGGCCGATAATGATGCGCAGAAGGGTGGTCTTGCCTACTCCGTTTTCGCCGAGAAGCCCGTATATGCGGCCTGGCTCCATTTCGAGGCTTAGGTCCTCGAACACGATGTGTTTCCTGTAATTGAACTTCAGGTGGTCGATCCTGATGATCGGGTCGTTGTTTTCCATAACTTTTACTTTTTGCGTATGATGTCGCAGATTCTTACTTTAGTGGTGTATTAGTTATCTAATACACTGCAAAGGTAGGCAAATTTGCTCCATCTCCAAATTTTTTTTTTGGATTTTTTTATTTCCACCCTTGAGTCAGGTGTGGATGTCTGCAGTGAATGAGAGGATTATCGGTCGTCCCCGGTACACAGGTCCAGGAGGGTGGTGATGGAGTCGGGGTTTTCAAAGTCCACGCGGTAGGTATTGACGAACTCCTTGATGGCCTTTTTCTTGCGCGGGAATATCCTGATGAAGGAGGACTCTGTGGCCGGCAACATGGTCGTTCCGACTGTAAGAACATATTCGGATTCGCGGAAGTATTGCAGAGTGTTGACATTTTTGCTCCTGTCCTTTGGTACGTACGGGGCATTTTTGAACTGGCCTGAGAGGTAAGAGTCTGAGATTGAGCTTATTTTTGATCCGTGGCGGGAGCCTTCCTCCTTATTGTCTGATGCTATATGCAGTTCCGTGTATACCGACAGCGTGACGTCATTGTACTCAGTATGGATGACCACAAATTTATCGCTTGCTCGAACCAGACGGAAATGTTCCGTGTTGACTCTGTCGATAGCTTCCTGGTTGTACACGTCGAGAGTGTCTCCGTTGCTGTCAATCATTTTCAGCCTCTGGTCCAGGAGCGATACGTTGACTGTTCCGAAGTATCTGCTTCCGTTATGATTGAATACGGCAGCCTGTGTAAATTCTGGGAAGAGGTAGCGGACATTCACCGGTATGCGGTACTGGATAGTGTCTCCGTGTCTGATTTCCGAGCTTCCTGATACCTTCCGGAATATGTCGGGTTCCTGTGAGTGTGCCTCGAAAGGCAATGCCAGCAAGATGGCAGCAAGAAAAATCATAAAATGTTTCATAGTCGGTTGCAGTATATGTGTTGTTTTGTGTTTACATGATTTCCTGGAGTTGCACGCAGTAGTTGAAGAGGTTCAGTACGGATTCCCTTTCATTGAAATAGGTATGGTAGGTCCTGACGTAGTCCTTGATGGCGCTTCTGCTGGCCGGGAAGACCTTGAGGAATGACTTGAGTTTTACCGGATAGATGTTGTCTCCCTGAGTAAGGACATATTCCATCCTGTATGTGCATTTCATCTTGACTTCGGACGGCTTTTTTGCAGGGCGCAGTACTGGAACTTTTGCGGACCTGATAATCCTGGGTGATGCTGTTTTGAATTCTTCCAGCGGATTGTATACGTCGTTATCGGAAATCTGCTCGTATTCCAGTTCTACAGTGCATAGTTCCGAAAGAGTGGTTTCACCGTATTCGGCTATCAAGGTTACATATTTTTCCCCGACAGGGATGATTGTCTTGTCAGCGGAGGTTATCCTTGAAATGAGTTCCGGATCCGCAACGAGAAGAGTGTCCCCATTGTCATCCACTGTACGCAATGTATGGCTTGGTAAAAAAACATTGATTTTACCGTGATATTCATCACCACTGTCTTCTATTATAGTCATAGGGGTGAAATCCGGGAATAGATACTTGAATTCCAGGGGCAGTGCATGCTCGATCATTTCACCGTTTTTGACTACAAATTCCCGGGTCATTTTCTGTGAGAATGACGTCAGGGACAAGGATATGGCAATAGCCAGCGATAGGAAGTGTTTCATAGCAGTTCATGTTTATATTTTGTATTGTGACGGGTAACCGGTCTATTCTACGGGGCTGGAGTCAAGTATCTCCAGGGCCTTGTCATAAAGGGAGTCATCTACGACCACTTCTATGGATACCAGGTCGGTGTTGACAGCTCCCGTGGACCATACCAGATTCTCGCCCAGCACGAATGCCGGCACTCCGTTTTCCTCCAGAACCCCTTTGCAGATGTTGGCCGATATGGCATTGTTGAATTTTCGTACTACTTTCATGATGTATGGTTTTTTGTTGCAATGCTGATTATTTGTCTTCCGGTTCCTGTTCCTGGCCCTGTGTACTGCTGTCCCCGAAATCGTACGGATCGTCGTGTGGTGCCTGTGTCTCCGGATTTTCGCGCAGGGCGTATGTGATATGGCTGGCCAGGCGGAGAATCTCTTTGCGGTTTCCTTCCAGTATGAGGGGTGCCTCCCCCTTGGATATTGTGACACTGTCCTCGTGGGCCCTCATGAAGCGGGTGAAGCGGTTGCGTAGGCGGAATGTGAGCTTGTCGCTGTCTTCGTCTGTCTTCTCGTAGCCCAGGCTTTCAAAAGCCTTCATTATCGTGTCCCTGTGATCTTCGAAGTCACCCTCGATCATGACTTCCTTCTTGACGAATACCAGTCCGGGGTAGACGAGGGCAATGAGTGCGAACAGTATCAGCATCTGCCACCATGCACCTTCCTTGAGCATCCCCCCTTCGGAGACAGGCATGAAAAGCTGTCTGATGCTTTCTCCGCTGAGAACCGTTACGATGCTCAGAAGGACTACTGCCAGGACTATGAACACGAAGAAATACTTGACGGATCTTACGACCCTGCGGGCTTTAGGACTCATGATTTTTGCTGTTTTTGATTATAATTTGATGCAAATATAGCAAATCGTATTATTTTTGCCTTAAACAATCAAGCAAGATTACATTTAAGTTTACATTGAAATGGAAGAAAACAACAGAACAACCGGCGGGAATCCCGCACCTGTACCCGGACAGAACTACGGGGGAGACAAACCGGACAATAGCAATAATAAAGCGCTGAAAATCACAGTGATCGTCTTGGCGGTGGCAGCAGTGGTACTGGCAGGCGTATTTGCTTATGTATGGATAGACAGGCAGAAAATGATAGACGACCTGACTGTCGACAAGCAGAACCTGACCAATGAACTTGTGGAGCTTCAGGGCGAGTATTCTCAACTGTCAAGCGACAATGACAGTCTCAACGTCCAGCTCGACCGTGAACGCGAAAAAGTGGACCAGCTGCTCGAACGCATCAAACAGACCGATGCCGCCAACCGCACCAAGATCCGCCAGTATGAGAAGGAGCTCGGTACCCTGCGTTCCATCATGAAGCATTACATCTTCCAGATAGATTCGCTCAACACCCTGAACATCGCTCTGCGCAAGGACGCCGAACTGGCCCGTGCCGAGGCTGCCAAGTCGGCCGAGCGCTACGAGGAGCTGAGCAAGACCACGGACGAGTACGCCAAGCTAGTGGAGCAGGGCTCGGAAATCAAGGGCCGCGGCGTTACTGTCGTAGGTATAAACGCTTCAAACAAGGAGACAGACCGCAGCAGCAGGATCAAAAAACTGCGTACATGCCTCTCGCTCATCGAGAACTCCATCGCTCCCAAGGGCCTCATGAGGGTGTACATCCGTGTCAAGGGACCGGACGGAATACTCATGACATCCGATCAGCAGAAAATATTCGAGATGAACGGAGAACAGCTGGTGTACTCCGAGTCCCGTGAAGTGGACTATCAGGGCAATGAGGTGGAGGTATGTATCTACTTTGCACCCGGGCAGGGATTCACCAAGGGTGTCTATACTGTTGAGGCGTACACTTCCTCCGGCCTGCTCGGCACCGGTGACATACTGCTGAAGTAGTACTGGCTCAGATGATCTACATCCACTTTCCTTTCTGCAAGTCGTTCTGTACCTACTGCGACTTCTATTCGGTCAAGGAAAGGGAAAAAATAGAGCAATATACCCGAAGCCTTCTGCAGGAAATCAGCCTGCGGAAGGCTTTTTTGCGCAGGTGTGCGGCTCCTTCGACCCTCTATGTCGGAGGGGGAACCCCGTCTCTCTGGCCTGTGGAACAGCTGGAACGGGTAGTGGCAATGCTCCGGGAGGCTACAGGCAGAGGCAGTCATGACGGCTATGGCTACGATGAATTTACCGTCGAGGTCAATCCCGATGACGTTACACCCGGATATGCGGCAGCCCTGCGCAGGCTCGGAGTCAACCGCATCAGCATGGGAGTACAGTCCTTCTCTGACCGCAGTCTGCGGTGGATGAACCGTAGGCACAATGCGGAAGGCGCCCGTGAGGCCTGTCGGGTGCTGAGGGCAGCAGGTTTCGACAATATCTCCATGGACCTGATATTCGGATACGACCCTGTTCCGTGGGGGGCGGCACTCTCTTCGGAGGACGGGCTTATGCGTCTTTGGAGGGGCGACCTCGAGGAGATGCTGCGCTTGCGTCCTGAGCATATCTCGGCCTACCAGATGGGAGTGGAGGAGGGCAGTGTCCTGGGAGAAATGGCAGCTGCAGGCCGCTACCGGGAGCCTTCGGACGAACTCTGCGCATCGCAGTACGCTCTTCTCCAGCAGATGCTCGCGGATGCCGGGTATCAGCAGTACGAAGTGTCCAATTTTGCCCTGCCTGGACGGCGGGCCATTCACAACAGTGCGTATTGGAGCCGGCAGCCGTACATTGGCCTCGGTCCGGGAGCCCATTCCTTTGACGGGGACCGCCGCCGCTCGTGGAATCTCCCTGATGTAGACCGCTATATCCGCGCGGCACATTCCTCCTCCCGGTCATTCATGTCGTCCGTCGTTTCCGAAGAGATTCTTACCGACGAGGATGTATTCACAGAGACCATTATGCTGGGCCTCAGGACCGTGGACGGTCTTCCGCTCGAGTCCGTCTTCCAAGGCTCTTGTTCCGGCTCTCGAACCGGGTCCATTGCCAGTTCCGATGCCAGAGCCCGATCCTGCATCCGCAAAACCGGTGATGTCCGCAGTACCCTCGATGCGATAGACCGTTTTCTGGCCGACGGTTCCCTTATTCTGCGGGATGGCCGTCTTTGCATTCCCCCTGACCGGCTTTTCATAAGCGATTCCATCATCCGCGGGCTGCTCTGATCCCTTTCACAGGAAAGGACCGCCGCTGTGCTCCCGCTCACGGAAGAAGCTGCCAAGCCCGTCCGCCTGTAACTCGCTGGATACAAGCGCCGCTTTCCGGACAGGCCATCGGGGAAAGTTCCAAGAATTCCCCCGTTGGACTAGTGCACACATGTCCGGATGCAAGGAGATCGCAGATAGTGGATTTCCGAAACACCGGGATCTTTGTTATATTGCTGAATAACAAATACTTGACTCTTTGGCCGGCGTTTTACGACACCTTTTATGAGCCTGAGAAACACCAGGCAAAATCATAAATGGCTGATACTGATATATTTGAATAGTGTCGAGATGTTTCATTATTCAAGTTGCCTGTTAGCGGAGAACGAAATTAAAAGGTGTCAGTGCCGGCCTACTGGATGTCTGCAGGTAAACAAGCATCAGCCGCATAAGCCGTTAGAGGAAGGTTCCGTTTGCACTTCCGGAAGGCATACCTATGAAATTTATCATGCAGTCAATCAGTATCTTACGCTTTGATATCGCCCTAAACGCAGATTTGAAACGCCCCGTTTGGGGCAAGACAGCTGGTGTGTCCGGCTGTCCGTGCAACTGTCCGCCCAGGGGTGTCCGGAAACGGACACGTGTCCGGTATCGGACACTTTTTCTCTTGATTAGTTAGTTGATTATTAGTGTGTTGCTGTTGTGGCACGGCGGTTGTTGGCGGCTGTGCGGAAAGAAATGTGTCCGCCTTGGGACAGGGTTCCCGGCAGGCATTGCGAGGAGCATCCCCGCAGGCGGAAGACGGATGTTGCGGGCAGGATGGAATAAATGAATGAATAACAAATTAAGAATAAGACATAGGATATGAAACTGGGAATGTATTTGAGGCAGGCATGGTACGGCCTGAGGGCCAACCGGGTGTACAGTGCGGTGTTCATCATCGGGACGGCTTTTTCGATGGCGCTGGTGATGGCATTCCTGACTGTGCTTTCTGCAAGGCTCGTGAATACCCGGCCGGAAATGCACAGGGACAGGACGATGGTAATATATAATGTATGGTATTCAAGGGATGCCGGACAAATGTCAGGCATGGTCAATTCGGGGATAGGAAAGGTCTTTCTGGAGGGTCTGCCGGAGGTCGAGAGATGGACTACGGTATACGGCGGAAGCTCCATGATGATGGAAAACATGGAAGGGGATGCGAGGCATGCCTACACGGTGTACACCGGTCTGGATTTCTGGAAGATATTCGACATGGATTTCCTGTATGGAGGACCTGTGTCGGAGAACGGGACGGATATCAATACTCCCGAGGCCGTGATTTCCGAATCGTTTGCGGTAAGGCTTTTGGGCAGGGCCGATGCAGTAGGGGAGAAGATTGTCTGCAATGACAAGGAATACAAGGTCTGCGGAGTCGTGCGGGATGTTCCCATGAGTGCCGTGCTTGCATTTTCGGAGGTGTGGCTTCCGTCTTCTGTGTATGAAGCATCTGCGCAACGGAATCCGAAGTGTGAGTTTCTTGGCGGAGGGATGGTTATAGCCTTGCTTCACGGCAGCAGGGATTTTGCCGGTGTGGAGCAGGCAATCAGGGACAAGGTGGCGATCTACAACAGCAATACTGGAGAGACGGAAGGATGGACGCTGGACATAAGGGGAATGTCTTCGTACAGGCAGTACCTGTTTGCGTGGAGCGAGCTGAGTCCTTCAGCTTATGCCTGGCTTGGACTGGGAGTAGTGCTGCTTGTCCTTCTTGTCCCTCTGATCAATCTTTCGGGTATGGTGAATTCCAGGATGGAGGCCCGTCTGCCCGAATTCGGTACCCGCAAGGCGTTCGGGGCCAACGCCAGGTCCATAACCGTGCAGATAGTCTGGGAGAATCTGCTGATGACCTTCATCGGAGGTGTTCTTGGGCTTTTGCTTTCGTGGCTTATGATAGGGATATTCTCGCGTCAGCTCAATGCACTTGTGCCAGAGGTGATAGTGGATTTCCATACCGGAAGGATTCCGGATGCCGCCTATTTCGATTTCAGGAACTTTTTCGACATTAGGCTGTATCTGGTGATGATGCTGATCATCCTTGTTCTCAACCTGCTTTCGGCCATAATCCCGGCGATGAAGGTCGTGCGCAATCCTATCGCAGAATCGTTGAACCGTAAAAAACAGTGATATATGATAAAACAGATATTCAGACAATTGTGGTTTTACCGCAGAGGCAACGCGTGGCTGTTTGCTGAACTTGCGGTCATTGTCGTGGCTTCATGGTTTCTGGTAAACGAGACATGGACCTCTTCGTACCGCATCAGCAAGGTGCCGGACGGAATCGATGCGGAAGATGTATTCTGCGTGAAGCTGGGCATACTGTCTCCCGGCCGTACGGGCTATGATGCGGGAGCGGCATCGTATGAAAGGCTTGCCGAAGACTATGCCCGTATGGGGGATGCCCTGCGCGCCATGCCGGAAGTGCTTGCCGCGGCTCCGATGTCTTCGTGTCACCCTCTGTCAGGAGGAGCCATGAGCATGATGAGCCTGACTGTTGACAGCCTTACCTATATGAATCCTGTAGTATTCAACAGGGGCAGCGGATCGGACGATTTCAGCGTTTTCAGATATGAGGTCATCTGGCCCCGGGACGGGAAAATAGACGATGCTCCCGGTTCAATACTGATTACCGAAGATCTGGCCGAATTCCTGTTCCACGGGGAGAATCCGGTAGGGCGCACTGTCGGGGAGGCATGCAGCGAGGATATTGAGGGTTGGAACCAGCGTATTGCGGGAGTGATAGGAAGTCTCAGGGTTTCAGGTTGTCAGGACAATGTACCCTATGTCGTGGAAAATACTCCTGAGTCGGAAATGTGGTCTGAAAGCATGTATTCCCTGAGACTGAAACCGGGAACGGATGCAGGCAAGTTCCTTGAGAAGGCACAGGAGGAGTGGCGCCGGGACCTGGTCTTCGGCAACTGGAGGGTAACGGATGTGTATTCTATGGAGGAAGGCATCAAGTCGGCTGTACGGAGTGAAGTGCTTGACAGTCAGTTTGTATGGCGGGCCCTATGGGTGTTCATGGTCTTCAACGTGCTGCTGGCGGTGGCGTCTGTAGGCTGGCTGCGCATGGAGGAGCGTATGGAAGAGACCGGAATCCGACGGGCGATGGGAGGCTCGGGCATAAGGATCCTGTTCCAGTATGCTGCCGAGATGTGGCTGGTGTTCGCTGCAGCCGCCATTGTTGGCACAACCGTTACGGTGAACATCCTTCTGTTGGGCAAAATCAGCATAGTGAATCCGGAAAACAATCTGGGAATGGTCCCTCTGAACAGTGCCGACTTTCCTCTGCTGTTTGACCCTGTGCCGCATTTTCTGGCAGTAGAAGGCATAGTGCTCGGCCTGCTCTTTCTGGCGGTGACGGTAGCAATCATTCTGCCTGTAGCGGGCGCCCTTCGCAAATCCCCGACCGAGGCCTTGAGGACCGAATAAACCTAATAACAGGAAAAAAGGATATATAAATATGGACAGACAACTTACAGACAAGGAAAAATGGCAGGACCGCCGCAAGGTCATCATCCGCTGGAGTGCGGGCGGAGCTGCGGCTGTGGCGGCAGTGGTACTGCTGGCCTTCCTGATCCAGCCGTCCGTGCGGGAAAGCAGCATCAGGCTTGCCGCAGCCGATACCGGCTCGATAGAATTTGCGGTCTCGGCGACAGGCAAGGTGGTGCCCGGCTACGAAGAGATCATCAACTCCCCCATATCCTCCAGGGTAATGGAGGTATACAGGAGAGCCGGGGAGACAGTGGAGGCAGGGGAGCCTCTGCTGCGGCTGGAACTCTCGGAGGTGCAGACCGAGTACGACAATATGCTGGACGAGGAGCGGATGAAGGAGCTGAAACTGGAACAGCTGCGTATCACCAACCGCAACAACATCTCGGAGATGGAGATGAATATCGAGATTCAGGAGATGGAGCTGGACCGCAAGGCCGCCGCCCTGCGCAACGAGAAGTATCTGGATTCGCTCGGAGCCGGTACTCCGGACAAGGTGCGTGAGGCCGAGCTGGACTACACGGTGTCGAGCCTCAAGCTGGAGGACAACCGCCGCAAGCTCCAGAACCAGCGGGACCTGGCCGCCGCCGATGAGGCCGTGGCCGAGCTGGAGCTCTCGATCTTCCGCAAGAACAAGGAGCAGACCCGCCGCCGTCTCTACGACGCGGGTGTCCGTGCGCCCTACGCTGCGACCCTTACGTTCATCAACAGCGAGATAGGCGCCCAGGTGGGGCAGGGCGAGAAGCTGGCGATGCTGGCCGACCTCACCCGCTTCAAGGTGGAGGGCGAGCTGGGCGACATGCAGGCCGGGAAGATAGCCGAGGGCTACCGCACCACAGTGCTGGCCGGACGGGACACCCTCACAGGCATGGTGTCGGTACTCTCCCCGATGTCAACCGACGGCCTGATATCCTTCACCGTACAGCTTGACAACGAGTCGGCCCCGGCTCTCCGTTCAGGACTCAAATGCGACATCTACGTGGTCTACGCCTACCGCGAGAATGTCCTCCGCCTGCCCTCGGGCACATATTACAAGGGTGAGGGCAACTACGACCTCTTCGTCCGCGAGGGCGACCGTCTGGTCCGCCGCCGCGTGGCTCTCGGCGAGGCCAACTACGACTATGTGGAGGTCATCTCCGGCATCGAGCCGGGCGAGCAGGTGGTCATCTCCGACATGCAGGACTACTCCAGGCAGCCGGAACTGAAAATCAAACCGTCTAAAAAGAAAAAATAATTAAAGACATTATACTATGAAACTTGGAATGTATATAAAAGAGGCGTGGTACGACCTGCGCAAGTCGAGGGTGTACAGCGCGGTCTATATCATCGGTACGGGCTTCTCGCTGGCGCTGGTGATGGCTTACCTGACGGTGCAGTCGATGCACTTCGACAACTCCTATCCGGAGGTGCACAGGGACCGGATGCTGGTGGTCTTTACCTTTATGGAGTCCCAGCGGGGCTCTGAAGGCGGATCCAATGCGCGGGTCAGCCAGGAATTCATCGACCGCTTCATCCGGAACGAGCCGGTGGAGGGCCTGGAGGCTCTGACGGCTGTGGCCTATGAGCCGGCGATGGTGGTCAATGACTTGGGTGAGGCGGTAAGCAGCGTGGCCTCAAACGTGGATACGGAGTACTGGAAGGTCTTCGCGCTGGATTTCCTCTACGGTCACGCCCTGTCGGAGACGAGCTGGAACCAGGCCGCGCCAGAGGCGGTGGTCTGCGGGTCGCTTGCCAGGACTCTGTACGGCAGGGAGGATATAGTGGGGGAGAGGATTTTCATCAATGACCGGGAGTTCCGGGTGTGCGGAGTGGTGCGTGATGTGCCGCAGACGGCCTCGTTCGCTTTCTCCCAGCTGTGGCTTCCGGACCTGGACGGAGACGCCCGGAGTGCCGGGATGGAGCAGTGGCTGGGCCGTCCTACCATGCTCGGAGAGTACTACGTGTATCTGCTCGCCCGGGACAGAAGTGACTTCAGGACCATACGGGAGACTCTGGAAGGCAGGCTCGAGAGGTACAACAGCGGCTCAGACGTGGAGTGGGAACTTTCCTATCAGTCCGGGATACCCTCGGTAAGGGAGATGGCTCTGATGTGGACCGGCATGACCTCTACCTCGTTTACATGGATAGGGATAGGCATCATGTTCTTCATTCTTCTGATACCCATGATCAATCTCTCCGGCATGGTAGGCTCCCGCATGGAGGCCCGCATGAGCGAGTTCGGAGTGCGCAAGTCCTTCGGGGCCTGGCGGGGGGACGTGCTGCAGCAGATTACGGGCGAGAACCTGCTGCTGACCCTGCTGGGCGGAGCGCTCGGACTCGTCCTGTCGTACCTGCTTTTAGGCGTGTTCTCGGAACAGCTCAACGGCATGGTGCCAGGGGAGGCCATGGCAACGGCTTTCTCCATGGAGGAGGTAGAGGCCGCGGTGTTCTCCGTCCGGGATTTCTTCAGGCTCAAGCTCTATGTGCTGCTTCTGGCGATAGTCCTGGTACTCAATATTGTCTCGGCCCTGATACCTGCCGCCAAGGTTATCCGCCGGCCCATCACTGATTCACTGAACTCTGCAAAATAATGACAGCTATGCTTAAACAGATATTCAAACAGCTCTGGTACTACCGCCGCGGCAATGCCTGGCTTTTCATAGAGATGACCCTTATCGCGGCAGCATCATGGTTCTTGGTCAATGCCGTATGGCCCGGGATATACCGTACTCATCTCCCCGACGGATACGAGGCGGAGGGTGTGTATGCCGTCACGCTCGACCGCTTGGGAGAGGGACAGAGCGGATACCGTCCGGAGATGGATACTCCGGAGCACATATCGGATGACTTTCACCGCATCGGCAACGCTCTCAGGGAGATGTCGGAGATACAGGACGCGGCTCCGGTCGGGGCCACTCTTCCCGGCCTGAACTACAGCAACTACAACCAGGCGGTAATTACAGATACCGCAAGCAAGGCTTATGTGCAGTATGCGTACCATATCCGCGAGGCAGGGGCAAGCGACCTGCAGTTGCTGCAGTACCGGCAGGTGTGGCCGCAGGGAGCTCCGATAGAGGACCTTCCGAACACTGTAATCATCACCGAGGATCTGGCTCAGATGCTTTTCCCCGGGGAGAATCCCGTAGGCCGCCGTCTCTCGCAGTTCAGCAACTATGCTGCGTACAACTGGCGCATCTCAGGCGTGATTGCACCCGTAAAGATCGAGAAGGACAAGGAGTACCGGAGTTTCGTGATGTATGCCGGGGCCGATATCGTGGCTCTCGATAAAGGGATGTCCGTAGTGTGGATATTCCGTCTGGCTCCCGGTGTGGACGGGGAAGCCTTCATACAGCAGGCCAAGAAGACATGGAGGGAGGACCTTGCTTTCGGCAACTGGAGGGTGGCATCCGTCAGTGCGCTGGAGAGCAATCTGGAGTCAACCGTGAACGACACCTTCATGTGGCGGGCCCTCTTCGTCTTCCTGCTGGTGTGCATCCTCATAGGTGTGGCCTCCTTCGCATGGCTGAGGACACAGGAGAGGCGGGGGGAGACCGGAGTGCGCCGTGCCATGGGCGGACCTGTGGGCAGTATCGTCCTGCAGCAACTCGCCGAGGTGTGGATTCTCTTCCTCATTTCCCTGATTATAGGGCTGGTGATAGTGATCAATGTCCTCGTCATAGGCAGGATCGACTTCTGTGCCACCGCCCTCTATGCCGGCTATCTGAATGACGTCGTCATTGACAGCCTGCCGGTACTGTTCGAGCCGGTCCGCCACTTCCTCGCCGTTGCCGGCATCACTGCCGCCGTGCTGTTCGTGGTTGTGACCCTTTCGACCATTGTGCCCGTGCTCGGAGCCCTCAGGGAGTCACCGGCGGATGTGCTCAAGGACGAATAAACGAAGAATTTAAATTTTGCAAAATATTTAAAAACACATAAAAATTTAAAATCATGATCAAGCTTATCGAAATTTCCAAAATCTACAGAACTTCCGAAATCGAGACAAAGGCTCTCGAAAACATCAACCTCGAAGTCCGGGAAGGCGAATTTGTAAGCATCATGGGACCTTCCGGATGCGGAAAATCCACACTGCTCAACATCGCGGGACTGCTCGACGAACCTACGTCCGGGACGGTGGAGCTGCACGGGAAGCCCGTATCCGGCCTCAATGCCAGGGAAGCCGCCCGTTTCCGCAACAGCGAACTCGGATTTGTCTTCCAGAGTTTCCACCTGATCCCTTCCCTCAACGTACTGGACAATGTGCAGATGCCCCTGCTGTACCGCCGCATGGGAGCTGCCGAACGCAAGGAACGCGCCGTAAGGATGATAGAGGCCGTAGGGCTGAGCCACAGGATGAAGCACTTCCCTTCCCAGCTCTCCGGAGGACAGTGCCAGAGGGTGGCCATCGCCCGCGCACTGGTGGGAGACCCCTCGATAATCCTGGCGGACGAGCCGACCGGTAACCTGGATTCCAAGATGGGAGCCGAAGTCATGGAACTGCTGCACAAGGCCAACAAGGAGCGCGGCAAGACCATCCTCATGGTGACCCACAACGAGTCCCAGGCCAGGCAGACCGACCGCATCATCCGCATGCTCGACGGCCGCATCATAGGATAAAACCCTACCGCCATGAAACTGCAGGTATACATACGCCAGAGCTGGCAGATAATGCTCAGGGACCGTCAGTACAGCCTGATCTACATCATCGGCACGGCGCTGTCGATGGCCTTGGTAAGTGCCATATTGATATTTTTTATGATGCTGTGGGGCAATGTATATCCTGAAAACCACCGTGGACGGACCATGGTCCTCGGCAGCGTCTACTATGAATATCCCGATGGTAGGGAATATGCAAGTACTACTGTTCCGACGGATTTTGTGCATCTTGTCATGGAGGCCGGAATAGACGGTGTGGAAGCCGCTTCCGTAATCAGTCCCCCTTTCAGTGCGGGGGATCTGCCGGTCATGGCCGGGGAAGGTACTTCGTACTACGCGGACGTGCTTTATGTAGACGGCGGTTTCTGGAATGTATTCGGTTTCGATTTTATTGCCGGTACCCCATTCGTGCCGGGCAGAGAGTCAGGCCCTGAGGCTGTGATTTCTTCATCATTGGCACAGAAGTGCTTCGGGACAGAGGATGCGGTGGGGCGTATCCTGACTGTCGGGGGGCAGCCTGTAACGGTATGCGGGGTGGTACGGGATGTCTCGGTCATGGCCAAGACAGCAGATGCGGAGGTATGGCTGCCCAGGGAGCTTGAAGTGCGCAAACGGACTCTGTACGACTGGGCCGGGCTTCCTGAGGGGGGAAACCAGATGATTTTCAGGGTTAAGGAACGCAGACATTTTTCCGATATCCGTGAAGCAGTGGGCGATGCCGTAGGAAAGTTCAATGCAGGATTGCCGGCAGACTGCGGATTCCGAATGTCGGAAAATACAGAACCGGTTCCTTACAGGGTAGATGCATCGGGTTATTCTCCTGCCGTCATCATTCCCATATTCATAGGCATAATAGTGGTGATACTGCTCATTCCGGCCGTGAATCTGTGTGGAATGGTATCATCCGGTCTTCAGGAACGGATCTCGGAATTCGGAGTTCGCAAATCATACGGAGCTCCGTTCAGGACGGCATTCTTCCAGATATTCTCTGAGAACATGGTGCTTACCCTCATAGGGGGGGTAATAGGGTTCATACTGTCAATCGGCTTGCTGGAATTGCTGTCCGGGTGGTTTGTCTACAATACCTCCGGCATCGGGGAATACTCCAGTGACGTTGATCTGGTTTTCCCCGCAGAGTCGTTTTGCAGACCTGCTCTTTTCCTGCTGGTTTTTGCAGCTGCCGCACTTCTCAATATCCTTTCATCAGTACAGCCTGTGATTAAGGTTCTGCGCAGAAGTCCTGTGGACCTGCTCAACGACGACAGCCGCAAAGTAAGAAAAGGTGTCAGGAGTATTTGGATAGTGGCAGAAGCGTCTCTGGTTTTTGTCATAGCTTGGATTATCGCCGATCCATTGCTGCTCAACGCAGTCCGCCGCCATGCCGTTCCTGCAGGATGGGTTCCGGACCATGTAATCTGTGTACCGGTCACCTCGCTCTCCGTAACTGATGCCAGGTATAGTCCGGAGGCAAACGAGGATGAAAGCATAGTTGCTGATTTCAGGAGGATCGGACGTAAATTGGCCGGGATGGAAGGAGTGACGTCCGTGGCACCGGCAACTGCTTTTTTCCCTGGCAACAACAGCGAGACGAGAATGACCGTCTATACTGATACGGCTGCCAAGTTACAGGCTACCTGTTTTATCAAAGAACTTGGAACGGATTTCATGGATGTATTCGGTTTCAGTTTTGTCGCCCCTGAGGGGAATATGACCGCGCTACCCGAAGGAACAGGTGCTGTAATCATATCAGAGGACCTGGCCGAGAGTCTTTTCCCTGGCAATGACCCGGTCGGGAAGACATTGTACATGGCTAACGGTTCCGCACCTGCGGTTCCGAAAACAGTGGCAGGAGTGATACTGAGGCAGAAAGTCAGGACTATGACAGACAATCCGCGCCCTACGGTCATCGTCAACATGTCTGCATTCCCTGCCGATTATTTCCGCTCCGGACAGTGCTGCTGGACTGTGCGTCTGTCCGGAGATACGGATGAGAGGCAGTTCCTGGAAAACCTTAGTTACGGGATACCATCCGGCAATTTCTTCGGAAATCTCCAGGCCGGCAAGGCCTATCCGGTGACGGATGTACTTGACTCTTACGGAGGGACCGAGATACAGCAGATTATTCTCTACTACCTGTTGATCAATCTTGTGCTTGGGGCCCTGTCCCATTTTTTACTGAGGACACGCTGGCGCTTTGATGAATTGGGCGTGCGCATGGCTATGGGGGCAAGTCCCGGACGCATACGTTGCGAAGAGGCTGTATGCAGTTTGAAGGTAGCGGCACTGTCCTGCTCCATAGGACTGTTTGTTGTGCTGAACTTCATTCTGTTCAGCGGCCGGGATACGGTAAGTGTCGGTCAGGTCAACATGCCGGCGTTGCCGGACAGTTCTCTCGCACCGTGGCCGTTACTGCATTCGGACTTCCTGTCGGCACTTTATGTGACATCGGCAGTGGCCGCCGTCATTGTCTCGGTCAATGTCGCCGCAGCGCTGCTCTCCGTATGGAAAGTCTCGGAGATGCGCCCTTCTGATGCTCTCAGGGAGGAATGACGGATGTAGAATGAATTTGGAACCTTGTTAAAATTTTGTAAAAATATGAAAGTGTGTTTTTTCAGAAATGCAACTGCCGTACTTGTGGCGGTGGCCTTGCAGTGCATATCCGACAATGGGGCCTCCGCCCTCGAGATGTCCGGGCCGGACAGTACCGGTGCTCCTGGACGGCAGGGAGGTGTGATGGAACTTACCCTGGACAGGGCAATGGAGCTGGCATGCGCGCAGTCAGTGGATGCGGCGGTGGCGCTGAACCAGCTCAAGAGCGCATACTGGCAGTTCCGCACCTACAAGGCGGAGAGGCTGCCGGAACTGGTCTTCAGCGGCACCCTTCCTACATTCAACAATAACTACAACACATACCAGAATCCGGACGGCTCTTACGGATATGTCCGCAGCAACTGGCTGGGCCTTACGGGAGAACTGTCTGTAACGCAGAATATCCCGTTTACCGGAGGTACCGTGTCCCTGAGTACCGGACTGGACATGACGCGCCAGCTGGGGAGCAACGGCTACAACGAGTTCATGGCGGTGCCGGTGTCGCTGAAATTCAACCAGCCGCTGTTCTCCGTCAATACTTTCCGCTGGGACAAGAAGATAGAGCCAGTGCGCTATGCCGAGTCCCGGGCAGCCTACATTGAGGACATGGAGTCGGTCAGGATGAATACCGTCACTTATTTCTTCAATTATCTGTTGGCTGCGGAAAATCTCAAGATATCCGAGCAGAACCTTGAAAATGCCGACAAGCTCTATTCCATTGCCAGGGAACGCCGTGCCATAGGCCAGATATCGGAGACCGAACTCATGCAGCTAAGGCTCTCCGCCCTTTCCGCCAAAGCGGATGTGACTTCCCGCCGCAGCAGCCTAAACGGTGCCATGTTCAACCTCCGCGCTTTTCTCGGACTGTCGGAGCAGGATACCATTGTCCCTGTCCTCCCTGAAGCCATTCCCCTGCCGTCCCTGGATTATGGGGATGTCCTCGCCAAAGCCCTTGCCAACAGCTCATTTGCACAGAACATCCTGAGACGTAAGCTCGAGGCGGACTACAGTGTGGCCACGGCCAGGGGACAGAGGTATCAGGTGGACCTCAACGTGACTGTCGGCTATTCTGGAGTGAACCGCGATCTGGCCATGGCCTACAACGATATCCGCGACCAGGAGGTCGTATCCGTCGGGCTGTCCATCCCGATTCTGGACTGGGGCAAACGCAAAGGGCAGGTCAAGGTGGCCGAGAGTAACCGCGACGTGGTCCGTTCCCAGCTGCAGCAGGAGGAACTCAACTTCAACCAGAACATATTCCTGCTTACCGAGCAGTTCAACAACCAGGCCGGCCAGCTTGCCCTTGCGCAGGAGTCCGACCGTGTGGCCGCGGCCCGCTACCAGGCTTCCGTCGAGTCGTTCCTGATAGGCCGGATGAGCGTGCTGGAGCTCAACGACGCCCGCGATGCCAAGGACCTTGCCCGCCAGGACTACGTGCAGCAGCTCTACTACTACTGGTACTACTACTACGACATCCGTTCCGTCACCCTCTGGGACTACGCTACAGGTACGGCCGTCGGCTCCGACATCGAAGCCGTCCTCGCCGAAGAGAACTGACCGGCCGCTGCAATCCTGTATTGTCCTGCAATCTCCGTCCTGTCCGCAATCGCAGTCGTGTTTAACAGGAAAGTTTCTCGTTTTCTAACGGGCTGGCATTGAGCTGTTTGCTTGGTGTTGAGCTTCCCTGATGGCATTTCAAAACCCCATCAGGGAAGTTCGCTTTTCTGTAACATGCTGAAAATGAGGGGAACTTTCTGAGCGGCGCTGCCCTGTAGAACAATCTGTCCCTTTAAATTATTGGCGGACGGTGGGAGTCCGTGGCGGAAAAACACTATCTTTGTGATTTAAACAGCACAACAGGATTATGTACAAAAGAATATTGCTCAAACTCAGCGGCGAGAGCCTCGGGGGCCATGACGGGCGCGGTATCGACGAATCGATGCTGGGCCGGTATGCCGCAGAGGTGGCTGCTGCCGTAAGAAGCGGAGTCCAGGTCGCCATAGTAGTGGGCGGCGGCAACATTTTCAGAGGTCTTTCAGGAGCCGGCAAGGGGTTTGACCGCGTGGGCGGTGACCGTATGGGCATGCTGGCGACAGTGATAAACAGTCTCGGTCTGGCCATGGCCATCCGCAGTGCCGGAGTGGAGGCAGAGGTGTTCACTTCCACCCCAATGAAGCCCATCGCCGAATACTACACGAGGGACAATGCCGTTGCGGCCATGGAGCGCGGGGCTGTGGCCCTGATTGCCGGCGGTACTGGCAATCCGTTCTTTACCACTGACTCGGCGGCAGCGTTGAGGGCCTGTGAGATCGGGGCCGATGCGCTTCTCAAGGGGACACGTGTGGACGGGGTCTATACGGCTGATCCGGAGAAGGACCCGACAGCGACCAGATACGACGAACTGACATTCGGCAAGGCCCTTTCGGACGGTCTGAAGGTAATGGACAGTACGGCATTTGCCCTGTGCAAGGACAACTCGATGCCCATCGTCGTATTCGACATGAACCGGGAGGGCAATCTCGGGAGGCTGCTTTCCGGAGAGAAGGTGGGTACTTTGGTCCACAGATAGAAAGGGCGGCTGGCAAGTGAAGCCGCACAAAAAATCAGAATAAAGGAAATAACTTAAAATCACAATATTATGGTAGACAATGCAAAAGACATCATTGCCTCAGCAGTGAAAAAAATGAACGAGGCCGTCAATTATCTGGAAGAGGACCTCAAGACCTACAGGGCCGGAAAGGCCAACCCGGCCGTGTTCAACAGCGTCATGGTCGATTATTACGGCAACCCGACACCTATACCGCAGGTGGCAAGTGTCAACGTTCCGGATGCCCGCACCATGCTCATCCAGCCGTGGGAGAAGAACATGATCCCGAAGATCGAGAAGGCCATAATGGATGCCAATCTCGGATTTACCCCTCAGAACAACGGTGAACATATCCGCATCAATGTGCCGCCCCTCACGGAGGACCGCCGCAAGGAACTGGTAAAGAAGTCAAAGGCAGCAGGCGAGTCGGCCAAGATCTCTGTACGCAACGCCCGCAAGGAAGCCAATGACCAGCTGAAAAAGGCCCAGAAGGACGGTCTGGCTGAGGATATGGCCAAAGATGCAGAGAATGAGGTTCAGAAGGAAGTCGACAATTTCAACAAGAAGATCGATACAATCCTTGCCAACAAGGAGAAGGAAATAATGACAGTATAAACAAGACGTGCGATATGTTCTCGAATATTGTAAAATCATGGATTCTGCTTCCCGTGGCAGCCATGGCATGCGTTGCATTGTCAGGCTGTGACGACGGTACGGCAACTCCTGCCGCACCGGAGCTCGGGGAGATAAAGGTCAGCCAGGAAAAGATAGGGGTAGGCCATCAGATTGTGTTCACGGTCGAGGACAAGGCCCCTGCGCTTGGCAGCATATACAGTATCGATCCGGTATGGACCATCAACGGCAGTGAGGTGATGGATCTGTACACCAGCTATGATTACAATGGCGGGATGGGCAAGTATACATGCTACTATGTCCCTATGAATACGGGAATCATTGAGGTGGCCCTGAATGTCGGGATGCGTTTCAGTGATGCTCCGGCCGGAAAAGACGAGCAGTCGGCATCGGCTGTCGCCCAGTTCGAGGTGGTCGAGTGCGATGCCCGCAATTCTTTCTGGGGGGACTCCCTGGAGATAACCATGTACCGTGAGCCTGGCCTGATAAGACGTGGCACCAGCGACGTATATGTAGGGGAAGGCAGCAGTTCCATATCCGGAATTGTCAATTACGGAATAAACAGCGTAGACCTTACGTATGCTTTTTCCAACGGCGGTCTTGTGGAGATATCGGAAGTGTTCAAGCTCTCTTCGGCCGGTAACGGGTATTCATATGTGGCTGAAGTGTTTGATTTTGCAGTCAGGACACTTGAAACCAAGTATACCGGAGGCAATACGGAGAACAGAAGTGTAGTGCCTCTTGATGCCCAGCAGTCAGAATGCATAGCCGTCGCAGGCAAATACGCTGAAGGCGAAGCATTGAGTACGAATGAGAGAGCCCTTCTTGGGGAAGGCATAGTGCGCGGCTGGGTAAGGATCGTATTGTCGGCGGGCAATGCCAATACTGATGTGACGTTCACTACCGGAGCTACTGAAGTGCAGGCCAACAGCGGTACTGTCGATGTAGTCCTGACCTATTCCCGTAAGTAAGGCAGTAATTTCCCATTGTTGTTCCTGCCGGCCTGCTCTGTTGAGGCTCGTCTCCGGAGTGGAACAGTTTCAGGAATTTGTTTGCATGGGGAGATCAGAGTCCCGGCTCAGCTGACGTTCCATTGAAGCCCGGTGTATAGTCGTAAAGATCTCGGTGATGAAATCTTCATCGAGGTCTTTTTCTTTTGCCATCCTGCGAACCTTGTCCAGCACGGCATTCCAGCGGCCGGTCTGCAGTACGGTCATGCCGCTGCGCTCCTTGATGCGGCCTATGGACTCCGAGATGTCCATGCGCTGTGCGAGCAGGTCCACCAGGGCGGCATCTATGCGGTCAATCCCTGAACGCAGGTCTTCGATGGCCGCTGTGGCCTCAGTGTCGGCTGTGGAACTGCTGCGGGCCTTCAGCCGGCCGAGCATCGCTTTCAGCTGCTTCGGGGAAATCTGCTGCGCGGCATCGCTCCTTGCCCGGTCCGGATCCGGATGCACCTCTATCATCAGTCCGTCGAAGCCCAGGGCAATGGCTTGCCTTGAGACATCTTCCACCAGGTCGCGGCGGCCGGTGATATGGCTCGGGTCGCAGAGCATCGGGAGATCGGGGAAGCGGCGGTGCAGCTCTACAGGTATCTGCCAGAATGGAGGATTGCGGTAGAGGCTCTCCCCGTAGGAGTGGAAGCCGCGGTGTACGGCGCAGATGCATTGCGTACCGCAGCGGACGAACCGTTCGATGGCTCCGCTCCAGAGCTCAGGGTCAGGGACGAGAGGGTTCTTGACAAATACCGGAAGCCCTGTGCCGCGCAGGGCTTCGGCTATCTCCTGCACCAGGAACGGGTTGCCGGTGGTGCGGGCCCCGATCCAGACAGCATCTATCCCGTTTTCCAGAATGACCTCCACATGGCGGGCATTCGCCACTTCCGTGACAGTCTTCATGCCGGACGCCTTCCCTGCTTCCCGGAGCCATTGTGCCCCCTCTTCCCCGACGCCCTCGAAGGAGCCGGGGTGGGTGCGGGGCTTCCACAGACCCCCGCGGAGGACATTGACCCCCATCGCTTTGAGCTCCAGAGCCTCGGAGATGAGACCCTCCCTGCTCTCCACGCTGCACGGCCCGGCAATCACGCAGCACTGCCCTGCGATCACGTCGCCCGGCCCGTTTTCTTCATTAGGCCGCCTGCTGCCGGAGAAAAGCTCCCAGTCCTGTATTTGTATTTGACAAAAATCGCTCATATAAGACTCAGCAAAAGTATTCAAAGATTGCGAAAATAACAAACGGTTTCACCTCCCGGAATGTTGTCTCTACCTCCGGACGGCAGTCTCTCCATTCCAGGCGGCTGCCCCTTCCTTCCCTCCAGCACTTGCTGCCTCGCCCCTCCGAAGGTGGTGATGGATCGACGTAATCGTCCCCACCTTCCGGGACTGCGGAGCACCTAAGAGGAAGGCTCATAAGAGAAAAACTATATAAAATCTTCTGGAATTTGGAGGTTGGGCTTTTTTTTTTAACTTGCAGACGCATTCCGGTAAAATCCGTTGAACCTGTTGCGTATTTGCCAGTGGCATTCAGTAGGCTGGAAGCCACAAAGATGTGATTGTAAATGCTTAAAACGATACCAGGTGTTATGAAAAAAGTTGTCATTCTAGCGGTTGCGGCTCTGGCGGCAGGACTGCCGTGCAGTTGCCGTAACGGACGGTTAATAACTTATGAGCTTTCTGCGACAATTGCCTATGAAAACAAAAGCGGTTCGGATATAAAGGTATTGTCAGTGGGGCATCCCTTTCCGGACGATACCTTGGAGGTGTTCAGTCTCAAGGCGGATTCGGCGGTATCTTTTTTTGAAGAAAGGCCCCCTGTTTTCGAATGGGTCCCCGTTGCCATGCCTTCAGGCAAGATTTCCGGATACAAGCTGGATCATGCCCTTATAGTATTTGACGGGAGGGATACCGTTGTCCACAGGTTGGACTTTGGGGACATTGAGAATACGGACGATGACGTGTTCGTGCCTTCGGACCACAACATCTGCGACATTTCCTCTTATGAACTGTCCTATACCGGACGCTATGGCTATGTGTCGATACAGACATATACATTTACTGAAGTAGACAGATATAATCATCAATAAACCATTTGACGTCTCATTTTTTATTGTATCTTTGCCCCGAAAAACAAAAACAACACGACGCAATGGCTAATATTTTTACTTCTTCCATCGGGAAGAAACTTATAATGAGTGTAACGGGATTATTCCTGATAATCTTCCTTCTCCTGCATGCCACCATCAACGGCCTGTCGCTTATCAGCGCCGATGCCTTCAGGGCCGGATGTGATTTCATGGCTCTGCCTATCATCACTGTCATGGTTCCCGTGCTTGCAGCCGGATTCATTATCCACATCATTTATGCCCTCTATCTGTCCTGGACCAACTACAGGGCCCGCGGTACCAACCGCTATGCCGTAGCCAACAAGAGCCAGGCCGACAACTGGGCGGCCAAGAACATGCTGGTGCTCGGTATCGTCGTTCTGGGTATTCTGGCTTTCCACCTGACCCATTTCTGGGCTGACATGCAGCTGCAGCAGTTCAAGGGTGTGCCCCACGACCAGCTCGCCGATCCCTACGGCCTGTTGCTGACGACATTCGGTACATGGTGGGTGACCGTCCTGTACATCGTGTGGTTCGTGGCTCTGTGGATGCACCTGACCCACGGTTTCTGGAGCGCATTCCATACCCTCGGCTGGAACAACAATATCTGGATCGGCCGTCTGAAGGTTATCTCCTACATCGTGGCTACCATCATCTGTCTGGTGTTCGTGGCTGTGGCTGTAGTTTCCTGCCTCAAGGCCAACGCCATCATTATGTAAATTGAAATATTACTTATAAATATACAAGGGAGTTGCCCGGATTCCGGTCCGGCAGCTCCTTTTTCGTTAATGGACATACAGCTATGAGAAAAATGACAAGTATCGGTTTCGCTGCAGCGGCATTGCTGGCAGCAGTCACGGCATCGGCTGGTACGGCTAGTGCCCGGGTGACCAATGATCGGGACGGTGAACTGCCCTACTGGCAGGATGTACAGACCGTGGAGGTGAACAGGGAGTATCCCCGCGCTGCCTTCATGAGCTATCCGGACTCGGCGACAGCAGCTGCCTGCCGTTACGAGAACAGCCCCAGATACCTGCTTCTCAACGGGGTGTGGAAGTTCTATTTCGTAGACGCCTACGGAGATCTGCCTGCGGATATTACGGATCCGGCCACGGATGCTTCCGGCTGGCATGACATCAACGTGCCAGGCAACTGGGAGGTGCAGGGATTCGGTACCGCCATCTATACCAATCACGGCTACGAGTTCAAGCCGCGCAACCCTACGCCGCCGCTGCTTCCCGAGGACAATCCGGTGGGAGTCTACCGCCGCGAGTTCGAGGTCCCCGCATCCTGGGACGGCTCGGAGATATTCCTCAATATCGACGGGGCGAAGTCAGGTGTGTATGTGTATCTCAACGGCCGTGAAGTGGGTTACAGCGAAGACTCCAAGACTTCGGCCGAGTTTGCCGTGAGCGACTATCTCGTGCCCGGGACCAATACTCTGGTACTGAAGATTTTCCGCTGGAGTACGGGCTCGTATCTGGAGTGCCAGGACTTCTGGCGCATAAGCGGCATAGAGAGGGATGTCTATCTGTGGTGCCAGCCCAGGGAGGCCGCGCTGAAGGACTTTACTGTCATTTCCACTCTTGACGACAATTATGAAGACGGTCTGTTCTCACTGTCGGCAGTGCTCAAGAACACTTCGGATAAGGCTACTGCGGCCACATTGCGGGCCACCCTTGCCGGACCTGACGGTGCTGTAGTATGGTCGGACTGCGGCAGTACGGAAATCGAGGCCGCAGGCACTGCTGACGTTTGGCTGGAGACTGAGCTGGAGGATGTGCTGCCATGGTCGGCCGAGCATCCGGACCTGTACCGTCTGACCATGACAGTCTGTGCCGACGGCCGGGAGGTGGAGACCGTTCCATACCATGTGGGATTCAGACGTTTCGAGATCAGGCCTTCCGGCGGAGTCTCTCCCGAGGGCCGTCCCTACGTGCTGTTCTACGTCAACGGCCAGCCTGTCAAGCTCAAGGGCGTCAATACCCACGAGCACAATCCGCTGACCGGACACTATGTGACCGAGGACCTGATCCGCAAGGACCTGGAGCTGATGAAGCAGAACAATATCAATTCTGTCCGCCTGTCCCACTATCCCCAGGGCCGCCGCTTCTACGAACTCTGCGACCAGTACGGCCTCTATGTCTACGACGAGGCCAATATCGAGTCCCACGGCATGTACTACAACCTGAGCAAGGGCGGTACCCTAGGCAACAATCCGGAGTGGCTCGCAGCGCACATGGACCGTACCGTCAACATGTACGAGCGCAACAAGAACTATCCCTGCATCACTGTCTGGTCCCTTGGCAACGAGGCGGGGAACGGCTACAATTTCTATCAGACGTATCTCTGGCTCAAGGACCGTGAGACAGGCGGAATGAACCGTCCCGTCTGCTACGAGAGGGCGCAGTGGGAGTGGAACAGCGACATGTACGTGCCGCAGTACCCCGATGCCGCGTGGCTGCGGAAGATAGGCCGGGCCGGCAGCGACAGGCCCGTAGTGCCCTCCGAGTATTCCCATGCCATGGGCAATTCCTCCGGCAGCCTCTCCCTGCAGTGGGACGAGATCTACCGCTATCCCAACCTCCAGGGAGGGTATATCTGGGACTGGGTGGACCAGGGCATCTGGCAGGACCGTGACGGAGGATTCTGGGCCTATGGCGGCGATTTCGGGGTCAATGCCCCGAGCGACGGCAATTTCCTCTGCAACGGTATTGTCAATCCGGACCGCAATCCTCATCCTGCGATGGCCGAGGTGAAGCATACTTACCAGAATGCCGCATTCAGGCCGGCAGGATATACGGAGGACCCCACTGCGGAAAGGACCCTCTCCACCGGCCGGCTCGCGTTTGCCTCTGTCCCTTCAGACGGCAAGGCCGTTGTGGAGGTGATAAACCGCTTCTATTTTACCCCGCTGGACGGGTATGACTTCGAATACGAACTGACCGCCGACGGGCGTGTGGCCGCTTCCGGAACATTTGCCGTGAAAGCCGCTCCCCAGGATACGGTGCGGGTCGCCCTGGACCTTCCGGCAATGGATAGCAAGGGCGTGGAATATTTCCTCAACCTCTATATGAAGCAGCGCAATGCCGTGGCAGGCATTCCTGCAGGACACGTGCTGGCATGGGACCAGATAGGATTCCCCGTTTCCGGCCTGTCTCAGGCGTCCGCTACTCCTTCAGCGGGTAGCCGTGCTGCTGCGGACCGGCCGTCTGTAAATGCCTCCGCCCGTGCGAAAGGACCGGCCCTGTCCATTGATTCCGCTTCATCGGACGGAGTGGTCCGCATCTCCTCCTCTTCGGTGGAATGGGTATTTGACCGTTCCGCCGCCGCCGTCACTTCCTACAAGGTGCGAGGGGTTGAATATTTTGCCGACGGCTACGGACTGCGGCCCAACTTCTGGCGCGGGCCCAATGACAATGACTACGGCAACGGAGCCCCCAAGCGCCTGCAGATATGGAAAATCTCTTCCAACGACCTGCGGGTGGGCTCTGTCTCGGCAGTGATGGACGGCGGTGACGCGGTGATGACGGTGGAATACCTGCTGGCTGCCGGCAACCGCTATATCGCTGAATATACGGTACACCCTGACGGAGTGGTGGATGCGGCGTTCCATTTCACGCCGGCGCTGATGCCGGAAGTGGAAAATGAGGCGTCCGAGGCCACCCTGACCGCCACATATACCCCCGGTCAGGAGTCACGTGTAGGCTTGAAGGCCCGTCCTGAGGTACCCCGTATAGGCGTGCGTTTCCGCCTGCCCGTGCAGATGCACGATGTGACCTGGTACGGACGCGGACCCGGCGAGAACTATATCGACCGCAGCCGCGGATCAATGGTAGGCCTGTATACGTCCTCGGCCGAGGAAATGTACTATCCCTATGTGCGTCCGCAGGAAAACGGCCACCGCAGCGATACCCGCTGGGCAGCCTTCTACGGAGGCGGCAATGGACTGATGGTGGTAGCTAAAGCGACATTCGGTTTCAATGCCCTGCGCAATCCCGTCGAGGACTTCGATTCGGAAGAGGCCGTGGAGCACGACTACCAGTGGTACAACTTCACCCCCGAGCAGATTGCCTCCAGGGACACTGCTGCCGTGCGCAATGTCCTGCGCAGGATGCACCATGTCAATGACATTGTCCCTCAGGACTATGTCGAGGTGTGCATCGACATGCGCCAGCAGGGAGTGGCCGGCTACGACAGCTGGGGCGACCGTCCCGAACCGCAGTACCGGCTCCCCGCCGACCGCGACTACACCTGGGGCTTCACCCTCGTGCCCGTCAGGAACGCCAGGGATGCTGCCCGGAAGGCCATTCTGGACTATTAGAAGCGGTGCCTCCTGCGTAAGTGAAGTAGTCCTGTCCAGGACCGGGCATTCCGTCGCTTTGCGGCGGCCCCTCTGGTGCCGAGGGCGGGAATGGTAGGACGGCTACGTCAGAAATTATTTCTCCGGGGGCAGACGGTTTTTGAAGTAGCTTGATTTACTGACGATTACATTGCAGTGTTCCAAAATTTTGCCCCAAACGCGCGTTTCAAACCGACGTTTGGGGCAAGGTGTTTTGTAAGCGCTTGATAATCAATATACATTTTCTTGTCACTGCCCCAGGGAAAATATTATCTGTGACGCAGTATGTCTGACCGCGGGGGCCGGGAGTGGAGTTTCGTTGGCAAAGGCCCGATGAGGCTGCGGCCAGGATGCTAAAGGCATGGCGGTGCAGGTCCGGAGGGCCGAGAAGGTTTTGAAGAAATATCCGAAAATTTACAGTAAAAATTTGGTTTATTAAATAAACTAGTTTATATTTGCATCCAGGAACAGGAGAGATGCCGCCTGTTTCCAGAATGATAGGGACTCGGTCCCTGATTTTTTTGACTTAATAGTTTATAAAATAAACCAATTAAAAATATCAAACGATGAAACAGAAAGAATTCAATGCAAATGGTGCATGTGACGCAAACAGCGTAAATGACCAAAACCGCACAATGACAGGCGCGGCAAGCAACGGCGCTGCAATGACTCCCGAAAAAAGTCTGGAAATCATTACCTCAGCCCTGGCGGAGGCCAGGACGGAATTTTCCAGGGGTGCGGGGGCTCCTATGCTCATATGGGGCGCATCTGTGTTGCTGGTTGCGGGTCTGGTAATGCTGACCCTGTATCTGACAGGCAATCTCAACTGGCATTTCCTCTGGTTTGCCATACCTGCCATCGGTACTCCATTCATGATGCTGCTGAAACGTAATGAAGAAAAAAGATACGGACGCGCTGTCAATCCTATATCTTCCGCAATAGGATCTGTATGGCTGTTTTTCGGAATCTTCTCGGTAGTCTACGCGATTCTGGGCTTCTTCTTCAGAATCCCGTCGATAACTCCGATAATAGTCCTGATGCTCGGGCTGGCGACATCCATAACAGGCGGCATCACCAGGACATGGGGAGTAAGTCTGCTCGGAATCATTGCCGGGATAGGAGGACTTGTATTGTACTATTCCGGATGGATGCAATGGACGGACAATATCCTTGGTGCACCGATAATGATGGCGATGATGTCGATTCTGCTTCTGATCATTCCCGGTCTGATATACAACCGTATAGGTATGATGCAGGAGTCGGGGAGAAACAAAAGGTAGGCGGAGGTGCACTATGGACGAACTGAAAAAACTCGACCCGCTGCTACACTCGGAGCTGAGGCTCGCGATAATCTCGGTCCTGCTTACGCTGGAAGAGGCCGATTTCACATTCCTCAAGGAAAAGACCGGGGCTACCGCAGGCAATCTTAGCGTGCAGATAGACAAGCTGGCCTCTGCCGGATACATCGAGGTACGCAGGGAGCTGGTAGGCCGGAAGACCCGGACCACCTGCAGCATCACGGCCAAAGGCAAGACCGCCCTCGAGGACTACGTCTCCACCCTCCGCGAGTACCTCCACCTTTGATGAAAAGTTCCCAGTCGGCAGGTATCCGTTCCGTCTCCGGCAGTCAGGCTGCGGGGACGCAGCCTGACATTCCTTGATAAAAGCTTCTTGATTTTAATTAGTTGAAAATTTAGTGATTAGTAGCGAGTGCTGCATTTCCGGCCATGTCAGGTTCATAAAGAACCACCGGCAAGGGATGCTGCTATGACAACGCCGTCATCGAGAGCCATTTCGGCAACCTCAAGGGATGGCTCGGGAGGCTGGACAGGGTTCCGGCCGACAAGGCGTCGGAGATGATAGACGAGGCCGTCCGCTACTTCAACGAGGAGAGGATAATGCTCAAGCTGGGCGGGCTCTCTCCTGCTGAATACCTGAGGGAATATATGGAAAATGAGAAAAACGGCCGAAAAACGGCCACAAATATATAACTTATTATAAACCAGTCAATTACTGTGTAATTGACAAATATTAAACCGTCCAACCTTTTTGGTACACCTCAGCGTTTGGGGCGCTGGCGAAGTGCTATGTGCTGATTGACAGTGTGATAGGTTTTTCAAATGCCCCGGCGGGATTGTAAAACAGTGAAACAGTGCACGGGTGTGCCTCTTTGCCGTGTTGGAGGGAAGGTGGTGACGGTTTCCGCGTATCGCCGTCACCTTCCGGGGAAACACAGCGAGGTATTCCACTATCGCCAGAAAAGCCGGGGAAAGTGGAGATAGTGGAACGGCGGCCGGGGGAAACCGGAGGAGGTGCGGCGGGGCTCCGTGGCAGAGCTCTGTGGCAGAGCGTGCCGGCCGCGGCATCGTGAGCGGCTCCCGACGGGACAGAACTGGCCGGCCGGAAAGTAGGGTAGGTCGGCACTGACACCATTGAACTTCATTCTGCGCTGACAGGCAACTTGAATCATGAAACACCTCGGTATTATGCAAGTGCCATAATATCAGCTATATATGATTTAGCCTGGTGTTTCTCGGGCTCGAAAAAGGTGTCGTAAAAACACCGGCTCAAGAGCCATGTGCTTGTTATTCAATAATATGGCAAAAGGCCAGGTGTTTCGAAAATCTGCCATCCGCTATCTGCCATCCACTATATGCTATCAACTATCTGCCATCTCGTTGCGTCCGGACAGGTTAACACCTATCGACGTTTTCTAGGCACCTGCGATAGATAGAGGACAGGCAGGGTGGCCCACAGTGGCCTCTCGCAGGGGTTACCTGACTCCATCGCCTGCACCGCCTGCGCAGGTGAACCCTTTCCCGCCTTTCCGGTACACCTGCGGAAGAGGAAGGAATGGCAGGATGGCCGACAGCGGTGGTTCCGGCAGTGCGGCTGAAGAACGGCGAGTGTCCCGACGGAGCAGCTAATGCAGCAGATGATGCAACAGTAACAGTAACAGGCTGCGGAACTCCTTGCAGAATGCCGGAGTTGTGCTATCTTTGGCGTTGTAAACAAAAGATACTGGATATGAAATTCATCTCATGGAATGTGAATGGCCTGAGGGCCTGCTGCGGCAAAGGCTTTGAAGAATCTTTCAGAAACCTGGATGCGGACTTCTTCTGTCTGCAGGAGACCAAGATGCAGGAGGGGCAGCTGGATATAGCCTTTGAGGGCTACCGCTCCTATTGGAACTATGCGCAGAAAAAGGGCTATTCGGGAACTGCGATTTTCAGCAGGCACGAGCCTCTGTCCGTTACGTACGGCCTTGGGCTGGAGGAGCACGATACGGAAGGGCGCGTCATCACCCTGGAGATGCCTGATTTCTATCTGGTGACGGTTTATACGCCCAATTCCCAGGACGAACTTCGCAGACTGGACTACAGGATGACGTGGGAGGACGAGTTCCGGGCCTACCTGCTGCGTCTGGATGCAGTAAAGCCTGTAATAGTCTGCGGAGACCTGAATGTGGCCCACAAGGAGATCGACCTGAAGAACCCGAAGACCAACCGGATGAACGCCGGATTCACCGACCAGGAGCGCGGTAAGTTCTCCGACCTGCTCGCCGCCGGATTCACCGATACCTTCCGCCATTTCTACCCCGACACCGAGGGTGCCTACTCCTGGTGGTCCTACCGGTTCAAGGCCCGCGAGAAGAACGCCGGGTGGCGCATCGACTATTTCCTCGTTTCCAACCGCCTGCAGCCCAAGCTCCTCGGTGCCGCCATCCATACCGAAATATTCGGCTCGGACCACTGTCCGGTCGAGGTGACTCTCGATATCTAAGGCAATTCAGTTTAGGAAGCGGAAGCGCTTGTCCGGGGCAGGAAGATTCTTGCACCAGAAGAAGTGCTGTGTATTGCCATTTCTGCCTATGCGGAAGAAGTGTACCGTATTTCGCGGGATTTCGATACACTTTCGCCGGGGGGTGAGGGACGAGATGGGCCGTCTATAGCAGGATGACGGTGACGTCGCGTGGACCGTGGGCACCGATGACGAGGGCCTGCTCGATGTCGGCGGTCTTGGAGGGGCCGGCGATGAAGCTGCCGAACTCGTAGTCATCGAATCCGGGACGGGCGTAGGCCTCGTGCATGTTGTTGACTATGTTTCTGCGGTCCAGGAGGATGACCAGGGCCTCGGAGATGAACATCAGGGCCTTGTGGCGCACTGCCCTGGGGATCCATATAGCACCGTTCTCCACCACTCCGAACTCTCCGCGCACTACTCCGACATCGGTGCCTGCCAGCTGGCGTGGATCGTCCAGCCCGTCTGGATTGACAGTGGCGCAGGTGACCTCCGGAAGGTTGGATGCGATGCGCTTCGCGTCAGGATAGACTCTGCGGATGATGTCGTCGACACTCTCCCCGTCCTGCAGCAGGAAGCATTTGGCCGCTGCTATGCTGACAACATTCTCCTGGAACTTGGCCAGAGGGTCCTGGAATGTCATGGGTGTGAAGCCGAGCGGTCCCCTTTCCACGGGGGCGGGGCTGTTGGCCTTGAGGGCCTCGAGTATTGTATCTTTGCTTGTCATAAGAGAATCCCTGTTAAATGTTTGTAGATGAACCTTTCCGTGCTGTCTCTGTATTGCATGAGGCTGTGGAGGACAGTTCTTCTTTCCATATCTGTTCGAATGTGCGGGCCGTGAATTCAGGCAGTTCGCGTGAGCGGCCCCAGGCATTGGCCCCGCAGTAGAGGAGGCCGCGCGGGGATATTTTCTCACCTAGCCTTCCTGCCTTGATGCAGAAATGGAACATGCCAGGACTGCCGAGGGCCGTGTTGAGCACCTTGACAATGCCTTTCTTCACGGGGTTGGCCAGTCCGAGAGTGTCGAGTTCCTGCCTCCAGGAGTAGATCTGTTCGCCGAGGTCGATCTTCACGGGGCAGACGTTGGAGCAGGACATGCAGAGGCTGCAAGCAGAGACATTGCCGCTGTACTGCTTCGGGTCGGCGAGCATGCCGAGGTTGATGCCGAGGGGTCCGGGGATGAAGTAGGAGTAGGAGTAGCCTCCGGAGCGGCGGTAGACAGGACAGGTGTTCATGCAGGAACCGCAGCGCAGGCAGCGTAGCATGTTGCGGTGTACCGGGTTGCCGAGGATCTTGCTGCGGCCGTTGTCCACTATGACGATATGCATTTCCTGACCTTCCACAGGGCGTTTGTAGTGGGAGGTGTAGGTGGTGGAGTGCTGTCCGGTGGCAGAGCGGGCGAGCAGTCGGTGGTATATGGCGAGGGCGTCGTAGTCGGGTATGACTTTCTCGAGGCCCATGATTGCTATGTGCAGCTTGGGGAAGGATGTGCCCATGTCGGCGTTGCCCTCGTTGGTGCATACCACGAAGGCTCCTGAGGAGGCCACGGCGAAGTTGACCCCGGTCATGGCGGCATCGGCATGGAGGAATTTGTCGCGCAGGTGCTCCCTGGCGGCATGGGTGAGGTAGGTCGGGTCGCTGTTGCCGTGTTCGGTGCCCAGTTCCCTCTCGAAGAGCTCGCCCACTTCCTGCCTCTTGACATGGATGGCGGGAAGTACAATATGGCTAGGCGGCTGGTGCATGAGCTGCATGATGCGCTCCCCGAGGTCGCTCTCGACTGCTTCTATGCCGCGCTCTTCCAGATAGGGGGAGAGGCCGCATTCTTCGGCGAGCATGGACTTGCTTTTGACCAGGTGCTTGACTCCGTGTTCCTTGAGTATGTTGTATACTGTCTCGTTGTGCTCCAGGGCGTCTTTGGCCCAATGTACGTGTATGCCGTTGGCAGTGGCGTTGCGCTCGAACATCTCGAGGTAGTAGGCGAGGTGGGTGATGGTATGCATCTTGGTGCGTGCGGCCGCTTCCCTGAGGGCTTCCCATTCGGGGATGGAGCGGGCCATGTTGTCCCTTTTCTGGCGCACGAACCAGAGGGCCTGGTTGTGCCAGTCGGTGCGCGGCCTGTCGGCTATGAATTTTTCCGCAGCTTTGGAATGTGAACTCATGATCTTGAAGGTTTAGAGGTTTGATGCCAGGATCTCGACGATGTGGATGGTCTTGATGGGGAGCTTCTCACGCTTGATGACACCTTCCATGTGCATCAGGCAGGAGGAGTCGGCGCCGGTGATGTATTCGGCTCCGGTGGACATGTGGTCGCGGACCTTGTCCTGGCCCATGCAGGCGGATACGGCGGGCTCTTCTACGGAGAACATGCCTCCGAAGCCGCAGCACTCGTCGACTCTGGATGGCTCGGTGATCTCTATGCCGTCCACCATCGAGAGGAGGTCCTTGAGTTTGGAAAAATGGGGTATGTTCAGCTCACTGGGGGAGGCCAGTCCGAGGAGTCGGAGTCCGTGGCAGCTGTTGTGCACGCTCACCTTGTGAGGGAATGAGGCATGCGGCAGCTCCGAGGGCTTTACTACATCGTGGATGAACTCGCAGATCTCATAGATCCTGCTGCTGAGGCATTCGTGGGCCTCCTTGTGCAGGATGTCAGGGTAGTGGTCCTTGACGAAGGCCACGCAGCTGCCGGAGGGGCCTACCACGTAGTCATAGTCGTGGAAGAGTTTCTCCATGTTGCGGGCCAGAGGGGCCGAATCCTTCTCGAAGCCTCCGTTGGCCATGGGCTGGCCGCAGCAGGTCTGGCCGAGAGGGTAATCCACATCCACTCCGAGTGAGCGCAGCAGCTTGTAGGACGCCACTCCCACCTGCGGGTAAATGGCGTTTACGAAACAGGGTATAAACAGTCCTACTTTCATGTGTCGTTGTTATTTTGAAAATATTGTTATGCGTAGGCGAAGATATATACTATGACACCGGTAATGATGACGTAACCGAGGGCGTAGAGGATGGCGGATTTTAGGATCTTGCCTTCCTGGCCCTGCTGTCCGCAGGCGGATGTTGCAATGGCAATGCTCTGCGGGGAGATGATCTTGCCTCCGGTAGCGCCGGCGGTGTTGGCGGCGGAGAGCCAGACAGGATCGGCTCCGATGTGGCCGGCCACTCCGGCCTGCAGCTTGCCGAAGAGGATGTTGGCCGAAGTATCACTTCCGGTCAGGAATGTTCCTATGGCCCCTATGGCAGGGGCGAAGAGGGGGTAGAGGGTGCCGGTGGCTGCAGCTAAGGCTACTGCCAGGGTATTGATCATGCCGGAGGTCTCCATGATGGAGGAGAATCCCACCAGGCAGATGACAGTGATGAAGGTCTTTTTGAGCTGTACGGTGGACTTCCACAGCAGGAGAAGCAGGGCACCGGCCTTGCCACCCTGCAGCAGGCCGCCGATGAAGGAGCCGATGAAGAGCAGGATGCCGCCTTGGGTGAGCCATTGTACCGAATAGGTGCGGATGTCTCCGCCGATGTTGAAGTCTATGGAGGTCTCGGCTATGGGTGCCAGGATGTCCCTGAGTGGCAGCAGTGGGCTGGTCAGCAGGATGAGGACCATGATGAGGGCATAGACGGCCCAGGCCTGGATCATCTGTCTGCCGCTGTACCTGCCGTTGATGCCGGAGGCTTCCCGTCCGGACTTGCGGTCCAGGATACGTCCCAGGAGTATGATGACTGCAATGGCTGCGACTGATCCAAGGATGGCTGGAGTCTCGGGACCGATGTATTTTGCTGCAAGGTATTGTACTGCGAGGGATACCGCTCCGATGACCCCGCCGATAAGGATGTTGCGGGGCAGAGCCTTCCATCCAGGCACTGTGAGCTGGGCTATGACTACCGGCACCAGGAGCATGGTCACGGAGAGCTGGGCTACTACGGCCGGAGCTACTTCCATCACGTCCAGGGCGGTTTCCTCGGCCAGCACGATGACGGGTACTCCTACCGCTCCGAATGCCGTCGGGACGCTGTTGGCTATCAGGCTGACCAGAGCTGAGAAGCCCGGTCTGAATCCCAGGCTGATAAGTATCGCAGCGGGTATGGCTACAGCCGTACCGAAGCCGGCCATGCCTTCGAGCAGGCCTCCGAAACCCCAGGTGATCAGCAGTACCTGTATGCACTTGTTGGAGGATATGGATGAGAACTGGGCCTTCAGCACCTCTATCTTGCCGGTATGCAGCAGGACATTGTAGCTGTAGATGGCCATCAGGATGATCAGCAGTATGGGCACCAGTGCTTTGAGCGCTCCGTAGAAAAACGACAGGCTGGTCTGCTGCAGCGGCTGGTCAAAATACCAGACGGCTATGACGATGGTTGCGATGAGTGTTACGAGGCTGCTCCGGTCTCCGGAGACTTTGAAGACGCCCATCAGCACGATGAGTATCAGAATGGGCAGAAGGGCAAGAAGTATGTCCATAATTATATCGGTTTTTTCTTCTTCTCAGCGTCATGAACTGATGACGGAGTCTCTCCATGTTGCGGTCCGGCGGGACCGCTTGAATAGCGGTGCAAAAATACAAAAAAAATGCACATTCCGCCTATTTGTGCAAGACGGAAGTGCGGATCTCAGCCGTTGAGTTGTGAGAAGCGGGCTCTCAGGTCCCGGATGGAGCGGCGGAGCTTCGGGGCGCAGAGCAGCCGCAGGTCGGATACTGCCAGCCGCAGCAGGCGGTAGGCTTCCTGGCACAGGACGGTGGCGGGCACGAGGGCGATTGACAGACCCAGGGCCCATTCCCACGGCAGGGTGCAGTAGAGCACGACGGCGTAGACAATCAGCAATACGGGCCATAGCACGAGGGTGACCACGAAGCGGATCGAGTTGTAGAAGGCGCGGTCCTTCATCTTCGAGAAGAGGAAGGCGGACAGGCCGGTTACGGGAAGGGTCAGCACTCCTGCCGGGATGGTGTAGGGGAGGGTGACAATGAGTACCAGCAGCTGGAACAGGCGGGACCAGAAGGGGTGCTTCTTGATGACGGAGCCGAGGGAAATACCCCGTTCTTCCCGCTCGCGGTGGATGTCGGCGGCGCGTCCAAGCAACTCTGCGGCTTGTCCCGGTTCGGAGGTCCGCAGCCGGGCGATCTGCCCGAGGGTCATCTTGTTGGCGGAGAATCGGGTGGTCAGGGCGTGGCGGCGTGCGCCGGGATGCTCCTTCCTCCAGGTGTCCACCTGCTGATTGATGACTGCGGCGCAGGTTTCCAGTGTGGCGTCGTAGTGCTCGTCATCGGGGATGTAGAGGATGACATCTTTCATCCGCTCGGAGAGATCGTCTTTCATCAGGTTCATGATCTCCGGCTGGGTGAGCGAGGCGTGGTCCCTGAGGTATTCGCTGACATTGATGGGGTCTCCTATCTGTACCAGGACAGTGGAGCGGAAACGGAAGAAGTTGCCGTATTCCAGGCCTACAGGCACTATGTAGAGTGGCAGGCGGCCGTCCATCAGTTCTTCGGCCTCGATGGCTATGCGGAAGATGCCCTTGGACAGGGGCAGCAGCGAGTGCTTGGCCTGGTGCCGTCCTTCGGGCAGGATGCAGAAGGGTACCTTGTCCATGAGCACGTCTACGCTCTTGTGGATGATCTCGGTGTTCTTGCGCACCTCGTCCATGCCGTCGCGGATGCGCATGATGGGCATGATCTTCAGGAAGCGGAGAATCTTCGCGACCTTGGGATTCCTGAATATGTCGGCCCTGGCCACGAAAACTTTCTGCTTGCGGTCCATGGCCAGGATGACCAGGGCGTCCATCAGGGCGTTGGTGTGGTTGGGAGCGTAGATGACTGCCCCGTCGGCCGGAACCTTGTCCAGACCCACGTATTTTATCTTGCGGTACGCCATCTTGAGGGAGAAGTCGACGTAATGTCTGAGAAAGGCGTAGAGTCCGTCGAAGTCCTGTATTTTCCTGTTTCCCTTTTTACTCATTTCCCTTTGACTTTATGCGGCAGTCCCCGGCCTGCTCTCAGGCAGCGGGTGCCTGCGGAAAATATATGCGATGGTCAGTCCTGCGATGATGTGCCAGATGCCCCACCATGCAGTTACGAAAAGCATTCCTCCGTAGTGCCCGTGCCAGATTTCAGGAGGGAATATGGCAGGGTTGAATAGGAGTACGAGGCCCAGCCCCGAGTTCTGGATACCTACTTCGATGGTTACCGATCTGCGGTCGATCAGCGGCAGCCGGCCGAGGGTGGCTCCGCCGTAGCCTGTGGCGAAAGCGGCTCCGTTGTGCAGCAGGACGATGAAGAATATGAAGATGATGTTGTCGATGAACAGCTGGAAGTTCTGGGCAAACGAGGCTACGACCATAAGGAGGAACAGCAGGATGGAGAGCATCTGCGCCGGTTTGGTGATCTTCTTCGTGGCGTTGGGGAAATACCGGGCGAAGAGCATTCCCAGGACAATGGGGATGCCCAGGAGCAGCAGTATCTGCCACAACATCGGGAGGAAAGGAATGACCAGCCGGGGTATGTCGCCCGAAACGCTTATGGCATGGTAGTACAATGTGCCCCAAAGGTAGAAGTTGAGGGGGGTGATAAGCGGGGCAAATACGGTGGTCACGGCTGTCATGCTCACGGAAAGCTCTACATTGCCCTTCGAGAGGGAAGAGATGAAATTGGAGATGTTGCCGCCGGGGCAGGATGCTACCAGTATCATGCCGAGAGCCACCATCGGGGTGATCCAATGGTTCAGGGCCAGGCAGATAAGGAATGTCACTGCAGGCAGTCCGACCCACTGCAGGAGAATGCCGGTGATGATGGACCTGGGATGGCGGAATACGTTTTTGAATGTTTCCGTCTTTATTCCGAGGGCCACGCCGAACATTATGAAAGCCAGCAGGATGTTGACTATCATCATGCCGTTCTCCCCGAAGTTGATCGAAATGGAGTTGAGGCTTTCCAGTTGCTCTTTCATCGTCTGTCTGTTTCAAAAATGAGGCTGTGACCAAAGGATTTTCAGGTATCTCCAGTCACGGCCTCATACTGTTGTTGAGGTGTGTCAGAATGGTTCTGACCGCCGTTATTCTCTAATTGCCTTGATGCCGGGCAGCTCCTTTCCCTCCAGGAACTCCAGCATCGCACCGCCGCCGGTGGACACGTAGCTTACCTTGTCTGCATAGCCCATCTGGGTGACTGCAGCCACTGAGTCGCCGCCGCCTACGAGGGTGAACGCTCCTTTTGCCGTAGCCTCAGCGAGAATCCCTGCAATGGTGTTGGTGCCGTGGGCGAAGTTGGGCATTTCGAATACGCCTACGGGGCCGTTCCAGAGTATGGTCTTGGAGTTCAGCAGGACCTCTTTCCATTCGGCAACTGCCTTGGGTGAGGCGTCCATGCCCATCCATCCGTCGGGAATGGCGTTCGAAGGGCAGATCTGGGTGTTCGCATTGTTGTCGAAGGCGTCGGCAGCCACAACCTCTGTGGAGAAATACAGCTTGACGCCTTTCTCCTTGGCCTTGGCCATGGTGTCGAGGGCTGTCTGGAGCTGGTCGTCCTCTACGAGGGAGGTTCCGATGGTGCCGCCCTGGGCTTTCATGAAGGTGTAGACCATGCCGCCGCCGATGATCATGTTGTCGGCCAGATCGAGCAGGTGCTCTATGACTCCGAGTTTGGAGGAGACTTTGGCTCCGCCGAGGATGACGGTCAGGGGACGCTGGGGATTGCCCAGGACCTTGTCAATCGCCTTGATCTCGCCTTCCATCACGTAGCCGAACATCTTGTCGTTGGGGAAGTATTTGGCGATGAGGGCTGTGGAGGCGTGGGCGCGGTGGGCTGTCCCGAATGCGTCGTTGATGTAGCAGTCGGCGTAGGATGCCAGGTGCTCGGTGAATTTCTTCTGGCTTTCCTTCACTGCGGCCTTTGCGGCTTTCTTCTCCTCTTCGGTGGCGTCCTCGGCCAGTCCGCGGGGCTTGCCCTCCTCCTCTGCGTAGAAGCGCAGGTTCTCGAGCAGGAGCACTTCGCCGGGCTTGAGGGCGGCGGCCTGCTCATCTGCCTTCATGCAGTCGGGAGCGAACTGCACCTTGGTGCCGAGCAGTTCTTCTATGCGTCCGATAATGTGCTTGAGGGAGAATTTCTCCGCAGGTCCTTTCGGCTTCCCGAGATGGGACATTATGATGAGGGAGCCTCCGCCGGCCAGTACCTTTTTCAAGGTGGGGATTGCGGCGCGGATACGGGTGTCGTCAGTGATGTTGAAGTCTGCGTCGAGAGGAACGTTGAAATCCACTCTCACAATGGCCTTCTTGCCATTAAAGTCATAAGAGTCTATGTTCTGCATAACCGTATAGTTTATCCGGCCGCAAAATTACAAAATTCTGTGGAAAATCTTACATAAAATGCCGGCCGGTCGGAGCTGGTCCCGGAGGCGGGCCCTGGCGGTGCCCGTGGTCAGGACCTTCAGGCCCCCTGCCTCTGCCGGCCAGACGGTCCATCATCTCCCGTTCTGCCTCGAATACCTGAAGTATCTGTTTCTGTGTCAGGAATCCGCTGTATATCCCGTAGTATTTTTCGCGCAGCTCCAGGATCTTCCTGCTCTGGGCAAAGCGGTTCTGCAGATACTCGGCTGTCTCTTCTTCGTCAGCATCGGGACGGAGTCTGCCGGGGCGGGGGGCTGTTTCCCAGAGTTCTTTCTGGAAATTGCAGTAGGCCTCAGTGAACAGGGCGGCAGTCTCCTCGTCCAGGCCGAGCCTTTCGCTTATGTGCATGGCTTGTTTGGCGGTAAGTTCTTCCCGGGATATCTGTTGTTCCGTGGGAACCTGCTGACGTTTGTTTTTCTGTTCGCGGGTGCCGGCTTCCGAAGTGCCGCAGACGGCCACCAGAACGGCGGCGGCCAACATTAATTTCAGTATTGTCCTCATGATTGAAAAGATTTGATAAAATGTGTTTTAATTCCAGTACAAGAATATGTCCGAGCGGTAGGTCTCCAGAATATGCGTGCGGTCCTCATAGCTGAGGCTCTCAAATGCAGATTCGATATCGCTCATTTTTACGGTCTGTATGTTGCAGAGCCACGCGCTGAAGGCGACGATGACTGCAGCGGCGGCCGCGGAGCCTATGAGGACGGGTCTTAGGAGGGCGTGATTGCTGCGGGCTCTTCTGTGCTCCCGTTTTCCGGCAGGTGTACTTGCGGTGAGTACTGTCCCGGCTCCGGGAGCATGATTGTCCGGTCCGCCCGGCATTTCCGAAGGTTCCCCGGCCTTGATGGCGGTACCGGCGCCTGATGCTGTATCAATGATGCCTTCATTCTTAGCCCTTTCCCATATTTTCCCCTTAGCGATATGGTAACTGGTCTTCGCGCTGGCTGCGCTCATCTCTGTGATCCGTGCTATTTCGTTGTAGCTCAGCTCATCGTAGTAGCGCAGGTTGAATACCAGCTGCTGCCCTGCAGGCAGGGAGCGTATTGCCTTCTGGAGTCTGACGCCCTCCAGGTCGCTGTAGTCAGTGTATTCGTCAGCTGGCATTGCATTGACTCCGGAGCCGGGAGTGTCGATGGCGACCTGTCCTTCCCGGCGGCGTTCCAGTGTCCTCAGGGCCTCGTTCGTGGCTATCCTGTAGATCCAGGTTTTGAGCGAGCTGTCTCCCCTGAACCGGCCGACGGACCGGAATATCCGGATGAAGGTCTCCTGAGCGGCGTCTTCTGCGTCATCGTGAGAGACCACCAGGCGGCGGATGTGCCAGTAGACAGCCTCCTTGTACCTGTCCATCAGCATTTTGAAACCCTGCTCCGGGTCAGATTTTATTGTTGTGGCTATATGCCTTTCCTGCAGCCGCTTCATCTTTTCATATCATATTGTATTCAGTACATACACACGTCTGCCGTTTCGCTTTTCCGCGCATATCGGATTGTGCTTATCATGTGCGAATACTTCGAGTTCTGCCTTCGCTGCCTTCCGGGTAAGCCCCGTCAGTTGAGCATAGCGGCCGGCCGTCAGAAAATCATGCCCACGCAGATATATCATGGCTGTCTTCAACCGGTCTTCTCTGCTGAAATGGTTGTGGACGCGCACTGTCACAGGGGGTACAGCGGTGACGATAACTGTGCGGCAGGGATGGTGATGGATGTGGCCGTATCCACGGCGGGCGTCGGCACCGTAATTCCCGCATGTCAGTAGAAGTGCTGCAGCGGCAGTTGTTATGATTGATTTTGCAAGTGTTGTCATTGTTTGTAAAATTTAAGGTCCTGCATGTTCGTCTGTCTTCCGGATGACGTTCTGCTATTATAGACCTGCGCGGGATGCTTTATCGCATTGTCAGGTGTACTCTGTTCATTCTAACGAATTTACTTCGGGGTTTATTCCTTTTTCAACCGCCTGAAAATCAATCGTCTGCAAACACAGTTGCACATTTGCCTGCTTTAAAAGAGGACAAATGTGCAGTATGCTTATGTGTCTGAAAGAACAGGCTGTAATGGCAAATGTCTTATTATCTGAGTACTGCAAAATAGTCCTCCACGCAATTTACCGTTACTTCTGCTTAGCCCAGGCAGGAATGCGGCTCTGCCAAATTAACAGGAACGCGCTTCTGTTCAATGGACAGGGATGCGCTTCTGTTCAATGGGCAAATACGCGAGAGTCTGTAGGCAGGCGTTTCTGTTACACGACTTGCCTTCAGAGCATTGTCTACCTTGATCAAAAACAGACATGCAGCCTTTTCGCAGGAAGCACATGCAGGTATCATGTCCAGTTCGCACGTTCAGTCCTCAAGTTCAGTCCTCACGTTCAGTCTGCATGTTCAGTCCGCACGTTCAGTCTGCATGTCCAGTCTGCATGTCCAGTTTCAGTCGTACTCTGTCAGAAACCTCATTCCAACGGCATCGCTTTTTTTGTCAGAATTCTCACCCCCCCCTGTGGCATCGCTTCAGCTCCACGTTGCTTTTTAGTTATGGTGGATAGGGTTGATATTCAGTGTATTGTGGATATGCCGACTTTCTATCTGCGGCGTTTTCCGGCAAAAAGTGGGTGGCTGTCCGCGATCTGTAATCTTGCTTTTTTAGTAAAGTGCTATGAAGTAAGAGGATACGCAGAATTAGGCGGTACAGAATGCGATTGTCTTTTCCTGAAATCGTTTCCTATATATTCTGTCGGTGTAAAATCTCGAGGTTTTTATCTAAATTTGGCGCATGAATATTGAAAGACCATCTGAAAGCTGGAGCGATTACCAGCTGATAGACTCCGGCGGGTTCGAGAAGCTGGAGCGTTTCGGGCGTTATACAATGATCAGACCGGAGCCGAAGGCTTTGTGGAACAAGGCGATGTCTTCCTAGGAATGGAAGCGGCGGGCACAGACGGCATTCACTCCGGGTGCCGGCTTCTCCAAGGCGGGGAAGGAGGACAGCGGGGTGTGGACCATGCCCGGACGGGGAGCGCTGGAAACTGGACGAGTGCCTCAATGACATCCTGAAGGGCTGTGCGCAGATTCTCGCCCCGATGAATAGCTTCCTGGTACTGAATCTCTATTCCAACGGCTATTCTGCGATGCTGGCGGACACCCTCGTGGCCTGCGCTTTCGGCTCGGCCGGCCGCCGCACTTCCGGAGAGCTCGTCCTCCGCGATGACTTCGGCCGCATCCTGCCCCTCAGCGTCTGCACCCGCCTGGAGCGGTAGCCGTTGTTGGTCTGTGGGTTTTTACTTGCGGCACTTTCCCGTGTGCCGGCGGATTATCAGTTAAAGGATATGTTGCTCCATTCGGTGTCGAACCAATTGGTGGCTGAAGCGGCCTTGGGCGAGGCTGTTCCGCTCTCGTAATGCTTGTCTGCATTAAGCACAAGCTCGCAGGAGGTGGTCTCGAAATTGAATACCGGTTCTCCCCATCCTATAAAGGCGAGGGGGTCCTCGTGTATCGTGAAGTCACCTGCGGCTGTGAGTTCAAGTCTTGTCAGGGGGCAGTCCTGGAAAAGGCCATAATGTATTTCCACTACTTTAGGCAGGGAAATGGAGGTAAGGCCTGTCTCCTTGAACGCCATAGTGTAGATGGTGGTGGCTTCAGGCAGCTCGATGGAGTTGAAGGCATTGCAGAATACAAGGCACTGATTGCCTACATATTTTACACCAGGGCATACGATGGTCTCCAGTTTGGGGTTGTTCCAGAATGCCTGGCTTCCGATGGTCTCGACTTCTTCCGGCAGGATTACTTTTCTGAGTTCAGGGAAAGTGTACTCATTGTTGTTCAAGCCGCTGAATGCAAATGCGGGGAGTCCGTAGACACCGTCATTGCTTATCTGTCCGTTTCCATCGAGCAGACCGTCCACGTCTACTTCTGGCCATCCGGTTACGCCGCTGAGGTCGACGACTTCAACATTGGTACCTACAAACGGATTGTCGGTCCAGGATGAGTCCATAGGGGAAGCTGTGGTGGACATGCCTAGCTGTTCGAATTCTCCTGTCAGTTTGAATTCTGTTACACCTGCAGCAAGAGCCTCGTCTATAGCTGCGCGAACCTCCTCGTTGCTCATGCCGGTCATGTCGATGTCGCCGTCCGGTGCAGGTTCGTTTACGGTGACTGAACATGTGGCGCTCTTGTCTTCTGCGCTGGCCGTAATCACTGTCTCGCCGGCAGCTACTGCCTTAACCAGACCGGTCTCATCCACCGTTGCTATGGATGTGTCGGAGCTTTCCCATACAACCGTTTGTGTCTCGGCATTTTCTGGGAAGATAGCAGCTGTGAGCCGGTATGTTTCCCCAACCAATATTGTGACAGATGTCTCGTTAAGTTCGATACTCTCAACGGCGACAGGCTCTGTAGTAGACTCCTCGGGCTCGCAGGAGGCAATCATGAATGTTGCCAATGCCGTTAAAATCAAGAATTTTTTCATTTAAATATAAAATAATTTATTGGAGGTTCTTTGTTCTTTTAGCAGGCCGGCGGATGGTAAGAACCTCATCTGGCCACCACCGGTACAAAACTGCAAATTTATATAAAATTACTGAAAGAATCCCCAAAAAAATGAGGCGGTTTTTCGGGGTGGGTGTAAATGTCTGAATGCCAAAATGGAAAGTCAAAACTACTTATTGTCGTTTTGCGCAGGAGTACAGGAAGGTCTCCTACAGGCTTATCATGAATAATGTCGTAGTGCCGCCTTCGTTGAAACGCGACCAGTAAAGGACATTGTCTTTTACGTATTGCGGCAATATGCCGTATCTCTCTCCTCCGTACCGCAGGATGAACCCCTCGTCGATGCCGGCTTCATATTCTTCCATGCCATAGCGGAAATGTGAGACTCTTTTGCCCGTTGAGACATCGAATATGTCATAGAACCAGCACATTCCTTTCTCGTACAGGTACTGCACGAAATAATATTTGCCGCAGATCAATTCTATATCTATCTGGAAATTGTTTTTCTTGTCCATACTGTCCCCTACTTTGACATTCATTTCTGTCGGCAAGGTATACTTTCCGCAGTCTACGGTCAGGTAGGGCGTGTATAGTGAATCGCTCAGTTCATAGTAGGTGAATTCCCCGAAAGGTTTGTACAGCAACTTTGAATTGAAGGTTTGCATGTATTCGAGGGCAATGATGCCCTGATTGGACCGTTGTGCGTCGTTCTGCAGCGGGAACATTTCACTGACAGGGTTTATGTCCCTGTCCATGATGGTTATGCTGTATTTCCTGTTTTTGTCAGACATTCCTGTTGCAGCGTATCTGTCCTTGCCGAGCGCTGAGATGTCGCCTATGGATGATGTATGCTGATTCCTGATTTCATCGATGAAGTTGCCGTCGGAGTCAAGGCGGATGACCTTGTTCCAGAGATCCAGCATCAAAATCTCGTCATTGTAAGGGTCGTATTCTATGCTGCCCAGGTTGGCGAATTCGCCCGGTCCCCTGCCGAGCCTTTTTACTGTATTGACTACCTGACCGTTCCGGTCCATAATCACTATGATGTCGTTTGCCGTCAAGCCAAATATCCTTTCGTCGGTAATCCCGAAGAGTTTTATATCGTACAGGGAGTCGGAATGGAATGTAAGCGTGTCTATTCTGGTTGCGATGCTTTCAATGCCGAGGGTGTCGGTCTGGCTGATGGCTTTTCCTATGTTGACGGTAGGGACATCTGTCTGTCCGCATGACGTTATCGCGCATACGGACAGAATGCAGATGCTCCATATTCTGTTTGTCACAGTCATGTTATTTCAGATTTTTCAGTGAGTAAACTGCGAACGCCAGTTCGTTCTCATCGGTGAGGCGCTGTATATGAAGGCCGGCTTGAGATACGAATACCGTGTATCTGAAGCAGGAAAACGCCTCTTCTGTAATATCGCTTTCCCCGATTGTGCGGAAATTGTCGTCGAGAATCATGACAGCCAGTTTTTTAGCCTTGTTGGACAAATTGACTCCGGGCATCGGGGTGCTTTTCTCCACTATGCGGTAATAAACGTTGTTCCAGCGGTCATAAAGTATATTGGCGTATGAGGTTATTTCGCGGAAATACTCTATTTCCTTCTCGGAAGAGGCACCGAGACCTCCCAGCCGCCCTTTCCCAAGAGGTTTAGGCTTTTCGTGCCTGTACTTGCTTTCGGCATGGTACACGTTTACCTCTTTGGTTTCCAGGTTCAGTACGTGGATATTGTCGTCTGCGGGGAAACTTATTGCTATCAGAGACTTGTCTCTGTTGTATGCCGAGTAGGGAGTACGCATAAGCAATTCTCCATAGAAATCGCGGTATGGTTCCGGGTATGTAATCAGTCTGTCGGTTATGAGTCCTGTATTTTCGTCTATCACTATCAGGCAAGGCTCTCCGATGGTACGGCTTGTGTACACCAGCCCTTGCGGGGTCAGAAACGGCAGGCCCTCTCCGCCTGGCATGATGTCAGATGCTTCGTCGGTCGCGTATGAATTGAGAAGGGTGCCTTGGCTGTTGATCAGTTTTATTTTGTCGCCATAAAGGTCCAGAAGATAGATACTGTCAGGAGCAACTACATTTATGCCAAACAGCAAACCTGAAACTTTTGTCCTTACAGGTGATTTGACGGTGCTGTCGGTATGAAACCTTTCTATGTGCCTTGTGATGGAGTTGTGGATGTAATAGAATCCGCTGTTCTCATCGTAAAAAGTCGTCAGCAGATTGGGGCTGGTCTCCTCATCCAAGGCAAATTCCAGGATCCCGGACTTTACCATCTCTACGGAGTCAATGCGCTCCATCTTTATCGACTGGCTTTCATTGGAATGTGAACCGCAGCTGGCGATGACAGTGGCTAACGGCAAAAGAAATAAACGAAGTGTGCTGTGAATGGGCATAATGTTATATAGTTATAAGTTAGTTTGCAGGCTGTGCTCCACCAATAGTTTCGTCTTCTTTTGGCTTTGCTATCTGGCAATCCTTCCGTTCAAGAAATCTTTTTTCTGCGCAGAAGTAAGTGTTCCCGTTATGGACACAGTGGACATCATTGCCTTCAATAAATATCCTATGCAAAAATAATAATAATAATAATACCTAATAATACCAAATGGAGCAGGCAAAGTTTTACGTTACCGTGTCAAATATTCCCTATCTTTGGCGCATGAATATTGAAAGACCATCTGAGAGCTGGAGCGATTACCAGCTGATAGACTCCGGCGGATTCGAGAAGCTGGAGCGTTTCGGACGCTATACGATGATAAGGCCCGAGCCGAAGGCTTTGTGGGACAAGGCGCTGCCTGAGGGTGAATGGAAGAGGAGGGCGCAGACTGCGTTCACTCCCGGGGCCGGCTTCTCCAAGGCCGGGAAGGAGGACAGCGGGGTGTGGACCATGCTCGGGCGGATGCAGGAGCAATGGAACATATCCTACAGGCTGCCGGCGGTGAAGAGCATTGAAGGAATGTCTGCCGGCGATGCGGGAGCGGAGAAAATCCTTTCGGAGTGCAGCGGGGCTGAACTTCACCTGCGTCTTGGGCTTACGGCCTTCAAGCATGTGGGAGTGTTCCCCGAGCAGGCTCCCAACTGGGATTTCATCTACCGTCAGGTGGCCCGTCTGCGTGCAAACAACATGAAGAGAGGGGCGGCGCAGCCGCCGCGGGTGCTGAACCTCTTTGCCTATACCGGAGCCGCCTCCCTGGCTGCCCGTGCCGCGGGAGCCGACGTTACCCATCTCGACTCTGTACGCCAGGTGGTTACCTGGGCGCGGCACAATATGGAGATATCATCTCTAGACGGCATCCGCTGGACCATAGACGATGCCCTCAAGTATGTCACCCGTCAGGTCCGCCGCGGAGCTTCCTTTGACGGCATCATCCTGGACCCTCCCGCCTATGGCCGCGGCCCGGACGGGGAGCGCTGGAAGCTGGACGAGTGCCTCAACGATATTCTCAAGGGCTGTGCGCAGATTCTTGCCCCGATGAACAGCTTTCTGGTCCTGAATCTCTATTCCAACGGCTATTCCGCCATGCTGGCCGATACCCTTGTCGCCTGTGCTTTCGGCCCTGCCGGCCGCCGTACGTCGGGAGAGCTGGTGCTCCGCGATGATTTCGGCCGTATCCTGCCCCTCAGCGTATATACCCGCCTTGAGCGGTAGGACTTTGGATATTTATTCCTATATTTGCTTGAATATTGATGAGCACTAACGTATTAAAGCGATTATATGTTTGACCTTCTTACTGTTACATGGAATGTGAGCCCTGACATACTTACACTGGGCGGTTTTCACCTGAGGTGGTACAGCGTTCTTTTCGTAGCCGGTTTTTTCCCGATTGGCTACTATATCATGCGCTCTTTCTACAAGCGTGAGGGTATCCCCGTAGAGACCCTTGATGCCCTGCTCTTCGCATTGTTCTTAGGCGCGATCGTAGGTGCCCGCCTGGGCCATTGTTTCCTGTACGACCCGGAATACTATCTTGCTCATCCCTGGAAGATACTCATGACCTGGGAAGGCGGTCTGGCTTCCCATGGCGGTGCCGTCGGAGTGCTGCTGGCATTCTGGTGGTATGTCCGCAAGTACGGACGCAAGTACGGGTTCGGCTACATACAGCTTCTGGACCGTCTGGTGATACCCATCTGCTTTGCAGGTGCCATGATACGTCTGGGCAATCTGATGAATTCTGAGATCTACGGCATACAGACGGATCTGCCGTGGGGATTCATCTTCCCTCTGGATCCCAAGGGAGACGGTATGCCCCATCATCCGACCCAGATCTACGAATCCTTGAGTTATCTCATACTGGGTCTGGTATTGTTGTGGCTCTACCGCAGGAAGCTGGACAAGCTTCATACCGGGACCATTTTCGGCATATTCCTCATCGTGCTCTTCGGCATGCGTTTCCTGATCGAGTTCATCAAGGAAGACCAGTCTGCCTTCGAGGCCGACATGACATTCAACATGGGACAGTGGCTCAGCGTACCGTTCGTGATAGCGGGCATACTTATTCTGATATGGAGCTTCAGGAAGGCCGGCCCTGCCGCAATCCGTGTGCCGGATGCGGCTCTCAACCGCCCGGGACAGCAGGCCCAGGGGCCGCGCAAGCCCAGGACCAAGGTCCCTCTGGACCACGTGCATTCAGGATCTACTGACAAAAATCAATAATATATTATGGCAAACGAAAGAATACAGTTACTTATTATCGGCAGCGGTCCTGCCGGTTACACCGCGGCCATATATGCGTGTCGCGCCAATATCAAGACAGTTGTATACGAAGGCATCCAGCCCGGAGGCCAGCTTACCCAGACTACCGAGGTGGAGAATTTCCCCGGATATCCTCAGGGTGTCCAGGGACAGCAGATGATGGACGATTTCCGGGCCCAGGCCGAGAGATTCGGGGCGGATATCCGTTTCGGCATAGTTACCAAGGCCGATTTCTCGGAGAGACCTTTCAAGGTGCAGATAGATGAAGACAAGTGGGTGGAGGCCGAGGCCGTAATCATCGCTACCGGAGCCACTGCACGTTATCTGGGGCTGGAGTCCGAAGAGAAGTTCAAGGGTCAGGGTGTCTCGGCATGCGCGACATGCGACGGTTTCTTCTACCGTGGCAAGGATGTGGCCGTGGTAGGCGGAGGAGACACTGCCTGCGAGGAGGCCACTTATCTGGCATCGCTCTGCCGCAAGGTGTACATGATAGTGCGCCGCAACGTCTTCCGTGCATCCAAGGCCATGCAGGAGAGGGTCTTCAATACTCCCAACATCGAAGTTCTGTGGGAGCATCAGACCAAGGAGATATTGGGCAACGAGATGGGCGTGACAGGAGCTCTGCTTCGCCGCAACGACGGTGTGGAACGCAGGATAGATATCGACGGATTCTTCCTGGCCATCGGTCATCACCCCAACTCCGACGTGTTCCGCGAGTGGGTCGATACGGATGCTGAAGGATACATTATTACGGAAGGCAAGAGTACACGCACTTCCCGTCCGGGCATATTCGCTGCAGGGGACGTGCAGGATCCCACCTACCGCCAGGCAGTCAATGCCGCGGCATCCGGATGCAGGGCAGCCATGGATGCGGAGAAGTATCTGGCAGAGAACAAATAAACCTGTAACCGGCAGAAACTATGGACAAGCAGACATATTCAGATATCCTGGAGCTTCTGCACCGCGAGGTGAAGCCTGCTCTGGGATGTACGGAACCTATAGCAGTGGCTCTGGCAGTGGCCAGGGCCTGTTCGCTCTTCCGTCCCGAAAAACCTTCACGGATCAATGTACAGGTAAGTGCCAATATCCTCAAGAACGCCATGGGCGTCGGGATACCGGGAACAGGCATGGTGGGACTCAACATAGCCGTGGCTCTGGCCATGGAATGCGGCAATCCCGACTATGGTCTGGAGGTGCTCAAGGACCTTACTCCCGAGGACGTGGAGAAGGCCAAGGCATACGCTTCGGAAGGCCGTGTAAAGATATCTCTGGCCAATACTTCCAAGAAACTCTATATCGAGGCCGAGTGCCTGTACGGACCGGCGGATGCCCCTGTGCACCGTTCAAGGGCGGTAATCCAGGATGACCACGATGCAGTAGTATATGTCTCGAGAGATGAGGAAGTGCTGCTGGACAATCTCACCGCCGGAGCTTCGGCCGAAGGCGGCAATGAGGGACAGGACCATGATGCGGCAGCGCACAAGACGACTCTGGACTATCACCTCAATATGAGGAAGATATTTGATTTTGCCACTAAGGAGGCCAGGCTGGAGGATATCTCCTTCCTGCTGGATGCGGCCAGGATGAACAAGGCTCTGGCAGAGGAAGGGCTGGCCCGTCCCTACGGACTTCAGGTCGGACGTACGATCCAGGACAATATCCACCGCAACGTTTTCGGCAAGGGGCTGCTGACACACTGCATGGCCATGACGGCCGCAGCATCCGATGCCCGCATGGCCGGGTGCACCCTCCCTGCCATGAGCAATTCCGGCTCCGGAAACCAGGGAATCACGGTGACAATGCCCGTAGTGGCGGCTGCAGAGCAGTTCGGTTCCTCTGAGGAGCAGCTCATAAGGGCACTGACCCTCAGTCATCTGACGGCAATCCATATCAAGGGCTATCTGGGCAAGCTGTCCGCTCTGTGCGGCTGTGTGGTGGCATCCACAGGCTCGGCCTGCGGTATCGTATGGCTCAGCGGAGGCAGCTTCGAGCAGGTATGCAGTGCCGTGAAGAACATGATAGGCAACATTACCGGCATGGTGTGTGACGGGGCGAAGGTAGGATGTGCACTGAAGGTGGCGTCAGGCGTATCTTCGGCCGTGCAGTCGGCCGTGCTGGCCCTGGATGACCATTGCGTCACGGGCAATGACGGCATCATCGAGGATGATGTGGAGAAGTCCATACGCAATCTCGGAACCATCGGGTCCAAAGGCATGCAGGTGACCGACGAGATGATACTCAACATCATGGTATGCAAATAAGTACTCTTTAAATTATATATTGATGAAACGCATTTTCAAATCCATTATCGGTGCGGCACTGCTGCTGTCGGTTTCAGCCGTGGCAGCTGTGGCCCAGGACTCTGCCGAAGGTCCCCTCTGGATGAGGTACAGCGCGATCTCTCCGGACGGAAGTACCATTGCATTTGCCTACAAGGGCGATATATTTACGGTTCCCGTGTCCGGCGGTGAGGCCCGTCAGATCACATCCAACCCTGCCTTTGACTCCCGTCCTGTGTGGAGCCCGGACGGCAGCCGCATAGCTTTCGTGTCCTACCGTATGGGCGGTGCGGACGTGTTCATTGTACCCAAGGAAGGAGGTGAGCCCACCCGCCTCACCACTCATTCTGCCGGTGAGTTCCCGATTGCCTTCAAGGATGATTCCACTGTCCTGTACATGGCCTACATCCAGCCCGCAGCCGAGAGCATGCAGTTCCCTTCCTCTACATTCTCGCAGGTATATGCTGTCAGCACCGAGGGCGGCAGACCGGTGATGTTCTCCACGCTACCGCTTGAGAACATCTCGTTCAGCCCTGACGGGACCACCATCCTGTACAACGACAAGAAAGGCTACGAGGACGAGTGGCGCAAGCATCATACCTCCTCCATCACCCGTGACATCTGGAGCTGCAGCTTCGACGGGGACAATGTCAAGGACGGTGTGTTTACGAAGATCACCACTTTCAACGGAGAGGACAGGGACCCTGTCTATGCTCCTGACGGAAAGTCATTCTACTATCTGAGCGAGCAGGACGGCACGTTCAATGTGTGGAAGCGCTCTCTGGCCGACGGCTCAGAGGAGCAGATCACGCATTTTGCCGGAAACCCTGTGCGTTTTCTGACCGTGGCCTCCAACGGAACCCTGTGTTTCGGATATGACGGCGAGATCTATACCGTGACCGAAGGCTCGGAGCCTGAGAAGGTGGCAGTGGAGATCATTGCCGACAAGCAGGACCGCGACCTGATCAAGCAGCCGGTGTATTATGCCAACGACATAGCTGTCAGCAAGGACGGCAAACAGATTGCGTTCATCTACCGCGGTGACGTATATGTGACCATGACCGACTATGCTACCACCAGGCGCATCACCAATACTGCCGAGCAGGAGCGTGACCTGGACTTCGCCCCGGACGGACGTTCGCTCATCTATTCTTCCGAGCGCGACGGTCTCTGGCAGGTGTACAGGGCTTCTATCGTCAACGACAACGAGAAACTCTTCCCTTACTGCACGGAGATCAAGGAAGATAGGATCACTGACTCCGAAGTGCCTTCGTTCCAGCCTCTGTTCAGCCCTGACGGCAAGGAGGTCGCATTCCTGGAGAACAGGACGACCATCCGTGTGATCAATCTGGATACCAAGGCAGTACGCACTGTTATGGACGGCAAGTACGAGTACTCCTATTCGGACGGGGACCAGTGGTACCAGTGGTCGCCTGACGGCAAGTGGATCCTTTCCAACTGCATCTTCATAGGCGGCTGGAACAACAAGGACGTGGCTCTCATCGATGCCTCAGGCAACGGGAAGATGTACAATCTGACCCAGAGCGGATATACCGACGCCAATGCCAAATGGGTGCTCGACGGCAAGGCCATGATATGGTTCAGCGACCGTGCAGGCTATCGCAGCCACGGCAGCTGGGGTGCGGAGAGCGACGTGTACATCATGTTCTTCGACCTCGAGGCATACGAAAAGTTCCGGATGAGCGAGGAAGAGCTGGCTCTCTACGAAGAGGAGCAGAAGATAAAGAAGGAAGCAGAGGAAAAGGCGGCAGCCGAGTCCAAGGACAAGAAGAAAGACAAGAAATCCAAGAAAGGAGAGGAAGAGAAGGAAGAGGAGGCCGAACCCCTCAAACTGGATCTGGACAATGCCGAGTACAGGGTTATGCGTCTTACCGTCAACTCGTCCAATCTGGGAGACGCAGTACTCAGCAAGGACGGAAAGAAACTCTACTACATAACCTCGTTCGAGGGGGGAATGGACCTCTGGGTTCATGACCTGAAGGAGAATTCCACCAGAATCCTCGCCAAGGGTGTCGGCTACGGCTCTCTGATCCTTTCTGATGACGGCAACAGCATCTTCATGAACACCGGCCGCATCAAGAAGATCGATGTGGGCAGTGGCCAGATCACCCCTGTTGAGATCGAGGGTGTATTCGAGTACAAGCCCTATGCCGAGCGCCAGTATATGTTTGACCATGCGTGGAGGCAGGTCAAGGAGAAATTCTACGATCCGGATATCCACGGTGTGGACTGGGACGGATACAGGAAGACCTACGAGAAGTTCCTGCCCTATATTACCAACAATTTCGATTTTGCAGAGATGCTGGGCGAGATGCTCGGTGAGCTCAACGGCTCGCATACCGGCGCCCGCTATTACGGAGGAGGCGCTTCCTATCCTACGGCATACCTGGGAGTGTTCCTTGATGATACCTATGAAGGTGATGGCCTGAAGATCAAGGAGATAATCAAGCGCAGCCCTCTCACCCAGTTCCCCAACGACGTGAAACCCGGCTGTATCATCGAGAAGATCGACGGCGAGCCTGTACTTGCAGGCCAGGACTACTATCCTCTTCTGGAGGGCAAGGTAGGCGAGAGGATCCGTCTTTCTGTGTATGATCCTGAGACATCCAAGCGTTTCGATGTGGAGATCAAAGGTCTGGGCTCCGAGAGCGGTATTCTCTACCAGCGTTGGGTAGAGCGCAACAGGGCCATAGTAGATTCCATTTCCGGCGGCAAGATCGGTTACGTGCATATCCAGGGTATGGACAGCCCCAGCTTCCGTACTCTGTACAGCGAGCTTCTGGGCCGTCTGCGCCAGAAGGATGCAGTAGTGGTAGATACCCGTCACAACGGCGGCGGATGGCTGCATGACGATGTGGTTACCCTGCTCTCGGGCAAGGAGTACCAGCAGTTCAGGCCGCGCGGCCAGTACATCGGCAGCGACCCGTTCAACAAGTGGCTCAAGCCTTCCTGCATGCTCGTGTGCGAGGACAACTACAGCAACGCCCACGGCACTCCTTGGGTATACAAGCACCTCAAGGTCGGAAAGCTTGTCGGAGCACCTGTTCCCGGCACCATGACCGCCGTATGGTGGGAGAGCCAGATAGACAATTCGATCGTCTTCGGTATCCCTCAGGTAGGATGCTGGGATATTGAGAACCAGGAGTATATGGAGAATGTCGAGCTTCAGCCGGATATCCTTATCTATAATGCTCCGGCAGATGTCATCAATGGCTTCGATGCACAGCTCAAGGCTGCGACTGAGTCACTGATGGAGTAGCGGATATCTGACATAAATAAAGAGGCTGTATCGTAATCAAGTTTTTACGGTGCAGCCTCTTTTATTTTATATGTTTCCAACCTTCATATCCCATTATCCCGGCTGCCGTCCATTGTCCATATGCCCTTTATCCGGTAGTGCCCGGCACATGTATCGGACACCAGCAAAAGCACGTACAGGTTCTGATTCTCTGTATATGGTTCGGACTTCCCAGTGTCTGAACATTACTTGAAAGGATAATCTCTTGGAATATAGTTGTTTGCACGAATATGCCCAATTCAGATGCCATTCAGACTATGACTATCCGAACTTTGGTTTCTATGCTAACTGGCTTAACGGTTGGCTGTTACACGGATATCTCAAGTGCAGATCATGAGGTGGACTGACATGGATGGCCGGGATTTCTGACACAGGATACCTCCAGAGCAGTGTCTCGTCGGGCTGTGACGGTCCTGTGTGTCACCCCCCCGGATTCTACCTGAACCTACGGAGTCGCTATAAAATTATGATAATGAGTGTGATAGTGGTTTTATTCCGGTTCGGATACATTGGTAGATTCTGGCATCTGAACTTGCACTATCTCTTGTTTGTTTTGAATGTCAGTTAGATATCCTCTTTCCTGCAGTTCAGATTCAATGGTGTTTTTTCCAATGGCGTTTTACCAGTGTCGCTTTTCAATGGTGGCTTTTCAATGGTGGCTTTTCGAATGGTGGTCTGTCCGTGATTGTCAGTCAATCCCGTTTTCCGGTGCATTCTCCATCATCGTCTTTTCTATACATCCGTACAGTCATTTGCGGTGAGTGGTCTCCAGGGATCTATTTGCGGTGAGTGACCATTATGACGATTTGATTGTACCGGGGCTGCTGGGCCACATGTAATGATTCTGTAAAGAATTTGAAGTTATTGCGGATGTAACCGGAATTTAACAGGAAATTAATACTTAAACATACTTGTCGTAATATCGATGAAATAGTGCCGGAATACCTTTGCCGCCGAAAACAAAAGGTATGAACACAAAGGTATTTCTGCTGACAATCGCAGTTCTGTTGCAGTCTTCCGTCCTGATGGCCGGGCCTATAATCAAGGGAAAGGTCGTGGACGCTTCCACGGGAGAAGAAATCATAGGAGTTACGGTGTTGCTTAAAGGCTCGGTTGACCGCTGGGCGGTGACCGGTCTGGACGGCAGTTTCTCGATAGATACGCAGGCACCTTCCGGTATACTGGTGTGCAATCTTATCGGTTACAAGGATCTCGAGGTCGAGTTCAGTATCCCGGTGGAGGAACTACGGATCTCCATGGAACCGGATATCGTGATGCTGGAGGCCGCGGTGGTTACGGCTACCGGCCGAGGACGGTCCGAGGTGGCTGCCAGGAATATAGAGAAAAATTCAGTTAATGTTGTTAATGTAATGAGTGCAAAGGCCATGGAACTTTCTCCCGACATTACGGTGGCGAACGTGATAAGGAGAATGTCGGGAGTGACCGTGGAGCGCAACAGCAGCGGGGAGGGACAGTACGCCATCCTCCGCGGCATGGACAAGCGCTACAACTACACTCTGGTCAACGGAGTTAAGATCCCCAGCCCTGACAACAAGAACCGCTTCGTACCTCTGGATATTTTCCCCTCCGAGATTCTGGACCGGATTGAGGTTACAAAGTCCCTTACCGCCGATATGGAGGGGGACGGCATCGGAGGAGCTGTCAATCTGGTGATGAAGGATGCGCCTGAGCGTATGGAGATTACCGCCAACCTCTCCACAGGCTACAGTGCCCTTTTCCTGGACAGGGATTTCCAGACATTCAACCGCAGGGCGATACAGAAGCTTTCCCCCAATGAGAGGATGGGCCGTCCGGAACTGCACGATGAGAACTACTCGGTCTCAGCGGACGATTTCACTATGGAAAATCTTCACATGACCGCCAGCCGTCCCCGTCCGGACATTGTAGGCGGTTTTTCATACGGTGACCGTTTCTTCGGAGGCAAGCTTGGCGTGATGGCCGCAGTAAGTTACCAGAACCTCTTCCGGGGCAAGGATGCTTCCCTTTACTACATCCCGGGCTCTTCCGGAAAGGGTACGGAGAACAGGTATTACTCCGAGGAACAGAACCGCTTTGGAGGCCATGCCAAGCTCGACTACCGTATCTCCAACCGGCATAAACTGATGCTCTACGCAGGGTATATGGACCTGCAGGAGACGGAGGTCCGCGACGGATCCAATGACCAGGAACGCACGGTCCGGATGAAGTGGAACCATCAGTACATCGTCAACACTACCCTCAAGGGAGAGCACTCGTTCCTGAATGCGGACCGGCTGAAACTCGACTGGACGGGAGTGTTCTCGAAGGCCTACAGTACCACTCCGGACAACGCCTATATCTATATCAACGGCGACCATCTGTACAACACCGATTCGGCCGACCGCCGCTGGGAGCACAACAGTGACCGGGACGTGGCGGGATATGTCAACCTGTCCTACAGGTTCGACTTATCCAACAGCTCCACCCTTGACATCAAGCTGGGCGGAATGTACCGCGACAAGGTCCGCAACAGCTTTTTCAACGAATACACATTCGATTCTCCGACAGGCATATACGATCTTCAGATATATGGGGAGGACTGGACCAATTTCGATGAGCTCCTGCTCGAGCCCCGCCGTTACGGCAATGTCGGCGATCCTCTCAACTACGATGCTTTCGAGAGGATAGGGGCCGCCTACCTCATGGGTACCTACGACTGGGATAGGCTGGAGATTATCGCCGGACTCCGGGTGGAGCATACTGACCAGGGCTATACGCTGGTGTTCCCCAGGCAGACCGACGGGGAGGGACACCAGGTCTACACCGACCTTCTGCCCAGCCTGCACCTCAAGTACAACGTGCACCGGAACGCATTCCTGCGCCTCTCCTACGGACGCTCCATCAACCGCCCCGGATTTTTCGAGATAGTGCCCTATACCATTCTCAACGAGGATTACGACGAACAGGGTAATCCTGACCTGAAGCATACGACAGCCGACAATATTGACCTGCGCTACGAGTTCTTCCCCAAGTCCTCCGAGCAGTTCATGGTAGGCCTGTTCTGGAAAAAGCTCTATGACCCCATTGAGTACGGACTCATCTCCGAGGGACAGGCCACTTTCCTGACTCCCATGAACTTCGGAGATGCCACCAATGCCGGAGTGGAGGTTGACATCATGAAATATTTCAACTGGTTCGGAATCAAGGCCAATTACACCTATACGCATTCCTCCATCACCACTACGAAGAGGACGATGGACGGGACCGAGGTGATTACCGTCGAGCAGACCCGTCCCCTCTACGGACAGGCCGCGCATGTGGCCAATCTCTCCCTGCTCTTCAAGTTCGCCAAGGCCGGGGTCGAGGCGCAGGTGTCCGGAAGCTATACCGGCCGCAGGCTCAGCGAGATTTCCAACTGGGTGGACAATGACATCTGGGAAGCGGGCTACGTCCAGCTGGACGCTTCGGTGGAAAAGAGCTTCAAGTGCGGTATCACCGTCTACGCCAAGGCCAACAATCTGCTGGATACTCCGGTGCTCCGCTACATCATCGACAATCCCCGAACGGAGAATCTCAAGGACTACGAGCGTTATCACGGCGGTGTCATCGAACGCAGGGAGTGGCACGGGCAGTCCCTGATGATAGGCCTGAGGTACAATTTCAAGGAAAAATAGAATAAGAATAACCAATAATCAGTATTTACACACATGAAAACAAAAGCAATTTTTGTCATTGCTGCGGCAATGGTATTTTCTCTCGCATCCTGCGAGAAAAATCCTGGTCAACAAGAAGAGACTGAGACGGAGCCTGTAGAGGCCGCCGGAGAAGTGTCCGGAGTATGGGAAGCCGGTTCAACGGTCTATGTTGACGGTCATATTGTAGTTCCCGAAGGTGAGAGCCTCACCATCGAGGAGGGTGTGACCGTCATCTTCAGTGATGCAGGAGTAGGTGTGAACCATACTGCCATCGAGTTTTCCGTAGACGGCAACCTGTATTGTCTCGGAACAGCCGAGAACCCTGTACGCCTGACCGTGGACGAGAGCCTCAGAACGGCCGACAATACATTTGCAGGTCTTTGGGGCGGTATCGTTGCCGGTGCCACCTGTGAGGAGATGCTTATCGACCACACCATCATAGAGTACTGCGGCGGCCAGGTAATCGAGGGCTCGCCCGCAGCCGAGAACGGCTATTACACCGCCGGTGACGACGCCTATCCCCACATCACCACCAACAATGTGGACGGCCGCTACGTCATCACCAACTCCATCCTGCGCAACGGCTGGTCCGACGCCATCTACATGATGGGCGGCAATGCCATCATCGCCGACAATATTTTCAGTGCTATCGGCTATGACGGAGCCGAGGCGGTCAATGTGAAGTCCGGTTGCACCGTGGACGTGACCCGCAATATCATGTTCAGCGCCAATACCAACGGTCTGAAGCTCTCCAGTTCCGACCAGAGCGAGGTTCGCCATCAGGCTCAGATATGCGCCTACAACAACACCATCATCGGCTCCGGCTGGAGACGCGACGGCGAGAAGGGCGGCGGAATCTATGCTGAGGAGAACGCCGATGCAGGAGTGTTCAACAACCTGCTGGTGAACTGCAAGTTCCGCGCGACCACTCCCGCATGGGACGAGCCCGGTTCCGAGGACTGCTATGATGGAGTACATTCTCTTATTGACTACAACTACTATGCTTCCGGAACGGTAGAGAGCTCTATAGTGTTCAGCGGTGAGTACGAGGATGACGGTGAGACACTGCTCTACTCCGGCGTGAGATTCCCCTACGAGGGCTATGCCTTCGACCACGAATGGTATGACAGCGACAAGGTGGACGTACACAGCGTGATAGCCAAGACCGCGGAGGAAGCTGCCTCTCTCGACCCTATGTTCGTCAATTTCAGTCTGGACATGGATCCCGCCAGCTACATCTTCAATGACAGCTGGGACTTCCATCTCCAGGCCGGCTCTCCGGCCCTCGATGCTTCCAAGACCTACACGGCCGGTGACCGCCAGCCTTACTTCGGAACATCCGGCCTCGAGGTGAACGGTCAGACCTACACCTCCCCCGTCATCGGCGCATGGTTCGGAGCATTCGGTGAATAATCAGCACAGGTAGAATCAATAAAACAAAGACAGCTTTATGAAAAGAATCAACTTCCTTACCCTTACCGCCGCTGCGGTACTCTCCCTGTCAGCGGTGTCATGCAACACTTCCGCGAGTGTGTCCTCCAGTGTGCCGGAGGACCGCTCCCAGGAGTGGAAGGCTCTCGAGCAGCCGCTCAATTTCTACATTGCCAACGACCTGGGCCGCAACGGCTACTATGACCAGAAGCCGATAGCTGAGACTATGGGCAGGATGGCTGAGACCATTGACATCGAGTTTGTGGTAGCTGCCGGAGACGTGCATCACTTCGAGGGCGTGCAGAGTGTCAGCGACCCTCTGTGGATGACCAACTACGAGCTCATCTACTCCCATCCCGACCTGATGACCCCCTGGTATGCCATCTGCGGCAACCACGAGTACCGCAGCAATACCCAGGCCTGCATAGACTACAGCCAGGTTAGCGCCCGCTGGAACATGCCCTCGCGCTACTACACCTTCGTCAAGGAGGAGGACGGCGTGGAGATACGTATCGTGATGATCGACACCACTCCGCTCATCGACAAGTACCGCGAGGAGACCGACAAGTATGCCGATGCTTCCAAGTCCGACTACCGCGAGCAGCTGGCATGGCTGGACAGAACCCTGTCGGAGGCGGATGAGGACTGGGTGATCGTGGTGGGCCACCATCCGATCTATGCCTACACGGACAAGGACGAGAGCGAGCGCACCGACATGCAGGAGCGCGTGAACTCCATCCTGCTCAGGCATGACAACGTGGATATGTACGTGTGCGGCCACCTGCATACTTTCCAGCATATCCGCAAGGACGGCAGCGATATCGACTACGTGGTCAACACTTCCGGTTCGCTGAGCCGGGACGTGGAGGCTGTCGATGGTACCGTCTTCTGCAGCTCCGAGTCCGGCTGGTCCCTGGTGACCGTCTCAGCCGATACCCTGAGCCTGCACATGCTCGACAAGACCGGAAAGGTTCTGCATACGGTTATGAGAACGAAGCGATAGCCTCTTCCATCTTCTCACGTCCAAGCCGTACTATCTCGTCGTATTTGTAGAACTCCATGGTGGAATAAGCATTCTTGGCGATGCGGACCAGAATGTCGGGAGGATAGAGCTTGAGGGTCAGATCCGCGTTGGTCTGGATCATCACGCTGGACGATTCATTGAGGATGGTGACGATACCCATATCGTTGTCATCCTCTTTTTCTTTCTCAAGGTTCTCCGAACCTGACAGCAGATGGGCTTCCACCTCATCCTTCTTGACCTTGTCGGCTATGGTGTCGACTATCTTGTCCAGTCTCTGGCGGATACGTCCTTTCACGTGCTCCTGTTTCTCTTCCGGTTTTTCTATGTAGGGCCCGTTGAGGTCAACTGCGGTGAGGATGTCTCCTGGGGTCCTGACGACCCTGTTGACCGGTACCGGGTTGACTACGCCGCCGTCTATCAGCAGCATGTCGCCTATGCGGTTGGGTGTGAAGATAGAAGGCAGGGAAATAGAGGACCGTATGGCATCGTAAAGGCTTCCGCGGTCAAATACCACCTCTTTCCGGTGACGAATGTCGGTGGCGACAGCTGAGAAAGGTATAGGCAGGTTCTCTATCTGTTTGTCCGGAATGATGCTCTTGAGCTCGCCGATGACCTTCTCCCCCTTGACGAACCCTCCGTTACCGATGGTGAAGTCCATCAGGTTGAAGACCTTCATCCTGTCCACTGTCTTCATCCACTCCTTGAATGCCTCCAGGCCTCCTGCCGCGTATATACCGCCGACGAGGGCCCCCATGGAGGCCCCCGCAACGGATGTTATTCTGAAACCGTGTTCTTCCAGCACTTCGATCGCCCCTATGTGCGCGAGGCCTCTGGAACCGCCGCTGGCCAGTACCAGGGCGACATTTTTCCTTTCAGTCATATCTTATTTTATCTCTCTGATGAGCATACCCGGCGTGAAATTCATGCCGCTTACAACCTCAAAGGTGGTAGCGTTGAATTCCGAGCCGACGGCTTCCTCTTCATTTGCCATGTAGCGGTTGTCCCAGATCTTGCCAGGTACCGGGCGGATGACTCCACGGCGGTTGTATCTGATCTTGCCTGTGGCTTCGTCGATTACCGGAACCAGCACCTCGTATTTCGATTTTGCGGTTACCCCTTCCTTCATGCCGATGTAGGCCATAAGCGGCTCGGTGGATACTAGAGGAACCTTGACCTTGAACTGGTCGAACTCTTTCTGGAGCTCCATCACGTTGTTGTCTATGGCGCGGGCGCAGACCTTGCGGAATACGTCTTCAGGGTTGTACAGGCCACGGAGTACCGGCTTTGCACTTTTGGCCATGTATTTCCCCACGTATTTGAGTCTGAAGGTGGTAGAGTCGGCCTCATAGGCTGCTTTCCTGGCCGGGATGAGCGTGTCGGCGGCGAATGCGGCGAGCGACAGGGAATCGGTGCCGGGCTTGTCGTAGTAGTAGTGCTCGTAGAAATAGTCTGCGACACTGTCGTTCCAGTCGAGCTGGTAGAGGTAGGATGTGATCCGGACCGTGAATCCGGCTATCATTGAGGATACGGCGGCACCCAGAGTCGTGAGGCTTGTCACGATGTTGTTGTCGTCACCTGTCGCACCGGCGGCAAGGCCTCCGATGATGGTGAGGATGCCGGTGGCGATCTCGGCGTTCTTCTCGTGGTCGACGTAAGTGATGTCGTTGACTATTACGAATGTATTGCTGATCATCTCGTATCCCTTGTCAGCCAGGGCGTCTATGCCGCGCTTGCTCTGTGCGGCGGATTCGATGTCCATGGCGGTGGCTCCGTAGAGACCCCTCTGCATGATGAGGGAAGGATCGAAGCCTCCGGTGACTTTGTTGCGGAGAAACCATTTGGATACCAGTCGTTTGGCTATTTCGTTGCGGGCCAGATAGGCGTCTACGTCCCTCATGAGGTTGTCTTTCCTGTTGCTGCTGGGGGTGGTGACGCATTTGACGCTCAGGTCGTGGTTGTTGTACTTGTCAGGCGTTTCGAGGGCCATGAATGCATTGACTATCTCCTCGTCCATGTTCAGGTCGGGATGGCTGATCATGAAAGAGTAGAGGGAGCTCCTGCGGTACTTCAGGACTGAATCGGGAGCCTGTGCGCAGATGGTCTGCGATATGGTTATGAGTGCCAGTATTGCGGCTGTATAAAATCTTTTCATGGCTTTTCAGGTTTAGAAGTCCCACATGTTTTCGTCTACGATGTCGTCGAGCGATACCCTGCCGTCGGAGTCAGTGAATCCGATGACGGTCTCGCCCTTTTCATTGAGCCATGCAGTCCGGCCCGAACGGTCCGTTACCCATCTTACGGCCCCTGTTTCCGGATGCAGGAGCAGTGATCCGTGACGCGAGCCGGGTGCTCCCTGCACGCTCTCGTATATCGCTGGTATGACTTCCTGGCCAAGGGTGTTGACAAATCCGTATTTGCCGTCCCTCCTTACCCATGCGAGACCTTCGGAGAACTCTCCGACGGCATCGTATGTGTTTTCTGTCAGAGTGTTGTAGCTGCGGTCCAGAAGGATCCACCGGCCGTCAGGCACTTCCATGGTTTTCCCTTCACCGTCAGTGAGGTACATGTCGTCCATGGAGAAAGTGGCGGAGACGCCGAAGATGTATTCCTGTCCTACGGGTTTGCCTTTCTTGTCCACAATGGGCATGGCCCTTCTCTGGCGTTTGATGCCTGTGCCTGACTCTTCGGCCCATGCAACTCCGTCCACGAACGGTCCGACTATCCCGAACGGACGGCTGGTGCCGGCTGTACCGGCAAGGTCCATGAATCTCCATTCTCCTCCTGTCATATAGGGAGTGCCGTCGGATTCCCGTACGGGGCCTTCATAGACGGCAACGAATCCCTCGTTGCAGAGGTCTACGTAGTCGTATTCGACGGGGATGACTGTCTCTCCTTTGGAATTGACTGCTCCCCACTTGTTCTTGATGCATACCAGCCCCAGTCCGTCTGCCGGTCTGCTGACTGCGTCATATTCCGCCTTGACGATGACGTTTCCGCCTGCATCCTTGTATCCCCAGCCTCGGCCGGTCTCATAGGGTATCATGGTCTGCGCGGCCGAGGGCAAGGCTGTCAATGCCGCAAGCAGACAAGCGGTAGTTAATGTGATGGGTCTGTTCATGTCTTTATTTTTAGCTGGATATCGACTTGGTTATTGGGTGCGGAAGACATCAGAAGCCTGATGAAAGGCTTTTGACCATTCCCTTTTCTTCCAGGAATTTGCGCAGATTGTCCTTGGTTACCGACATGGTCACGGCTATCCTGTATTCCTTGCGGCCTGTCTGTGTGACCTGGATGGCAGAGTTGACGGAACCTATGAACCGCTGGTATCCGGACTGGAAGAAACTGTCGAAGAAAACAGTCTCTTCAGGGGTCAGCTCCGCAGACCTGAGTGCAGGCTGGGCGGTAGCCCCGTTGCCGGCCGGTATGCCCCGGAATATTACGGCATGGACGGCGTTTTTCTTGGCTTCCTCGACAGGCAGGTCGGGGGTGCGCCAGTATGTCCAGACGCGCAGGACGTAGGTGCCGTCGGCTCCGACGCCCATGCTTTCGACCTCGTATGACCACGGCTGGTCGGCTCTGTTGACCTTGGATGCTGTTCCGCATGAGTAAACCAGGAGCGGAAGTAGAAGTAAAATGAGATATTTCCTCATAGTGCAGTGATTTGGTGTGTTTATTGCTAGACAAAGATATTGAGTTTTGATGGCTTTTCAAAATCCTTTATTATCTTTGCAGTATGAAATCAGCAAATGTGTTTTTTGACAGATCCTACGGATACGCGAGGGCAATAGTCGCCCTTGTCGGGGGTCTTGTTATGGTCGTGTGGCCGGAAGCCGTGAAGAATTCCATCATGATTATTCTCGGTGCCCTTATTCTGGCTGTCGGAGTGGTCACTCTCATCATGTCCTACACGGGCAAGTGGAGGAAGGAGAAAGTCCCGTTGCTGTTGCTCAACTCCATAGTGGACATAGCATTCGGACTGGTGCTGATTATTTTCCCCAAATTCTTTACGGACCTGATCATGTTTGTTTTCGGCCTGATACTTCTTGTGTTCGGTCTGGGAGAGATAATCAATCTTTTCCGTACTGCCAGGGTCGTGCGCGTGCCTTGGCCCCTGTTCATAGGACCGGCCATTACACTGATATTGGGCGTTGTGATGTTTTTCTTCCCCGGAGAGAGTGGAAATCTGCTGTTTATCCTGTTCGGATCGACGCTTCTGCTGTATGCGGTGTCGGAATTTGCATCCACATACACTATCAGGCGGGAAATGAAGAATGTAAATCAGGAAAACAATAGAGAAAGTACAGAACGGATTGAAGGATAGTACCTCCGTGGGGAATCGAACCCCAACCAAGAGAACCGGAATCTCTCATTCTATCCATTAAACTACGGAGGCAAACGGACTGCAAATGTATAAATAAAAACTGAATAATTGAATATGACAGCTTATGTTTTTCCCGGTCAGGGAGCACAGTTCACCGGTATGGGCAAGGATCTCTATGATGCGAGCCCCAAGGCAAAGGCACTGATCGACAGTGCTTGCGATATTCTCGGATTCGATATACGCAACATAATGTTCACCGGCTCGGCAGATGATCTCAAGCAGACCAAGGTCACCCAGCCGGCTGTTTTTATCCATTCGGTGGCTGCCGCAGCGACCATTGGGAACTTTCATCCCGATATGACTGCCGGCCACTCTCTCGGAGAGTTTTCCGCCCTTGTGGCTGCCGGAGCCATGTCCTTCGAGGACGGTCTCCGTCTGGTATATGCCAGGGCCATGGCTATGCAGAAGGCCTGCGAGGCACATCCCTCTACCATGGCGGCCATCATCGGTCTGCCTGACGATGTAGTGGAGAAAGTATGTGCCGAGACTGAGGGTGTGGTCGTTCCGGCCAACTACAACTGTCCGGGACAGCTGGTCATTTCCGGAGATATAGATGCAGTGGACCGTGCCTGTGCCACACTGAAGGCTGCCGGAGCCAAGAGGGCTCTGCGCCTGGCAGTCGGCGGAGCATTCCATTCTCCTCTGATGGAGCCTGCCAGAGTAGAGCTGGCGGAGGCTATCGGCAGGACCGATATCAAGGCCCCGGTATGCCCCGTATACCAGAATGTGGATGCCCTGCCTTCAACCGATCCGTCGGTGATCAAGGAAAAGCTCCTCAAGCAGCTCACATCCCCTGTAAGATGGACCCAGACAGTGCTGAACATGCACCGCGACGGGGCTACGGAGTTCGTGGAGCTCGGCCCGGGTGCAGTCCTCCAGGGCCTGATCAGGAAATGCCTTCCTGCAGAAAAGTAAAGTCAACCAATAACAATAACTACTAATAGTCTTATAGTAATGGCAAAAGAAAAAACATTCATTACTTGTGACGGTAACTACGCCGCTGCACACGTGGCGTATATGTTCAGCGAACATGCCGCCATCTACCCCATCACGCCTTCATCGACTATGGCCGAGTATGTAGACGAATGGGCTGCCTTCGGAAAGAAGAATCTCTTCGGCGAGACTGTAAAAGTCACCGAAATGCAGAGTGAGGGAGGTGCAGCCGGAGCTGTACACGGCTCACTTCAGGCAGGCGCCCTTACGACTACATTCACTGCTTCGCAGGGACTTCTGCTTATGATCCCGAACATGTACAAGATAGCAGGAGAGCTTCTCCCTACAGTCTTCCATGTGTCGGCCCGCGCCCTTGCGACCCAGGCTCTGTCAATCTTCGGAGACCATCAGGATGTGATGGCATGCCGTCAGACAGGTTTTGCTATGCTGGCTTCATCGAGCGTACAGGAAGCTATGGACCTCGGAGCAGTGGCACATCTGTCAACCATCAAGGCAAGTGTGCCCTTTATCCATTTCTTTGACGGCTTCCGTACTTCACACGAGATACAGAAGATAGAGGTTCTGGATTCCGATGCCCTCAAGGGAATGATCAGCGAGAAGTCCCTTGCAGCTTTCCGCAAGAGAGCCCTCAATCCCAACAAGCCTGTTACCCGCGGTACGGCCCAGAATCCTGACGTGTATTTCCAGGCACGTGAGGCATGCAACACATACTACAATGCAGTTCCCGACATCGTGGCACGCTATATGGGCGAGATCGGTGAGCTGACCGGACGTCATTATCTGCCTTTCGACTACTACGGAGATCCCGATGCCAAGGATATCATCATCGCAATGGGCTCGGTATGCGAGACCATACGTGAAGTGGTGGATGCGCTGATGGCCAAGGGCGAAAAGGTCGGTGTGATTACAGTCCGTCTGTACAGGCCTTTCTCAGCCAAGTATTTCTTCAGGGTATTGCCCAAGAGCGTGAAGAGAATCGCTGTCCTGGACCGCTGCAAGGAGCCGGGAAGTGTAGGCGAACCTCTATATCTGGATATCAAGTCTACTCTCGCCGAGATGGGCGGAGATGCTCCTTACGTGATCGGAGGCCGTTACGGTCTGTCTTCCAAGGATACCAGCCCTGCCCAGATATTCGCTGTATTCAAGAACCTCAAGCAGAACCAGCCCAAGGCAGACTTCACCATCGGTATCACCGATGACGTGACATACAAGTCCCTGCCTGTAGGAGAGGAGGTTTCGCTGGCCAAGAAAGGTACATACGAGTGCAAGTTCTACGGTCTCGGTTCAGACGGTACCGTAGGTGCAAACAAGAACACCATCAAGATCATCGGAGACCACACTCCCAAGTACTGCCAGGGTTACTTCGACTACGATTCCAAGAAGTCAGGCGGATACACCTGCTCGCACCTGCGTTTCGGTGACAGCCCCATCACTTCCCCCTATCTGGTGTCTACCCCTGATTTCGTGGCATGCCATGTGCCTTCATACCTATATAAATATGACGTGCTCAAGGGCATCAAGAGGAACGGAACCTTCCTGCTCAACAGCCTCTGGTCGATGGAAGAGACCATCAAGAGGATTCCTGACCATGTAAAGCAGGTCATCGCAGAGAAGAACCTCAAGGTATACATCATCAACGCGACCAAGATCGCCGAGGAGATCGGTCTGGGCAACAGGACCAATACCATCCTCCAGTCCGCATTCTTCAAGATTACGGGCATCATCCCCTACGAGCAGGCAGTGACATTCATGAAGAAGGCCATCGACAAGAGCTACGGCAAGAAGGGAGAGAAGGTAGTCAGCATGAACTATGCAGCCGTAGACCGCGGAGCCGAGTACGAGGAGCTGGTTGTTCCTGCAGAGTGGAAGGATGTTACGGCACGCTTCCGTCCTGCCAACTTCGACCGTCTGGCTCCCGAGTGGGTACGCAGCGTGGCCGATGTGGTCAACTCACAGAACGGATACGATGTACCTGTGAGCGCGTTTACAGGCGAGTATGCTGACGGAACGATACCCGCAGGTACAGCAGCTTACGAGAAACGTGGCATGGCTGTCAGTGTTCCTGAATGGAACCCGGAGAAATGTATCCAGTGCAACCAGTGCGCATATGCCTGCCCTCACGCAGCCATCCGTCCTTTCCTCACCACAGACGAGGAACTGGCAAAGGCGCCTAAGGGAGTCAAGAGCGCTCAGGGTATAGCTGCCTTCAAGGCATACCACTTCACCATGCAGGTATCTCCTATGGACTGCACCGGATGCGGCAACTGTGCCGATGTATGTCCCGCGAAGGAGAAGGCCCTCGAGATGAAGCATCTCGGGACACAGATGGAGCAGCAGCCTGTATTCGACTACATGCATGCAAATGTCGGCTACAAGGACACTGTCGCACCCAAGACCCAGAATCTCAAGAATTCCCAGTTCTCACAGCCTCTGTTCGAGTTCTCAGGAGCATGTGCAGGCTGCGGTGAGACACCTTATATCAAAGCCATTACCCAGCTGTTCGGTGACCGCATGATGGTGGCCAACGCTACCGGATGTTCATCCATCTACAGCGGCTCCTTCCCTTCATCCCCTTACTGCACCGACCGCAACGGACGCGGACCGGCATGGGACAACTCCCTGTTCGAGGACAACGCCGAGTTCGGTCTCGGTATGAGACTCGGAACCGAGCGTCTGCGCAACACTGTCGCTACCCTGATGAAGCAGGGTCTGGAATGCCCCAAGTGCTCTTCGGAGATCAAGGCTCTCTTCGAGCAGTGGCTCGCTGAAAGAGGCAATGCTGCCGCAACCCGTGAGATCTGCGACAAGCTCGTGCCTATGCTGGAGGAAAGCGACTGCGAGGCATGCCGTGAGCTTCTCGGCTACAAGGACTACATCCCTGCACGCAGCCAGTGGATCATCGGCGGTGACGGATGGGCATACGATATCGGATACGGCGGACTGGATCATGTCCTGGCTTCAGGCGAGAATGTCAATGTCCTCGTTCTGGATACAGAGGTATATTCCAACACCGGCGGACAGTCATCCAAGTCCACACCTGCCGGAGCAGTGGCCAAGTTTGCAACATCAGGAAAGAGGGTCCGCAAGAAAGACCTCGGAATGATGGCTATGAGCTATGGCTATGTATACGTGGCTCAGGTGGCCATGGGTGCAAATCCTGCCCAGTACTTAAATGTGCTCAAGGAGGCTGAGGCCTACAACGGTCCTTCACTGATCATCGCCTACGCACCTTGCATCAACCATGGTCTGCGCAACGGCATGGGCAAGAGCCAGAGGGAGGAAAAGCTTGCTGTCGAGTGCGGTTACTGGCACCTGTACCATTTCAACCCTGCCCTGACCGAGGAAGGAAAGAATCCTTTCAGCCTCGACAGCAAGGAGCCGGACTGGAGCAAGTTCCAGGAGTTCATCAAGGGAGAGGTACGTTACAGCTCTCTGATGAAGAGCTTCCCCGACATTGCCCAGGAGCTTTTCGACAAGACCCAGCAGTTCGCACAGATACGCTACGAGTCTTACAAGAGACTTGCCCAGTAGTCTGGAGAATACTGTCTTAAATTGATATTCCGGCAGGTATCATCAATATCTGCCGGAATTCTTTTAGTTATCTATATATCAATCTTACCGGAGCACCAATCATCATGAATACTGGAAAAATCGTTTTGTATCTGCGCATAGCCGTCTGCGGGCATATTCTCAACTGGTTCTGGTCTCCTTCGGCGGTGAGGCGCCGCCGGCGGGGGGAGGCTACGTGCAAGGCTGTAATGAAATATCTGCAACGGTATGTCCCGTATGTCAGGGATATTCCGGAGGACGGCCCTGCGGAAGATGAACCGGAGCGGATATTCTCGATATGGCTGCAGGGTGAGGAAAATGCCCCGGCCATCGTAAAGGCCTGTTTCAGGAGCATGAGAAAGTTCTGCAGGCAGGAGCTGGTGGTCCTGGACAGCAATAGTCTGGGGGACTGGATCGAGCTTCCTTCATATATCATGGACAAATGGAAGAGGGGATGCATCCGTCCGGCCCATTTTTCGGATATCTGCCGTACCGAACTGCTCTACCGCCACGGGGGAGTATGGATGGATGCGACCGGATTTATGACGGCGCCTGTTCCGGAGAGTATCATGAATGAGGATTTCTTCATTTTCATGAGCGGAGATTCGGTTTCTGGGTCGTATGCGTTTGTCCAGAATTGTTTTTTCAGGGCCAGGAAAGGAAATTATCTGCTCAAGGCCTGGAATACCGCCATCCGGACCTACTGGAAATATGAGAACAGTACGGTAGACTATTTTGTGCACCAGATGCTGTTCAGGCTGGCGGTGGAGAACAACCCGAAGGCCGCCGCGCTTTTCGGCCGGATGCCTCAGATCAGTCAGGACCCGACCCATGCCCTGTGGTGGAATTACAGGGACAAGCCTTTCAGTCAGGAAGAGTTAGACAGGGTGACTGCAGGTTCCTTTTTCCAGAAGACCGAGTATAAATCCAGGTCTGCATCGGTCCCTGTACCCGGCAGCTTTTCAGATGTAATGCAGAGATTATGAAAAGGCACGCATATTTGATATTGGCCCACAAGAATTTCGGCCAACTCCGTAAACTTCTCGTCCTGCTGGACGATCCCCGCAACGATATTTTTGTACATGTCGACGGCAAGGCACGGTTCTCTCCTGAAGAATGGAAGAATGTGTGCAGGTTTTCGCGGCTGGTTTTCATAAGTCCCCGGCTCAAAGTGTACTGGGGGGGTGTCAACAGCATGAGATGCGAGCTGGCCCTGCTGCGGGAGGCTGTGTCCTGCGGGCCGTACAGCTACTATCATCTTGTCTCCGGAATGGATCTTCCGATCAAGGACCAGGATACCATCCATGACTTTTTTGACCGGCATGAGGGGAAGGAGTTCCTGGATTTCTGGGAGATGGATGAGGATATATACGAAAGGGTCCGTTACTATACCCTGTTCCCTGAGGGAGAGGGGAATTTCCTGACACATTTCATAAACGGCCTTTGCAAGGATATCCAGAGGACGGCCGGTTACAGCATCAACAAGGATGTGGATTTCCATTTTTCGTCTGTATGGTTCAGTATGACGGATGCCCTGGCCCGTTATGTGATCTCGAAGGAGGATTGGCTGGAAAAGGTGTTTGCGCATACGTCCAACTGCGACGAACTGTTCCTGGCCACGGTGGTGTGGAATTCCCCTTTCAGGGAAAATCTTTACAGCCGCGAGGTTTCGAAAAACCATGCCGTCAACCTGAGCAACATGCGCTTTATAGACTGGAGCCGCGGCGGCAGTCACCGTCATCCGTGGACTTTCCGTTCGGAAGACTGGGACCTGCTGATGAGTGTGCCCCATTTCTGGGCGCGCAAATTCGATGAGGGCACAGACAGCGGCATCATCGACAGGATCTACCGTCACCTCGCCGGGAACAGGGTCCGGAGGTTGTTCCTCCTGGCGGCCTATGACCGCCGTGGGACGGTCGGGCCGGCTCTGGCAGCATATGTCAGGGATCTTTCGCGGTATGGGGATGTCGTGGCGGTCATGGACAATGCGGCTGCCCCTGGAGAGCAGGACAAGCTTTTGCCCTATGTCGTGCATTTCGAGGCAGAACGTCACGGAGAATATGATTTCGGCTCCTACAAGAGAGGGTATGCCTGGGCACGGGAGCATCTGCCTCTGAAGGACTATGGTACCGTGTATCTGGTCAATGATTCGGTGTACGGACCGTTGAAGCCTCTGGGGGACTTTCTGGACAGGATGGAGGATATGGGGACAGGTGCATCTGCCATGGTTTTCAATCCGGGACGGCGCTCTCCGCATCTGCAGTCGTGGTTCATGGGACTGCGGCCGCAAGTCTTCCTCTCGGAATGGTTCGGCAGCTTTCTGGACGGGGTAGAGCCTAAAGAGAGCAAGGAAGCCGTGTGCGTGGAGTATGAGACAGGTCTGACTGAACTTCTCGAAAGGCATTCCGTGACATTCGGAGCATTGTTCAGATTCAGGGGGAAGTCGTTCTACAACCGGGTACGCCACTGTTGGAAGAAGGGTATCCCATTTATCAAGAGGAGTTCCGTTACGAGGCACAACGGATGTCTGGGCCGGCAGGTCCGGTATGTGCTGGACCATGCGGAAAATGCCGACGTGGCGGCAGCCGTGAAGGAGGATATCGTGGGGGCATTGGGACGTGAAGCGGCGGACAGGTTGACGGGAGGATCGGCGTTCGGGATGATATTGCGATATATTTCCTATCTTCGTGCTAAAATAATGCACGGCAAACGATGAAAAGACACGCATACCTGATATTGGCCCATCAGCATTTCGCTCAGCTACGCAAGCTTGTAGAGCTGCTGGATGACCCGCGCAACGATATATTCATACATGTGGACCTGAAGGCCGGGTTTGATCCCGCCGGATGGGACTGCGTATGCCGCTGTTCGCACCTGGTGTTTCTGGAGCACCGCATCAAGGTGAGTTGGGGGGGGGTGAGCATCATGCGCAGCGAGCTGGCCTTGCTTAAGGAGGCTATGGCGCACGGTAAATATGACTATTATCATCTGCTTTCAGGCATGGACCTGCCCATCAAGGACCAGGACACGATCCACAGCTTTTTTGACGCCCACAGCGGTACGGAGTTCATCAATTTCTGGAATTTCAAGAAGACTACCCGTTCCAGGTTCCATTACTACACCCTTTTCCCTGAAGGGGCAGGCTATTTCTGGACCAATCTAGCAAACAATATATTCAAAGGGCTGCAGATGGCGGTAGGATACCGTATCAACCGGGATGTGGATTTCCGTTTTGCATCCCAGTGGTTCAGTATCACGGATTCCCTGGCCGGATATGTGGTTTCCAGGGAGGACTGGCTCGAGAAGGTCTTCCGCCATACCAATACCTGTGACGAGATATTTCTGGCTACGCTCGTGTGGAATTCCCCGTTCAGGGAAAGGCTCTATGTCAAGGAGCCCGTCGAGGAACATGTGGTCAACGAGAGCAATATGCGATTCATCGACTGGACCAGGGGGGAGAGCATACGTCATCCGTGGACATTCCGCATGGAAGACTGGGACCTGCTGATGAGTGTCCCGCACTTCTGGGCCCGCAAGTTCGATGACAGCGTAGACAGCAGGATCATCGACAGAATATATGAAAAACTCCGGCAGAAGTAGCATCTGCCGGAGTTTTCCGTTTTGAAGGCAGTCAGTCTTCTGCTGTCTGCCTATTCGATGAAGCCGAGGACCTGATTGATCTCTACCTGGTCGCCGTGCTTTGCGTCTATCTGAATGATCTTGCCGCTCTTGGGTGCATAGACAGGTTCCACTCCGTAGTAGGTCTGGATGTAGCATACCGGTTTGCCCTCTTCGAACTTGGTGCCGATGGCGGGTGCCGTGCTTTCGTCTGCCACATTGTACCTCCAGAGGAGCTTGCCCTTGGCGACAGCCTGAACGGGCATTGCCTGGGGATGCTCTGCCATTACCTTTTCCACATCGAAAGCGGGAACTTCGACCACTTTGCGCGTGATGACCTTGGGTGCTCCTGCCTTTTCGCGTGCAGCTTCCAGATCCTTGTTGAAGCGCTCCTTGGCCACGCCGCTCTTGTAGTCGCGGTACTGGCGCTCGTGCATTGCAAACTCGAAGAGTTCCTCGTCGTCCTGGCCGCGGTCCCAGCCTTCTTTCTTCATCTCCTCTATGAACTTGGGCAGTTCGTCGGGGAATGCGTCCTGTGGATTGCCGGTGTAGAATTCGAGGCCTTTTTCCTTGACGATGTCCAGAATCTCGGGTGCCAGAGGACCGGGCAGCTTGCCTGTCTTGCCGAGAATCATATTCATGGTGTCCTTGTCTATGGTCTTCCATCTGGGCTCGCCCTTGAGGGTATGCATCAGGTTCATCAGGGCAGTATTCTTGACATACTGGCTGAAAGGAGTTACGAGTGGAGGATATCCGAGCTTGGGCCATACGTATTCTACCTCCTGGAAGAGCATCACCATCAGCTCATTGAGGGATACTTCCTTCTTGCCCTGGTTGCGCAGCGACATGTTGATGGCGCTCTGGAAACCTTTGAGGTCGGCCATCATGGAGCCCATCATGCCGCCCGGAAGTCCGCAGCCCACGAGAAGGGATGAACTGATGTAGTTGTTTGGCTCGATGAAGTAGCCCAGGAAGTCGTCGATGAAAGTCTGTGTCAGGCGACGGGCCTCCATATAGGCATCCATGTTGATGTCCTTTACGAGGAATCCGGCGTCCTTGAGCATAGCCTGTATGGTGATTACGTCGGGATGGATCTTTCCCCATGACAGAGGTTCCATGGCCACGTCGATGTAGTCGGCGCCGGCGCGGGCCACTTCAAGCATCGATGCAACCGAGAAGCCCGGGCCTGAATGGCCGTGGTACTGTACCACGATGTGGGGATATTTGTCCTTGATACTCTTGGTGAGGCGTCCCAGAAATGCGGGGCGTCCGATGCCTGCCATGTCCTTGAGACATATCTCGTCGCAGCCGTATTCCACTACCTTGTCGACGATGTCCATGTAGTATTCCACCGTATGGATCGGCGAGTAGGTGATGCTCAGGGCCACCTGGGAGATCATGCCTCCTTCCTTGGCAAGAATGACGGAGTCCTTGAGGTTGCGGTGGTCGTTGAGGCCGCAGAAGGAACGCGAAATATTCGTTCCCTGCTTTGCCTTGACCTTGTACATCAGGCCTCTGACATCTCTCGGGACCGGGTTCATGCGGAGAGCGTTGAGTCCCCTTTCCAGCATGTGTGTCTGGATACCGACCTTGTTGAAAGGTGCGGTCCAGGCTCTTACGGCTTTGTTGGGATTCTCTCCGAAGAGAAGGTTGACCTGTTCGAAGGCACCGCCGTTGGTTTCGACCCTGTCGAAGCAGCCCATGTCTATTATTATAGGTGCGATCTGGATCAGCTGGTCTACCCGGGGAACATATTTCCCGGAAGATTGCCACATATCCCTGTACACGAGGGAAAATTTTATTTCTCTTGCCATATAGAATTTAGTGTTTTGTTAAAAATTTTCTCAAATATAGAAAACTATTCTTATATTTGCACTCCCTTTCCACAAGAAAGTTGGGAAATTTGTTTAAATGGTGGATGTAGCTCAGTTGGTTAGAGCATTGGTTTGTGGCACCAAGGGTCGTGGGTTCGAGTCCCATCTTCCACCCGCACTGTTAAAGTCCGCTTCGGGGGTATCGGAGCGGATTTTTTTGTACATTTGGCCACTTTTTGAAAATGAAAAGAATATGCGCTATCACGATGGTCAGGAATGACTGGTTTTTCCTGCGCAAATGGGTGGACTACTACGGGGGCATCCTTGGTAGGGAGAACCTCTATATTCTTTTCGACGGCAAGGATCAGGTGCCTCCGGATTTCTGCGTGGGGACCAATACCATCGTACATGAACGTATCGCCGGGAAGGTAGTAAAGGCCGACAAAGGCCGTATCAGGTGTATCTCCAACTGCGCCAGGAACCTTATGGACCGTTACGATCTGGCCATAGGTACCGATGCCGATGAATTTCTGGCAGTGGATCCGGCACTGGGCCTCAGTCTGTCCGAGTATCTCAGTACCCTCAATGTAAGGGGGTCCGTTTCGGGGCTGGGGGTGGACGTGGCGCAGCATCTGGACCGGGAGCAGGAAATAGATGCTTCAAGACCTTTCCTGAGTCAGAGACACTATGGCTGTCTGACCTCAAGATATACGAAGGCTTCCGTAAAGAATTGTCCCCAGAGGTGGGGGTCGGGATTTCACCGTGTAAAAGGCCGCAACTATCATATAGACCCGAACCTGTATCTCTTCCATTTCGGATGTGTCGACTACAGGATGATCGAGAAGAAGCTGGGGGACAAGGAACGTATAAGCAACGGGTGGTCCAGGCATTTCCGCAAGAGGGTCCGCAGTATCCATGTTGTCACGTCTGCGCGTGTCCGCCCGTGGGAACCGACCGTAAGCCGCATGCGTATGCTCCAGACACTGGTCCGTCAGATCTTTGCCTTCAACAAGCCAGGCAGTCTGGGTCTTAAGATTGTCGTGGCAATCCCCGAAAGATTCAGGCATCTGGTCTGAGTTTCGTATGGTTTTTGCAAACAGGTTGTAGTAGGGGACCTGTAGATTTGTCCCGTTGAAAAGATTGTTGCTATGCAGAAGAAAGAACTGTTTCCTGTTACGGGGCTGGGCTGTGCTGCCTGTGCTACCCGTGTAAACAAAGTCCTCAACTCCTGTGAAGGGGTGAAGGAAGCCAATGTCAACTACGCCTCGGCTACCGCCCTGGTGACTTATGATACGCAGAAATGTTCTCCTGAGTCTCTTCAGAAGGCTGTGGAAGAAAGCGGTTACGGCCTGATCATCGATGCCGGGAATGAGGAGGAGGCTGCCGAGACGGAGCGGGTACGGCAGTACCGGAGTCTCAGGCGTCAGACCGTAGGTGCCGTGTCCGGGGCATTGCCTGTATTCGTTCTGGGCATGTTTTTCATGGATCTGCGCTGGGGTCAGTGGGTATCGTTCGTGCTGGCCACAGTGGTGGTATTCGTGTTCGGCAGGCGGTTTTTCATCAATACTTTCAAGCAGTTGCGCCACCGGGCTGTGAATATGGACACTCTGGTGGCAAGCAGTACGGGAGTAGCGTGGCTGTTCAGCGTATTCAATCTGTTTTTCCCTGAGTTCTGGCTGTCCCGCGGCATAGAGCCGCACCTGTATTTCGAGGCTGCAAGCGTGATCATCGCGTTCATACTGCTCGGCCGTCTTCTGGAGGCGAGGGCCAAACAGAAGACTACAGGAGCCATCAGGGGCCTGATGGGGCTTCAGCCCAAGACTGTGACAATAGTTTCCGAAGACGGTTCGGAAAAGGAGGTCCCGATACAGTGGGCCCAGGTGGGGGATACGATAGCCGTGAAGCCGGGAGAACGCGTAGCCGTGGACGGGACTGTCATAAGCGGCGAGTCGTATGTGGACGAGAGCATGCTGAGCGGTGAGCCGGTACCGGTGCTCAAGCAGGCCGAATCCAAAGTGTTTGCCGGTACGATCAACCAGCGTGGGGCATTCCGCTTCAGGGCCGACAGGACCGGAGGGGATACCATGCTGTCCCAGATTATCCGGATGGTGCAGGATGCGCAGGGCAGCAAGGCTCCGGTGCAGGATCTGGTGGACAAGGTGGCGTCTGTATTCGTGCCTGTCATCATGGGCATAGCCGTGACAGTATTCGCCGCATGGTGGATATTTGCACCTGAGGACGGATTTATCCACGGACTGCTGGCACTCATAACCGTGCTGATCATAGCGTGTCCCTGTGCCCTCGGCCTGGCGACACCTACTGCCATCATCGTGGGTATAGGCAAAGGTGCCAAATACGGGATACTGATAAAGGATGCGGCCAGTCTGGAGGTAGCCAGGAAGATAGATACGGTGGTGGTGGACAAGACCGGGACCCTGACGGAGGGCCGTCCCGAGGTGGCGGACCAGTACTGGGCCTCGGGTAAGGAGGAGATGCAGGGCATCTTCCGGGCGCTGGAATCCCTTTCCGAGCATCCTCTTGCAGAGGCAGTGGTGAAGGTAATGCGGCAGGTGGACGGGGTGGAGATCACATCCTTCGAAAATATCCCCGGCAAAGGAGTCAGGGGAGAATACGGCGGCGACACGTATTTTGCCGGCAATCTGGAACTGTTGAAGGCCAATGGCATAGAACCGTCCGGGGATCTTATGGCCCGATACGGAAAGTGGCTGGAGGAGGCCATGACGGTGATATGGTTTGCAGACAGCAGCGGTGCGCTGGCTGTGGTTGCGGTCACTGACCGTATCAAACCCACTTCCATGGAAGCTGTCGCAAAACTCGGACGTATGGGCATAAGGACTGTCATGCTGACAGGGGACAATGAGGCATCGGCAGCTGCGGTAGCCCGTCAGGCGGGTATCACGGAGTTCCGGGCAGGGGTCCTGCCTCAGGACAAGGCCAGGTTCATAAAGGAACTTCAGGCAGCGGGGCACCGTGTGGCAATGGCCGGAGACGGCATCAACGACAGTGCGGCCCTGGCCCAGGCAGACCTGAGCATCGCAATGGGAGGGGGCAGCGACATCGCCATCGATACGGCCATGATCACGATCCTGTCTTCCGATCTCATGAAGATACCCGAAGCCATACGGCTTTCGCATCTGACCATACGGACCATCCGTCAGAACCTGTTCTGGGCGTTCATATACAATATTATCGCTGTGCCTGTGGCAGCCGGTATTCTGTATCCCTTCAACGGTTTCCTCCTCAATCCCATGATAGGCGGAGCGGCTATGGCTTTGAGCAGCGTGAGTGTTGTAACCAACAGCCTGCGCCTGAGAGGCAAGAAGTTGTAAAAATTTCCTATCTTTGGGGTAAATATCAAAACCAGCGGCTATGAGTAATTTCAGAATGCGTTTTTTCCTGCCTGCCGTCGTTGCTGCACTTTGTTGCACTGTCGGCGGGTATGCCCAGAATACAGTGGGCAGTTTCGACAAGTTCAAGGAGCAGAGGAAGGATGAGTTAACCGGCTTTTATGAGCAGAGGGCCAAGGAGTGGGAAGAGTTCAAGGCCCGGTATTACTCGGCTTTCGAACAGTTCAGGAAGAGTTACCGGCATTTTCTCGAGGATGAGGAAAAGTCAGTGGATCTGATGGCTTCGGACGACGGTATTGAGATAGAACCTATTAAGCTGGCGCCTGCACCTGTTGCGGTAGTATCCACTGCTGCAGAGCAGAAGCGGATACTTAGGAAGGAAATCAAGTCCATAGCTACGATGAAGCCTGATGACCTGATACCCGTGCTGTCGCAGGCAGAGGATACGGTCGTCAGGATGCAGGAAGCTGCAGAAGTCATGGAAGCCATAGTCGCCAACATGGACGCTGATATTAAGGAGGACCAGGCTCCCCTTGAGCCTGTTTCCACTGAAGTGGTACTGGAACCGTATGATCCTGCGTATTTCGAAAGCATGCCTGCAGTAGAAGAGGCAGGAACGCCGGAGCCGGAACAGTCGGCTGTCCAGGAACAGTCAACCCCGCCGGTACAGTCACAGCAGGGTTCAGATGGAGATTTGTCCGTTTCCGCTGCTTCTGCAGGTGAAGGTTCCGGCTCTGCGGAACCTGCAGCGAGCACTGCAGTCCCGAGCGGGACACCGACCGAGTATGTGCGTATTTCGTCGCCCTTCGGTTCAAGGATACATCCGATAACCCACAAGCGTCACGGCCATAAGGGCATCGATCTGGCTGCCCCTCGCAATACTCCTATCTATGCCACGGCGGATGGTGTAGTGACATATTCAGGAAGAAACGGGGGCTACGGCAATTTTGTCAAACTCAACCATCGGAACGGCTATAAAACGGCTTACGCCCATATGAACAAAATCTCTGTCCGTAAAGGAAAGTCCGTAAAGAAAGGGGATCTCATAGGGTATGTAGGATCGACAGGTGCCAGCACTGGCAATCATCTGCATTACGAAGTGTATTATCAGGACAAACTTATTGATCCTGCAACGGTTTTGTAATCTGATTGTCATATCTTTGGATCTTCCCCGAATTTTTTGGCACGCAGTTTCCTGACTTCGTCAACGTGTCACCCAGAAATCATTTTCGAATAATGGAGCGATACGCTGATGACGTTTCATGAGC
>CALVDF010000009.1 GCA_944326245.1 uncultured Bacteroidales bacterium
AAACATCTCGATAAATTGCGATTTCACCATTTCATCTGTCGCAGCAAGGAGTTTCTTATAACCTTCTTTCAGACGATAGGCTGCCCATAATTTATCTGCAAGAACTTTTTGTTCCTCTAATGATGGTAAGTCAAACTCATAATCAGCTAAATCTGAGAATAACACATACGGATTTGTAGATCCCTTTGATTTTGAAATAGACCATGAAGTAAATGAGTCAGATAACATTATAAAGGGTAATAATCTCTGATCAAAAATAGAATGGTCTTTTGATTCAAGAACAAATGTTGTATTAGCACATATTCCTGAAAAATCAGCAACTGCGACTTTCTTTAAATATGTTCTTCGAGACCCGTATAGTATCTGCCCTGGTTTAAAGATACGGACAAATGCAGGCCCTACATCGTCAGTAGCAAACCGACCTTTTCTATGTATAGTTAAATCTTCTGAATCCATATGATCTCCAGCAACATAGTACTCATAAGGATTATTCATTCTATCAACATTAACTTTTACATCTTTTACTATATCGCCAAATTTAATCCTATTCATTTGTCATCATTCTTAAAAGATTATTAAATTCAATATGCATAGACTTCGAACTTTTATCTAAATCTGCTATTGACTCATCTAATGTATAAATTTCATTAGTACACTTTTGCTTTACATAACTTTGTATACTGAGTAAACTTTTATTATTTAGTATATCCTCATTGCTAATGACTTCTGCAAAATAGTCAATTTGACAATAGTCTCTATAACCATCTAAAATCCTTAAAATGTGGTTCTCTTCTAAATAACTTTCTGCATTCTTTCTCGTTACTTCTTCTTTAGCATCAATAAATAAAACCTTATTTTTATGCGATATTGGTTTATTATTCTTGCAAACTATTATACAGGCTTCCATAGACGCGTTAAAGAATAGGTTTGGCCCAAGCCCAATTACACAATCGACAATATCCATCTCTACCAACTTTTTACGCAATTCAAACTCTTCATCACGAAATAATACTCCATGAGGGAAAAGAATTGCACACCTACCATTTTGATCATTCATTGAGGCAAGGATATGTTGAAAAAATGCATAGTCGGCACGACCTTGTGGTGGTGTACCCAAGAAATTGCGTCCCCACTTATCATTCATAAACTTTTCACGATTCCACTCTTTAATTGAATATGGTGGATTTGCAAGAACTATATCAAATTTACGTAAGCGACTGCCATCTAAAAATGCTGGATTCTCCAAGGTATCAGCACATGCAATAGAAAAATCTTCCACACCATTAAGATAAAGATTCATACGTGCAATAGAAGATGTCAAGCCATTGACCTCCTGGCCAAAGACCTGTACTCCTTGCCACTCCTCACCTTTATTGCGCAGATAGTCCAAGCATTTCACCAACATACCACCAGAACCGCACGTCGGGTCATAAATACTCTCATTCGGTTGCGGTTGGAGAATCTCGGCCATCAACTGAACGACTGTTCGATTGGTATAAAACTCTTGGGCGGTATTGCCTGCATCATCAGCAAACTTACCGACCAGATATTCGTAGGCTTGTCCCATTTCATCAGCTGGGCATGCCTTTAATGAGAGCGTATATTTAGAAAAATCTTCTATCAAAGAGGTGATAATGCTGTCGGGCATCTTGGCCTTATTCGTCCAACCATCTTTAGGACCAAATATACCTTCCAAACCACCAATCTTTCTGCCATCCATTTCTTTGGCAGGATTAGCCTGTTCGATAGCGATAAAAGCTTCTACAAGTCGTTGACCGACATTCTCTGTAACCTGCCGCACATCGCGCCAATGAGCTCCATCAGGAATGCGGATAGGCAATTCTTCGGCTTGCATACCAGCATATTCCACACCGCCTTCATGGAGGAATCCTTCAAATTGCTCATCGTACACATCTGAGATGCGCTTGAAGAACAACAACGGGAATATATACTCTTTATAGCCTGCTGCATCAATCTGACCACGCAAATGAGTAGCTGCCGCCCAAAGAAAGCTTTTCAACTCTTCAAGCGTAATCGGGTCATCGGGATTTCGGTAAGTCTTTATATTGTTTTCTGCCATATTATTATGCGTTAATTAATTGAGAGAATTCAAGTTCAAGGCATTTTACATCTTCATATGCCTGCTTGAACTCAGCCAATACTTCTGAGTATGGACGAATTTCTTCCTTATAATACTCCACAAATCGATTGGGAGACAAATTATAGTCCTTATCCCTTACCTCCTGCAGGGTAACTACCTTGGAGAAGTCTTCTACATCTTTATACTGTTTATACAATGCATATAGTCTATCAACATCTGCAGGTTCTAATACATTTTGGGCACGGCGCTGAGTAAGAATCTTGGTTCCATCAATCATAAGTATCCGACCGGAATGTGCTGCAGGTTTCATTCTTCGCAAAATCAAGAAACATGGAGACAATCCTGTACCATAGAACAACTTGTCTCCGAGCGTTACAACGGCTTCTATCAAGTCGCTTTCTACCAACTTCTTTCTGATTTCACCATCTTGATTGCCACGGAACAATACACCTTGTGGCATTACTACCGCCATTCTGCCATGAGCCGGTGCCATTGATGCTATCATGTGCTGAATCCATGCAAAGTCGCCACAACTATCCGAAGGTATTCCCCAAAGATTACGCTTGTATTTATCTGAAGCCCACTCGGTAGCCCCCCAGTTTTCCAATGAGAATGGAGGATTGGCAATTACACAATCAAACTTGGCAATATTTCCACTCTGCAAAATTTTCGGGTCTCGCAATGTATCACCTTGAAGCACATTAAAATCAGATGCACCATGCAGAAATAGATTCATTTTGGCAATTGCTGCATTGATTACGTTTTTCTCCTGCCCAAAAATGCTTCCGCAACAAAGCGTATCATCGTGCATATAGCGAATGGCTTCAATCAACATACCACCACTACCACACGCGGGATCATACACCGTTTCTCCTGGTTGTGGATCAAGTATGCGAACCAATAACGAAACAACGGAACGAGGAGTATAAAACTCTCCAGCCTGAGCCTTACTGTCATCAGCAAATTTCTTCAAAAGGATCTCATAAGCATCACCCATAAGATCGGCCGGATAATTCTTGTTACCCAATTTACGTTTTGAAAGATGCTCAATCAAATCTCTGATTTTACCATCATTCAGAATTGCTTTATTTGTCCATTTCTGAGCAGAGAACATTGACAGAACACCATATAGCGTATCTGGATTTGCAATCTCAATCTGTCGCATAGCACCAACAATTGCAGCACCAAGATTTTCACTGCGTTCGCGTACGTCCTGCCAATGACAGCCGTCTGGTATAACAAATCGATGCTGTTCAGGTAGCGAAGCATATTCCTCATCACCACCGCTATCAATCAAAGCATCCTCCGTTTCTTCATCATAAACATCTGATATACGCTTATAATATAGCAATGGTGTTATATAGTCTTTAAAATTGTCCTGACTTACAGGACCACGTATGATATTACAGGCCTCAAACAAGAAATTGTATAAATCTTGTGCCCCTGTAAGTTCTTTTTTTATTGTTTTCTTTGCCATTTTAGTCATTCATTGATTTTACAAACGCTTTACCTTTCTCTGTCAACACATACCCTCCAGTTTTGCGAGAACCTTGATACTCAATAAAATTAAGTCCTTCAGATATAAGTTGCTTAAGTATTCTATCAATTGTAGGCATTGATACATTTATTGCATCATGCAAATCTTTCCTCTTAGCTATTCCAAGTTCGGAAATCTTTAACAGGACACTTTTTATCTTATCATTTATCTTATCATTTATCTTATCATCATCTGCGGATATAAAATCATCCCCAATCAATACTCTATCCCCAAACCCTTCTCTACAAGGAATCTCAATCAAGAAATAACTTCTCTCTTCATTGGTCTCAATTACAGCAGGGCCAGAACCATTTCTTCTTAACTCATCCTGTATGGTTGGGATACCGGTTCCTCTACCTTCGGACAACTGAAGTTCCTTGAGATAATCGCCCAAACGACGGTTACGGTAGCGGCGTGACTTCAGACGTTCTGCCTTTTGGATGGCATCAATGCTGATGGAACGGTCCGGTCCGGCATAGCTAAGAATGGAAATTTTATCTGGCTCAATCGTAATTTCAACCGGTTCCCGTTCTTGATAGTCTCTATGATAAAGTGCATTAACTACCGCTTCTTCAATAGCCTGGTAAGGATAGTTGAAGAAGGTTATCGATTCAGCCTTCTCTTTCTGCTTGATGATACGTCTCTTGATAACATTAGTCTTGATATAGTCCAGCGCTTGTTTGATCATATCGGGCACAGGGCCGACAATCTTCGGAACCTCAATCATATTGTTGGGATTCTTGATGCAGCCTTCAGGAAAAATGACAATATCCACCTGTGTCGTCGGGAAAAATTTGGCAGGGTTCTTACAGAACATCATGGCAGCCACATTCTTGACCAGCTGACGTTCGACGGGCCCTACCAACAGGTCCATCTGTGACAACAACTCTGAGAGGGACAACTTTTCGAAATCAGCGACCAAACGACTATTGACAGTTTGCAGGTAATCCAGAACCAAGGCTCTTGATATATCTGTCATCTCTATATTCTCATTACCTCTTTCGTCAAATGGAGTACGATTTGCCATCTCACGCAATTCATCCAAGACTTCACCTTTCGCCTCAATGGTATTGGTTCCACTACGAATATACCATTTACATGGCGACTGATTACTTGCTGTGACTCGTTCACGCACATTATAAGGACGATTCACTCCGGCCGGTACCCAGATAAGTAAAATGTATTTTCCATCTACCTCCTGCACGTCGATTCTTGGCAAGTAGAATGGCTCAATCTTATGATTGAACCCCATCATGTCACGCTGTATCTTATCGAGTTCTTCTATAGGAACACCTGCTACTGGCCGTTTTGCGATGCCTGTGTTTTCTTCTTCTTGAACACCTACGATGATGTATCCTCCGCCAATGTTATCAAAATCATTTGCAAAAGCACAGATGGTACGATAAATTTTATCTGGATTCCACCCTGTCTTAAACTCAATACGGGTGGATTCTATTTTACGCTTATGAAGCAAGTCTTCTATGTTTACCGGAATAGCCATCTTGATATACTTATTTAGATTTATCCTTTTCTACATGAAGCAATTCTCTTACATCAACATCCAAAAGTTCCGCTATGCGAAATAATGTTTCCAAATCTGGTTGTGAAGCATTAGTACACCAACGGGAAACAGATGTCACATTCCTGCCAACTTGCTCAGAGAGCCATTTTGCCGTTTTATTCTTTTCAACAAGGACTATTTTAATCCTATTCAATTGCTTCATAATTGGAATGTTTTGTAGTTTAATGCAAATATATTAAAATTTAATGTATGAATCAAACTTTGCTCAATTAATCAGATGATTAGTATAAACTTTTCAGTATTGAAGCGGAAAGTACAAGAAATTGCAGAATAATCATGAAGAAATTCAACACAAAATAAACCTACTGGTTGATTTTTGGAAAAACTTTAGTACTTTCGTTCCATAAACCTGTAGATTAATTATGGAGTTTGATATCATTTACCCGGAAAATAAGGCTGACGCATTCGATGCGGAATGTGGAAAAGCACAAAAGACTATGCGTGCACGTGCAAAGCCGACAAAAACCTGGATTTCAAAATCAAAATTTGAGATTGAGAATGAGGAAGAGCTCCTTGCATGCAGGAGGATCATCCTCAAAATTGTCCGCTACAAGCAGGACAACAATATGAGTCAAAAAGAACTTGCCGAAAAATTGAATGTATCTCCTCAGTATATCAATAAACTGCTTCACGGACAAAATCTTGATCTCAAGATTACTACTGTACTAAGATATGGGCGACTCCTTGGGATTAAATTGATTGCACTTCCTGAAGATGAACCCGCTACGCCTCAGCATAGCTGAAACACTACCCTTTCATTAAGAAGAAGTGGATCTTATGAAGTAAGGAGTCCTGATCCCAAAAAGCATTGCTTTACCTGAAAAAATCTACTGTATGTCAATCCCATATGATTATTGCCTATAAATGTTTGATTATTCATATTGAACCTAATATATTTAGAAACTGTTTAAATTTTATTCAAAAATAATTTTATGGCAGCGATATGCATCATGGCTTCGTGCGTATCGGCCCTGTATTCATAGTCAATGGTCAGTCTCCTGAAGTTCTCGAGCCATGAGAAAGTGCGCTCGACAATCCATCTTTTTGGCATGGGGACAAATCTGTCCGTCCGTTTGTCAGACCTGAGTACGACATCCAGGTCGCAATGCAGCAGTCTCATGACCGTGTTCCTGACAGTCTCGCCCCTGTAACCTCCGTCCGCCAGAATCCGTTTCAGCCCCGGGAATTTGTATCTCATGGATTCGAGCACCTCTTCCGCCCCTACGCTGTCATGGACGTTGGGCGGATGGACCCTCACTGACATGGGCAGCCCCAGTGTGTCAACCACTATGTGCTCCTTCCTGCCCTTTATCTTTTTGTTTCCGTCTATTCCCCTTTGACCATCAATATGATGGGAGGTCCTGACACTCCTTGAGTCGATGATCCCAAGGCTGGGACTCTCCGCCCTGCCCGAAAGACGGCGGACAATGCCGCGGAGGGTGTCGAAGATCTCTTCAAGCAGGCCCTCGTTCTTCCACTTGCTGAAATAGTAATACACTGTCTGCCACGGAGCGAAATCCGAGGGGAGCATTCTCCACTGCACGCCGGTCTTCACGATGTACAGGATGCCGTCAAAAACAGAGCGCAGAGAATATTTTCTGAATCTTTCTTTGGGGTCCAGCATATTTTTTATAACTTGCCACTGTTTATCAGTCAGGTTGGTTGGGTACTTATGCATAACTTTAATGTCTTGATAACCATAAAGTTACGAAAAATATTCCAATTAACCTACTGATTTACAACTAATTATAAATAAATTTAAACAGATTCTTAGTAATTTTATCACCTTATGTACTTCCGAATATGCCTTCAAATCCTCCGGTGACTCTTTACATAATTGACACATTTTTTCTGAATTTGACATCGCCAGTCCCAAATCTCCATTCTCTGTCAAGTATTTATAGAGGTTGGTGCGTATGAAATATCGTTTTGTCTTTTCATACCCCGGCATATATTTCTGCAATTCGGGAAGTAATTGCTCATAGCTCTCATATCGCCGACAAACCACATTAGGCAAGAAGTGGAGCAGAAACCGTCACTGTGCCGTGGAAAATCCGGAGCGACCTTGAAAGGATAGCGGCACGCGATCCTCAGAGAATCGAAATAGAACCATTCCGTTTCTCCCTCGCCTATGATGGCGATGCTTGTTGTTACTGTCCGCCCCATATCATTGTTCGTCTAGGTTAATGTATTGACTGCCAAGGAACGGAAGCTTAACTAATTTACCCTGTTTGTAAGCATTATACGGTGAGAGATTCTTGTGCAGGCCTAAAGATGAAAGACGCACTATTTTAGTCTCGCCATATTCGTCTTTGTCGGTAAACCATATCGTATCACGTCGAATGAAATCCTCATTAAGAAGATTGATGTCGTGTGTTGTCAACAACATTTGGGATGTTCCTTCACTGTTCGCTAAAAATACTTTTATAAAATAAGCCAGCAGTTCATAGTGGATGCTTGTCTCGACTTCGTCAATAAGCACAAACCGGTTGGTCTTCAACAAGAAATTCAGAATTACGGCCATTCCCAAAAATCTCATTGTACCATTGGATTCATATTCTTCAGACAAATCGTATAGTTTGTCGCCAACCTTATGCTTGAATGTCAATTCTGCATTTGTGATTTTCCCTTTTCTAAGCATTTCTGCTTTTGCCTCATCATCAATAGGGGCATTTTGAATCAATTGCTCCAATTCAGGGGTAATCAATTCTTCCTCTTCATGCAATACGACATCTTCTATGTTAAAATCAGATGCTTTCAAGAAATTTAAAATGAACTTCTTCAAATCGCCTGTTTCATCTTTATCCAATCGTGATTTTACATATCCCGAAAGTAGCATGCCAGGAGCCAATACATCTTTTACCTGTTTGGCAAAGTAATCGTACACATCGTTCAACTTGGTACGCTCCACATTACTTTTGCCAAATGCGGCAAGTACACTGCAATTATTGATCGTGTTGCCGGAAATCACATCCTGACTCTTCCGTGGCATTTTCAGATTTACGCCGAAATCTATTGTTGTGGAATCTGTTGTTGCATCGTAACTACGGCTATACAATTTGGTAGGACGGATGGAATCATAAACTATCAATGTTTCGGAATAGATGTATTTTGCGTCCAATTCAAAAGAAAGGATATACTTCGACGTATTAATATAGAATACCATAGACATCTTCGTCCTTTCATTCCTCGATGTGTCATCCAGCATAAAAGGAACGACCCCGGTTTTCTCATTCCGGTCTTTAGGCATCTTAAGAACAAGCATTCTGAAAAATTCCACAGCATTCAATACATTGGTTTTGCCGGAAGCGTTAGCACCATAGATGATGCCCAATTTCAACAATCTTACCCCATCCTTAACTTCATATGAATACTCGTCAGACATAAAAGTATCTGATGAAGGTTCAAAGCTTATCTTTTGCGGGGACTTAATTGAAAAAAAATTTTCAATAGTGAATTCTGCTATCATATTCGTTGAATTAATCTGTCGTATGATGCAAATATAGAAATAACAATCAATATATGGAATCATAATTCGTGTTTTCGTAGTAAAATTACGAAAAACGAATACAAATCAATGTCTCAAATATTTTATAACAACAGGGTAAAGCAAAAGGTGCCGGCTCAACAGCCCTCGCCTACCCTGGAAGCCGGACATCGTCCTGCCCAAGATCAATTACTTATCCTGCACCACTTTCACGGTAGCGTATTCAGGACCAGAGTAAAGTTCGATGTATAGCGTACGCGACTTCCCGGTGGTGTTGGGCTCTGCATGGATTATAAAATCCTTATTGTTCCCGTCATATGCTTTATACTCTACCTTCAGCCAGCGATGGACATTGTAGAATGTCCCGTCTTCCGTTTTGTGCACTTCACCGCTTTCTCCTGTTTTATAGTCGTGTATTTCCGCATGGGTATAGGCTGTGTTGCCGGTGATTGTTTCCACCCCACCTTCGCCCGGGAACGTCACAGTGTCCGGAAATCCCAAATCAACCTCTTTGAAGCATGAAGTACATAGGAACGACAACAGGCATATTGACAATCCGATCAGAATCTTTCTCATGGCTCTATACAGTTTTTTATGATTTTGGTGCCAAGTTATGATAAAATATCTATCTTCAAACAAAATTCCGCTATCAGGCATAAATTTCGATGGTGCCGACAGGCACAGGATACAGGATACCGTCATGGACAAAATGACCAAAGAGCAGCGCAGCAGATGCATGTCGAAGATCAGGGGACGGGATACCAAGCCGGAACTTCTGGTCCGGAAGTATCTCTTCAGCCGCGGCTACAGGTACCGGCTCAACAGCCCTCGCCTACCCGGGAAGCCGGACATCGTCCTGCGGAAATACAGGACCGCCATCTTTGTCAACGGCTGCTTCTGGCACGGACACGAGGGTTGCAGGTATTTTGTCCTGCCCAAGAGCAATGCGGAGTTCTGGCGCGGAAAGATAGAAAGGAACCGGGAACGGGACAGGACGGAGCTCAGGCTTCTCGCTGAAATGGGATGGCATACCATCGTGGTGTGGGAATGCCAGCTCAGACCGGCAGTGCGCCGGCAGACCCTCGAGTCCCTGGACTACACACTCAACCACATCTACCTCGAAGACCGCAGGATAATTTCACGCTTTGGATGAAGATGGGTGATGCCGGGAGGGGAAAAATGTTAACTTCGCGCCCCGGATTTTATTACAAAGGCATGAAGAAGCTTAGCAAAAACGCGATTGTCGGTTATCCTGCCGGAATAATCACAGGAATAACCTACGGACTGAACCCTATGTTTGCCGTACCTCTGATGCAGAATGGGGCGGCGACAGAGTCAATCCTCTTTTTCCGGTATACGTTTGCGGTCCTGCTCCTCGGAGCATTCCTGCTGGTCACCAGGCACGGTTTCAGGATTTCGTGGAAACAGGCCGGAGTGCTGCTCGTACTCGGACTGCTGTTCACCTCCAGCAGCCTTCTGCTCTTCGGGGCCTACAGGTATATAGCATCCGGACTTGCCACCACCCTGGTGTTCCTGTATCCTGTTCTCGTAGCGATAATAATGGTATTCCTCAAGGTCGTGCCGTCCTGGCCGGTATGGCTGGCCATCATTGCCACTTTCGGAGGTGTCCTCATCATGACCCACAGTGACGGGAGCCATGCAATAGATCCTGTAGGTGTTGTCCTTTCGCTGGGTGCTGCCCTGGCCTATGCCCTTTTCATAATAATCATCAACCGCAGCAAAGTCATTGCTGACATATCCAATCCCCTGCTGACATTCTATACGCTCATTGTAGGCGCAGCCGTGTTCCTGAGTATAAGTCTCTTCTCGGATGCAGGAATGACCGAAGGGATATCAAGCGGCAAGGACTGGCTCAATCTGCTCGGGCTGGCGCTTCTTCCGACGATAGTTTCTACTGCAACCCTTGCCGTCGCCACCAGAAACATCGGAGCCACGAAAGCCTCCGTTCTCGGGGTGTTCGAGCCGATCACTGCCATTCTGGTTGGAACGCTGATGTTCGGAGAGCCGCTGACAGCCAATATCATTGCCGGTATATCCATTGCCATTGTCGCTGTTACCTTCATGATAGCCGTGACCAAGCGCTGATTCCCGGCTTTCCCCCCTGTGCTTCCTGGCTAGAGAATGGGCGGTTTTGGAGGCCAACCCGGCCTGGGGAAGACATTGTCATCGTTCATGTAGTTGGGATTGAGGTATTCAAGTCTGAACTCATTGTAGCCTTCCAGCTTGAATGTCACGTAGACATACGCTCCTTCCTGATCTGCCTCCCAGGCTTCCACAGTGCCCATGCCGTCCGGAATCACGAAAACCGCCGATTCCGATACTTGCGAGTACATCCACATTGAACAGCTTTCCCAAGCTTCCTCAGCCGATTCGGCCGCAATTACATATACGTTCTGATTGCTGCCTGAGCCCAGGATGGTTCCCTGCTCGATCATGCTTTCGAAATTCCCGACAATCTCATCCACATATTCCTGGCCGCTTTTCAGGTCAGTTTTCTGGCATGACACGCTTGCAAATGCCGCAGTCATGACGATACCTGCATAAATCAACCTTCTATACATACTGCTTTCAGATTTTACGGCGCAATAATACGAAAAATAATCATATTGCACGCGGAAGATTGTAAATTTGCCGCCTGGAATATTTGAGATGTACATATTCTTCAATTTGACCGGTATTTTTTTCGTGCTTCTTTCGTGTGTTTCATGCACAAAGGAGGTATTTCCCAATGATGTCCCAGCCCCCGCGAGAGTCAATGTGGTGTTTTCTCCGGGAGGTCTGGGGGATCAGGGCTACAACGACCTCATCCTTGCCGGTTTCCTCAAACTGAGACTTGCCTATCCCGATGTCTGTTTCATCTTCTATACGCCTGAATCGGTCGAAGAGGCTGAAACGATTGTCACAGACTGGATTGCAGCCCCGGCCGGAAGTAGTGACGAGCTTTTTGTTCTGGCAAGTTCCGACTATGAGGACATGATAAGTGGCATTCTGGACGGACAGTCCCGGTATGACAGTCCCGACACGGGGAAAGACATTCTGCTTATGGAAAGCCGGAACAGGGGCTCCCTGCCTATACTGACGCTGCGGATTTCGATATATGGAGCCTCGTACCTGGCAGGACTTTCGGCCGCGGAGCATTACGGGGACAGGCCTGCAGTGGTCGTCGGGGCCAATCCCTACGACGAACCTGTGCTCTCGGCCGTCTACGGATTCATGGACGGCTGGAAATCGGTGACGGCGACCGGCATTGACACGGTATTCATGTCCACGGACTGGAACGGATTCATCATGTCCGAAGAGGCATACCGCATGACGGGAGAATGGGCACAGACATACGGCTTCGTCTTCCCCGTCGCCGGCGGTACCAACAACGGTATCTACAAATATCTGCGGGAGTATCCGGGCAGTATGAAGACCGCCGGAATGGACACCGACCAGTCCTACCTGTGCTCGGATATTGTAGGTTCGGTACTCAAGCACATCGACCGGCTCGTCTACGATGCGGTAGGCCAGTGGATAGAGACCGGGGACATCGCCGAACAGGGATATTGCGGACTTGCATGACGGATATGCCGAATGGCTATGGCCTGAAACCATAGACGGGGAGACCATGCAGACGGCTATCGGAAAGGAGGAAGAATATGAGAACAGGTAGAACGGCATCGGGTATTCCGGCAAAAATAATGGCCATACTGGCACTGGCATCAATGGCTGTATCATGCAGCAGAAACGGCATCGGACCGGAGCAGACAACTGTCAGCAGGACGGTAGCCGTAATACTGCCGATGCAGGACGGGCTCGGGGAACACTGGAAAAGGACGACGGACCTGTATCTCGGCGAGTTCGACAAGGCCCAGACCGGTCAGAACCGTAGAATCGACCTCAATGTCGAATTCTACGATGAGGATACGGAAGACATCGCGGCACTCATATCGGACCTGTGCGACAGGGAGGATGTCGATGCCGTCGTGGGAGGGCTCAGGTCCGCCAATGCAAGCATCATGGCGGAAGAATGTTCGTGGGAACGGAAGACATTCTTCACACTGGCCACAGCGGAGGAACTCATAAGGGCGCACTCCAGCGAAGGGTACTTGTGGGCAATGACGGAAACGGACATTACGGAATGCGAGGTACTCCTTTCCAGGGCCGAAGCCTACGGGGCGAAATCTGTGGCTCTCGCCGCCAAGGACAACGATCCCTACGGCAAGACATTCATAGACTGGTTCGCCTTTCAGGCCCAGGAGTTCGGAATGGAAATAAAAGGTATATTCACTTATACCGGCAGTGATGCGGGCACTGCAGCGGCAAACGCAGTGGGCAGCGGTGCCGATGCCGTCATCTGCATCCCGACCGACATTGCCGACATAGCGCCCATGCAGTCGGCAGTAAAGGACAGCCGGAAGATAGTCCTGTTCGGAGATACGGCTTTCGGGACCAATGTCCTGCAGCTTATGGGCGAGGACGCTGAAGGGATCGAGGGGGTGGCATTCATCTCGGATCCCGAGTCAGGTTTCGACGTCATGTACAGCACATATTTCGATACCCACCCTACCCTCGGTGAAGCACAGTACTATGATGCCCTGCTTCTGCTAGGATACGGATTCTGTTATCAGAGTCTCCATGAAGGGACATCACTCAAGGATGCACTGAGAAAGGTCGTTGAGGAAAGCATGTCTACCGGATGGATGGGCGACGGTATCGCGGCAGTACTGCGCAAGCTCGAAGCCGGAGATGAGCCCGACATTTCCGGTGCCTCAGGCTCCCTGGATTTCGATGAACTGGTCTATACCAACGTCCTGAACACTGTCTACTGCCACTTCAAAGTCTATATGGACGCATACATCTATCTCGATTATCTGACCAGTGACGGCAGCAACCGCACCCAGTCCACTCTGGCCGGCTGGAATTGGGAGGCCGAAAGCATGCAGGACTTCGATGACGGCAACGATATGGAATACCCTGAACTGGACCAGAGATGGGCACTGCTCGCAGCTACGTCGGACAGATGGGAAGACTACAGGTACCAGGCGGATGTGCTGGCCATGTACCAGCTGCTGAAATCCTCGGGCTACGACGACAGCCATATCGTACTTATCATGGAGGACAATCTGGCTTACCATGAGCTCAATCCGGACCAGGGATATGTCAGGGTCGATCCGGAAGGTGAAAATCTCTATCACGACATCATTCTGGACTACAGACTGTCGGACCTTTCCAAAGAGGATATCCAGGACATAATCTGCGGGAGGTCTTCGGAAAGATTGCCCAGCGTGATAGGAGCCGACGAAGATGACAACGTGTTTGTCTTCTGGAGCGGTCACGGTCTGCCAGGGATATTCTGCTGGGGATACACTCCTGACGGCATCGACGGTGACATGGCCATGGAGATGTTCTCGGAAGCCAGATTCAGGAAGATGATATGCTTTATCGAGACCTGCTACTCCGGAAGTGTGGCCTCGAGCTGCACAGGAATTCCGGGCCTGCTCTTCTTCACTGCCGCAAACGAATTCGAGACTTCCAAGGCTGACGTCTTCAGTTCCAGACTGAACGTATGGATGACCAACAGATTTACCCTGTCGCTGCGCAGTGCCCTTCGGGAAAACCCTTCCATCTCTCTCAGGGAGCTCTATTACACCCTGTTCCGCAACACGGTCGGATCAAACGTTATGGTCTATAACAACGACAGCTACGGCAACATGTTCAACAATACCATGCAGGAGTTCATCGGAGGATGCTGACCGGGGCTTCGGCTCCCTCCCGTCACATGATGAAGAATTTCAGAAGGAATATAGCTGCCAGTACATACATGCCTATGGTGAGCTTTTTGTACTTGCCGCAACTCAGGTTGAGCAGTACATAGCACAGATGTCCCAGCACTATGCCTTCAGCTATACTGTAGGCCAGCGGCATGATCGCTATGCACACGAATGCCGGTACGGATTCCGAATATTCGTTGAAGTCTATTTCCTTTACGGATGTCATCATCATCAGCCCCACAAGGATCAGCGCCGGAGCCGTGGCAGCTCCCGGGACAGCCAGGAAGAACGGGGCGAAGAACAATGCGAGCAGGAAGCATACGGCCGTGACGAATGCCGTGAGTCCGCTTCTGCCGCCTTCGACCACTCCCGCCGCACTTTCGACGTATGTGGTTATCGTGCTTGTTCCCAGGCAGGCACCTGCGGCAGTACCTATGGCATCTACCATGAACGCCTGCTTGACGCGTGGTATCTTCCCGTTACGGTCCAGCATACCGGCCTTGTTGGCGACTCCTACCAGAGTCCCGAGAGTATTGAAAATATCCACGAACAGGAAGGTAAATACGACTATGACCATCTCCTTGGTGAATATGTGCTCCCATTGGAACTGGAAGAAAACCGGCTTGACGGACGGAGGGACGCTGATTACCCCTTCCATCCTGGTAACCCCCATGGGAATGCCTATCAGCGTACTCACGACGATGCCTATGAGCAAGGCTCCAGGCACTTTCTTTATCAGAAGGAAAGCGCTGAGCAGCAATCCTATCATCCCGAGAAGGGCGGAACCGCGCGTCAGGTCTCCGAGTCCTACCAGGGTGGTATCGTTGTTTACGATTATCCCTGCATTCTGCAGTCCGAGGAAAGCTATGAACAGCCCTATGCCGGCTCCGATGGCATGCTTGAGGGTCAACGGTATCGCATCGATTATCTTCTCGCGGAGATTGGTCACTGTCAGAAGGATGAATATAATGCCCTCTATCAGTACCGCTGTCAGGGCAAACTGCCAGGAGAATCCCATGGTGATGCACACCGTATACGCAAAAAAGGCATTGAGTCCCATACCGGGCGCCAGGGCAAAAGGCAGTTTGGCATAGACAGCCATCAGCAATGTTGCCAGTGCCGAAGACAGAACCGTAGCCGTGAATACCGCGCCCCTGTCCATTCCGCATGCGCTCAGAATATTGGTATTGACAGCCAGGATATAGGCCATCGTAAGGAATGTCGTTATGCCGGCTATGATTTCCGTCCTTACTTTCGTCTTGCCCGGGTCGAATCCGAATAATTTGCCCAACATGTTCATATTCATTTCTTTTTATAGTGTTTCAGAATGTCCATTTTACTGCGAGGGTCGGGATGAAATAGAAACCGTCCCTCGTTGCGAAGTCCGTACTCATCTCCCATTCGGTCCCGAAGCTCAGGTGCAGATCGTCGCTTACCTTTTCGAACTTGTCCAGATTGATCCAGAACTGGGGCTCGGTCAGGAAGACGAAGTCATGGCCGTTGCCGTTTATGTCCGTATGCTTTTCCCGCCAGAAATCCATGAATCCGCTGAAGGTGTACCGGCCCCCGCCGAAATGCAGGGTCCATGTGGCCGTCAACTGGAAATTGTGCGGAGAGACATTCCCGACGATATACTTGTACAGGACCTGTATCCCGAATACTTTCGAGAAGTCCTCACTGTTCCAGTTATATGCCGCACCTCCCAGGAAGGCATGGTTGATGAAGTTCAGTCCTCCGTCATATTCCACATGGATTGCCACCGGAGCCTTCCAGAATCTGAGCTGGCGGCTTATTTCCCAATACGCTCCCGTTATCCCTTCTTCTCCGTAGTCCATGTCTATGAAGAAAAATGTGCTGCCGTACTTGTCGGCCTTGAACATTTCCACTGTAGTGGTTACCCTTGAACGGTCCCCCAGTGATTTATAGAAATCCCTTCCGAAATCATAATGTACCTGCAGATTTACCTGCCCGAGGGCAAATATCGGAAAGATGCAGCCTAGAAGGACAGAGAATATTGTTTTTTTCATAGTCGTTTTTGAATGGCTCCCTGCAAATTTAAAACAATTTCCCGTATTTCCCCGTCCTTCCCCCTATCTTTTATACAAACTCCCGTATTCCTTGTCAAAACGGGAACAACGTTTCCGCGTGTCTGTTTTTTTACTTTCCTTTGTGATGCAAACGGAAAATGCATACAAGAGTGGAAGACCATCAAAGAAATACTGACAGGAATACCGTTCTGACAATTACGGGCTCGGACAGCACCGGAGGTTCTGGTGTACAGGCCGACATCAAGACCATATCCGCCCTCGGGGGATATGCCGTGTCCGTCATAACGTCCATCACCGTACAGAACACTATCGGCATACAGGATTTCTACGACATCCCGCCCGAAGTGATTGCCGGGCAGATCGAGGCCATCGTCAACGACGTGCAGCCGCGTGTCGTCAAAATCGGTATGATACGCAGCGCGGCAGCCGTAGCCGGCATCACGGAATCGCTGAAGAAGTACCCTTCGTATGTGATCTACGACCCGGTCATAGTCTCCAGCTGCGGTGAGAAACTGATGTCCGACGACACTGTCGCCACCATCAGGCAGTCCCTCCTGCCCCTGTGCTCACTGGTCACAGTCAGGAATACCAGCGCCGGCTACCTTACAGGCACCCATCCCGATTCCTCTGCCGACATGACCGGGACAGCAAAGGAAATCATGAAGTACGGCTGCGGGGCAGTGCTTCTGCAGCAGGCAGGTTCCATGGCCGGATCTTCCATGGACATCCTCGTCCGCAAGGGGGTCCCAGCATGCAAATATGTATCCATGCCCGATACTGACATACTCTACGGGCGGCACGGCGTCAGCAGCAGCATATCCTCGGCCATAGCCACATTCCTGTGCCAGGGACACGACCTGGCGGATGCGGTGGACAAGGCGTACGGCTACGTCAATCAGGCTCTGGCGGCACATGCGGATCTGGTCGGAAGGGCCAGCGAACTGTACAATGAGTTTGTCAATGAGGTGGCGGGGCATTTCAGTTCCAACAGCGACGTGCACTTCTACGCGGATGCGCTCAATGTCAGCAGCAGATATCTGGCGCAGGTCACAAAAAGGATCGCGGGCAAAGCTCCCAAGACCATCATCGACGAATATCTGTGCAATGAGGCGAAGCGGCAGCTGCTCTCCTCCGACAGGACGGTGCAGGAAACGGCGTACGGGCTCGGATTCAATTCCCAGGCCCATTTCTCGAAGTTTTTCAGGAAGATGACCGGCATAACCCCGAGCGAATACAGAAAGATAAAACGCAACAATATAATATAACACACATAATCATGAACAAGGAAAGACAGACTTTGAACAGGAACCTCGCCCAGATGCTCAAGGGCGGAGTGATAATGGATGTAACGACACCCGAACAGGCCAGGATAGCGGAGGATGCAGGAGCATGCGCCGTAATGGCCCTGGAGCGGATCCCCGCGGACATACGTGCCGCAGGCGGAGTCTCACGCATGAGCGACCCCAAGCTCATAAAGCAGATTCAGAACGCCGTTTCCATACCGGTAATGGCAAAATGCCGCATCGGACATTTCGCCGAAGCCCAGATCCTCCAGGCCCTGGATATCGATTACATCGATGAGAGCGAGGTCCTCTCCCCTGCCGACGACCTGTACCATATCGACAAGAACGAATTCGATGTTCCCTTTGTCTGCGGTGCCAAAAACCTGGGCGAAGCCCTCAGGCGCATATCCGAGGGAGCTACCATGATCAGGACCAAGGGCGAGCCCGGCACCGGAGACGTCATCCAGGCTGTAAGGCACATGCGCCTCATCCAGAAAGAGATCCGCATGCTTGTGGCCATGCGCGAGGACGAACTTTACGACTCTGCAAAACAGCTTCAGGTGCCTTATGAACTGGTATGCTACGTGCATGAAAACGGCAAGCTGCCTGTCGTCAACTTCGCTGCGGGAGGCATTGCCACGCCGGCAGACGCTTCGCTGATGATGCAGCTGGGAGCCGAAGGAGTATTCGTGGGATCCGGCATATTCAAGAGCGGAAATCCGGTAAAGCGCGCCACAGCTATAGTAAAGGCCGTCACGAACTACAACGACCCTGACATGCTGGCTGCCCTGTCGGAGGATCTCGGAGAGGCAATGGTAGGTATCAACGAGCAGGAAATCACCCTGCTGATGGCCGAGCGCGGCAAATGACAAGAGCTGAAGGACAGAAGATGAAAATTGCAGTACTGGCACTTCAGGGAGCATTCCTCGAGCATGAACAGATGCTGTGCAGGCTCGGTGCCGACACATTTGAAATAAGGAAGGCGGAAGACTGGGAGAAGCCCAAGGACGGACTCATCATCCCCGGCGGGGAAAGCACCACCCAGGCAAAGCTGCTGAGGGAGCTGGGACTCATGGAACCGGTCAGGGAGGCCATTATCGGCGGCCTCCCTGTCTGGGGAACATGCGCCGGGCTGATACTCCTCGCTGACCATGTGGTCAACGGTGTCCCTTCAGGCAGTCTGGGCACGATGTCGATAGACGTCTGCCGCAACGCCTACGGCAGGCAGTCAGGCAGCTTCTTCACCACAGGTACAATTGAAGGCATAGGAGACGGTATCCCCATGACATTCATCCGGGCTCCCTACATAAGCAGAGTGAGGGGCAATGCCCGCATTCTCGCCGAATGCGGCGGACACATCGTGGCTGCCATACAGGACCACCAGTTCGTCACCTCCTTCCACCCCGAACTCAACGACGACCCGCGCGTACACGCCTACTTCCTCCGCCTCGCCCGCCGGCACTGACCGGCGGCTGGGCTATGAACGCCGGTTGCACTGTGACCATCCGGCTACGCTCTGAGCACCGGCTGTAATGCCGTATTGGCATCCCTATTTTCAGTCCTGCCTTGACAGCACTTCCGTGAAGCCGAAGGCATCGACGTCCACCAGACCCTTGTCGGTGAGCTTCAGTGACGGGATCACCGGCAGGGCCATGAATGACAGGGTGATGAAAGGAGCACGGAACCGGCATCCCAGCTGCTTGGCCCTGCGGTCAAGTTCCCGGTATCTTGCAGATATTTCACCGGCGGTCCTGTCCGACATGATCCCGGCTATGGGCAGAGGCAGGATATCCACTCCTGAGCTGTCCGAGACCGCGATGCCTCCCTTTGCATCCACTATGGCGTTGATGGCCCTGACAATCTCGGCATCAGAACTGCCTGTTGCCACGATGTTGTGGCTGTCGTGCGCCACGGAGGAAGCTATTGCACCATTTTCCAGGGAGAAGCCCCTGATATAGCCCACCTGCGGTTCTTTGCGGCCGTAGCGGTTGTATACCACTATCTTCTGGGCCTGCCGTTCTTGGAGTTCCCTGACAGGTATTTCCTCCTTGCCGGTAAGCAGCTCTCCGTCGTACGCAACTATTGCCTTGACCTTCGTGCTTTCGGGTGACGGGAGGTCCGTCCCTGGAAGAGTCAAGGCGATATCCCCTTCACTGATCCTGCCGGCCTTGAAGCGGTTTGGAGTTTCTGCATGCGGTTCCTGAAGCATCAGTCCCGATTCCACAAGTCCGCCTCCTGCCGCATCGTAGACGACGTGCCCGTCCATAACTGTCTGCCGGACATTGAAATCCTTAAGATTGTCCACAGCGATGAATGTGGCTCTGTCCCCTGTCTGCATCAGCCCCGACCCTGTGCGGTAGTGCAGGACAGGATTGACCGCTGCCGCCTTAAGCATGTCCCAGACCGGGATGCCCATGGCAATGCCGTGCCTTACCAGAGTATCGATATGCCCTGCCACAAGGTCGTCCGGGTGCCTGTCGTCCGAGCAGAGCATCGTCATCTCCGGTGCTTCGGAAACGATCTTGGCAAGAGCACCGAAATTCCGTGCAGCACTCCCCTCCCTGACGATTACCTTCATCCCCAGAGCAATGCGCTGGCGTGCCTCTTCCAGGGTGGTGCATTCGTGGTCGGTCGAGATACCGGCCGAGACATATTTTGCCAGATCCTCCCCCAGCAGCCCGGGAGCATGGCCGTCCACAGGCTTCCCTGCCTCCTTTGCCGCAGCTATCTTGCCCGTCACTTCGGCATCCCTCCCGATGACACCGGGATAGTTCATCATCTCCGACAGGTAGGATATGTCGTCCCGCCTTATCAGCTCAGCCGTCTCTGCCGCACCTATCTCGGCCCCTGCGCTCTCCAGATGAGACGAAGGCACACATGACGGAAGTCCCCAGCAGACATTGAACCTGGTACACCTGGCATTGCGTACCATGAAATCCAGGCCTTCCCTGCCGAGGACATTGACTATCTCGTGCGGGTCGCTGACAGCACCCACCACTCCGTGGGTCACCGCCACCTTCGCGAAATTGACCGGAGTCATCATCGAACTCTCGATATGCACATGCGCATCCGTCAGGCCCGGAAGATAATGCAACGCCCCCTCCGGAAGCCCGGCAGAATCCCGGAATTCCACTATGTCCACGATTATGCCGTCCCTGCATATGATTGTCCCTGGATACGTCCGCTTGCCTGCGATATCCACTATATGTCCTGTAAACGATGTCTCCATAAAACCGAGTTTCCATACAAAAATAGTGAATTCCCCTCTTTCCGTAAAACGCCCGTACTCCATTCCGGCATCAGGGGATGCCATTAAGATATCATTTTTATCGCAGTCTGGTTTCCTGCTGTTGCGGCTACTCGGAGATTGCAAAGACAACCGGAAGCATTACGCTCACATCGACATTCCTGCCGTCTACCTTTCCTGGAGTCCAGTCCGGAGACAGTGCCAATATCCTCCTGACTTCTTCTGACAACATTTCATCAGGGCTTTTGACTATCTCCGTGTCGGCCAGCTTGCCTTCGGAAGTTATGGTAAACTTCACCACAACCCTTCCTCCGATCTTTTCATTGCGGGCCTTTTCCGGATATTTCATCTGGTTCATCATCCAGACCGTAAACGACGACATATCTCCGCCCTGGAAGCGAGGTTTCACATCTGCCTCGGCATAACTGCATGTCTTGCCGTCCGGGGCATTGTCAGAAGAAGCCGGTACGGCTGTTTGGATTGTAGAAGATGTTTGTGTAACTTTGTCCGCTGCCGATGAATTCATGGCGCTGAACGAGACTATCAGCATGGCTGATACGGGGAGTGCCAGCAATGACTTGATTACGGCACCCGGTTTCGGATTTTTTTCCATCATAGTGATACGTTTTTTAAGATTACTGTGATTCAGGCTGTTGGCTACAGAGTGGAATCGTTGACCGACAGCCTTTTTTATTAATAGAAGCTGATATTCGTAGATGTTCGTGCCGCATTCGAGCACATGCCTGTCAGCAATGTACTCATGGACCTGTGCCAGCGAGGACTTGGTGAGCCAGGCACAGGGATTGAACCACTGAAGGACAGTAAACACTTCCGCTGCTGCCAGGTCATAGGAATGTCCCCTGGAAATGTGAGCAAGTTCGTGCAGCACGATGTCCCTGAATGCCGCAGACTCTGCATCCTTCCGGTTCATGACTACATATCCGAAAATACTGAACGGGGATACATCCTCTTCCGTCAGCAGCAGCCTGGCCCTCTGTACGCTCCCGGGACGCATGCCGATCCTGCCGCACAGTGTCCTGAACTCATCGGCATACCTGCCTTCCGCCGGCGTGCATCTCCTGATGATTTTCCTGATTTTCAGATGTCCCCAAACATACATGGCGGCTGTTGCCGCTGCACCTGCAATATATACTGCCGCAAAAATCATGGCGTAAGGAATGGCCCCACCCTGTCCCTCCGGCTTCTCACCCGTCACTGTTACATCGGGCAGCACCAGTGTCCTCACCTGCTCCGCAATCCCTCTCCCGGTTTCACCCACATCTATCACGGCCAGAGGCAGCACCAGAGACAGAATCATCGAAGCCAGCCACATGAACCTGACGTAACCGTGCAGGCTCTCCCCCTCCATGAGCATCTTCATGAACACATACAGGACAACCGTAACAGTCGCACTTTTAAGGATATATGCCATCAACCATTCCATCGTTTCCGTTATTTTGTCATTTCCGGTTATTTCTGATCATTTCCAGGAGTTCCTGTATTTCTTCTTCGGAAAGTTCCTCATTCTTCACCAGAGTGGACACCGCCGAAAAGACGGACGAACCGAAATACTTCCCGATCACGTTTTTCAGGGAATTCTCACTGAACGCCTCCCTGTCCATGAGCGCGTAGTACCTGTAGGACTTGCCGAACGCAGTGTGTCCGACCAGACCCTTGTCCTCCAGAATCCGCACCATCGTGGAAAGAGTATTGAAATGCGGCCTGGGCTCCTCGTACAGCTCCTGCAACTCCCTGACGAACATCGGACCGTGTTCCCAGAACAGTTCCATAATCTCCTCCTCTTTCGGAGTCAGTTTCGTATTGCCTGATTTTGTATGATTTGTAATATTTGTATTGTCTGACTTCATATTGTTTGTTTTCATATTACCTGTTTATAATACGTGTTATAATACGTGTTTCATATTGCCTGTTTCATGTCAAGTCTATATGATGTTAAGCCTGTATACTAGTGGAATGTCCATGTTTACGCTGCAAATGTAACTAAAAAATTTAGTTGTGCAACTATTTTTTATAGTTTTTATCGTTTTTTGCAGTTTCTTCTTCAAAAAGGCCCTTGACAGCACATGATCTCCTCAATAGTTTCCCAAGTCGTCCATAGCGCTGACAACTTTACACTTAAGCCTTCAACACTCTAAACCTCAAACACTTTCATTTGTAATAAAACCGGTTAAAAACTGTTGCCCCAACCTTTACGGAAACTGGTCAGCCTCGGCAAAGCAGTCAGCCGAAATCGTCCCCACCTTCCAGAGGCACCGATGAGGGGTACCCCTGCAAGGCATACCTGCAGAGCTCATCGGCAGTTTTCCTACTTCCGCAGGTGAACCGCAACGCGGGAAATATGGGCACCTGCAAAACCGGCGAGGAACGCCACCCAAGTAAGAGGCACCTGCAGAGGACACCGCAAGTGTACCCTCTCCGCAGGTGAACCGCATCGCGGGAAATATGGGCACCTGCAAAACCGGCAAGGAACGCCACCCAAGTAAGAGGCACCTGAAAGGCACTTGCCGGAGGCACCGGAAGGCTAGCTGAGATGTATCTTGTGGAGGCTGTAGCCCAGCTTGTAAAGGCGGATGGCGGCCCCTATCCGGAACATGGTCCTCATGCTGCGGGCTATCACATGGAAGGCTTTCTCGGTCTGTGACTCGACCTGTTCGTGCCGGATCCTGTCCATCGCCATGCGCGCGCAGGAGAACATCACTCCAGCGAGGGCTTTGGCCTCCAGCGAGCCGTGCCCGTAACCCAGGATGTCTTCCACTATGTGGTCGTCCATGTCGTCGAATCCCCTCTTGCCGTAGAGGGTACGGTATCCGTCCTTGCAATGCTTCTTCCAGTCCTTGTCCCACCATTCGGCCACTGCCATTCCTATGTACCCGGCCCATCCGAAAGCCACCTCGGGATATTCGTTCATCTGCGGCAGGGCATCCGCCAGATACTCCGGAGCGAATTCCTTCCATTTGCCTTCGACGTCATCCGACTGGAGAAGGTCTCCGTCCAACATCCCTGCAGATGTACAGAATCTCAGCATGTCGCGCAGAAGCCCATGCTCGAATTCATCATAATATTTTATATCGTTGCTGTCCATAATCGGCAAAGGTATGGAAAATTCTTCCGTTATTGGTTATATTTGCATTCAATTCCAATTCTAGATCTATGGAAAAAATACTGTTCATCAACGCATGCATCAGGGACTGCTCCAGGACACTCCGTCTTGCCCGGCATCTGCTTGACCGGCTGGCCATTGCCGCTGCAGGAAACTTCGACAGTACCGTAAGGGAAAACTCAGGCAGCGATGCTGCAGGAAAGTATGACAGCAATGCAGTGCAAATCCGCGGAGCGGCTGTCGAGGAGGTGGATTTGAGGAAAGAGAAGATCCAGGCCATATCCAGCTTTGACCCGCTGGAGCGACGGGAGCGCATGGTTAGGGAGGGCCGGACAGATGCTCCGGAGCTGAAATACGCAAGGCAGTTTGCCGATGCCGACACGATCGTGATCGCAGCACCGTACTGGGACCTGGCCTTTCCAGCCATTCTCAAGATCTACCTGGAGCAGGTAACTGTGACGGGTGTCACATTCCGGTACTCTCCGGAAGGCCGCCCTGTAGGTATGTGCAAGGCCCGCAGACTCTTCTACGTGATGACATCCGGAGGACCGGCAATATTCAACATGGGCTACGACTACATCTGCACTCTATGCCGGAATTTCTTCGGGATAGAGGACATCCGGCTCTTCAAGGCGGAGAATCTCGACATCGCCGGCAACGACCCGGAACAGATTATGGCGTCGGCACTCGCATGCGTAGACAAAGCCGCCGAAGCTGAAGCAGAAGCAGAAGCCGAAGAAAAAAAACTGTAGTCCAACCGGTAAAAATATATTATATTTGAAAATACCTATTTATTAATAAAACCTGCAATTATGTCAGACATCATTCATCATTTCTTCAGAACATTATTCGCCTTGACAGTTCTGCTTGCGGTATCCTGTTCCGGATCAGGCAACGGAAGAGTGGACTACGATCTGTATGAAGTACAGGTAAAATCGACTCTCAATGTACGGTCCGGACCTTACTCAGACAGCCCGGTCGTAAGCACGCTGAACGATGGGGATAGGGTCAAGGTATTAAGCATTGATGGAGGATGGGCGAAAATAGAATGCGGGTCCAGTTATGCGTACGTATCTTCCGATTATCTGCAACCCGTACCGGGAGCTGATGCCATAGCGGACGGCAACGTTTCGGGAATAGAAAATACGATGTTCCTGCTGTACGACAACGCAGGCATCTTTTCTGATAATGAAGCCAAGGCCATCAATCAGAAATTTGCAGCGGCCGGCGCCAACGTGGTTCTTTGGACTGTCGATTCCGTAGAAAAAGACAAGATCCTCGATTACAACAGAAAAATCAGAAAGTCGTTGAAGAAAGATTCCAGATATTCAGAAGAAGTAAAGAGGCTGAAATCTTACGGCATCAGGAGAAGGGAAATATACCACATAACATATATAGACAATGTCGGTCTCATGCAGGTGCACAGTGATGCCAAGGCAATGAAGATAATCAATTACAAAATGCCGGACAAGTTCTTTGAGGTCCAGAGTACTGCAATGGAATACGGTCCCGGTGATGCACTTGCAGGATTGTCGTCGCTTATAACTGATGCTTATGCTGTCGGGAATGAAATGAACTGGTTTGCCAGGAAGATATATTACAACTCCTCCTCATTCGGAGATTTACTTACAAGTGTTCTGGCCGAGAACATTGTGTTGCCTTCGGGAAGTTTCATGTACAGATATCTGTTTTCATGGATACTTGCCCTACCGGAAATGCTGGTCAGTTTCCTGGTAACGAAATCAGGTTCCATGCAGGTGTCTTTTCTGCTCCTGTGTATTCTGACTGCAATTCTGCTGATTGCAAGGTCGACAATCGCAAATAAATTGGAGAAGACACATCTTGCATTGAAAACATTGATCGCATTGCCTGTATTGTTTATCCTTTATCTGACATTTTTCGGTTCCATCATCATTGTCATGTATTCATTGTGCGACATGACCGGCATAGTTCTCATGGACCTTTACGGGAAAAATCCTGAAGTTATAAATGTGCTGTACCATGATCTCGGCAGTCCAGGTATGGCTAAGCCGTGGTGGATGTTACTTGCGTTTTCCGTAGGTACAATTGTTTACGAAATGCCGGCTCCCCTTATTTTTGTTTTATCACTCCTGCCGGATACCAAACAGCAGGCCATTGCTCAGAACCAGAAACATTTATTCGTTCAACATAATGACCTGATATCAGAACCTTCCCCTTTCAGTCAATTGCTGACAGTCAAAGCAGGCGGTGCGGTAGGCTATTCCGTGTTTCTGATCATTCTCTGCTTATTGATCTTCAACGGTACGATTATATTTTATGCAACTGTTCTGTCATGGGCACTGCTTGTACCTAAAGTATATAGTGTATTCCTGATTTATTCAATATTCAAGTCAAAAGGACTTTTAAATAAATAACAACCTCTTATGAGAAAAGCCAGCAGGGAGATGGACAGTGCATGGGCACTGGAAGTGATGCGCAAGGCACCATATATAACTGTAAGTTTCACCCGCCGGGACGGCTCGGCGTACGGAGTGCCTCTGTCTCTGGCTTGCACGGATGACAGGACATGGTATTTCCACTGTGCCCCGGAAGGCGACAAGCTGGATGCCATCGCGGCACATCCGGAAGTCTGCCTGTCCGCAGTAACCAAATGCCAGCCCACTGTAGGACCGAAGGACGGCAGCTTCACGCTTCAGTACCGCTCGGCCATCGCATTCGGCAGGGCCTGGCTGGTGGATGATGATGCGGAGAAAACAGTAGCGCTGAGAGCCATCTGCCAGAGATTCCTCCCCGGACACATGGATGCTTTCGATGCAGCGGTAGAGCGCAGCCTGCACCGCACGGCAGTGGTCAGGATAACACTGACGGCACCTCCTACAGGCAAGCGCAAGCAATACGACTCCCAAGGCGAGGAAATGAAATACGGCAGAATGGAATAAACGCAACACTGGAATAAACACTGACAGAATATGCTGGGAACCATAGTCAATACATCCTGTATCATTGCCGGCAGCCTGATCGGCAGTCTGGCACGCAGGGCCATAAAGCCCAAGTACAGGGACGCCCTGTACAACGCAATGGGGCTGGCCGCACTGCTTCTGGGTACAGGGGCATTCGTGACAAACATATCCAAAAGCGAATTTCCGGTCCTCTTCATAGCCAGCCTCGCGATCGGTTCTCTGGCCGGCACTGTGCTCAACATCTCGGACCGCTTCAACGGACTCGTGACCAGATATTCCAAGTCCAGGCTGGCCGAGGGACTCTCTACCGGCATACTGCTCTATTGCATAGGGACCCTGTCGATGGTAGGCTCAGTGATGAGCGCCTTATATGGAGACAACACCTACCTGTTTACCAATGCCATGCTCGATCTCGTCACCTCGACCGTACTGTCCAGCACCTACGGCATAGGAATGATACTCGCCGCCCCCGTCCTCTTTCTCTTCCAGGGCTCCATATATCTGGTCACCAGACTGGCAGGCGATGTCATCTCCGACAGCCTGATGTGCGAGATATCCATAGTCGGAGGCGTCCTCATCGCCAGCTCAGGCCTTTCCATACTGGGCATCAAGGACTGCAGGACACTCAATATGCTCCCCTCCCTGCTGGTTCCGGTCCTGTTCTTCATTGTCAGGTCACTGTTCTGATAAACGGCAGGCCGAGCCGGTATTTTCAAAAAAATTTGCACATACGGATATTGTTTGTAATTTTGCGAACAACTAATAAGGAAATAATACAGGATATGACAGAAAAAGACCACAAGAACGGTAATCAGGAGAAACTGGCCCGCTTCGCGAAGGCAATGGGGCATCCGACAAGGATTGCAATCCTGCAGTTCCTTGCCGAACAGAAGTGCTGTTTCTTCGGTGAGATACATGAAGTGCTTCCGATTGCCAAGGCCACTGTTTCTCAGCATCTCAAGGAGCTGAAGGACGCAGGGCTCATACAGGGGGAGATAGAGGCGCCCAAAGTGAAGTACTGCATCAACAAGGAGAACTGGAAGATGGCATCCGACATGTTTTCAGGCTTTTTCAGTCAGCTTACCGGGGAAAAAGGGAATTGCTGTGAATGACGGCAATTTTTTTACAAGCAATGTTCGTAATTTGGCGAAAAACAAATAAAAATGAAAAAATTACTGCTTATCCCGCTTATGTGCCTTGGAATCATGGCCTGCTGACAGCACTGTCTCCCTGCCCGCTTGCGACCAATATTGCAGCCATAGGTTTTATCAGCAAGGATATCGATGACAGAAAACGCATATTCCTGAAGGGACTTCTGTATACGTCAGGAAGAATAATTGCCTATACCCTTCTGGGAGTAGTTCTTATCGCAGTACTCAGGGAGGGATCCGGCATGTTCGGCATACAGAATGCCATAGGGAAATGGGGGGAACTGGTACTTGGCCCCCTTCTGCTCGCCATAGGTCTGTTCATGCTTTTCGGAGACAGGCTGAACCTGCCTAAATTCGGTTTCAGCGGAAATGCCGAAGGCCTCGCCAAAAGAGGCAGCTGGGGAGCTCTTCTTATCGGAGTGCTGTTCGCTTTGGCGTTCTGTCCGACAAGCGGAGTTTTCTATTTCGGGATGCTGATCCCGATGTCGGCGACTGCCGTTGCAGGCTATTTCCTGCCGGTCGTGTTTGCCATCGCGACTTCCATACCTGTGATTGTCGTAGCCTGGATTCTGGCGTTCAGCGTACAGCAGATCGGAAGTTTCTACGGAAAGATGCAGAAAGTGCAGCGGTGGATGAATCTCACTGTCGGTATTGTGTTCATCGCAGTCGGTATCTACTATTGCTGGACTATGTATTTATAAAAATAAAACGGAATTTATAACTTATTTAATTTTTAAAATATGGAAATCAAAGTATTGGGACCTGGTTGTGCAAAATGTAAAACAACCTTCAGCGTAATTGAAAAGGTACTGAATGAAAACAACATCGAAGCAAAACTGACAAAGGTGGACGACATCATGGAAATCATGAAGTACAATATAATTTCCACCCCGGCTGTTGCCGTTGATGACACAGTCATGATCAAGGGACATGTCCCCACAGAGGCAGAAATAAAGAAACTTCTTGGTCTGTAGTCATATATTTCATTTATTTCTTATGGACAAGAAAAAGGAACTCAGGATCCTCTTCTGGACAGTTGCCGTTTTTGCAGCGGCGTTTTTCCTCCCGCTGCAGAGCGAAAGGTTCATGACCGCGATTGACGCCACACTGGATCTCGTAAAATGGTATGCCCGGGAGCATGTAGTGCTGTGCCTCCTCCCGGCATTCTTCATTGCCGGCATCATATCCGTTTTCGTGAGCCAGGGGTCTGTCCTGAAGTATTTCGGTGCGAATGCAAAGAAATGGCTTTCATACACGGTAGCCTCCGTATCAGGAGCAATACTGGCAGTATGCTCATGCACTATCCTTCCGCTGTTCACATCCATATACAAGCGTGGCGCCGGACTTGGACCTGCCGTGGCATTCCTGTATTCAGGCCCCGCCATCAGCATACTTTCCATAATACTGACTGCACGTATACTTGGTATCGAGATGGGTGTGGCGCGTACTGTGGGGGCCATAGTGTTCTCCATTGTCATAGGGCTTGTCATGTCCTTCATATTCAGAAAAGAGGAGAAAGCCAAAAAGGAAGAGCAGATGAACATAGTCCCTCCTCCTGAAAAGCGCCCCATGTGGCAGACATCCCTGCACTTCTTCACGTTTGTACTCATCCTCGTGTTTGCCAACTGGGGAGCACCTTCCGCCGAGGGGTCAGGAGTATGGTCTGCCATATATACCCACAAATGGTATATCGTAGGTGCATTCTCCCTGCTCATGTGCTGGTCTCTCGTGAAAATCCTGAAACTGCCCCTTCTCTGGGTTGCAGCTTCAGCCCTTCTGACCGGTATATCGGTATGGGTTTCAGCTACATTCATAGGCAATGCCAAACTTGTCCCGATAATTCCCATAATCGTGGCGATAGCTTCTCTCGCAACAATGCTCATGTGCGACAGAAAGAACGGGGAGAACAGGGACTGGGCCATGGCCTCATGGGGTTTCGCGAAACAGATCCTTCCGTTGCTCGGTGCAGGCGTTGTCACGGCCGGCTTCCTCCTGGGCTCCACCCACGACAGCACATCCATCGCAGGAGTCATCCCCAATGAATGGATCCAATGGGCTGTAGGCGGGAATTCGCTTCTTTCCAACTTCTTTGCAAGCTTCACCGGAGCCTTCATGTATTTCGCAACCCTGACAGAAGTTCCCATTATCCAGGGACTGCTGGCCTCCGGCATGGGTAAAGGCCCTGCGCTTGCACTGCTGCTGGCCGGTCCCTCGCTGTCACTTCCCAACATGCTGGTCATCCACGGAGTGATGGGCACAAAGAAAACCGTCATCTATGTAAGTCTGGTGATAGTCATGGCGACAATCGCCGGATACGTATTCGGAAACTTCATCTCATGACCACTCAGAACGTAGGCGTGATTGCTGTTTTTTTTTGGGCTTGTTCAGTATTTTTCATAAATTGCACCGTATATGACATTACTGACCAAGCCATATCATATGAAGACTATCCCCGCTGTCATGCTGGCCGCCGTCCTGGCAGCATCGTGTGCAGTAAACCGGGACGCGGAAACGGCACGGAATACGGCAACCGCCGAAAATCTCAGAAGATATACCGAAGCCCTGTCCCACGATTCCTGCCAGGGGCGCAAGCCATTCTCGGAAGGGGCAGCGCGCGCTGTGGAATACATAGCCGGACAGATGAAGGAAATCGGCCTGGAGCCCTGTGCCGACGGATCCTATCTCCAGCAGGTAGGCATCAGGTCGGCGACGGTGAGGTGCACCGGTCCCATGGTGATCAATACTCCCAAGGGGAGGATGTCCCTGGAATGGCTGGAAGACTATGTGGCATTCTCCGCCCGCGATGAAGCGAAGATCGACATCCGGGACGCTGAGCTCGTCTTCGCAGGCTACGGCATCGTCGCACCCGAATACGGCAAGAACGACTACAGGGGAATAGAGAATCCCGAAAACAAGGTGGCGGTAGTCATGGTCAACGACCCGGGCCTGGGAAGCGAGGATACGGAGTACTTCAACGGGGACAATATGACATACTACGGAAGGTGGATGTATAAGCTGGAAGAGGCTGCAAGACAAGGGCTCAAGGGCGTACTCATCATACACGAGGACCGCGGGGCCGGATACGGATGGTCAGTGGTGAGGGCTTCCGACACCAAGATGTATGTGGACAGCGACGGGGATGGATACCAATGTCCCCTGAACGGCTGGATCAGCCTCGGTGCGGCCAGGAAACTGCTGGCAGACAACGGCTACGACCTGGACGGACTGATCGGTCAGTCAAAGTCTCCGGATTTCAGGCCGTTCCGGCTCAATTCGACCGTGAGTGTCTCCATGGAACTGACATCCGACAGACAGCAGAATCCCAATGTCATAGGATACATTCCCGGCAGCGGCAATACGGACGAGAGCGTGGTATACATCGCGCACTGGGACCATCTTGGCTACGGGGCCCCCGTCGACGGGGACAGCATAATCAACGGCGCTACCGACAATGCCACCGGGGTGGCCTGGCTGCTGGAGACAGCACGCTGCTTCAGTTCCCTCAAGGAAAAGCCCCGCCGTAACATCGTCTTTATCTCCCCCACCTGCGAAGAATCCGGGTTCCTGGGTACAAAATACTATGTAACACATCCGTTATTCCCTATCGGGAAAACCGTGGCCGTAATAAATCTGGACGTCTTTCCGCTCTGGGGAGAAAACAATGATGTTACCATCACTGGATACGGCCATTCCGACCTCGACGAGACTGTCGCCGGACTGGCTGCGCAATACGGCCGCTATGTGATGCCGGACCCGGACGCATACAACGGGATGTTCTACCGTTCGGACCATTTCCCCTTCGTGCAGAAAGGCATCCCGGCCATGTTCGCCAAGGGTTGGAACGACAGCCGGGCCCACGGCAAGGAATGGTCGAAAGAGCAGATTGCCCGTTACTGGGCAGAGACATATCACAAGCCCACCGACCAGGTCAATCCTGAAACGGACGATTACTCAGGTCTGCTTCAGGAAGTGCACCTGTTCTTCGATCTCGGCTACGGGCTGGCCAACGGCACGGACTACCCGAAGTGGAAGCCGGAATCCGAATTCGCCGGCATCCTGGAAAGATAGCCGCAGTACAGGCGGAACCGTAAAATCATAACTCTTAAATAACTACAGTATGAAAAAGTATTTTGCAGAATTGATCGGGACAATGGTCCTGGTACTTATGGGATGCGGCAGTGCCGTATTCTCCGGCAGCATGGCCGGAACAGTCGGTGACGGCATAGGCACTCTCGGAGTGGCAATGGCCTTCGGACTTTCGGTCGTAGCCATGGCCTATACCATCGGCGGCATATCGGGATGCCACATCAATCCGGCAATTACCCTCGGGGTATGGATTTCAGGACGCATGTCAGGCAAGGATGCCGTCATGTATATGGTATTCCAGGTGATCGGAGCCATCATAGGCTCGGCTATAATCTTTGCCCTCGTCTCCACCGGTGCCAACGACGGTCCTACCCTTACCGGTGCCAACAGCTTTGACGACGGGGAGATGCTGCAGGCCTTTGTAGCCGAACTGGTATTTACATTCATTTTCGTACTGGTAGTGCTTGGTGCTACGGACGAGAAGCGCGGAGCGGGCCAGTTCGCCGGTCTGGCCATCGGCCTCACTCTGGTGCTTGTGCACCTGGTCTGCATCCCCATAACCGGAACATCAGTCAACCCTGCCCGCAGCATAGCCCCTGCCATCTTCGAAGGCGGAAAGGCCCTCTCCCAGCTGTGGCTCTTCATCGTTGCTCCTTTTGCGGGTGCCGCCCTGTCGGCCCTGGTATGGAAAGCACTTGCCGCCGGGACTGCAAAACATGTATAAAACGCAAATTCCAAACAATAACCGTCAAAATCTTGAACTATGTCAAAATTCAGAAAAATAAGGGACTGGCTGGAAGGTTTTTCAGAGCTTAGGAACCTTCTGCTGATACTGTTCATGGCAGCCATGTTCGTATTGTTCCGTGCGGACAGGGCTATGCCGGAAGAAGAATGGGTAAGGGTCATAAATACTTCCCGACTGTATTTCAATCTGCCCGAGGATGATCCGGCGTTCCCTGTAACCGCGCGTACAGTCAGGGCCGGAGAAGAGGTACGGATACTGGGCATCGGCAAAAGGACCAAAGACTGCGGAAACGCATTCTGGGTGGAAACCAGAGACGGACTGCGCGGATTCATCGGCCAGACGGCGGTCGACGACAGTGTCTACGTGTTCGATGCGGCCAAGGGCTCGGCCATCCCGGCCGGTACTTATGCCAAGGCTGTGTCCGTAGAATACGGCAACTACGACAACGGGGAGTACACCGTTGTGGACCAGGCCGGTACCCGGGAGACCGTAAGCGGTGACAAGCTAGTAACTCTGACGGGGCTCAAATACCGCAAGTACATCCTCCTGGACCCTACAGCCTACATGACGAAGGATGAGTTCGAGGAAAAATACATGGGCAAAACCCTTGCAGAAGCGGACAAGGTATCCCTTCCGTTCAAGTTCATATACACGGTAAGCGACCGCGGTACATACAGCATCAGGACCAATGTATATGTAATGGACAAGGAGAGCCGGACAGTGGCCAGGGCAGACCTCCGGTTCGAGAATGGAATCGTAACCGGATATTCTCTGGACGGAAAGTCCCTCAGGGATGCCAATATGGCGGTTCTGACAGTCCTGCCTGCCGCCGGTGCGATCATAAGCAGCAGGCCGCTGCAATGGCTGATAGCCAAACCCATGTACGAGACGGAGTACTTCAAGCCCGAAAGGACTTTTTCGGGAATCCTCGGACTGCTGCTCGCTGCCGTCGTCGGGATCATGTTTGTCATCTGGGTTGCCAACGTGGGCGTAGTGCCGCTGATGGTGGCCCTGGCTCTTGTGAGGATACCGCAGATATTCTATCCGCTCACCAACAGGCTGCTGTTTATCTTCCTCATGCTGGTCAGTCTCGCCGGAATCTACGTCTGGGGCGTGTTGATGCTCTTCAACAATTATTTCTGGTGGCTTGTACTGCCGTTGTCCCTGATCGTCTTCATCGTATGGTTGAGAAAGATTGACGGACGCATCTCCGAAAGATGCCCTAAGTGCCGTCGTCTCAACACTATTGCCCTCGAAGAATCCAAAGTTGTCAGACAGCGTTACGAGTGGCAAGAAGAGAGGGAGGTCAACCGCATACTGCACCGCAGCACCAGAAAATGGAAAACATGGACCAGAGTAACATACTATGGAGGACCGACTTACGACAAGGACATCAAGCACCATACCGAGACCACCACTACGGCCGAATACAACATGTACAAGGTCAAATACCGTGTTGACACCCACGAGAACATCTACCGGTGCCGCAGGCCTTCGTGCAGATACGAGTACCGCAGATATCCAGAGACCTATCATCGGGTCGACAAAAAGTTCACCGGCACGACTGTAGACACAAGTACCAGGTACGATGTAGACTGAGGCCCATAACATGACAGGACATACAGCACTCTGCCTGTTTACTCAGGTGCCGTCATAAGCGTAGCCGGAGCCTCACTCTTCTTCATATAGCCATGGCAGACCTGACTCAGCACGCCAGCCACCGGTACAGCGTAATGCATAGAAAAACACCGATATAGCCGGTATCGTGGCACTTGCCAGCAGCATGTCTTCCGGGATCCTATACAGCAACCGAACAGGGCATGACGGTTGTCGTCATTGCCGGGAACTCCATGCCCCGCGCCCACGACAGGACAGGATAGGATAGAGGAACGGCATCAGATAGAGCATCGGCGCCATTATATGCAGACGACTCCGCGGCCGCGTTTTGCGTCGATGAATATCTCAGGTGAGGACCTGAAGCGCATTACCCTTATGTACTGCCCGTCCCTTACCGTCTCGGCATCCTTGAGTTTCGATGTATCCCAGATGCCTTCTCCCCTGAAAGGATTGACAGTGAAGTACCCGATACCCAGAGAGGTTATATTCTGGAAGAAGTGCGTACCCTGGCTCGGGTCTATGCAGAAGTCCTTCAGGCCGCATTCGACTATCACCTTGGCCTCCGAGATCTGGTTCCACATTACCGGGATGCCGAGCCACGGGTCGCTCGAGCCCCAGCGTCCCGGTCCCAGAAGTATGTAGGTACGTCCCTGCTTTGCCAGCATGTTGTTGACCTCCCCTATTTCCTCTGCTATTTCCTTGGTCTTCGACTTGTCGAATACTTCCTCCTTCACGAAGACTATGTCGGTCACGCCTGAGATGTGGCCGGAGCCCAGGGCACTTTCGGAGTATATTAGGACCTTGTCAGGATCCACGTTTTTCCAGTCGTATGACTTTTCTTCCGAGAAATCCGCTATGGGCCTTACCTGAAGTATGCTGAATACCGAATCACTGCCCTTCGGGACGTCCATGTTCAGGGCAAACTCCATCTCCACCTCGCAGCGCAGCTCCCTGCGGCAGATGTCCAGCAGGTCCGTAATCGCCTGGGGCAGAGGAAGCGAGTCGTACTGGAGGATATGAGCGAAGGATATGATTCTCATGCCGTCGCAGAACGTGCCCGGACGCATCATTTCGCTCTGCATGTCCCATGTAGACGCCACTTTGGCCAGATTGCGGAACCCTTCCATGTCCGGTATGGAGAACTTGTGCAGGTTGATGCTGTCGTCTATGGATGTCTTGAACTCCTCCGGCTTGAGGTCCAGGGCGTACACCGTATCCTGCCCGTCCACCAGAGCGAAGCGCGGGGTGGACATCTGTACGGCCCTTGCCGGATATTTCGGGCAGAAGCGAAGCGTCTTTCCTCCGTCCACTATGACCTTGCCGAGTCCCATTGCGATATTCACGACCCCGTCTTCGGGCGTTTCCCCGTCGAGAGGATAGAAATTCATGGACTTGGCCACTCCTGACGCCGTAGGGAAGAAATAGCCCCTGTCTTCAGTACCGCACACGTCCTGTATGACCACTGCCATCTTTTCCTCGCTGAGCAGGTTGCCTGTCGTGTGCAGATAGGCTCTGCTGGCAGCGAAATATACCGAGGCATAGACGCTCTTGATGGCTTTGCCCAGGAGTCTCAGCATCTGGTCCTTGTTCTCCACGCAAGGTATCATGTAGGTCGAATAGATACCTGCAAACGGCTGGTAGTGCGAATCCTCCAGCTTGGAGCTCGAGCGCACGGCCAGAGGGGAAGATACAGTCTCGATGTAGACCTTGAGCTGCTCCACCAGTTCTTCAGGAAGCCTGGAACTGACAAATTCCGACAGCAGCTCCTCGTCGGAGATGTTGGCATCTATGACATACTGCAGCCCGTTTTCCACGATGAAACGGTCGAAATAGTCGGTCGCCACGACCACGGTCCTCGGAATGGTAATGCGGAGACCTGGATAGCGCGTAGAAAGCTCGTATTTCTGGACTATGTTGTTGAGAAAAGCCAGACCGCGTGCCTTTCCGCCCAGGGAGCCCTCCCCCATCCTGGCGAACCAGATATATTTGGAATATGTCGCAGGGGCGAAAGAGGCTATGATGCCCTGTCCTGCCAGTATACGGTAGTCCTTGATCTGACGGATGATGAATTCCCTTATGTCGGCCGGATTCTCGAACTGCGCCGGGGTGATCTTCCTGATGTGGCGGGCTATATTGAACAGACCCCTGGAATACAGCCATTTGGAAAGACGGTTGCGGTCGCAGTAATACAGCAGTTCCCTGTCGGGAATCTCCGCTATCAGAGTCTGAAGTTCCTTGAGGTCCTTTGCCCTCGCTATGACCAGATGGGTGTCCAGGTCCTTGACCACGAAATCCCCGAATCCGAATTCCTCGCTGATGTATTCCGCAAGCTGGATGAGCAGGGTGCTGGAGTATTTTTCTATGAACCCGACTCCCATCTCCCGGGCCGTCTCGGCTACACTGCCCTGGGATGACTGCAGGATTATGGGCATCTGAGGTATGTCCTGCTTGATGTAGCGGCACAGTTCTATGCCGGCATCCAGCTTTTCCGTATCGGGACTGTCCCCCTTGTGCAGCACGAAACCTACGTCGGAGATTACCCCGAGCAGATTCTTCTTGTACTTGGTGTACATCTCCATCGCCTCTTCGTAATTGGTGGCCAGGAGGATTTTGGGACGTGCCCTCTTGCGCATCTTCATCTGCTGCTCGTTCAGGGCTTCCTTCAGGAATTCCGCGCTCTGCTTGAGCACCAGTTTGTAGATGGCGGGCAGATAGGTCGAGTAGTACCTGATGGAGTCTTCCACCAGCAGTATGGCCTGTACTCCGGAGCCGAGAATGTCGTCATCCGCATTCATCTTGTCCTCCAGAAGCTTCACAATGGCCAGGATAAGGTCGGCATTGCCGTTCCATGTGAATATGTGGTCGATGGCCGAATGGTCGGTAGTCTCTATCTTCCGGAACAGTTCCTTGGAGAAATTGGTCAGCATCACTATCGGGATACCGCTCCACCGCTCGCGGATATGCTTGGCCTGGGTGAAAATATCGAAATCCCGGATATTGAACATGCTTATTATAAGGTCAAAGTCCGGATTCTTCTCCAGAAGCGACACTGCCTCTTCGGTGGAGTTGACCCATGTGAGTGCAGGAGGATTGCTGATATTCAGTTCTATGTATTCCCTGTACAGCTGAGCCTCTATCTGGCCGTCCTCCTCGAGTATATACGCATCGTAGCTGCTGCATATCATGAGTATCTTGCGTATCCTTCTCTTCATCAGGGAGGTATAGTTGGTCCTGACGAGTTTTGTCAGGCTGCTTGGCTGAACTACTTTCATAACTGACAGTTGAAGATTTGGCGCAAAATTAGCAAAAAGCTGCGAATGGCAATCTTCCTGCTATATTTGCCCCTTTAATTGCAATCAACATGAATCCTGTCCTGATAGTCCTTCCTATCCTCACTGTGCTGATGTTTGACCTCGGCCTCACCCTCTCCCCAGGAGATTTCAAGGCATTTGCCCGTAGACCCGCACCCGTCATTGCCGGTCTCGCGGGGCAGCTTGTCGTCCTCCCTCTCATAGCGTTCGCCCTGTGCCTGATATTCCGTCCTGACCCGGTGATATTTACCGGCATCATGCTGATAGCCTGCTCACCAGGTGGCAGTTCCTCCAACATTTTCTCCAAAATAGCCGGAGGGGACGTGGCCCTGTCCGTCTCGCTTACTGCCATGACCAGCATCATCACGGTCTTCACCATACCGTTCGTCATGGATTTCAGCATCCGGTTCGCGGGATTCTCTACCGATGCCCCCATGGACATCCCCGCGAGCAGGCTCCTGATGCAGAATATCGTCCTTATGCTCCTGCCCATAATCCTGGGCATCGCCCTCAGGAAATGGAAGCCCGCAGCCGCAATCAGGATCGACAGGGTGCTGTCCAAAGCGGCATTCCCCTGCCTCATGCTCCTTGCCGCCATATTCTTCATCCAGCATTACCGTGTGATACTCGACAACATAGGCCGGACCGGACTGATGCTTCTGCTGCTTATCCTCGCGGCAATGCTGGCGGGAGGTCTGCTGTCCCGGGCCATGAAGCTGGACACAAGGGAGAGACGCACCATAATGATAGAAGTAGGCATGCAGAATGCCGCCCAGAGCATTGCCCTTGCATCCAGCCCATTTGTCTTCGGCAACGACGCCATGGCCATACCGGCCATCATCTACGCCCTGCTGATGAACATCGTACTGCTCGCCTACGTTGCATTCTGCAAGCGCCGCATTCCGGCCGTCCCTTATTAAAGGGAGCATGACAAAGTAAAAGTAATTATTATATTTGCAGGAAGTACAGATTTTTCATCATGGGATACAGATCACTTTATACAGCAACTATCGTGGCAATAGCAATATCGATAGCAGGCTGCCGTGAACAGGGAACGAGTTTCACAGACCTTGAAAAGGCTCTCATCACAGATTCGGAAAGGATCATGAGGGTACTGACAGTGGACAATGAAGCTGATCTGCAGGTCCTCAGGGACAGCAGCACGGAATTCACGGATGCAGACCTCAGGTCGGAATATTTCAGCAGGCTTTCGGAACTCATGGTCACGACCATGCAGGACTCGCCCCAGGAAGGGGTGGGAATAGCAGCACCGCAGGTAGGACTGTCCCGCAGAGTCGTCGCAGTCCAGAGGTTCGACAAAACCGGAGAGCCAGTGGAAGTATATCCCAACCTCAGGATAGAATCCCTTGGCGGAGAACTCAAACCAGGCTACGAAGGTTGCCTCTCTGTTCCAGGACAATACGGCATCGTCAGCCGCTACCAGGAGATCATCATCTCATACCGGGAGGTAAAGGAAGACAAGGCCGGCACCATCCGGGACACCGTCAGGGGCTATACCGCTGTCATCTTCCAGCACGAAGCCGACCATCTCGACGGCCTCATCTACACAGACAAAGCCGACAGTCTGTTGTTTTGACTCTATCAGGCACCGGCATGACCCAGGACCATCATCCTTCCGAACACGGCGGCTTGCACATGCGTCCGCTGACAGTGCAGGACATTCCACGGATGCAGGAACTGTTCCGCACTACCGTGCTCACCGTCAATTCCAGGGATTACACCGAAGAGGAGGTAAAGGACTGGGCATCGTGCGGCGACAGCGTGGAGCACTGGAAGGAGCTCCTCTCCGCAAACAGCTACATCGGAGCAACCGACATACAGGGCAATATCATCGGTTTCTCATCCATGAACAGCGACGGGCACCTGCACTCAATGTTTGTCCACAAGGACTGGCAGGGCAAAGGCGTGGCGGGCATGCTGCTTGCAGAGGTGGAAAAGATGGCCCGGCAATATGGAATTCACAAAATAGTCTCGGAAGTAAGCATCACCGCACGACCTTTCTTCGAAAAACGCGGCTACAGGGTCGTCGCTGCGCAGAAAGCCAAAGCCAACAAACTCTTCATGACAAACTACAGGATGGAGAAGGAAATGAGGATCTGCCAGAGCTGCGGGCTACCCATGCCAAGCGAGGACCTGCTCGGCACTCACGGGGACGGACATCCATGCACGGAATATTGCAGGAATTGTTTTCAGAAAGGACTGTTTACTTCATATTCGATTGATGAGCAGCGAAAAGCCATCTCCGCATCCGAAAGAAAGGAAACACTGGACCTTCGCACCTTGAAACGATGGATGCCTGTCATGCAGCAGGCGGCATGGATACTCGACCGGTGCGGATATGTCTTCCTCTCGACAATTGACGGGAACGGATTCCCACGTCCTGTGGCCATAGATGTACTTCGCCATGACGGGATTGCCGAATTGTGGATGACGACGGCATTGTCATCGGAGAAGGTAAAGCATTTGAGAACCTGTCCCAAGGCCGGAATCTGCTTTGTATACGAAGCCGACAGTGTAACCTTGACCGGAACTGCCGAGATCGTCACCGACAAGAAAACCCTCCACACTTTCTGGCGCTACTTTATGATCCACTATTTTCCCCAAGGGCCAGACGACCCGGACTATTGCATTCTCCGCTTCCATACACGGGAAGCCACCTTGTGGATTGACCGGAAATCAGCTTGTTTTGAACTATCCGGAAATTCAGGATAGTTCATATTCCTGAACTTGAAAATATTAAACAATAAGCGTTGCTGTCATTTTCCCTGATTCTCATTACTGGATGCGTGACCGATTTCATTCAGCAAGGCAAATCCTTTTGGGGTCAGAATATACTTCTGGCGCGGATGCCGCGGCTTGTCGGGGTACAGCATAGCAACAAATCCATCCCTGATAGCCGGATTCAGTGAATATTCGATGAAATTCTCCCTGTCCTTCAATCCCACTATTGGCAGAATCTCTCTTATTGACAACCTTTTATCTGCAATTGCCCTAATCAGTCTGATGATATTTACATTATCAGTCATCAGTATGTCCTGCGAGCTTGTCGGGGTACTTGTCGGGGTACTTGTCGGGGTGTCCGCTTGTATTTGCAGTTCAGCCGGAAGATTGACAAGCAGATAACGGTTTCTCAACTCATTGTTTTCACCCAGCAGGAGATTACGGAAAAACAATTCAAGATACTCAGTATTGCGCATAATACCTTTCTGGACATTTTGATAATTTGCCCTTACCAAAGCATTGCGGAAGTACCATGAATTGTCGGCAAAAAGAGTATTGTCAATATTGAAACCCATCGAACGAAGGTACTGTATGGAAAACACAGCCGTCGTCCTGGTATTCCCCTCCCCGAACGGATGTATCTGCCACAGATCCGATACAAACTTGGAGATATGTCGGACAAAACCGTTTCTGTCAACCTTTGAATAATCGAATTGCCGTTCCTGCTCCAAATCATATTCTACAGCACTTTTAATATCCGGTGCCGAGACGTACAATACTGTGTCCCCACGCAGCACCCACTCTTTTTTTGTGATATTGTAATCCCGGATCCTGCCTGCAAACTTATATATTCCGTCAAATATACGGCGGTGAATGGATGTAAGTCCGACCAAAGAAAAAGCAAATGTATTTTCAGACAAGATACGTCTTATGTTCAAAGAAGCTTTGTCTGCCTCATGGGACTGTTCATCCTCCGGCGTCCGCAATGTTTTAGACTGATAGTAGCTTTTAATAAGTTGCTCCGCTTCATCGATCGTAATTTCTCCTTCGATATCTTTCCTGGCAGTTTCTATAAGATATGCCGATGGCTTCAGACCGTCCACAGCCTGCAGTCCTATGGCTACCTGCCATGCAGCGCCCTTCTCACGCCTGTCAGGATCACCCTGCCTTATATATTCGTCGAAATCTGTCATATAACTTGCCTTCTTTTCTGTTAAACTTTCACTTTATACAATTGCATTCAATTCATCCAGAAGATTCTGATATGAAGTAACCTTATGATACCTTACGTCATTTGTCGAGATGGAATTGAACAATTTCTCTGCGCACTCGATTTTCGCCTTCTCTACTGCAGTCAGATCCATTGAAGACATGGAGCCTTTTGTCTCTGCTATGAAGAAAATGTGTTTCACACCGTCTTTTTTCATTGCAATGGCCCAGTCAGGGGCATAATTTCCGACAGGTGTAGGTATCTGGAAGGACCGGGGCAACTTGGCATATACCACCACTTCATTGGCTTCATCAAGGTCATGCGCAAACTGGCGTTCACCTTTGCTGTCGCTGAACACATAGTCCGTAATATGCTTCTTGGCTTCGTATGCACGGTCAAAATCCATCTTGCTCTTTACGGTAAATATGTCAGAATCGTATTTGCCTTCTGTCATATTGTAATGTATGGCTTCGACTATCATCGTGGATTTCTGCTCCCTGATAATGCTCACCGTCTTGCGGATGAATTCTTCCGGATTGTTTCTGAACAGATAAAGCTTGTGCTCCTTGATGCCTTGGAGAATCTTCACGACTGTACGGCGTGTAAGGTTCGTCCCTTTTGCAATATCCCCGACCAGATCATATCTGACAGTCGAAGTACATACGTCTGTCAAGAGGTTGGACTGAGACCTGGTGTCACCGAATTCAGTAACCTCCTTCTCGTTCTGTGTCCCCTCTGTCATGACATAACGCAACTGTTTTACCTCCAGTTCTGCGTTTAGGTGAAGGATACATTTCTGAATAAGTTCCCGGCTGTCATAACTTACAGTATAGACATACTGGTGGTTGATTTCTTTCCACAAAGCCTGGAATTCGGCTTTCTTGAAGTTGTCATTGAGTTTGTTGTCCGGAGTGGTCGTCTTTTCCTCCACAACCATTTCATCGAGAACCTTAGGATCGAAGATGGCGTTGATCAGTTTTGTTACTCCTTCCGCGATAGGCTGGAGTTTCTGCGGCAGGGGCGCTACATTACCGTTGGCCAGTGCTTCCCTGTATTTCGGGGAAATATTGTTGTTTTCGTCTATGTATCCGCTGTCTTCCAGATATATCATAATCCGGCTGGCATCCGTTTCACTCAGAATATGTATGTCCTCCCCTATTCTGATCTGTTTTCCAGTAAAGTAACCTACGGTAGCTTTTACCGCACGTTCCCTCAGAACCTCCCTTGTCTCACGCTGCAGGGCATCAGTGAAGTCTGCATAACTTTCATTCGCTATTACAGTCAATTTGTTCACCTCATGCACATCATCCCCAAGCTGCTCGGCATCCATCCTGACTCCGTTCCTGTCGACACAGATACGCAGCCCCCTTCCCACCTCCTGACGTTTCGCCGTATTGGAATTGGAATGACGCAAAGTGCATATCTGGAATACGTTAGGGTTGTCCCATCCTTCACGGAGAGCAGAGTGCGAAAATATGAAACGGGTAGGTTCCTCAAAACTCAGCAAACGCTCCTTGTTCTTCAGTATCAAATCATAAGCGGATATATCATCGGAAAGTCCTGTCTTCCTTTCTATCTTGCCGTCGATTACGCGGTTTGTCTTCTTGTCGATGGAAAAATATCCCCTGTGCACTTCATGAGGACTGAAACGGCGCAGATAGGCATTGTAGTCCTCGTCAAAGACCTGAAGTTCATCATTCAGCAATTTTGAATATTCTTCTTCGAATATCTCCTGCAGCTTGCCTTTGACCTCATTGCCATCTTCATCGTAGCTCTTGTATTTTGCGACTTCATCGATGAAAAAGAGCGACAGGCATTTAATTCCACGCTTGAACAGCTGCCGTTCCTTATCGAAATGCGACTTTATGGTTTCGCGTATCTGTACCCGCTGCATATTAAGTTCATTGGTGTCTCCGATTACCTCCCCACGGCGTACAGTAACTCCGTTGAGAAAAGTCACATATCCGTTGACATTGATTTCGGACACCACGAATCCCTCGTACTCTGCCAGGCCCGATTCTGATTTAAGACTATCTCCGACAGCAAAAGTCTTGATCCTGCGGACTATACTTCCTGACGCATTTTTGATTTCTATCTCAATGCGTGCTTCAGGAGGACGCTTAGGGGAAAGAACTATTTCGTCCAGATAGAGATATCCGCCGGTTCCCCGCAGGTTCTTCACCTCGAAACCTTTTACATGAATGCGCTTTACCAGTTTCTGTCTGTATGCATCCAGAGCATCAAGTGCATAGACGGTATTGTGCCTGGTCTTGTGAGTCGCGGAATAATTGAGTGTAAACAGAGGATTGAACCGCCTGATTCCTGCCTGGGTCGCCTCGCCTTCCATTTTCTGAGGCTCATCCATGATTATTATAGGATTGTTGGCCGCTATCACGTCAATAGGCCTCCGGCTTCCGAATTCGTCCCGTCTGGAATATATTATACGGCTTTCCTTGCTCCTTCCATCCTCCTTCATGGACGATGCAAAAGCCTGCGTATTGATAATCATCACACTCAAACCGGATTCCGAAGAGAAACTGTCGAGCTGCTGCAGATTGCCGCTGTCATATACAAACCAGCGGGCCTTGTTGCCATAATACTCCATAAAATGGTCTTCCAGCATCCTGAAGCTTTTGGCCACCCCTTCACGGATTGCTATGCTCGGCACCACTATGATGTATTTGTTCCATCCATACTGTTTGTTCAGTTCAAACATAGTCTTTATATAGACATACGTCTTTCCTGTTCCGGTTTCCATCTCTATGTCGAGATTGACAGTCCCGGCCCCTTTGGCCAACGATGCAGACGGAGCTATATCATTCAGGTTCTGGACGGCATTGATGTTTTTAAGCAACGTGCCTGCTTCCAGCTCAATCCTGCTGTTGCGGTAGCCCAGAAAGTCCAGGTCCCCTCCCGAATCTCCCAAATCCCTGCGGTATCCTGTCATTGTCCGTGACGGCTGTCCTGCAAAAACCGCCACTGTATTTTCTACGGCGTCTGTCTGATATTGCTGTATCTTGAATTTGAATTTCATTTTTCTTAAATTTGATTATGCGTACCCCAAAATCAAAAATTTGGACTTATCCATATCGATATGTACCCGAAACACCGTTTTCGGGTACATATCCTTACTTTATTCCTTGACTGACTCTATCGGTTCCACAAATCTTCCATCCTCATTTGCCGGCAAGGATATGAACAAATCCAACAGCTCCTTATTAATGTAATAATTGCTCCTTCCCAATTTCATTTTCTCCAGCAAACCTGCCTGTACTATTTTTTCAAGATACTTTGCAGCAGTCTTTCTTTGCACCATCATATCTTTCTCCATAAACTCTATTTTTGTATAAGGATGAAAGAAAAGATTATTGATCAGTTCATGTTTATACTGCTGACCGAAAAGAGGTCTCAGAATGCTCTTATACTTGGCCATCAGGATAGAAATACTTTTCACGAGCCGTATGCTATCGGTTGCCGTTTCTTCTATACCTCTTAAAATAAACAATATCCACTCCTCCCACTGATTGAAGTTGTCGGGAGCATTGTCTCTTACCGCCTGGATAAGCCGATAATAATCTCCCTTGTGATGAGTTATATAGCGGCTTAAATACAATATCGGGAGATCCAGCAAGTCATTGATGACCAGGTAAAGGATAGCAATGATACGTCCTGTCCGTCCATTGCCGTCATAGAACGGGTGAATACTTTCAAACTGGTGATGTATGACTGCAAGCTTGATAAGAGGATCTATATCCTGTATCTCAGCATTATTGATGTATGATTCCAGATTATCCATGTACCGCCGGATATCCTGGGCGTTCTGGGGAGGACAATACACCACATCTCCTTTTGAGGACTTCAGCATCGTGCCAGGCAATGTCCTGAAACCGGCATTGTTGCTTTCCAGCACATGCTGAATTTCCTTGATGTTGTTCAGCGTCAGCAGATGGTTGCGTCTTACCATATCAAAGCCTTTCTGCATCGCCTGACGGTAATTCAGAACTTCCTTGGTCGCTGCATTCACGATACCGTCCTTCAAGCTAAGGTCTGCCCGGTACAGATCATCCGAAGTAGTGACAATGTTTTCGACGGCAGAACTGTCCAGTGCCTCCTGCAAAATCAATGAACTGAGCAATATGTTCTCATTAGGAATGGTTAGAGCCACTCCTTTAAGCTCCGCCAGGCGTTTATTCGACTTGTTCAGCTGCCTCAAAATGTTCTTTGTCTCAAAATCAAAATTCAGAGGCAGTTCGGGTATTTCATAATCAAAGCTCATTTCGCTATATAATTTTACAGGTAGTATCAGGTGAATAGTGGCGGAATATCTGTTCGAAGTTGTCAATCACATTGTCGTTGGCGGCCGAGGCATCGCGCATGACGAAATATACCGGATGGAGCTTGGCTGTTTCCGTAATTGTCGTTTCGTTTACATTCTGGTCAAAACATGCTGCAAGATAGTTTCCATCCACAAAATAAACTGTCTTGCCCGCTATTTGCCGGGGCTCGATCTTGGCCGAGAGTTCTATGCCAAGGTCGAGCATTACCTGGAACAGAAGGTCTTCACCCGTACGGTCGGCCTTTACGTTCTCGTTGAACAACGATTGCATAGTAAACTCCTGCGGGGTGTAATACACATCTTGCATGTTTGACGTGTCAAGTTTCAACACGCGGAATCCGATGTCGAGCTTTTCTATACCCTCCTTGTCTTTGTTTTCCTCTTTGATCTTCTTGCCGGCACGGCGTATGCGTTCCTTGCCTATCTCGCAAATGTTTTTGTATCCGGCTTTGTAGGCTTCGCTTTTCGGGTCGGTCTTTTCGGGCAACTGCACCATAATAAACCTGCGGTTTCCCCCATCCTCAGCATTGAGCTGCATCACGGCATGGGCAGTAGTGGCCGACCCGGAAAAGAAATCAAGAATAAGAGAATTTTTTGAATTTATAATCTCCAAAAAGAATTTAATAAGAGATGACGGCTTCGGAAAACTAAATATTTTCCCATCAAACAGATTTGTAACTTCTTTTGTTCCGTCTTGAGACATTCCAATGCTATCGGGCAATTTTGTACTAACCGCAATGCGTCCAAAATCTTCACCCGCTTTTTTCATATCATCTTCTTTCCAATATCTAAATGCAGGGCGTGATATATTGAGGAAATCATAGTCACCAGGAAAAACAATTCTTCCTTGATTATAATATTCATCAAAAGTATCATATGTTACAGCCCATGTTCTCAATTGATTAGCCGGATATTTTTCACCAGTTTTAGGGTTAACCATTGTAAAATAACTATTCGGACGCTCGCTGGCTGTTGTTTGTTTTGTCAAATCATGAACTCTCCATGGCCTGCCTGGATAATCGGGGGTCTCATAATATTTACGTTCTCCGCCAAGTATACTTGCTCTAAATTCTCCCGATTTCACATAACAAATTATAAACTCATAATCCTGTGATATACCAAATGGTACATCTGATTTAGCCGTTCTCTTTCTCCATGGAATTTGTGCGACAAAATTCATCTCTCCAAAGATTTCATCGCAAATTTTCATCAAGTTTTCAGCCTCATTGTCGTCAATAGAGACAATGATTACTCCGTCGTCCGACAATAGGTCGCGGGCTACTTTCAAACGCGGATAAATCATATTCAACCAGTCGGTATGGAAGCGGCCATTACTTTCGGTATTGCGCTGCATCGGATCGATGGTTTGATTGCCCTCTTCATCGAACAGTCCGCTGGTCTCTTCGAATTCGTTACGGCTTTGTGCAAAATCGTCATTATAGACAAAATCATTGCCTGTGTTGTATGGCGGGTCGATATAAATCATCTTTACCTTACCCAGATAGGTTTCGCGCAACACTTTCAGCACATCGAGGTTGTCACCCTCGATATAGAGGTTCTGCGTATGGTCAAAATCCACACTCTCCTCGCGACAAGGGCGCAGGGTCATCGTCGTGGGTGTATTGGCCAGTCGATTGGCGGCACTCTTGTCGGGCCAGGTAAACTGATAGCGCTCCTCGCCTTCGCCGATAATCTCGTTTGACAATTCGGCCTGCAACTTTTCAAAATCAATAGCCAACTCAGGCTTGCCATCCTTACCCAACCGTTCCGTCACACAATTCGGGAACAACTGCTGTATCTTCTCTATATTTGAGCCTATCACATCGAGGCTATGCATTTTCAGTTTGTCCATATTTTAAAAATCTTTTCCTATTCTTTCAAACGATGTTATTTTACTAACTAAAATCTTACGCAAATCGTTTGAGATATTATTACAACCAAATAAATATTTACTTTTCAGTATAAAATCTGCTATTGAAGGAATTTCTGCTTCCTTTTTAGTAAATATATGTGTTAAACTTTTACCAATTTCATCCTCAGTTAATCTAAGAAAATAATATGGATTTCCTTTTATACCCTCATTACACATACTTGCCGCTTTTTTTGCTATAGTAATATCTTCTTTTTTCTCTTCATCATAGAACGACTCTCCTGAAGAATTAAAATTCCAAGAGCAACCCATATTTTTATTTTCTTCTAAAACAGCCCGCCACTCACGTTCATCAGTATAATCTTTAAATTCACCATTCAACAATTGGGAACAAGGCTTATAATATGCCAATATGTATTCTAAATCTTTTTGGACTTTATGCCCTTGTATGAAACTATTATTTATATCAAAAGCAAGCGTTATATCATCACAAAATCTATTCAGGCCTTCATTTATCATCGACTCCGAAAAGTCATATAAAGACCTCAATGCATTTATTGCTTTTATAGAATTATAATATGAAACAGGGTTTAATGTCTCTTTTAATTTTTCTTTCAAGAAACATTTATCAAATCCAATACAATAATTACCATAAGTCTTTCTATGAATTGAAGTTCTCATTAAAGGTATATCACAAAAACAAATCATAGGAATCGTTACTTTTACCTTTGAATAATTATGATTTTGTGAATCAGGTCTTTCTTCCACAGAATAAGAATATCGTATTCCATTTTCCAATATTTTTTTAAGAGTACTTATTCTTTTAGTAAAATGGAATAAAGAAGAGGAATTTATTCTGTTCATTTTCATTTCTTTCATATCTGTTCTTTTAATTTCTTAATCTTTTCAAAGTATTCCCGTTTGCGGCGAGGCTGTTTTTCGTTGGCCATTTTACGCTCGAGTGTTGCTATTTGGGCAAGTAATTTGGCCCGTTGGTCATCCTCTGCTATCTGCGTAGCAAGGGAGTTTTTACCTGTTACCTCAATTTGTCCGATGTGTTTTACCATATTCTCCCAAACGACATCGAGGTTCAGTCCCGACAGCGGAAGTACCGCTTCTTCTTCGGGTCGCCATGCCGAAACAATCAGTTTCGTATAGAAGGTCGCAAACTGTATCTGTGATCCATATTGCAAAGCAAAAACCATTGTCTGTGGAATAAGCTTCGATAATAAAAGTATATTTTTTATATCATATTCTACACGTTTCATCTGCACGGCAAGCACATATAACTCTTTCACCGAATTTCCGGCACTCAACGCCGGAACTGTTGCCGGGGATACTACCGCCACAATATCAATACGGGTTATATCTGCATCAAAACTCTCACGCTGCGAAGTCTTCAAGTCAAACTTCGCATATATTGCCTTCTTCGGCAACTGCTGTTTTCGTTCAGTAGATGTGGGAAGACCGTACATAGGCTACTTGATTACCAAAAAACATATCAATTCGAAATCGTCCAGCCCGCGTATTTCTTCTGTAAACAAAGTGCCTTGTTCACCGCTCAGGAAGCTGTCGATGTCACTTTCTTTTTTCGTACTTATAACCGATGCGATGGCATCGTTCAGCAAGTCGGAGTACTGCTTCATGTTTTTACCGTCATGGGTAATACGGTTGAAGACCTTGCAGATGTCCAAATAAGGTTCTGCTTTACCCCTGCACAGGAGACGGAAGCGGTCCAACAGTTCTTTTGGAGAAAGGTGGTTGATGACTACTTCTTTTTCTTCCGAGATATATACCATGTAGAAAGGATGCAGACGGTTCTTGCGGTCAATGTTCACACCATTGTTCCTGTTCTTCAGCACGAATATTACTCCTGCCGGATTGTCCTCAGTGGCAGGTACTACAGCATGCAGGCCATGAGGGGTATGCTCAATGTCCGGATTGTCCTTTACACAGGCCAGCAGATCCATACGGAATTCATTGAGACCCAGGTCCATGATACTGATACCGGAATTCATTTCCTCAAGGTCCACCACTTCGCTCTGCAGACGTTTCAGCTGTTCACGGCGATATTCCAGATCACCCTTCTCTTCAGGTGAGATGGGATTGTCATCCCCAGTACTGGTCAGCACAGAGACCTTCATCCGGGCCTCCACACGCCCTTTCAGATCGATATATTCATCCAAAGTCACGTTCGGCCAATAATTCACCAGCTGAATGACATCATTATGCGAACCGATACGGTCAATACGTCCGAAACGCTGGATGATGCGTACCGGATTCCAGTGTATGTCGTAGTTGATAAGGTAGTCGCAGTCCTGAAGATTCTGTCCCTCGCTTATACAGTCTGTTGCTATAAGGACATCTATCTCCTCATGTATGTTAGGATAGATTGTATCCTTGTCCTTTGATACAGGGGAAAACAGCGTAAGGACTTTGTTGAAATCCAGTTTCTCACGCAGCTGCAGGGTACTGCGAGCCTCTATGTCTCCGGTCACAATTGCAGTATTGAGTCCGTGTTTTTCTTTTATCGGACGTGCCAGACAATTGTACAGATATTCTGCGGTATCGGAGAAGGCCGTAAAAATGAGCACTTTCCTGTTGCCTTCATTGATAGGGGCCGCAAATTTGTTCCGTAAATCGGAGATCAGCTGCTGAAGCTTGCCGTCATGTTCAGGAGTGATATCCTCCAGCATGAAAAGCAGCAGATTGAGGTTTTCGAGGTCTTCTTCCAGATATTTCCTCCAGGATATATGGTCAAGGTCGTCTATGGCTATCTTCGTTTTCTTGCTGCCGATGAATACATCCGACTCACGGTCATCGAAGTCCAGATTCCCGGAAATGTCATCCAGGTCAAGTGAATAATTCTCTGTCTGACTTGCATTATCCAGTTTCTCCAGTGTCGATGAGATCAGTGTCTTGATACGCTGCAGGGTCAGTCTGAACGAATTCACGGAACTTTCCAGACGCTTCAGCAGATTGATGCTCATGAGTCTTCTTATTCCCTTTTCACGTCCTGCCATGCCGCGTCCGGCAAAGTATCCGCTGTCGCTTTCTGTCCCTGCATATTTTTCAACCCTGCTTGGAAGTAGAAAATCCGATGGCGTATAGACAGCAAGGTTGAGCTGACTTACAATTTCATATATCTCATTGTAATTGATTGCAGAATTCAGATCGGTAAGATCCGGACGCCTGGAGATGGGGACCAGTCTTGTCGGGAATTTCCCTATATCTTCCGTATCGTAGTACTGCTCGATATGCTTGCGGCTTCTGGCTATGGTAACGCTGTCCAGTACTTCGAAGAAGTCAAAACTGAGCCTTTTCAGCAATTCTCCTGTCGTACGCTTCTCTGCCGGTAGTTTTGCCCAGACATTATACTCTTTCTGCGCCTGGCGGAAGATATCGTCAATCCCCGACGAAGTGTTCAGGAGTCTGTCGAAGTTGCTGCTGTCACCCTCGTATGCGAGTTGAAGCTGGTTCTTCAAATCGTTGAAACGGTTGTTTACCGGAGTGGCCGAAAGCATCAGGACCTTGGTTTTCACTCCTGAGCGGATAACACGGTTCATCAGCTGCAGATAACGGTTTTCACGGGGATTGTCATCATTCTCGTCGAATGTTACTTTCCCCCCGTTTCGGAAATTATGGCTTTCGTCTATGACTACCAGATCATAGTTTCCCCAATTGATGTACGAGAGATCATACCCGTTGGTCTTGCCGCTGCTTCTGGACATGTCACTGTGAAAGAACACATCGTAGTTCAAACGGTCCTTTGCTATCGGATTGTTGAGATAGTTGCTCTTGTATGTGATCCAGTTGTCATTGAGCTTTTTCGGACAAAGTACCAGGACCGATTTATTCCGTCCTTCATAATATTTTATGACTGCAAGTGCCGTGAATGTCTTTCCCAATCCGACACTGTCAGCGAGAATGCATCCGTTGTATTTTTCCAGTTTGTTGATGATTCCTATGCAGGCATCTTTCTGGAAATTATACAGTTTATTCCATATCTGGCTGTCTTTGAAGCCTGTGGCCTCATTGGGCATGGTGTCTTCAGACAGGTCGTCCAGAAACTCCCTGAAAATATTGTAAAGAGCTACAAAGTAGATAAAATCAGGGGCATTTTCCTTATACACATTAGTAATATTGTCCAGAACCTGATCCGTCACTACCTGCATTCTTGCATTATCGTTCCATATATGGTCGAAAAGAGAGAGATACTGCAAGGACAAAGGAGAATCGAACTTGTTGATCATGGTGTATGCATTGTCACCACGTTCACAGCCCAATTCCACAGTCGTAAATCCGGCAACAGGTGCATACGCCTTGTCATCGACGGTTGCAAACCCCATCATATTCTCACTGGTACGGTTGGACTTGAAACAGGCTTTCCTGCGTATCCATTCGGCACATTCTTTTGCTATGGCCTTTTGGAAGAGTTTATTGCGGAGCCTGATCTCAAAATCGGACCCGTAAAGATTGCGTTCACGGCTGAGCCTGGGGATATAGAACTCACGTTGCTGCTTGTTTGCCTTTTCTGTAATGAATGTAGGAGATGTAAAGATGAAACGCAGTTCTTCAATATCCTTAAGCTGATTCTTCAACTCTTCGAAAGCATATATTGAAAAACATGAAGCTGCTATGGCAATTTTACTGCCATTGCGCAGCTCCTCCGTCAAATCTTCTTTAAGAGTTTTGCTTAAATTATCTATAATCTCCATTGCACTACTTGAATTTACAAATTTAGCAAAAAAGTAAATTCAAACCCAATGAGATGTAAACCTCGATGAGGTATTTACTCCCTCCCTTCTTTTTCTTTCCTCAGGTCGTCCAGCACTTTACCTTTGTAAGAGAAGTATTTTGCCCCTTGGTATGAATTGGAGGTGTTGCGTCTGTCTTCGGGCATGAATGTGACGGTCTCCCCTATCCCGATGCCGACCATGCTGAATTTGAAGCGGCTGCGCTTGGTTCCCTGCTCCTGTCCGTCATTTTCCATGCAGGCTTTTTCCATTCCCGGCTCGACCGGCTTGTTGTCCTTGTATTCCGTTATGACTGCATCGTCGATAGTCTGTGCGATGTCCTTGAATATGTCGAGGGCCACCTGCGGAGCGACATTGAAAAATTCCCTGTTCTGGCGGATACGCAGATCCGTCAGCCGGTCGATGGTCTTGTGTACCAGCTTCTCCACCTCATTGTACTTGATGGTCCTGATGGTGGCGAATATTTCGTCTTCCCTGAAGCTGGGGTTTGTCAGTATGTATACGTATCCCGGTTCTTTTTCCATAGTGCCACAAATTTACGGATTTTATCGCATTCCGCACAATCAATCTGGCTTTGCGCGGATTTGCGTTGCGGTGGAGGGATTTTTTGCGTATTTTTGGATAAATTATTTTCAAGTATATGAAAGCGAGAATTTTCCCATTGGCCATCATGGCTGTGACAGCAGTCTTATCTGTCATTTCATGCGACAAAAACGGACAGGAGTCCGGAGATCCTTCCATCAGCCTCTCACAGCAGACTGTGACTGTGGATGCCGGTGGAGGTGCCGCCAGCATAGGGTACAGCATCTCCGATCCTGCCGGAGGTCTGACCGTCTCTGCGCATGCCTCGGAAGACTGGGTCAATTCCTTCGATTATGATACCGACGGGACGATCAGTTTCAATGTCGACGAAAACCTCTTGGAAGAGAGGAGCTGCACCGTCTCGGTGGAATACGGTGATGCCGAACCGGCAAGCTTCACTGTACTGCAGAAAGCTGCCGAAGCCCAGTCCGGATATGATTTTACGTTATCATATGAGGTTGACGGTACGGCTGTCACCATGTCCGTCGTGCCTTCCGACGACAATATCTACTACTATTTTGACGTAGTGGCCATCCGCGATCTTGACTCCGATTCGCAGGAAGGTATGGATGCCTACTGCCAGGAGCAGTTTGAGCTCATAATGAGCGGATACGACAAGTGGGGATACAGCATCGAGGAAGCCATTGCCGACTTCTGCTCACGGGGCGAAGACTCTTTCCGCTTCGCTGACCTGGAGCAGGAAACCTCGTACTACGGCTATGCCTATGCGGTAGCCGGGGACGGCTCCATAGCCTCCGCCGTGACTTACAGTCCGTTCGAGAGAGGCAAGGTAGAGCAGTCCGATCTCACCCTGGACATCCGGGTCTACGACATCACTGCCTACTCGGCCACTCTGGACATCACCCCTTCCAACGAAGACCAGTATACTTTCCTGATAACTTATGCCGATGACTTCGCCGGAATGGCGGACGAGGAGATCGTCATGATGCTCATAGACGGCTTCTGGCTCCAGCCCGTCACCGGTCCTGTCATCGGGGAGCCGATCGGAGACATCAAGCCGGCCACAAACTATATCGTATACGCATTCGGATATCAGGGAGGCATGGCTACTACCAGACTCTTCAAGAAGGAATTCACCTCGGGGCAGGACGCCGACTGATGACTTCCGGACCTGACACACATAACACATAGACACACTGACACACAAACCATCAAACAAATACCAGAAAATGAAACCCATTGCTTTTGCCATTCTGATTGCATCAGCCATCACAGTTGCTACCGTATCGTGCAACAGGAACGACGAAGACGAACATGAAAAAGCACAGCTTCAGACCCCCGAACCCACAGTATCCGATCTGACCGGCAGCGGATTTACCGTAAGCTGGGAGGCCGTGGCCAATGCCGGAAGCTATGAATACAGGCTTAACGGAAGTGAACCGGTTTCCGTTGACGCCACTTCCGAGACATTCTCCGGACTGGCCAGCGGCGACTACAGGATAGAGGTCAGGGCGATTGCGGCTGACCGTGAAAAATATACCGATTCCGAATGGGGGTCGGTATCGGCAACGCTCGAGGAGCCAGAGTCTGACATTCGCGTGGAAGCCTACTATACGGGGGATTTCTACGGGACGGGGCTCGGCAACGGGTGGATCAACTTCACTCTCGAGGACGGCACCGTCGTATGCGTGGACCTCAATTTTACCAAGGCCGACAATCCTGATTTCCAGACAATACCGGAAGGGACATATACCGCGGACCAGGACGGGACCCACAGCGGGTTCACATTCAACACCGAAGGCGATTCCTACGTATTCAGGAATGACAGCAACTCCCCTATCACTGACGGGACAATGGAAGTGGCAGCCACGGCGGAAGGCTATTCGGTCAAATGCTCATTCGTATACGGGGAGGGAAACATCGATTTCACATACAGCGGCGAGATCAGACTTATCAACCATTCCGATGAAGGACAATGGTCCAACCTCGAAGGGGACATCGCCGTTGACGGTCTGGTCCAGGGAGCCCAGATACTTCTGGGAGACATTTTCGAGTCCGGAGAGTCCATCCAGTACGCCATCATCCTTGCCCAGGAAGACTACGACCTGCAGACCAACTACGGCCAGGGCAAGGCCATAGTTCTCTACGTCAATGCCCCGAACGATGCTACCGGCGGAGTGCCTGACGGGACATTCGGGGAGTTCATCGACCTGAACACGGCCACGGAAGCCCCCGCAGGGACAGCAATAGCCGGAACGTACTTCTATGGTACATACTATGGATGCTGGTACTTCGATGCAGGCAACCAGAACGAGGCTTCGCTCAAAGCGGGGAGCTTCACTGTAGAACAGGACGGATCCTCCGGCACCTACAATGTAAGCGGCACACTTGAGGACGGATACGGCAACAAGGTCCAGTTCAGCTACAACGGGACCCTGCCAAGAATGGAATAACCTACAAATAAATTTACAAATATGCTACACGATATCTTAAAATTACGCATGACCGCCGCTGCACTGCTGGCAATCACCGCTACGGCATTTACCGGCTGCCGCCATGCTTCCTGCCCTCCGGAAGTGCTGAAGGAAACCGGCATATTCTCAATCAAGGGGGACGACACCCTCCGCTATGACCGCTACCACGTGCCCGGATGCACTCAATACGCAGATACCCGGTCAGCCTCCCCTGTGGTGATGTTTGCCTTCGGAGGAGGTTTCAAGGGCGGAGACAGGGCCTCCGGGAAGTACCTCGAATATTTCGAGTTCCTTGCCCGCGAGGGCTATAATGTGGTATCGGTCGACTACCGTACCATGCTTGCCGAAGCCGACACCTCGGCCCACGCATCTCCGCTGGACTTCATGGCCCTGCTGCAAGGTGCCGTAGACACTGCCGTAGCCGACCTGTACGATGCAACAGTATATGTACTCGAACGGCAGGAACAATGGAACATTGATCCTGACCTTATAGTCATCAGCGGTTCCAGCGCCGGTGCCATCACCGTATTGCAGGCCGAATACTACCTCTGCAACTCGGCTCCGCTTGCCTCCCGCCTGCCGGAGGACTTCCGTTACGCCGGTGTAATTTCATTTGCCGGTGCCATATCCTCGGCCGACAGCCTGCATTGGAACACCCTCCCCTGCCCCATGATGCTCTTCCACGGAGATGTCGACAAGGTCGTGCCTTTCCGTAGCGCACACATACCCGGAATAGGCGGGCTGTGGGGCTCTGCCACGATTGCAGATTGCCTCAATGCCGCAGAGACCTCCTACAGTTTCTACCGTGCCGGCAATGCCGGCCATGAAGTCGCCACCATACCCATGATCCACAACCTCTACGACATCGCCGGCTTCCTTTCCCAACAGGTACGTGCTGCCAGAAAACTTGCCGTACGAACAACTGAGTCAGTTCCCGGGGCCCCTGATAAAGAAATGGAATTCACCATCATGGACTATCTCATAAGCAACCGCTGACGTCCGTCAGATCATAAACATCCATGGAATACATACTTTGGTATGATGAAACGGCCACCGGCACAGAAAAACTGCCGGTGGTCTATCTACATTCATTCCGCGGTGACGGTGAAGATGTCTGGAAGGCTTGCCGAAGGACCGGATGTCCGCCATTTGCTCTGGTCTCTGTCAACAATCCCGGCACAGGCTTCGACGACGAGCTGTCCCCATGGCCTGCGGAAGGCGTATGGAAGGACCAGGCACCGTACAAAGGGCTGGCCTCAGAACATCTCAGGTGGCTCACGGAACAATGCATACCGGAAGTGGAAACCCGCATCGCCGGCACTGCCCCGGAAGGCAATCTGCAGCGTCAGAACCGGCCGCTGCAATTCCTCCCCATCATCGCCGGCTACTCCCTAGCAGGACTCTTCGCCCTCTGGGCAGCATGGAACTCGGACTGCTTCCACAGAGTGGCGAGCGTCTCCGGCTCAATGTGGTATCCAGGATTCATGGAATACATCAGGGACAACGCCCCACGGACATCCCTTGAAAGGGCATACTTCTCCCTCGGGGACAAGGAAAGTCACACTCGGCACCCCCTAATGTGCCAGGTGGATGCATGTACCTCCGACATCGTGGAAGCAGTCCGCTCACATTGTCCCGACACCGTCTTCCAGTGGAACCCCGGCAACCATTTCGACCGCCCGGACTACCGCATGGCCCGCGCCATCGCCTGGCTCCTGCGCTGACCACGGAAGCCACACCACAAACATTTTTTCTATCCACAGGAAAACCTTCTGCCGCTTATCCCTGTTCCGTCCATTCCCGCCGGGAAAGTGAACCGTTTACCTGCGTTTTCGGTACACTTTCCCCCTTTGGAATCCGTACTACCGGCCCTACAGCCTCTTCCGGATCCCATTCCCGTCCATTCCCGCAGGGAAAGTGAACCGATTTCCCGCGTTTTCGGTACACTTTCCCCTAGGGCTGCTGGCAAGGGTGACCCGGGTGCCCCTTGTAGGGCCTTCTGCAGTGTATCCCCATTGTGCGGCCCGGGAAAGTGTGATTTCCTGAAAAAGGTTGACTCAGATTGTGTGTTATGTCTGAAAAAAGTTGCCCGATACCTGTTTCCCGTCAAACGTCCATCTGTCAAGCGCAATTCATGTGCATTTGATCAGGAAGGGGCATTCAGGAAGGTGCATTTGGTCAGGCGCATTTGCCGGCAATATGGCTGGAATGGTGCACATGTGGCGAGAAATTGACGATGCCGACTCCCAGGAACACCAGCAGCGCGGCAATCCCCTTGCTCCATGACATGGTGTCCAGTCCCGAAGCCAGGCTGATGCACATGGCTATTACCGGCTGGACGTAGGAATACATGCAGACCAGCATGGGTTTAAGGCGCTTCTGCCCTATCGGGATCAGGAAATATGCGGTAAATGTGGCTCCTATGACCACGAAGAGGATCTGCAGCAAGATATCGACAGGGATCCCGCTGAAGTGGATCTTCAGCACTCCACCGCTGAACGGCAGGGCATACAGTGTGGAGAACACGAACATCCACTTCATGAACGTCACCACGCTGTAGCGTTGGATCAGAGGTTTGAATATGCCTACGTAGCATGCAAAGCTGAGTGTATTGACTATCATCAGGAGCACTCCGCCCAGGGATGTATGGTCAGCCCCACCGGAAGAAGTTGCCGAGTTCAGCACGATGAACAGCACTCCGGCCAGACTTACTGCCAGTCCTGCCACCCCGCGTGCCGTAATCCTGTCCTTGACGGCAACGGCCGCCACGACCATGGTCATGATCGGGGACATCAGGCTCAGCACGGACGCATCAACGGCTGTAGTCATGGTTATGGCTTCCAGAAACGAGAACTGCGTCAGGAACAGGCCCAGCAGCGAGGCAAGGGCTATCTTCCACAGGTCACCCCTCGCCACCTTTTCCTTCCTGCCGGAGAACAGCGACACTATCCAGAACAGCACCAGCGCTCCGGCCGAACGCATAAAGAACAGCGACATCGGAGACACATGTGCATCGTTTGCGATGTTCTTGCAGCACACGATGTTGAAGCCGAATATCAGATACGCGGCGAGGCATGCCATATTGCCGGACAATGCATCCCTAGTCTCAGCCTTCATTATTGAACAATTTCAAAAAACGGTGCAAAGATATGCCAGACTACTATATTCCAGACTACCTGTCCAGCTCCCGTCCCAGGTAGTAGGAGTTGAAAGCGTCCTCGGCATATCCGTTCCTGCCTACCTTGAACGAAGACGACACCGCCCCTTCTACCTTCACGCCCTGCCAGTAGACGTTGAACGCATCTTTCGCGTAACCCCAGCCCAGCGATGTAAACGAAGACGACACTGCACCATCCACGACGGTACCTTCCCAATATACATTGAACGAATCCTTTGCATAGCCCCCATCAAGCACAATAAAACTGAAGGCATGCGCGTCATCCAGCTTCATGCCGTCATAGTATACGTCGAAATCGGTCTTGAAGTAGCCATGACCACGGCCACCGTCAGGTTGTCCAGGTCTGCCCGGACGCTGCAAGCCAGGGCGATGAACATCTGGACGCTGAGGACCGACTCCGTTCCACGCAAACCTCCTGTCCACCCTGAACGTAGAAGGGTCCACATATTCGAGGATCTCTCCGGAACGGTAGACGTGATTGCGGTCCTTGGCATAGCCGAAACCCAGGTCTTCGAAAGAACTGAAGTTGGCATCAGGCACAAGTCTGCCTTCGTAGTACACTTCATTTCTGAACCTGTCGAGCCGGTATGAGCCTGAACGCTGTGCATACACCGAACTTGCCGCCAGTATGAAAAAGGCGGAAACTATAGCTGTTTTCAAAAGATTTTTCATGGCTTCCAATTTTTAAATATTCCGATAAATTCAGCGACACAAAATCAATGCCGAACCGGCATACTGCGTATAATTCCTGCAGCCCAGCTGTTGAGAGCCAGGCAGTAACGGTCAAAATCCGGGCATGCCGAATCATCACCGGCACCTGTCTTGTCCCGCATGCAGTCCAGCCCGCGGGCGGTTTCCAGTATCTGCCTGTCCTCGCCGCCGACAAGTCCTTCCAGCCGGGTCATAGAGGCGATATACTCCCCGGTCTCCAGACGGTACTTCATGCGGACCGTGAACCTTGCCGCCTTGTACAGTCCCTTCAACACATCCATATCCCTGGCATGCAGAAAATTGTGCGAACTTGCATGGTACAGGTTGCATGCACCCGAGAGTACCGCCCGCCGCACGTCTTCTTCCGTAAACATTGTCCCTATTTCCTCCAGAGAACCGTACAGCGGCTTGGTGTCCAGATACAGCTGCAGCAGATCAGCCTTCTCCCAGCCACGGAGTTCCGCCTCACCGGCCACGAATCCGCAGACCAGCTCATTGTGCTCCACCGACTCCAGCATCCCACGGTATGCCTGCAGATCTTCAGGGCCCATCCTGTCAGTAATCACCACCACATCGATGTCACTGCCATCGGTCTGTTCCCCGCGGCCATAACTGCCCTGTATCCCGAAAAACCGCAGCCGCTCCCCGAAGAGACCCGTCACCTCCCGCGGAATTCCTCCAGCCACCTGTCCATATCCAACCCACCTGTACATTGCCCGGCAGACCTCTCCAAAGGTTGGTCCGCCCTATCTGTTTCCTTAAGCTTTTCCGACATGATTTTGCTTGAATTTGTAAAACCATGCAAAAATAGAAAATAAAAGTTTTTTGATAATTTTGCCGCAGAAATAAAACGCCATGATAAAAATCTACGGTATGGATACCTGCCCGGACTGCACTTATGTCAAGGAGCAGGTCAAGGGCAATGACAGATACGAGACAATCGACATCGGGTCACATGTCAGAAAGCTGAAGGAGTTCCTCAAACTCAGGGACAACAACCCTGTATTCGACGAAGCGAAACGTACGGGTGCGGCGGGTATCCCATGCTTCGTGCTGGAGGACGGTACGGTGACGCTCTCCCCGGAACAGGCCGGGCTCAAATCGCGGTGCAGCACTTCTGAGACCATGAACCGTCCGCATGGCGAGGCTCACGAAGGGACTCATGACAGGGCTCAGGACCGGGCAGAAGGCGCCTCATGCAACATTGACGGAACAGGCTGCTGATACGGAGCGGGACTTGACAGACAATGAGGTACATTTTCAATCCGGAACACGATCTGTGCCTTGCCAACGGCAGTCCTACTTTCGTACCGCCGGAATCCGCACTCAAGTTCGGCCACGACTGCCGCAACATCATGGAAAATGTTCTCGGCCAGTCCGGCGACGGGGAAGCCATAGTCCCGTGGGGCTGGGACAATGTCCTGAAATACAATCTGCTCAAGGCCGGAACACCGGAGGAGCTGCTGCCATCGGATGAAGCTCTGGAGCAAATCAGGAGCCTCTCCCACCGGAGAACGGCAATCAAGGCAGGAAAATACATCCGGGAACGGCTGAAGAATTCCGTGCCGGCCGGCTTCCTTGTCAAGGACACTCCGGAAGAGATCGACCGTCCGGATATGATAAACGAATTCCTGGCAAAGCATCCCAGTGCGGTATTCAAGGCCCCGTGGTCGGGAAGCGGCAAAGGCCTACGATGGGTACGCAGCAACGAATTCAGCCACAGCGACAGGGGATGGTGCCGCAACATCATCGCAAAGCAAGGCTCGGTAATAGCGGAACGGCGGGAAGATGTAGTATGCGACTTCGCAATGCTCTTCCAGTCGACCGCCACCGGCATCATCTTCGAAGGCTACTCCCTCTTCGACACCGACAACGGGGCATACCGCAGCAACATCCTCGCCTCCGACCGGCATATCCTCTCACATCTCTCACGCTTCATACCGGAAAACGTACTGACAGCTGTCCGCCGGCAACTCACCATATTTCTGAAGGACAATTTCTCCGGCCGCTACGAAGGCTACCTCGGAGTGGACATGTTCATCTGCAGGGCCAATACAGAAACGGACTCCGTTCACGGCACTGACACTTTCGGGAAAGACAAGAACCCGGGCCGATTCATACCGACAGAGGACAGTCAAGGCAAATATCTCCTGAACCCGTGCGTGGAGATCAACGTCCGCATGACAATGGGCCTTCTTGCCAGGAAATACTTCGACCGCCACATGCAGCATGGAACAATCCCCGGATACTCAGAAGCGCACGATGTTACCGAATGCTGTATGGAAGAAACAGTATCTGACAATGATAAGGCAAGCATCGACGGGCGCTACAGGTTTTCCGTCGTCTACGCCCCGAATCCGGCCACCCTCAGGACGCAACTTGCCCCGGCAGTCCGTATCCTCACCTCAATCTCAGAATCCACACGGTACTGTATAGCCATATTTACCGGACCATTACCTCACGCCATGTCTTGCGCACCACTACCGGAGGAGCAGTAGGCTCGAACCTCCGCAACAACGACAGCGGCGCTGAAGTAGAATTTGATTTTAGAAACATCTGGCCATTAACCATGTCATTGATTTACAACAACTTAACATTTCGCATGGTGTTTCTTGGGGTGAAAAAAGACATCATGAAGAACCAAACAATATGCTATCTATTTTATATTCAGCACATTGTCCTTTAGCGTGGTGTTTCATAATTAATTTTTACTTTCACCGTTCACTCCCGGCCCCGGCTACCCTCAGGGCGCAACTTGCCCAGGCCGTCCGTATCCTCACCTCAATCTCAGAATCCTCACGGTACTGTATAGCCATATTTACCGGACCATTACCTCACGCCATGTCTTGCGCACCACTACCGGAGGAGCAGTAGGCTCGAACCTCCGCAGCGACGACGGTGTCGCCGAAGGAGAAGTTCTGCGGTTGACCGCATCATAGGCCACAAAGTCCTCGTAATTGTATTCCCAAGACTCTCCGAAAGCCAATTTATTTATACGGATATAGATGGCCTCCCGTGAAGGAGCGTTGAATCCTCCGTCATTGTATCTCATGATACTGTTCTCTGTAGGACGCCAGACGCCTGTCCAATATGTAAAGCCTCCTTCAAACGCTCCAAGACCGTCATATTGATAACGGCTGTCACTTATAAAGTGAGCCCAGTTCACAAGAGTCGGATCTGAGGTGAAATCAATATTCTTATACCACCCGAAATCCCAAAGTACCTGGCAATTTGTTATCTCCTCAGATGGAATCTGCCCATAGCTCTCATACGCATATTCGTCAGCGAGCTTCGTAAATCCGTGGCCTCCGGCCTCATGCAGAATCAAGCCTCTGAAAGTGGCCGCATCGCTGCTGGTAGGGAAATAGGCCACAGACACACCGTTACCGTAATTTCCGTCCTCAGGATAGTACATCCAGCACGTTCCGGCGTAATAGTCGCGGTTCATCATTACCACTATCAGAGCTTCGTCCAGTCTTTCAGGTGTTATTGCATTAAGGGCATAGTTGAAAACCGTCTGGTCATCTCCTCCAACAGAAGTACCGCCACCGAACCATGTACTCAGAGCAGTGACATTGCCATCTTCGTATCCTTCGTTTCTCGACACCACGTTCACCATATACACATTGAAATAATCGCGGAAAGACTTGTACGGCTCTTCCGAGAAGAACTGTTCCATGGTATTCTCCATCACACTGCGGTATGTCCCGTCAGCAATCTGCCTGTCCGAATACGCATCCCCCATCAGTACCACATCGATGCCGTTGCCTACTGTCGCCGACTGCAACAACTCGTATGTTCCGTCAGCACTGTAGTCTGTGGAAGTATATTTGTCTGGATAGAATTCGCTCAGATCTCCATAATCATAACCTAAGATATTTTTAAATGCCTTATATTGACTGGATTTTTGATAAGTATCTAAAGATTCATTAGGTACATAAAATTTAAAATAAAACTGTTCGGATATTACTCCATCTGTTGATAGCGGTGTTTGATACTCAGGAGGGACTACAGCTCTACAATATACTGCCTCCAAACTAGGTGCCGGATAGAATGTATGAGCTCCCATATCTGTCAATCTCGCAGATAAAGTAACCTTCTTAAGATTATCGCAATATCCGAAATTGTTTGAACCATAAATATATTTTACATTATCTGATAAAGTAATCGACTCTAATTTATCTTTATTAACAAAAGCGCCATTACCAATAGCTGTTACCTCATTTGGGGTTGTGTATTCTACAATACCATAATCAGCTAAAACGCAAAGAGTCCCGTTTTCATCACATAATGCCTTATTGTCTGTAGTTGAATATTGGCCATAGAATGATTTTAAATTATCACAAAGTTCAAAAACATACCCCGACGGACACTGAGATAATGTAGAAGGGAATGTTACAGATTCTATCTTGGAATTATAGAAAGCATAATTTTCAACAACATGAATTCCCTCAGGTATAACGTATTCCACAATATTGGAACCTGATGCAAAGACAGCGAGAATTTTTCTGCCTAAATAGTCATAACTCCATATGAATTTATTATCCTCCGATACAAATTTACTGTTTCCATATATTCCCGTAATTTTATTTTGAAACAAAAACGAATATGTACTTATATTCTCCAATGTAGAGGGTAAATATATTTCCTCTATTGTAGCACTAAGATTGTACTCAAGAGAGAAACTGTCTCTATTAGGATCTTGAGCTTCAAATGCTGCATCACCTACATCTTTCACACCTTCAGAGATGACAATCTTTTTCAACATATAAGCATTGCAAAAGGCACCATCACTTATACTTGTTACTCCAATAGGGGTTGTATATTCCGTAACATTAAATGGTGCAAATCCAACAATTGCAGAATTAACGATAAGCGTTTTCCCGTCTTCACTGGCCAAATCAGATTTAAATGACTCTAACAACAAACAATTGTCAAATATGCGCGTTCCGACAGCATTAATTTGATTTGGCAAGTACAATGTTTTTAAGTTCACACAATTATTATATGCATAGTCGCCTATATAATTGAGTTTTTTAGGCAGATACATTTTTTCCAGACTCATACACCTCCAAAATGCCCATGATCCAACCTTTGTAACTGTTCCGTCAAATTTTATAATACCTTTACCATTGCTATATGTATTGGATATAACGTTGACCCCATAATCTGTTTCTGGATAGCCCCAATCAGTTTGAGCGTTATTCAAATCAATTGGCTTTCCATCATTTGTAACATACCATATCTCATCATCGGGTACAGCCTCAGGATCAATATCAACCCCCATGTCTCCATTCTGTTCTATGGAATATACAACTGAAAGTAGACCGTCGGTAGAATGGATTTCCACTTCTGCACTGCGCCAGTAACCTTCATTGGGCGAAACGGAAAGTGTGACAATGTTGTATTCCATTGCTTTTGTTGCGGGTACTACACTGATCCAATCCTGCGCATCCTCGGGAATTACCACCTGAGTCTCCACGTTGGAAAGATACTCCAGCGTGATCTCACCGCCTTCCGCAGACACTGTCTTCAGCGCGTTGTCAGCAACAGATATACCTGATTCTTCGAAGGTAAGCGTTCTCATTATGATGCGTGTCCCGTCACTTACAAATACGACCACCTTGCTGCTCTCATCTATTACGGCTCCAGTCTGGATATTTATCAGACCTGTTAGGGAGGAGCCATCATCGGGAACGACCTTGACTCTTATGTCCGCAGATGAAAGTGCCTCTATATCCACAGCCGGCAAGACTGTTGTAATCTCGTAACGTATATCTTTGGAACTGTTGGTGCCGATTACAACCAGGTCTTCCTCTGAAAAGATTATATCCAATGGCGTTGACTTTGGTATTACGATTTCTGTTCCGTCCATAAGCGTAAACACCACGGCATCATCTCTGTCTTCTACATCCTGGAATATCGAAGAACCGTCCTGACCGGGAGCTCCATCCTGACCGTCCTCACCATCCTGACCATCCTCTCCTGTTGCTTTTCCGAGCTGGGTCCAGGTTGCTCCATTGTCATAGGAAACATACCAATAACCGTCTTCTATCTTCAGAATAGGGGTAATCCCGTCCTGACCAGGAGCTCCATCCTGACCGTCTTGCCCGTCCTGACCGTCTTGCCCATCCTGACCGTCCTGACCGTCTTCTCCATTAACCGGAATCTTATTTCCATTGTCATCCAGTAGCCATTCTCCATCAAGTGTCCAATAATACCTGTCGTCGGTATCCTGTCTTACACCTATTTCAGGAGTATATCCGTCCTTGCCGTCCTGACCGTCCTTGCCGTCTTCACCATCTTTACCGTCCTGACCGTCTTTGCCGTGATAAATGGTTATGGTTCCGCTCTTGGCAAAATGGATTTCATAACCTATGACTGTCCCGTTTTCCGTAACAGGAACGACATCCGTTATATAATCGGCATTCTGCAAAGCCTCCACAATTGTCTTCAGCGATGCAATGTCGGAATTCATCTGACTGCACAGTTCCTCAAGTGCTTCAATTCTGTCTTCCAGGCCATCAAGCCTGTCATTGATTTTATCCATATCGGCCGTACAGCCACTGACTATAGCCGCTACCACAACGATGATAAATGTGCGAACAGTTTTAAAAATCTTCATAAGCCACAGTATTAAGTAAGTGAATAGAAATCGTAAAGGTCACAGTTTTGTATACAAAAATATTTAATTTTTTAAACAACTTATAGGAAATAAAGTTTCAATATTTTCTGAAAGGGCGAAAAAAGAACCTGCCACGGAGCGGAGGCCGCTGCCATGACAGGTTCATATAAGTTGTATGACGGGGTTATTTAACGGGATTGTTTAGTCGACCGATATTGCGGTTTCAGCTATTTCCTCTGTTGCAGGACCGTTGGCATTGGTAAGGGTCACACCCTTGTACTGGCCGGTGAGGGCATTGAGGAAGCTCTCCACCTTCTTGTTGTCATCGGCAGAGATGGTGCGTCCCACCTGGAAACGAGCCATCTTGTCGATAGCCTCGGAGAGGGTCATGATGCTGCCGTCGTGGTAGTAAGGGTAAGTCAGTGCGACGTTGCGCAGGCCCGGAGTCTTGAAACGATAACGGTCACGCTCCACGCCGGTCTGTGCCCAACGTCCGTTGTCACCGTCGGTAAGACCTGACTTCCGGGTCAGTTCACGGTCCTCGAAATAGTTGGCACGCTGGCCCATGAGCTCGTAGGTAAGTCCTCCCATGTTGACTCCTGCATGGCAGGTGGCACAGTTGTACTCCTTGAAGAGTTCGTATCCCTCGATCTGCTCGGCAGTCATGGCGTTCTTGTCCCCTTTCAGGTAACGGTCAAATGCCGAATTGGGGGTAACGAGTGTCTTCTCGAACTCTGCGATGGCGTCGGTGATGGTTGCCTGGCTCAGGCCTTCGGGATATACGGCCTTGAACTCACGGACAAAAGCCTTGTCCTTGGAAAGGCGCTCTACGATCTCGTCGAAAGAGCTGCATCCCATCTCAACGGGGTTCAACGGAGGACCGCCGGCCTGCTCGGCCAGGGTTGCCGCACGTCCGTCCCAGAACTGTACGAAGTTGAATACAGAGTTGTATACTGTAGGTGCATTGACACCGCCCAGCTGGCCTTTGATACCTTCGGAGTAGCGCTTGTTGTCTACACCGGCAGTCTCGAGACCGTGGCAGGTAGCGCATGATACCGTTCCGTCGGCAGACAGACGGGTATCGTGGTACAGGATGTCACCAAGAGCAGCCTTGCGCGCATCGTATGCGACACTGTCAGGAACAGGCCTGATGGGCTCGTTCGCAAACTCGGCAGCGGCGAGGGTGTTGGGGAAGAATTCAGCCCTGAGCTGCTTTACAGCGGCAAGGGCGATCTCCTCCTTGGCTCCTGTGACGGATGAACCCCAGTGTACCAGATAATACTGGGCCAGAGGCATGGATCCGTCCGACAGACTGCGCTCCACCTTTGCCAGATCTACCTCGTTAGGGGTAGTGCCGTTGGCAAGGGCCTCTTCGAAAGGAATGATGTCAAATGCAGCATAACCATCCTTGATGTGCTTGGTAATAAGCGATTTGACTATTGGCCAATTGGCATAGAACGGCATTTTGGGATCTGCGGAGTGACACTCTGCACATCCGCCGTCCTCAAGGATCTGAAGAAGCTGCTCGTTTGCCGTAAGATCTGCGGAAGGGGCCTTGTTGACAGCCCTGTAGACCACGGCGAGTACCGCAATGACTATCACTACGGCAATCAGGATTTTAGAACTTCTTTTCATAATTGTTCCTTTGGTTTTATGTTTCTGTGCTAAAACGCGCCAAAAATAGTCATTTTTTCCCGTCATTGTCCATATACATGCATGCTCTCTGTGGCTGACGGCAGCCAATTGACTCCGTACCAGCACATTTGCAGTCCCAGAAAAGCCAGCAGCACCAGTATGCAAGCCGCTTTCCACGAAGATTGCCTGTTGAGTCTTAGATGAATGTATGCCAGGCAGACGCACCATGTGACCGCCGCCCATGTCTCCTTGGGGTCCCAGCTCCAGTACATGCCCCAGGCAGCCTTGGCCCACAGGGCCCCGCTCAACATACCGAGCGTAAGGAATGCCGTACCGATATAGATAAGGCTGTCCATCGAGCCGAGATACTTGTCCGTTCCCTGAATCAGGGAGGCCACGGCCATTATCACTGCGCACCCTACTACCGAATATGAGAACATGTACACAGTCACATGCGGCACGAACCACCCGCTCTGTAGCGCAGGCGCCAGTGTCTGGTCATGAATCTGAGGCATGAACACATTGAGGCATACGAACACCGTGGCCAGTACTGCCGAAAACAGCATTATCCACCTGTACCTCCAGCGGGCATATACCACCACTCCGGATACCGCCATGAAGAGCGAATACCACAGGCGGGTCTCTCCCAACGTGCGCATGGGGGGACGCTGCAGTCCGGCCCAGAGTCCTATGATGAAGGCAATGTACACGCACAGACCGGCCAGAGTAAGCCCCAGTGCCAGGCCCCGCCTGTCTTTCCAGGCCGCCACAGCCCCGGCGAACCACAGTACCGTTGCAGCCGAAGCGAAAAATACGAATTCAGACCACGCAATCATTTTCCTGCCCTCCTTTCTTCAGTCGTTCCTGCCTGTCCGGCCTGTCCCGCAGGTCCCTGCAGGAATACCAGCACCGCACCGGCCAGCAACATTATTATACCTATGAATTCCATATACTTCCACGGATGCCTGACCACTTGCAGGATGCATCCTCCTTCCTTGATTCCTGACAGATACAGGTCGTCTTTCCACGACAGCCTGCACGGATGGTTGACCTTCAGTACCGCCTCCTTTTCCTCGTCTATCATCACTGTCGCCTCATAGTTCCTGGGTGCCCCGTTTTCATACGATTCGACCTTCAGGTCCACCAGCCGGAAGCTGTGCTCCAGTGCAGTACGGTGTCCTTCGATGTCCACCGCCTCCCTTGCCGGAGCCTCCGTCACCGCCACTGTCCTCCAGTCCCTGTTGTCAGGACTCCCGAACATTCCTCCGGCCAGTGCCAGGAAAAGGCCAGCATGATTGAGGAAGAAACGGAGCCTGTAGGGACGGGGATGGCTCATGCCCCTGAGCAGCACCAGGAAAATATGGGAGAGCAGGGCGAAAAGCACGGCCACGAACCACCATGAACCGGTCAGCCTGCTTCTGCTGAATCCCTGCACAAGGCAAGCCGCGATGAATACACCTATAAGTACAAGGGTCGTCTGCCTGGAAAGCAGCATCCTGACGGGCGCCGAATCCCTTTTCTCCCGGAACATTACCCACAGCACTGCCAGCCACAGCAGCATCACGGCAGCATTGACAGGGAATCCGAAAAACCCTGAAGGGAAGTCCCCGAATATTATCTGGCAGACCACCGCTACGGCAATGTAGACTGCCCAAAAGATATAACCGCGCATGGCAATCGATTTAAACACCGCAAAAGTAATAAAATATCTACATTTGCATCCCTATGGAGACATTATCCGCAAATACACCACAAGGTACACAGGCGGCAAATACCGCAACTGCCGCTGCGTCATGCACCAGGACATGCAGCAGGATATACGCAGTGTATTTCAGTCCGACACTCACGACAAAGAAGGTAGTGGAAAGCATTGCTTCAGCGGCAGGGGCCTCTCTCGAAGTGCCTGTCACCGGGATCGACATCACGGCTCGGGCGGACAGGGAACGCACTCTGGAGTTCGGTCCGGAGGATGCAGTGATATTCGGCACTCCTGTCTACATCGGAAGGGTGCCCAACCTCATAGCTCCGTATTTCAGGACAATAAAGGGAGGCGGAGCAGCCGTGGCAGCCGTGGCAGTCTATGGCAACAGGGCATCCGACGAGGCCCTGCCTGAGCTCATGGACATACTGGAAGACGACGGTTTCCGGCTGGCTGCGGCTGCGGCCTTCATCGGGGAACACTCCTTCTCGCGCATACTCGCTGCGGGCAGGCCTGACAGTCTCGACACGGAGGCTGCCGCATCCATGGGCAAGGCACTTGCTTTGGTACTCGGAGGCGAAAGTCCTTCAGCGGCAATGAAGGCAGGAAAGTTCGGCGATATGGCACAGATAGCCGGAAGAAGGAAAGCCGAACGCAGATTCTACCCCGCCACCGACAGCCAGGGGAACCGCATAGACATCAGGAAAGTCAAGCCGGTGACAGACCCCCGCAGATGCACCGGCTGCGGCTACTGCGCCACCGTCTGCCCCATGGGAGCAATAGACCCGCACGACTGTGCTTCCGTTCCCGGAACATGCATAAAATGTTCGGCATGTGTCAAACGGTGCCCTGCACAGGCCAAGTCGTTCATTGACCCAGCTTTCCTCAGCCATCTACGGCTCCTGGAAGAAAAATTCCAGGCTGTCCGGCGCGAACCGGAAATTTTCTTCTGAAAAAGAATTATATATTTGCGCTGTATCAACACCAAAAACAACAAGACATGACAACAAAAAGAATTGCATGCGCAGCAGCCGTATCGGCTGTAATCGCATCACTGACCATCACATCATGCAACAATGCCCCTTCAGCTGCCCCGGCAGTCATCGGCGAGGGCATCCGTTTCTGTGAAAGTACTCTGCCCTACGGCGACGGCATACTGATAGCCAATTTCGGGACTGACGCCCTCAATCCCCTGAACACCGAAGGCAAAGGCTACATCGTTTCATGGGCCAACGACACTGCAGTGACACTAATCCCCGCAGACGGACATCTGTCCGCTCCCAAGGGCATGTTTTTCAGGGACGGATATCTCTACATCTGCGATGTCAACAAAGTCGCCGTATACAGAACAGATGAAGACGGCAGCACCTTCGTCAAGGACATAGTCTTCCCTGAAGGCAATCTCTTCGTCAACGACCTCGCGGCATCCGGCAACTGGCTCTACGCGTCAGTGACCAATACCGACAGGATCTACCGGATAGACATCAGCGACATATCCGCTCCCGGAGAGCCTGCAGAATGGCTTACCATACCCGGTCCCAACGGCATCGCCATCTCTGAAGGCATGATGTACGTAGCATCGTACCCTGCCGACGGCAACACCCAGGACAAGCACATCATCTACGGCATTGCCGACCTCGACAACCCCCAGCCTGAAAAGGTCATCACAGTACCCGGACAGTACGACGGCATCGCCCTCTCTTCCGACGGCAAGTACCTCTTCATCACCAACTGGACACCCGCCGGCCTTAGCATCGTGGATCTCAAGACAGGCACAGTTGCACCAGTTGCCGTAGAGCTCGAATCACCCCTTGCCGGTCCTGCAGACATCACCGTACTCAACGGCAAGATCTACATCCCGGACCTTCCCGGCAGCAGAGTCGTAGTGATAGACGAGCCGTCCATGAAGTAACCGCCAAGACACCTGACATTTGATAAACGAGGGTGACCCGAATGCCATTGAAAGCCATTCAAATGGTCCGAAGGGTTACCCTCTTTCCATTTCCATTTCGTCACGGCCCTACAGGGGCACCCGGGCCACCCGAGCCACCAGGGCTACCCTTGCCAGCAGCCCTAGGCAGTCCCTAGGGGGAAAGTGTACCGAAAACGCGGGAAAACGGTTCACTTTCCTGAAGGAAATGGACGGGGATGGCCGTCAGAAAAGGCTGTAGAACCGGTAGCACGGATTCCAAAGGGGGAAAGTGTACCGAAAACACGGGAAATCGGTTCACTTTCCCGGAGGATGAGGACGGGGATGGCAGCCAGCGTTCCGTCTACACCGCCCACTATTCGGCGTTTTGTGGGCGTTGTGGCAATGCCCTGAGACATTGCCATTCGGGGAATCGGTATTTTTCCCCGGGCTACCTGACGCAGACAGAAGCTGTTTCGGCCAGGAAAGCCAACCTAACATGGCATATATTGAGGCGCCTTATGCAAATAGTCTTATTATAAGCAAGTTACAAGCCTAAAGCATTAGAGGAGCGACGTTAGGATGGCTGAAAAACCGCCAAAACTAGCCGTTCTGCGCTATCCTAACATTGCACTTATTCGAGCCATTATCTGCAATCCTCTGACTTATAGAGTATTAAATCAGGGAGGCCAATTTATAGCGATGTTAGGATGAATAATACCGCACGACTTTCCTCTTGGAAGGTGCCGACGATATTGGGAAACTGTCCCCACCATCCTACGGGGTGGGGTGGCACACCTCCGCGAGAAACGCATGCAGGGCTACCACCACGTCCTCCCTCTTCCGCAGGTGAACCGGAAATGCGGAAAAAGGTTCACCTGCGCAGGCTGGACACAGAAGGAACAGCTCCGGGACACCACATGGGCATGCAGCCTAGGGAACTCTTTCGCGGATGAGCCAGACGACATTCGCAGGTGTACGACCATCTTTATCCTTAGCAAAGCGAAGCCGACCTCAAAATCCTAAACCTCTTTTAGGTTGGCCCCTTGTTTCTGAAGTATTGTCCCAAAAATTCCAGAGACACTGCGCGTACCTCAGTCACGCCTTTATTCAGTCATGCCTCTATTTCGGTATCCGCACCACTCTCCCATTCTTCTATATTTGCATTGATATACAGATCTATATTGCTCTTGTTGACTTTAATGGCATAGACTGTATTCCTGCTGATGTCACCTGAAATGCTTTTCGTGAGGGTCTTCTCCTGCCCTGCCGCCTCAACAGTCACAATTACCTGCATACCGGAATTTTTCTGCTCGTAGAGATAGAGGAATCCCTTGGATGCTTCCGTCACAGGCTCGTCAAACTCGACTGTAACAGAGGAAGATCCTGCTGCGTCAGGTGTTGACACTCCTTCTGAAGGTGTACGGAGATACCCCTTCTGCGCCACATTGGTCACTTCTATTTTCTTGACCTTCACGGGCTGGCTGCCGGAGGTGACTGCCAAGTCAAAGCGGGCCACGCCGCGTTCCATTCCTGCTGTATAGGAATATGTATCAGGCCCGGAAAGTTCAACGACACCGGTAAAGAAGTTGACAGTGTTCCCGTCAGACCCCATGTCTATGGCAGTCTTGAAGAAATCCTCCTCTGAGGTGCTGGATATGAGCATGGTATTGAGATCTATCTTTTCCGAAAGATTGGCCAGCATATACAGTCTGCCTTCGAGACGGTCCACCTGCAGGCCATATCCTGCATCCGTACTTGTGAGGTCCTCATAGACCTGAGTCATGATACCACCCTGGAAAAGGCATGCCTGCATATCCTTGATCTCGTTCTCACCTTCGAGGTCAAGACTGCTTTCGCCGGCAAACGATACCGGAGTCGTCTTGACATAAGCTACTTTGGAGCCACCCGGTACATCTATGGGACCGTCTCCCTTGGTGCAGGAAGATAAAATGACTGATGTTGATATTGCTACTGATGTTACGATTGTTTTGATTTTCATTGTTTTTGATTGTTAATTAGTAAATTTTGCCATTATTGCGCACACCTGACGGCCAGGACGCTGACCGGCCGTTCAGCATCCCGGAAATCCGGACACGGGACACAAGACCTCAACTGTACTGTCACTTACGCACAAGCGTAAGACATACAGACCAGTCCGTCACAGGATATGCATGAATGATTTTATCTTGCTGAGGGGAACTCTTCAGAAAGAAAAACGAATGTGGAATAATAATGGGGAAGGCGGCAATAGATAAAATTCTTGTTCATATTACAAATTATAAGCAAAAATAAAATGAATTGTCACCCGACAAATTTACAATTATCATTCCATTGGCCCCAGACAACAGCAATACACACTGTGTCAGCGCATTGCATTATTCACCATCAACGAAAAGAGTGGTATACAGGTCACTCCAACGCGTAGCCTTGTCAAACCTGCACGTCCTGTAAAGCTCGAGGTTTTCTCCGGTCAAGTCCTCCGGATAGGTACATACATTGAAAGAGAGCTTGTGACCGTCGAGGCCGGAGTTGTGTACATTGATCAGTACAGCATCATTGAGTCTGTCCCCGAACTCCCCGACCAGAGTCATAAGCTCAGGATGACCCGTGTAAAGTACTGCATTGAACAGAAAATCGTAAAGGTCGTGGGTCTTCGGCTCACCCAGTCTGTCCATCTGTATGGTTGCATCCATGGCAGCCCTGTACCCGTCGGCAAAAGTCCTGCCGTACACACACGGGAAATCCGTAGTGGCACTTGTCCTGTCCAGGGAAGCACCCATCTCCACGAATATTTTACGGACAGTCTCCATCAAGGGGTCAAAGTATTTCATCTCCATGACACTCAGTGACGGCCCTCCGGTCTCGAACGGGTATTCTATGCCATTGAAAAATTCCCCGCAGTGAGCCACATAGTCATACAGCAGGGAACGGAGATCCGGACTTCTGTCCATCAGCTTTATAAGATAGGGATAGTCCCCGCCCATATCGGGAACGTAGCTTGTACCGTATACCACGTAATCCACATATCCGTTCCACTCGGCCAGAGTCTCCACACTGCCCTGAAGACAGTTGTTTGTGAGCAGGGCTTCCACATCCACTCCCGATTCCATGATAGCGGCTGACAGGTCCGATGCCGCCATCGTCCTTCCTGTCGTTCCGTCGTAAAGCAGGCCCTGCGGATCAGCATGCGCAACAGTACCGTCAGCTCTTCCGACACCGTCCGTAGAGGGACGCCATACATTGCCGTGACCAGCTGTCACCAGGACATAGCGCCTGTCCGGGAATCTGGATGCAGACCATTGCAGAAACTCCGCCAGATTGTCCGGGGAAGATATATCGTAGCCTGTTCCTCCGTTCCAACCTTCATCCGTGACAAACTTTCCGCCATCGCTGTAATACCTCAGCGTAGCTACATCGGGATTGTGGGATTTGAGGATCCACGTCACGGCCACACCTGATTCGGGCAACAACTTCTCCATTGCATCCTTGTAGTCTGTCATGCATTCCGTATGGGTAGTATCTCCCCCACTGCAGTAGAACACAAGGCAGAAATCTGAGGAAGAGATAGAGTCCGGTTCAACTGTTTAACGGATACTGCACGATGCCGTCAATATGCCTGCTGCAACCATGCAAATGCAAATAAAAAATCCTTTAGTTTTCATTGTTTCAAAATCAGGGCGCAAAAATAAAAAATTTGAATCTACATTGAGCCAATACGATTTTAAGATTTATTACATATATTTGAAACATGTTTTAACCTTTTATAAAATTAATATGAAAAGAACCACTATCATTCCTATGGCAATTGTTGCCTGCATGTCCATCTTCTCATGCAACAAACCGACTCCAGTGACGCCGGATGAAGAAAGTCCCAGAATCGAAATCCAGAACAGCTCAATCTCAGCTGCAGCCCAGGGGGGAGACTACGAGATCAGCTATTCGATAGTCAATTCTGTCGACTGGGTTACATTGTCCGCTTCAAGCGAAGCTGACTGGATCACATCCATAGATGCATCCACATACGGAAAAGTCACATTCACCGTACTGCCCAACACCACGACAGACCAGCGCACTGCCGTCATCCAGCTCGAATACGGAACAGTATCAGCCAAAGTCAACGTGACCCAGGAAGGTAAAGAACCATCAGAATACGACGTCGAGATGGAAATGCCTCTGTTCTATGGCATTTATTACGGAGAATACTATAAAGAGGGCGTAGGCAACTACTGGTTCTACCTGATGGATCAGGAAATGGTCAACGATGTCATGTCTCCCAACGGAAACTACTACAGGATAGACCTGTATGGTGCTGTTGCCGAAGACCCGGCAAATGCTTTCGTCCCCGACGGAACATACACACTCGACCCAGAATCCACATGCAATGAATGGACTTTCACCGAGGAGTACAGCTACCTCATCGTGACTGACGAAGCCGGCCAGGGCATTGGATACAGATGCACCGAAGGTGTGCTTACAGTCAAGAACGAAGGCGAGAACTGCAGCTTCGAACTGATCGCCACCATAGACGGCAAGAAGCACAGGATCACATACAACGGTCCCGCCAAGTTTACAGATGACTCCGGTACTGACGAGCCTGATGTGGACTATCCGCAGATTACTGAAGACATCAATCTCAATGTTGTGAATGCCGATGCATATTGGGGAAGTGACACAGATGGAGTTGCCTGCCTCGACATCCGCTTTATGGATATGGAGAAGGACAGTGACAGCAATCCCGTATATCCCGGAGTAGCTGTTGACCTCGATCTCTACTGCATCCTGGAAGATGACGGAAGCATCAGGGCCGGGGAATACGTGATAACCGAAGATGCCGGAGCTGCCGGTACACTGGCTCCAGGCAAGATATCCTCAATCATCGGCATCATGATACCATCAGGTACCAATGTGCAGCAGTTCGATGAAGACGGCAACCGCTCGTTCGGACCAGTGACTGCAGGAACTTTCACCATCTCCGGCGATGCGGATGAAGCTGTAGTCGAGATAGACTTTACGATGGAAGGCAACCATACGCTGAAAGCATCCTACAGAGGCCCGCTTCCCGTCAAGAATATCCAGTAAAGATACATAGCGCCTACTGACGAGGCTGCTACAACTTGAACACAAGGCCGGCAAAGCTCATTCGGGAGTGCTGCCGGCCTTGATTTTTACAGTTCCTACAGCAGATAGCCGCGGCCCCCTACCCTGACCGACAGGATTTCATCCCCTGAAGTTGTCAGGCGGACCACTATGCGTGATACCGACGAGAGGTTGCGTCCCTGCTCGAACACGTACTCCCGGGGGCGGATTCCGCACTTGAACAGATAGCATGCCAGGGCACAGTTGGAGGTGCCGGTGGCCGGCTCCTCGTCTATGCCGTAGAGCGGAGCGAAATTCCTGCAGACCGCAGTACAGGGTTCTGCAGAAGAGGCAGCCGCACAATCGGCAGGGCTGCACAATGCGAAACAGTGTATCCCTACACACCCGAGTTCCGCACTGACCGCTGAAACTGCCTCCCTGTTCATCCTCATCCCGTCCAGTCCGCCTACAGTCGCCACCGGGAACATGATGTCCCGCAAACCAGTAGACACTATCCTGGGCTGTATTTCCGTCCATGAAGGCATAGGAGAAAAACATCCGGCGAGCTTCTCAGCAGGAACAGTTTCCAGAAACTCCGGCCGGGCCTGCTCCATGAACACCGTGCCGTCCGGTTCCACATCCACCCCGAAGACCCCGGCCCCTGTCTCAATCGTGTAATGCCCTGGACCTGCAGCCCCTGTCGCCTGCATGTAGACGAAGAAGCCGATGGTCGCATGACCGCAGAGCGGGACCTCCCCCTCCGGAGTGAAATATTCCAGCCTGTAGTCAGCCACATCCGAGTCCGAAGCGAATACCGTCTCCGAATACCCGAGCCTGGCCGCAAACTCAGTTTTTGCAGCACTGCCTCCGCTGAAGCCGCCGCATACTATCCCGGCCCTGTTGCCGCCTTGCCCGTCTTTGCTGAAGGCACTTGCCACAGTATAGCCCTTTGCAGCCCAAGCTGCCGCATCCTTTTCAATGTTCCTGTCCATATTGCCCCGTATTGCCGTAAAACTGCAAAGTAAACAAAAAATCCGGCCGGTAAATCCATCTACTGCCCTCCGCCTTCAGAGCCCGTTGAGCGGTTTTGCTTATATTTGCAGCCTCAAAACTGATTTTGACAATTCAATAAAATACCAAAGTATGGAAATACACGGACGTTTCAACCATTTCAACTTCAATGTCACCGATCTCGAAAAAAGCATAAAATTCTACGGGGAAGCCCTCGGTCTGCATGAATCCAGCCGTAAAGTCGCCGAAGACGGCTCCTTCATCCTGGTATTCCTGAGTGACGGGAAGACAGGTTTCAAGCTGGAGCTCACATGGCTCAGGGACCATCCCCAGCCATACAACCTAGGGGAATGCGAGTTCCACCTGTGCCTCAGGGTTGCAGAAGACTACGACCAGGTAAGGGCACGCCACAGGGAGATGGGCTGCATCTGCTACGAGAACGAAGCTATGGGCCTGTACTTCATCACCGACCCGGACAACTACTGGATAGAAGTCCTGCCGGAGAAATAGCCGCAACACATTGGCAGCGCTCTGTTTACCTGCCGCCACAGATGTCGCCGCACCCTTACTCCCCTTTCCGCAGGTTGTCGATCTCCCTGAGGTCCTTCAGGATTTCGTCAGCCTTGCGGATTACCTGACGGTTTTTTCTGATACCGAATCCGCATCCTATGAATGCACCTAGTGTCCCTCCCAGTGCAAAACTCAACAGTTCATCGCTTCCTATCGACAGACACAGGTAAATCATCCATGCTACCCATAGAAATGCGGCCACCATGCCTATTGTAGTCCATCTGCTGTAATTTTTCCTGAAGTTCCGGACCTTCCGGATTGCCGAAACCACATCCGAACCGAACACCCCGTACCGCCACTACCGCACTCCTGTTTATTTCCGAAATCCTGTTCCTGATGCTCTGCCGTATGAGGTTTTCATTGACGATCTCCTGGTCCTTGAGTTTCCCGTTGAGAAGGCCGAGCTGAGCTTTCATTTTCTCCAGAGTTGCCTCATCCATAGTCCTGTTTTCATTGTTGTTGTCCATGTTCCTGCATTTTTATTGTCAGACATTGCCTTGAGCTGTTCCTTGATCCGGAAAAGGTGCACTGATACGTTTTTGGCCGTGATTCCGACGACGGCGCCTATCTCGTCGTAACTCATGTTCTCCAGCCACAGCAGGACTATCGCCCTGTCGAAAGGCCTCAGCCTGCCTATGCGCTTTCTCAGCTTGTTTCAAAAAACTACAAAGTAACTGCAAAAAAATTTGTTATCTTTATCCCGCAAACCAATTAATCTTCGACTGTATCATGAAAAATCTGTTCACTGCACTGCTACTGATGCCCGCGGCTGTCTCCGCGATGATTCTTGCCGCTTCCTGCAACAAAAACAACGGCGGAGGGCCGGAACCGGAACCGGTGGCACCGGCCGCACCGGTAATCACCGATCTCTCGGACCAGCTTGCCGAGGAAGAACGTCCCGTCACATTGAAGGTAAGCATACTGGCGTCTGAAGGGGAAAAGGCGGAAGTGACGATAAGGGGCATAGATGACAATTTCAGCGACAATGCGGAAATCCCGGTGGGAAAGGATACGCCACTGCAATGGACATCACTCCAGCCTGCCTGCAGCTATGAAATCACTGCCACGGCCTTCACGGGAGACATGTCGGCAGAATCATCCCTCATCCTTACTACAGCCGAACCGGCAGAGGATGAAGGGGAATACCTCTCCATAGTGGAAGTCACCTCCAGCTCCTATTCGTTCAGGGTGAGGTCCGACTCCCCTGACGGATTCTATTTCTCCAGCGGAGAATATGCCGCACTGGACTATCTGCTGCCGGGCTGGAGCACGTCCGACCAGGAGTCGCTGGCAGAGCTTCTGATAATGCTCTACCCATTCGAAGGCTCCGGCGACACTGTCATCGAATGTGTGGACGGCGAGACCCCCGAATGGGCAGAGATACCTGTCGAAGTATGGTCAGGGACGAAGTACTTCGTGATGGCAGCGGACAAGGATGCTTCCGGCAACCTTACCGGCGATGTGGCGTTTCTGGAGTTCACTACTCCGGAATAATGTATTCCACATCCGATTTCCTGAAACGTAGTATTCTGGTATCCTTGTTGCCTGCCCCGTTGGTAGTGTTTCAAACAGTGTGTCTGGGTTAAGTCCTCAGACCTCTTAGTTTTGCAAATATATCAATTTATTCGT
>CALVDF010000010.1 GCA_944326245.1 uncultured Bacteroidales bacterium
AGAGGCACTTCTGGACGGGACTGCCGTTCCAGGGTGCTGCCACAACGCCCACAAAGTGCCGAATAGTGGGCGGTTGGACAGAGCAAAGAGCGTGGTAGTGGAGGTGGAGTAAAAGGACGCAGTTGGTACTTTCCAAGGGCCGAATTACACGGCGCCTGGATGTAATTGGGGCAAAAAATCAATAGATGACATTGACAGTCATACAAGATATTCGTTGCGTTCATCCTGAGGGGGCTCTTGAAGAAATCGAAAAGGGACAACGCGACCCGCCGGGAATCGCATGCTGCGCCCTCTTGCTGCGCCTTTCTTTTTGGGGACATCCAGAAGGGAAGATCCATGAAGGGCAGGTCCAGGAAGAGTTGGTCCGGGAAGGCGGGAAGGGAAGATCCAGAAGGGAAGATCCATGAAGGGAATGGTCCGGGAAGAGTTGGAGCGTGAAGGATTTTGATGGGGTGATGCAGGTCCTCAAGCATGGCCGGGTGCGGAATGCCGGTCGGTGAAGTACCGTACTTGTAAAAAGTAAAGGAGGGCAACCCTTTGGGCCATAGAAACGAATGGCTTCGGGGTCACCCTCTCCTATCTATTCCTCCTCCTCTACCTAAAAAAGAAGCCGGATAAAGTTCAGACTTTTCTCCGGCTTCTCGCTATATGCAGAGGTTTATTGTCTCCTCTTATTGTCTCTTGTTGCCGCCTTTGGCATCGCGGTCACGACGCGGCCCCTTGTCCCTACGGTCAGGACGGGAGCCGCCGTTACCGTTGAGACGGGGCTTGCGCTCATGCTCTACCCATCCTTCGGGAGCAGGAAGCAATGCCCTACGGGAGAGCCTCATCTTTCCTGTCTTCTGATCGATCTCGAGCAACTTCACATCTACCTCATCTCCAACCTGAAGGACATCCTCCACCTTGTCTACCTTCTTATAGTCAAGCTCCGAGATGTGCAGAAGGCCTTCCTTACCGGGCAGAATCTCCACGAAAGCTCCGAATTCCAGGATAGAAACTACCTTCCCGTGGTATACCTCTCCTACCTCAGGCACGGTAGTGATAGCCTTGATACGTGCCAGAGCAGCATCCATCGATTCCTTGTTCTCTCCGAAGATGTCGATGATACCCTTGTCACCTTCCTCAGTGATGGTAATGGTAGTACCTGTTGTCTTCTGGATATCCTGGATAACCTTTCCGCCTGTACCGATGACAGCTCCGATAAACTCGGATGGAATGGTAATCTGGACGATTCTGGGAACGTTAGGACGGTAGTCGGCACGTGGTTCGGATATGGTCTTCATCATCTCGCCCATGATGTAGGCACGTCCCTCCTTGGCCTGGGCCAAAGCCTGTTCCAGAACCTCGTAAGGAAGTCCGTCTACCTTGATATCCATCTGGGTAGCAGTGATACCGTCCCTGGTTCCGGTAACCTTGAAGTCCATATCGCCAAGATGGTCCTCATCACCGAGGATATCCGAAAGGACCACGAATTTGCCGGTCTTCTCATCAGAGATCAGTCCCATTGCAATACCTGCGACAGGTTTCTTGATCTTGACACCGCAATCCATCAGAGCAAGTGTTCCGGCACATACTGTAGCCATTGAAGAAGAACCGTTGGATTCCAGAATATCCGAAACGACACGTACTGCGTAGGGATTCTCCTCCCCTACCGGCACTACAGGTTTCAGAGCCCTCCATGCCAGATTGCCGTGTCCTATTTCCCTGCGGCCTACTCCCCTCTGGGGCTTGGCCTCGCCTGTTGCGAAAGGAGGGAAATTGTAGTGCAGCACGAACTGCTGTGTATCCTGAACCAGAACCTCATCCAGTTCCTTCATGTCCATCTTCGTACCCAGGGTCACTGTCGACAATGACTGAGTCTCACCGCGGGTAAATATGGCCGAGCCGTGTGCTCCGGGCAGATAGCCCACTTCACACCATATAGGCCTGATCTGGGTAGTGGAACGTCCGTCGAGACGTACACCCTCGTCTATGATCATGCGACGCATTGCCTCCTTTTCGACTGCACCGTAATAGCGGTTGACCATCATGGTCTTCTCCTCTCTCTCCTCCTCAGGTATGGTCTCCATGAACTCCTCCTTGAGGGCATCGAATGCATCTTCCCTCTCGTGTTTTGCCAGACCGCTCTTTGCGATTGCGTAGCACTTGTCATAGCAATAGTCATGGACAGCCTTGCGGAGATCCTCGTCGTTCACCTCATGGCAGTATGTCCTCTTCTCGACCTTGCCGACCTCCTCCATCAGTTCCTTCTGCGCACGGCACTGTCCCTTGATGGCCTCATGGGCACATTTGATGGCATCGAGCATCTCGGCCTCGCTTACCTCGTTCATCTCGCCCTCGACCATCATGATGTTCTCCTCGGTTGCCGCAACGATCAGATCCATATCCGCATTCTTTACGATATCGAATGTAGGGTTGATCACAAACTTGCCGTCGATCCTGGCTACCCTGACCTCGGATATGGGACCGTGCCAAGGGATATCACTTACGGCAAGAGCCGCCGATGCAGCCAGACCTGCGTACGAATCAGGCATGTTCTGCTTGTCAGCAGAAATGAGGATTACATTGACAAACACCTCGGCATGGAAATCATCCGGGAAAAGCGGACGGAGAGCCCTGTCCACCAGACGTGCTACCAGAATCTCTGAATCAGAGGCACGTCCTTCCCTCTTGAGGAATCCTCCGGGATAACGTCCGGCAGCGGCATATTTTTCCTTGTACTCCACAGACAGAGGCATGAAATCCACATCCTCCTTTGCGTCTTTGGCACATGTAACTGTGGCCAGCAGCATCGTCCCGCCGACCTTTACTACGACCGAGCCGTCAGCCTGCTTGGCCAGTTTACCGGTCTCGATCTCAACAATGGTTCCATCACCCATTGTGATGGTTTTCTTAACTATATTCATATTCTTCTGATTGATGTCTGCCTTATGCGAGTCATCTGTCATCCAAGAAAAAGGGGCTGCCGTATCTGTCTTGACAACCCCGTTTCTTTCATGATGCCAAAGCTGTTACTTACGTAAGTTGAGTGCTTTGACGATCTCCCTGTATCTCTCAATATCCTTGGCCTTCAGGTAATCGAGGAGGCGACGCCTCTTACCTACAAGACGGAGAAGGGCACGCTGTGTGCCGAAATCCTTCTTGTTGTTGCGAAGGTGTTCTGTCAGATGAGCGATACGGTAGGAAAATAGAGCAATCTGACTCTCTGCCGAGCCGGTGTCCGTATTAGACTTCCCGTATTTAGCGAAAATCTCCTGCTTCTTGTCTGCTGCAAGATACTCTGCCATAAACATTTAGTTTTAAAATTACGTTAAAATGTCATTTGTCCCCAAAATCGGGGTTGCAAAGATAGGCAATTAAAATCAATTTACACTACTTTTGCAGACAAATTTATTCTAAATTTCAACATGATGCAGGAAGCGGGCAAACTCAGGACAATCCAGGTCCCCGGTATAGGGGAAGTGCTGCTGGTCAAGCGGAAAGGGGCAAGAGGACTGCGGATAAGCGTATCGCCCAGGCGAGGAGTATCGGTATCCGTGCCATGGCTGCTCCCTTACAGTATTGCCGAGAAGTTCCTGCTTTCCAAACGGCAGTGGATAATGGCGGCCATAGAGCGCCAGGCAAGACTGCTGCAAAAGGCTGAGGGCAGCGGAAAGACAGCCTCCGTTCCGGAAGACCCTGCCGAACTGGAGCGGATGCGGGAAGCCGCCAGGAAAATACTGGTTCCCAAGCTGGAGGCAGCGACAGTCAAATACGGATTCACCTTCATAGGGAGAGTTGCAATAAAAAACAATGTCTCCAACTGGGGTTCATGCTCTTCCAAAGGCAACATCAACCTCAACATGCGCCTCATCCTGCTGCCGGAGCACTTGCAGGACTATGTCATACTGCACGAACTCTGCCACCTCAGGCATCCGGACCACAGCCCCAGGTTCCATGCCCTGCTGGACTCCATACTGAAAGGAAAGGAGCGGCAACTCGTATCCGAGCTCCGCACCTGGCGTATCCTGTAATACGTTTAAGGACAGGCTATCCGCAACAGGAGGGCACAGGACCTGCACCCGCACTCCGCCGCATACAGGGGGCAGCTCTTGCCCTGAAGCAAATTTAAAGGTATATTTGCCGGCATAAAAAAAGAGCAGAATGTTTCAGGTACAGTTCATAACCCATTTTACAAAGGACATAACATATCTGGACTCCGTACGGATAGCCCTCGAGGGAGGATGCCGCTGGATCCAGCTCAGGATGAAACATGCATCCACGGACGAGGTACGTGCCGCTGCCGCCGAGGCCCTCAAGCTGTGCAGGCAGTATGGAGCGGTCCTCATTCTCGATGACCGCGTGGAGCTGGTACGCCAATGCGGAGCCGACGGGGTACATCTGGGACTCACGGACATGCCGGTCGCAGAAGCCAGGAAAATATTGCCCAAGGGACAATATATAATCGGAGGAACTGCCAACACTCTGGATGACATCAGACTGCATGCGGCCTCAGGGGCGGATTACATAGGCTGCGGCCCATTCAGGTTCACAACTACAAAAGACAAGGACAAACTTGCCCCTACCCTGGGTCTCAACGGCTACAGGCAGATCACGGAAGGCATGCACAGGGAAGGGATTACCCTTCCGACAGTAGGCATAGGCGGAGTAACTCCGGAAGACATCCCGGCCCTGGCCGCAGCCGGACTTGACGGCATCGCCATCAGCGGCAGCATCCTCAGGGCAGAGGACCCCGTTGCGCAGATGCGCAGGGTAATGGAAACCGCAGCATCTGCAGTCCACTGAAATCCGCAACTCCCGGCAATTGCAAACAAAGTTTGCATTGCTCTCGACTTCTACTTATATTTGTCACCGGAAAAGAGGGGTGCCTCCACAGCTGGAGGCTGAGATTACACCCATTGAACCTGATACGGTCAATACCGTCGTAGGGACTTTTCGAGATTTTCTCTCCCATGGCCTCGCTTCTCACGGCATTCCTCATTCCTCAAAGGCAATTTTGAACAATATGAACAACGAGAACATCAGAATCACTTACCCGGATTCGGAGAAAGTCTATGTCCAGGGCTCCATCCATCACGATGTAAGAGTCGGCATGAGAAAAGTAAGCCTGACTCCGACCGTGACTGTCAAGGACGGGAAAAAAGTCATGACAGAGAATCCACCCGTGTACATCTACGACACCAGCGGACCGTACAGCGACCCGTCGGCAGAGATAGACCTGCGCAAGGGCCTCCCCCGCCTGCGCGAGAAATGGATCCTCGGCCGTGAGGTAGAACAGCTGCCGCAGGTATCCTCGGAGTACGGACGTGAACGCCTCGCAGACAAGTCCCTGGACCATCTGCGTTTCGAGCACATACGTCTGCCCCTCAGAGCCCGCAAAGGAGCCGGAATCACCCAGATGTACTATGCCAAGCAGGGCATAGTCACTCCGGAGATGGAATATGTAGCCATCCGCGAGAACATGAACTGCCGCGAACTCGGCATAGAAACGCATATCACTCCTGAATTCGTCCGTGACGAGATAGCCGCCGGACGTGCAGCCCTTCCGGCCAACATCAACCACCCGGAAGCGGAACCCATGATCATCGGGCGCAACTTTCTCGTCAAGATCAACACCAACATAGGCAACTCTGCGACGACCTCAACCATCGACGAGGAAGTGGAAAAAGCCGTATGGAGCTGCAAATGGGGAGGAGACACTCTCATGGACCTTTCCACAGGCGCCAACATCCACGAAACCCGCGAATGGATCATCCGCAACTGCCCGGTACCGGTGGGTACCGTACCCATGTACCAGGCCATGGAAAAGGTCAAGGGACGGGCCGAGAAGCTGACCTGGGAGCTCTTCCGCGACACACTCATCGAACAGTGCGAACAGGGTGTGGACTACTTCACCATACACTGCGGCATACGGCTCAAGAACGTACATCTGGCCGACAGCCGCCTGTGCGGAATGGTCAGCCGCGGCGGAAGCATCATCGCTTCCTGGTGCCTGGCACACAACCGGGAAAGCTTCCTCTATGAGCATTTCGACGACATCTGCGATATATGCGCAATGTACGATGTGGCCCTCTCACTTGGCGACGGTCTGCGTCCCGGAGCCATCCGCGATGCCAACGATGCCGCCCAGTTCGCAGAGCTGGACACCATGGGAGAGCTGGTGGAAAGGGCCTGGGCCAAGAACGTACAGGCATTCATCGAGGGCCCCGGCCATGTACCCATGCACAAGATCAGGGAAAACATGGAACGCCAGATAGAAAAATGCCACAATGCACCTTTCTACACCCTCGGGCCCATAGTCACCGACATAGCACCCGGCTACGACCACATCACCAGTGCCATCGGTGCCGCCCAGATAGGCTGGCTCGGTACGGCAATGCTGTGCTACGTGACCCCCAAGGAGCACCTTGCCCTACCCAAGAAGGAAGATGTCCGCATCGGGGTAGTCACATACAAGATAGCAGCCCACGCGGCAGACCTTGCCAAAGGACACCCGGGAGCCCAGGTAAGGGACGACGCACTCAGCAAGGCCCGCTTCGAATTCCGCTGGAAAGACCAGTTCAACCTGAGCCTCGACCCGGAGCGTGCACTTGAATACTACAAGGAAGCCAACCACGTAGGCGGAAAATACTGCACCATGTGCGGCCCCAACTTCTGCGCAATGCGCATCAGCAGCCAGCTGCGTGACTGCGGCGCATCCACCGAAGGGGAAGAAGTATTACCCGACCAGACAATATAAATCCAAAAACATAACAAGATGATAGAGACAAAAGTATCCAGAGGTATCATAAGTACCTATTTCGACAAACTTCAGGACTGCCTCGAGCTGGACGCCGCAATAGTCGGCGGAGGTCCCTCGGGCATAGTTGCCGCCTACTATATGGCAAAGGCCGGGCTCAAGGTCGCACAGTTTGACCGCAAACTGGCTCCCGGCGGAGGCATGTGGGGAGGAGCCATGATGTTCAACCAGATCGTCATCCAGGAAGAAGCCATGCACATCGTGCGTGATTTCGGAATCAACCATACTCCATTCGAAGACGGCCTCTACGTGATGGACTCGGTGGAAAGCACCTCTTCCCTGCTCTACCATGCCGTCCACGCAGGAGCGCGCATATTCAACTGCTACTCGGTAGAGGACGTCATATTCAAGGACAATAAGGTAAGCGGAGTGGTGGTCAACTGGACTCCGGTACTGCGCGAAGGCCTCCATGTAGACCCTCTCAACATCCTCGCGAAAGTCGTAGTGGACGGAACCGGCCATGACAGCGAGATAGCTGCGACCGTAGCCCGCAAGAACGGCATCCGCCTGGCAACAGAGACCGGCGGTGTCATAGGAGAACGCTCCCTGGACGTTACTTCAGGCGAGCAGGAAGTAGTAAACGGCACCAAGGAGATATATCCCGGACTGTACGTCTGCGGCATGGCTGCATCGGCAGTGTCCGGTACCCCGCGCATGGGTCCCATCTTCGGCGGAATGCTCCTGTCCGGCAAGAAAGTTGCAGACGAGATCATAGCACGCCTCAAAAAATAACTTCATAACCCTTCAATAAAGAGACACGGGGACGTAGCCAAAAGCTCCATCCCCGTGTTTCTTTTTCCAGGCACACTCACCTGAGCAGACTTTCCAGACGCCGGACCAATGCTACGGCATCACCGTCTTCACTATACTGCCCCCATACGGAACCGAGCACAGCAGCTCCACCGAAACCGGCCTCACGGACCAGTCCTATATTGTCAGGCGAGACACCGCCAAGGGCAAACACCTTGTCGTCCACGATACCTTTCATCGCGGCATCCTTCAGTTCCCCCATGGAAAACCGGGAACCGTAACCCTTCTTGGAAATGCTGTCAAATACAGGACTCAAAAACATATAGTCAAAACGGCCCTTGCCGTAAGAAACTTCCGACAGGGAATGGCACGAACAGCTGACCAAACCTTCGTATCTTTCAGGAGGTCCGGGATTACGGCTATTGACATGTACTCCGCCTACCCCGTACTGTACGGCAAGCCCATGACAATCGTGCAGGGATATGGCGTTCCTGTATCTTTCAGGAATGCCTGCCAGCAACCGCCGCATGTCGTTCTCGTCTGCACCCGGCTTGCGCAGATGCACTCTCCATGCCCCCGCATCCAGAAGAGATGCTACCGCATCAGCCTCACCGGGAAGAAAGCAGGGCTCTGTAATTACAATTATCCTCATCTGTAAAAATGCCTCAGAGGGCCATGGCCGTGACCGATGCGGAGCGATGCCGCTGCGACAATGGCGTTGTGGACATATCCCACAGCCGACTGCACAGCCTCACGCAAAGGCAGGCCACTGCCTAGAAATGTAGCGATAGCGGATGACAACGTACATCCCGTTCCGTGAAGATTGGCAGTCAGCACACGTTCGGAAGTAATGTGTACCAGACCGTCCATATCGCACAGCACATCCGTGGATTCGGACACAACCTGGCCTGAAGTGCCGGACAGGTCCCCGCCCTTGACCAGGAATGCGCATCCGTAGCGGTCCCGAAGCATAGCCGCGGCACGGTCCATATCGTCGACAGACGCTATTCTGAAACCGGCAAGACGGGATGCCTCGTCAATGTTGGGAGTCACCAGATGTGATTTCGGAAAAATCCTGGAACACAGAGTGTCTACAGCCTCCGGCAATGTAAGTGAATCCTTGCTGGTAGAAACCATGACCGGATCGGTAACCACATAAAGGACAGGATGGGCGGCAAGCCTGGAGGCGATGGCCTCCACTATCTGGGAAGTTCCGGTCATTCCTATCTTCACGGCATCCACCGCCAAGTCGGACATAACAGCATCCATCTGTGCGGCGACAAGCTCAGGCTTCATATATTCCACATACCGTACACCTGTAGTGCTCTGCACCGTAACCGCGGTCACCGCTGCCGCAGCATATCCGCCGCAGGCCGATATGGCTTTGATATCAGCCTGTATTCCGGCCCCTCCAGAAGGATCGGAACCGGCAACCGAGAGTATTATGGGGTAATCTTTCATGTCTCAAATATAATAAAAGAGGGCGGCTGAAGCAAATCAGTCACCCTCCTTTTACGGTTTTGATCACCTTACTGCTACCAGACGTTCAGCGGACGGCCGGCAACGAGAGTATGGGCAGCGTTCTTTACCTTCTCGATAACTGCCTCATTCTCAACATCGCTGAGAACCTCGTCAATAAGTTCGACAATAGTCTCCATATCCTTTTCTACCAGACCTCTGGAGGTGATGGCGGGAGTACCTACGCGGATACCGGATGTAGTGAAAGGAGTACGGCTGTCGAAAGGAACCATGTTCTTGTTGACAGTGATATCGGCACGCACGAGGGTCTTCTCGGCCACCTTTCCTGTCAGATCAGGGAACTTGGTGCGGAGGTCGATCAGCATCAGGTGGTTGTCGGTACCGCCGGATACGATCTTGTAACCTCTGTCGATGAATGCCTGAGCCATTGCCGCAGCATTCTTCTTCACCTGCATCTGATACTCCTTGAACTCAGGCTGCAGTGCCTCGTAGAAAGCCACTGCCTTGGCACCGATGCAATGCTCCAGAGGACCGCCCTGGATACCGGGGAAAACGGCTGAATTGATCAGCTGGGACATCATCTTGATCTGGCCCTTCGGGGTCTTGAGTCCCCAAGGGTTCTCGAAGTCCTTACCGATAATGATGGCACCTCCACGGGGTCCGCGGAGAGTCTTGTGAGTGGTAGTGGTGACAATATGGGCATACTTTACAGGGTTGTCCAGCAGACCTGCTGCGATAAGTCCTGCAGGATGAGCCATATCTACCATGAAGATAGCGCCTACCTTGTCTGCTATCTCGCGCATCCTCTTCCAGTCCCACTCACGGGAATATGCGGAGGCTCCGCCGACAATCAGCTTGGGCCTGCACTCAATAGCTGTCTTCTCCATCTCATCATAGTCCACACGGCCTGTCTCCTCATTGAGCTTGTACGCAACGGGATGATAGTTGATACCTGACATGTTGACCGGAGAACCGTGGGTAAGGTGTCCGCCATGGGCAAGGTCAAGTCCCATGAAAGTATCACCGGGCTTGAGGCATGCCATGAAAACAGCCATATTGGCCTGCGCGCCTGAATGAGGCTGCACATTGGCAAACTCGGCACCATAAAGCTCTTTGAGACGGTCGATGGCCAGCTGCTCCACCTGGTCCACTACCTCGCAGCCGCCGTAATAGCGGGCTCCGGGATACCCCTCAGCATACTTGTTGGTCAGGCAGGAACCGAGTGCGGCCAGAACATTGTCGCTGACAAAGTTTTCAGAAGCGATGAGCTCTATGCCGTGAAGCTGCCTGCTCTCCTCCTTCTTGATTAGTTCTGATATTTGAAGATCCTGTTTCATATTATGAATTTAAGATATTGCCTATCCTATATACTTGCAAAAGTATACAGAATTTTCTCCACTAGCAAAAGTTTTTTACAGTGCCACAATCAGTGAAAGATTAATGCCTGTATATGCCGGAGTTATACGGCATACACCGCCTGAACAGAGGTAGCCTTCCTTGAAACGTCCAAAGTTCAGAGCAGCCCTTACCTTTGAGTATGAATAGCTTACGCTTCCGTTGATATAGTGGGTCTTCGTATCACCGTAGTTCCACATGTCCTGCACAGACACACTCCATCTGGGGGCAAAACTGTATTCCAGCAAAGCTGCTGCCCAGTTCTTGTGATCCTGCTTGGTGAACAGGTGCTGAAGCTCAAGCCTGAGGGAATTCTTCCTGTCGAACTTGTAGGTCATGTCGGCCACCACTGTATGGGACTTCCATATGGATGACGGATCATCAGATGAAGGAGCGTGGTTGTAAGTCTGCCATGTATAGAAAAGTATCAGCTTGAAATCGCTGCCGAACCACCTCTCGACATCCACTGTAAGATCCCTGAACAGCAGCTTGTTGTTCACTTCGCCTGTAACATAGTTAGTGATATCACCGTAGTAAGTAGAGAAGTTGGCATGTACCTTCATGCCTTTCTTGCCGCCCATGACCGAACCTCTGCGGAAGTTGTAGTAAAGGTCCGCCTGACCGCCCATCTCATCGGACTGTGTCGTGTACGGATTAAGTGTCGCCAGTGAATATGTATGCTGCTGAGTAAGTGCGGGCACATAGTTGATATAGGTACATATGTCATTGCTGTTACGCGAGCCTTGCAGGAAAGGATTGTGCAGCTTGCGGAATGTTACAAGACCTCCGAACCCATAACCGGTATAGCCAAAATCAACTTGAATGGCCTGACTCCTGGTTGTATCCATCATATTGTACATTCCCGGATCACTTCTGCGGCTCATATACTCCCCGCTCAGACGAAAACCGCCATAGCCTAAGGCCGTACGTACAGAATAACCTGGTGTATGAGCTTTTACTGAAGGATTGGAAGACTGGCCTACAGGCTCATACTTATCCAATACGCTTCCTTCAATTGTCCAATCGAAGTTCTCCCACTGCGCTGCACGGGAAACCGACAACGATACATCTACCCCGGACACGAAATTGGAAGTATACTCTCTTATGTCACGGATACGTCCATATATTCCTCTGATTGTAAGAAAATCTCCGAATGTATAGCCGACTTTCACTCCCTGTATTGCACTGTTGATTCCAAGCGTTCTGTCTTCATATGTACGGAAAAGCAGACCGTTTCCGAACTGTTCGTATATACTGCCAAGGCGTATGTCCCATCCGCCGGCATTATACCCTGCGTAGATATCATATCTGGTAAACATCTCCGCCTGCAACCCCATTCCGGAAAAATATCCCAACAGGGGAGGATAATAACCTTCCAGCTGCATTCCGGCATAGAAACCCTTCCAGGAATAATCCATCTTCAGATAGTTGTTGGATCCCATCCTGCCGTCGGGCGCTATGGCCCCAGCCTTCTCGTCGTTGAAATAGTAGGTAGTATTTGTCTCCAGGCCCGCAGAAAAGTTACCCTTGTCCTCATTCTGGGCAAAGGCAACTATTCCCATAAGGGCCAGAAGAGCTACCGCCAAAGTACATCTTCTGAGCATAAATTACTGCAACTTTAGTATTTGATCAAAAAGTTCCTCTTCACTTCCAGGGGTATAACCTGTATGGGTATATACCACATTGCCGTTTTTGTCCAGGACAAACACTGTAGGCTGGGTCTGCACGTTCATGGCACGCTTGAGATCCCCGTTCTCGTCCAAAAGGATGGTAAAATCTGTCCAGCCACGACCATTGACCATAGGCTTTACTTTTGCACTCGAGCGGGAATCATCCGTGGACACTGCAACAACCTTGAACTGAGCCTCCTCAATCCAGTCAGGATAAGCATCATTCACAGCTCCAAGCTCTTGTAGGCAAGGCTTGCATGTGGTATACCAAAAAGAAAGGATAACTGGTACACCTTCATCAAGAATAGACAGGGAACTAACAGGATTGCCGTCTATATCTTTAATTTCCACTGCAGGTAAAGCTTTCTGTGCCCACGATACAAATGAAATCAGACTTAGGGCAAGTATTAATATATGTTTCATCCTCTATACTCTATTTTTCGTACTCAAATACTATGAATGAATTCACCGGTATGTCTACAACGTTGTCAACGATTGTTCCGAAGTCATGACCGCTGATTATAGGGCTGGAGTATGAACCAGGCCTGTAAACAACCACCAGAACATGAAGGTTGTCGTTATTCTCCACGTAAGAAGGTATTGCACAAGTATATGTAAGCTCAGTAACATTATTGGCGCTCAACGATACAGGCTCACCCCACATCTCTGTCATCTCTTCCCTGATTATGTCATTGTTCTCGTAATCGCTTCCACCTGCACAACCGGGGAAAGTAAGCTTGTCTTCAAGGAGGAACACACTTACCTTATACTCGGCTGATTCTGTAGATGCAATACCGACAAGCACTTCAACATTGTTTCCATTGATACTTACTGATCCTGCAACTCCAGTATGGGCCGGAAGTTCCTCTACGGCCTCGTTGCTAAGACTTACGAATGTGCTGGCGTAAGCAGCGCCTTCAATCAAGCTATAATTGTTCCATATCATGGTCGGAATAAAACCTTGTATGATTCCGTCATAATACAATTCCTCATAATATGTATCGCCTCCTTCCCACTCAGCAAGACCACCACCCTTGGATTTGGACATATATGTACCTATTTCTATACGGTTGGGAACCTCCTCCATCGCCTCATGGATGTATTCACTTGCAGAGTAACAAGGTCCGCACCATGTTGCCGAGAATTTCGCAAGATATGACCTTCTGTAGAACTGACGCGTAAAATCTGCGACAAGCTCACCCATCTGAGATACGGTAAAATAGGACGAAATATCGCCGGCACCTCTTACTTCAATAATGCCATCACGGATTTCTCCGTCATTGGCAGCAACTGAGACATTTACTGTATAAGTTTTAAACTTTGAATATGTAGTATTGTCTGACAGCAGAACAGAATCTTTGGCAATCTCTCCGACAGTTATCCAGTCCACTGCAGAAACTACCTCGACATCTACATTACTATTGAATACGAATGAAATCTCAGACTCACTACTGGGAACAGCCACAGACTCTGACGCAAGCACCATACCGGGGGTAACATCCTGCACCACATAATATTCGGTCGGGGTATCGCCTTCATTGATACGGAACGAAGCCACCTTCTCTGTCAATTCAGGATTAGCTTCAAGAACAGTGATGGTAAATGTAGCCTGACCTGCCACACCGGAGAGTGGCTGCACTGTAAACCATGTATTGGCGTTGCTGACTTTCCAGTCTGATTTCATGTCCAGAGTTACTTCAACGACAGCGTTGGCCTCGTTTGGAAGCATGATGGTAGAACCTGTGATGGCGGGCTTGTCCGGTCCATCCGGACCCGGTTCTACGCAGGAAGATACGGCAACTGTCATGCCCAGGAGGCATACAGAAGCAAAAATCAGTTCTTTAATCTTTCTCATGATAAATTGATTTTAGAATTTGTTTTGGATTATTCGTTATTGTTGTAATTTTCAAGACCGCCTTTCAGAAAACGGACAAATGCATCTATGTCCAGATTGTAGCTTCTTGGCTCAGCCAGCAGCTGACCGCCACGTCCTTCCAGCACATAGCACGGCTGGGCATTGACACCGTAGTCGGTATATGCTATGTGTGAATTGATCTTGCCGATGGACTTGAGGGTCCTGTCTCCGGCCACTATCCAGTCGCTTTCGTCTGCCTCCTTCTTGTCGTCGCAATAGAGGGCCACTATGACATAGTCGTTGCTCAGTATGTCCAGAACCTGAGGGTCGGACCACACGCGGTTCTCCATCTCACGGCAGTTGACGCATCCGTGCCCCGTAAAATCGATGAACAGGGGCTTGCCTACCTTCTCCGCATACTCCTTCGCTTCGTTCAGCTCGAAAAAGCCCTGAAGTCCATGAGGCAGATGCAGGAAATCACTGTACTTGGGAGCCTTGTCCATACCGGTCTGCGATACCGCCGATTCGCCGGCACCGGTACTGCGTACAGTTGCTGTCGTCCCGCCGAGAATGAAATCCTGTGTAGTCATCGGAGGCAGATAACCGGAGAGTGCCTTCAAAGGAGCGCCCCACATTCCGGGAATCATATACACTACGAAAGAAAATACCGCGATGACCAGCGTGAGACGTCCCACTCCTATGTGCTTAACCTCATCATCATGGGCAAACCTGATCTTGCCGAGAAGATAGAATCCCATCAAGGTAAATACCACAATCCATATTGCCAGATAGACCTCCCTGTCCAGCAGCCCCCAGTGATAAGTCTGGTCTGCAACTGACAGGAACTTGAAGCCGAATGCGACCTCTACGAAAGCGATAACCACTTTCACACTGTTGAGCCATCCTCCGCTCTTGGGGAGCTTCTTGAGTATTGACGGGAAAAGTGCAAATATGGTGAACGGCAACGCAAATGCAACGGAAAATGCAAGCATGGTGACGATAGGCTCCCAGAACTCTCCCTGAGTAGACTTGATAAGCACTCCGCCGACTATAGGACCGGTACAGGAGAACGACACCAGAACAAGTGTAAGGGCCAGGAAAAATATACCGCCGAAACCTTTGGTATCAGCCTTGGAATCCGACTTGTTTACGAGCTTGGAAGGCATGGTGATTTCAAAGGCGCCGAAGAACGAGGCTGCAAATATCATGAACACAATGAAAAATATGATATTGGGCAACCAGTGCGTAGACAGCCAGTTGAAGATGTCCGCAGTAACGGCGTCACCTCCAACGATCCTGGTTATGAAAATTATGGCTGCAATCGGAAGAGTATAGAGTGCAACAATGAAAAGACCGTACATGCCGGCACGCATACGTCCGCGCGCAGGACCTCCCTCACCTTTGAGGAAATATGAGACAGTCATAGGAATCATCGGGAAAACACACGGTGTAAGCAGAGCCACGAATCCCCAGATTACAGCCTCTATAATCAGAGCCCAAATACTTTTGCCTCCATCTCCCTTGCCTTCAACCGAAGCAGACGACACGGTAACGTCATTGTCGGGAATACCTATAACGAACTCCTGGTCAGCCAGCGGCATGCAGTTGTTCTCGTCACAAGTCATCCACTCTACATACACATTCACTACCGCATCTTTTTTCCTGAGACGGACATCCTGGTAGAAAGTAACACTATCCTCGAAGTAGCCTACCTCCATCATGTATATGTCATCGTAGTACTTGTACGGTTCCCTTGATATCTTCATTTCCCCTTCTTTAAGGGCCCTTTTCTGATCGGCGATGTTGAACTCCACAATAGTTGCATTCGGCCCGAAATCAGTCCTGAGCGTATCATAGATGTGCCACGTCGAATCTATGGCTGCCGTTACCGATACCCTGTAGAGATCCTTCCCGATCTGCCTTACATCTGTCTTCCAATGCGCATGCTGCTCCTGGGCCTGAACAGCAAGCACAGACAGCAAAACTGAAAGGAATAATGTCAAAATCCTTTTCATTTTACACTTTTTCTTTATTTTTACTTTCGGTTTATAAGTATTATTACATTTAAATTTTCAAATGTAAGCATTTTGTCCCGAATTTTGCAAGATATTTTGAATATATTTAAAAAAATATACAACAGGCCGGCAAATCCGTACCCGGATCTGCCGGCCCGCACCAAAATCTGCACGTTTCCGTGACCTCTATCTGCGCAGGAGAACCCTGTCTTCAGAAGATGTCATATGAAGATTCATTGTCAGAGCGGCAGACAAATTCCGTCCACTCTGAATTATATCCTCTATCGGAGAGACTCCGTCTCTTTCCGGTGTAAATTTCTGCCTGCAGGAAGGGCCGTAGTTGCCGTCAGCATCCACGGCTATACCTATAAGTATGTATTCCTTGTCCCAGTCAAGTATCCACTGTGCACTTTCCCTGTCAACCTGACCGAGTCCCTTGTCAACAAGGTTGTAGATGACATCCTCCTCGCTGAATACTGCCGGATCTTCACTTCCGTCAGTGTATGAGAATACCGAATAGTAATAATGCGCAGCCGAGCCAGATACCGTTGCCTTGACGTCCGCATATGCTTTGCCGCGGAATGCGGCATACTTGCCCTGGTCGTAATTGTAGAGTTCGTCCCCGTCATAATACTTGAGTCCGAGTTCCACTGCTGCATCTGAGACTATGGCCTCCGGAGTAGTGAATTCCTCGAACACAAAGTCTGTAGCATACTCACCGTCAGTCATGTCTATTGCGACTGCCATCACTTTATACCGGCTGTCCGGCGTAAGTGTCGTCCAGCCGTAAGAGTCATTGCCCCTGACCACTGTATACTGCCAATATTCCAGGGCGCTGGATACATATCCCATCTCTATCTGATATTCGATATTCTCCTGGAACATCTGGCGTATTTCTTCCTCTGTCATGGCTGCCTCGAAAAGATCCCAGTGATACGACACACTTTGGTCCGAAGGAACCACGGTAATGTCCACGCTCCTGGATTTGAGATTGTTTATCTCGAATTCGAATGTACACTGCGAGGGGTCACCGGCAGAGGATGTCTTGAAATCCACCCTGCTCAGGCCTGTCGTCCAGGCCCCCCCGTCAAATCCGAATGCAATGGCGACATATTCCGTATCAGGATTCAGACCTTCAAAAATCCTTTCCCTGTCGCCGGTTACCACTTCGGATGCCACGTCATAATAATCCACAATCGCCCACATCAGATATTCGTCATCCCAACCGGCAATAGTCGCAGCAGGCTGAATGCCTACCCAATAGGGGTCGTCGTTTGTAACAGAAGTGACAAATTTCGCCGATGTGGAAGTAATGTCCGTAACCTCCAGTGTGATTGTATTGTCAGACTCCAGACCCGGTGCCTGAAATGCCTCCCAGGCTATCTCGGATGTAATGTTGCAATCCTCGTCCCATGCAAATACTCCGATCCAGTAATTTGACCTGGGCTCCAGTTCTTCTTCGAATTCAAGCCTTCCTTTAACAGAGTAAAGATCATATATCATGTCCGGTGTATAACCCGAGTACTTCCAGTAATTGAGAAGATACTCCAGATATCCTTCCACTGCATCAGGCATAGCAGCCCCATACAGGTCGTACTCCATCTGGCCGAGAATCAGGTAATAATACTTCACTTCGGTATCCGAAGGGCTGATGACAATATCTGCCATGGCACCCTTTCCCGTACCGGTATACTTTGTCTCAACAGTTATGTCAAAAGAGACCTCCACACTTTCTACGGCCCTGGTGCGTGCCGATGCCCTTGCTATGGGCGTAAGCAGCTCTGAACCGTCCGCCGATACACCGAACACGAAAACGCAATATTCAGTATCAGCCTCCAGATCGCTGAAAGTATCGTCATACACTCCGGTAATGAGGAATGACGCCAGATAATCCTCAAGGGTTGTGCCATACATATCGGCCATCGACTTGTAATAATTCATGGCATCCTCGAAAAGTACGTTGTCATCCTCGAATCCGGCCATACTCTCCATATCTGAAGACAGCACCAGATAAGTCATCGTTCCGTCCGACGGAGTCACCGACACGTGCATGGAATAGGTGGTAAGACTGTCTATATCTATCTTGAAATAGCTGTTGCCCATCTCGTCCTTTCCTGCCTGCAGAATAGTAAATTCCAGCGACTGACCTTCATACTCAAGACTTACAGCGGCAGTTCTGGAAGCCTCGTCAGGATTCTCGGCTACCGCAAACGTCACCTCTCCGTATGTACCGGTAAAGAAATCACTGATCCACTCCGCCTCGGTTTCCGTTATCACTTCCCCGGTTGCCGTAGGGTTATTGATCTCATACTGTATTTTGAAGTTGCCCCCTTCCCATGGAACTGCGATATTCCCTTCCGTTACCGCGACAAGCTCCGGCTGCTTGGTCGTCTCTTCCGGCTTCTCGCATGACGTAACGGCCAATGCGAGCGACAGTATTGCCAGCACTGTCGAAAATTGGATTTTTTTAATCATAGCGTGATACATTTTTGAATGAATTTTGATGCTAAAGTATGACAAGGAAGTATCACGCACAACACATTCTATAACGGCCGGATAAATTTTTACGAAGACACAATTTTTCCATCCTGCTCATTTACCGGCTTTTTTCTGCATGCCATCCGATAATTGCCGGGGGTACAGCCTATTTCATTGACAAAAGCTTTTGAGAACGCAGAAACCGAACTATAGCCCAGATCTTCGGCCAGCTGCTTGAAAATGACATTGCCGTCCGTTGCTATCCGTTTTGTAGCCTCCTCTATCCTGAGGGCATCTAGCCATTTGTAGAAAGAACATCCGGCAAAAGCATTGATTGCTTTTGAACAGTATGTGCGGTTTGAACCTACTTTGTCCGCGACGGCATCCAATGAAGCTCCCTTCTGCATATAATACTTTCCGTCGCGCATGACCTCCTCTATCTTCCTGAACAGTTCCTTTGAAGGGCTGGTCGTTGCAGCATGGAGCTTTTTCTCCTGCTCCAGCTTCTGTGTGTAATGCCTGTGCTGTTCCACCAGCCGGAGGTATGCAACCCGCTTACGGTAATACAGGAGGAAAACAAAAAAGACAACCAGCAATGCCAACACCACAAAGGCAGCCAGTATATTCATCTTATGCCTGAGCCTCTGCTGTTCCAGCTCGTTCCTGAGTATTTCCTTTTCGAATTCCAGTTCCTGGAGTGAAAGTACGGCCTGATTGAACTCGTATTGTTTCTCCAGGGCTATGCTGTCCTGATAATCAAACCATTGCCTGTAATACTTCAAGGCATTCCCCTTGTCTCCTGTCTTCCAGAAACAGTCTGCCATCCGTCCGAGCAGGTCCTGCCGGAATTCCATACTCCCGGTATTCTCGGATATTTCCAACCCTCTGCGGTATTTTTCGTGCGCCCTGTCGTACTGGTCTGTCCTCATCAGGAAATTTCCATACTCCAGAAAGATCTGCGACATAGTACCGTGATCGGTATACTTTGAATAGGTTACCGCCTCCCTGTAAAGGTTATCCGCAGAAGTACTGTCGTCCATGGCCTCTGCTATCTGCGCATACAGGACCTTGATGGGAGAGTACAGGGAATACAGATCATTTTCCCTCGCAATTGTCCATGCCCTGTCCAGACACAAGCTGGCCTCATTGATTTTCCCGAGAATAAAAAGCATCTGGGACATATTTATCCTGGCGGCACTTTCCACATAACAGTCTTCCATTCCCTGTGATGTCGCCAGGTTCAGTGCCCTTTCGGCATACAGATAGCCTTCAGGATTACGCTGCATGTAGAAGATGTTGGCAATATTGAGCAGCATTACAGCCTGATTGCTTATGTTCCCGGACATCTCAGCCCAACGCAGTCCGTCCAGATAATAGTTCAGGGCAAGAGTATAATCCAATCCCGCGCGCAGGCTGTAACATCCGTACACATTATTGTAGACAACATTGAGAAGAGGGGATTCACAATGCCCCATATATCTCCTTGCGACATCAAGATAGGACTTGACCGAATCAGTATTGTCTGCGAACATCCACGACTGCGCGGCAAAGACACATGCCGACAGGAGTTTCAGTGTATCCCCTTCGGCCAAAGCCTCCCTCATCATCGGACCTGCGAGGGAAATCACCGAGTCATTATTGCCTGATGTCGTAAAATCACTGAACAGACTGGCCACGGAATCGACATACCTGTCTTCGCATGACGGGTCATGATGCAGCCCCGCCATATTTCCGGAGCAGGACAACAACAGGAGAACACCAAACAGATAACATCTTCTTCCCATAAGTCTCATCTGAGATATGCAAAATCCGGGTCAAAATTAATATTTTTGCACCATAATTATCAGAACATGTTTAGGAAACTGCTGAACAGCGAACTCGGGCGTCCATGCCTTGAACAGTATATACATCTGGATAAAAGTCCGATAACCGTGGTGCTGGACAATGTCCGCAGCCGTCACAACATCGGTTCCGCATTCCGTACTTCCGATGCCTTCAGGGCAGAAAGGATCATTCTCTGCGGAATCAGCTCCACACCACCCTCCCCTGAAATCCACAAATCGGCCCTCGGGGCAGAATTTTCAGTTGAATGGTCTTACCGTGAAAGTACGGTGGAAGCAATAAAGGAACTCAAGGCAGCCGGATATACAGTCATCGGGGTAGAACAGACAGAAAACTCCATATCATCAGACGCGTTCCTCAACGGGGACATGAAACTGGAAAAGGATAAAAAATATGCCGTGATCTTCGGAAACGAAGTTCACGGCATATCTCAGGATGCTGTAGACCTGTGCGACATAACCCTGGAAATTCCGCAATGGGGGACCAAACATTCACTGAACGTATCGGTCGCAATCGGAATAGTCCTGTATACCCTGACCCCAAGGGGTTAGGGATTCATAAGATCCACGTTGACAAAATGAAGTATGTCGTAGATTGACTCTATGGCAGCCGCTGCGGGTCCCTCAGGCTCAATAAGCTTGGCCCGGTTGTATGCATTGATTGCATCTCCCCACAGCTCATGCCTGCGGTAAATGCCTCCAAGCAGGAACCATGCCCTGGCATTCTCAGGTTCCCCCTCCAACAGCCGCTCCAGTTCATCCCTGGCATCGTTCAGATGCCCGGATGCCACCAGTTTCTCTATCTCGGTAATGGTAGTCATGATTTCCATTCTAAACAAGTCCACTGAAACCCATGAAAGCCATGGCCAGAATTCCGGCCGTTATCAGGGCTATCGGAGTTCCCCTGAAAGCCTTCGGCACGGATACCAGCTCCAGCTGCTCACGGATACCGGCAAAAAGTATCATAGCCACACCGAAGCCCAAGGCACTCGCAGCCGCATATACGACACTTTCGCCAAGGTTGAGAAGATGGGCCTCTCCACCGAAGGTAAATTCTTTGGTTACCACGCTTATGGCTACGCCAAGCACGGTACAGTTGGTGGTTATCAACGGAAGGAAGATGCCCAATGCCTGGTACAGTGACGGGGATATCTTTTTGAGAATGATCTCAACCATCTGGACCAGTGCCGCTATGACCAGAATGAAGACAATCGTCTTCATGAATTCTATTCCCAGAGGTACCAGCACATAATAATGCAGAAGATAAGTGACAAGAGTGGCAAGGGTTATGACAAATACCACTGCAGCCGACATGCCGGTAGCAGTCCCTACCTTGTTGGATACACCCAGGAAAGGGCAGATGCCCAGAAACTGGGCCAGTACGATATTGTTGACGAATACCGCCGATATGATTATTATCAGATATTCCATAACTTCCGTATTTTAAGCCTTTTTGTCAGTGAGTTTTCTGAACAGCACCATAAGGTATCCCAGCACAAGGAATCCTCCGGGAGCCAGAACAAAAGCCAGCATGCCGTCACTTTCAGAAAGTTTCATGCCGAAGAACGACAGGCTGCCCAGCAGTTCGCGTACCATGCCTATGACTGTAAGGGCAAGTGTAAATCCCAGACCTATACCTATTCCGTCCAAAGCCGAGTCCGCAGGAGTGTTCTTGTTGGCGAAGGCTTCCGCACGGCCCAGAATTATGCAGTTCACCACAATGAGAGGGATGAACAGACCGAGTGCCGCATACAGGTCCGGTACGTATGCCTGCATAAGCAGTTCGAGAACAGTTACGAAAGATGCTATTATCACTATGTAGGCCGGAATCCTGACTTTATCCGGAATCATCTTGGCCAACAGCGAGATGAATACATTGGACAGAATCAGTACAAAGGTAGTGGCCAGTCCCATTCCCATACCGTTGACAGCGGATGTAGTGGTACCGATGGTGGGGCACATGCCCAGCACCAGAATAAAGGTAGGATTGTCCTTTACTATTCCGTTGGCTATAATTCTCAGTTTACTCATATTCAGCAATTATTTTGATGAGTTGACAATTTGCCCGAATACCCGGTAAGCCCTGTCTACCGCATCACAGTATGCTCTGGAAGTTATGGTAGACGCGGTTATGGCATCCACGTCCCCTCCGTCCTTGGTTACTGCCAGACGGTAGGATGCCGGATTCTTGCCTACAAACTGGGACGAGAACGTCGGGTCTGTCATCTTGGCCCCCAAGCCAGGTGTCTCGGAGTGGGAAATCACGGAAGTACCTACGATGTTGCCGTCCATGTCAAAACCTACCATGACATTGATTCTGCCGCTGAACCCCTTTGATGTAAAAGACTCCACGGCATATCCGACCGTTTTGCCGTCCTTTTTGGCAGGATACACCGTTACGGCATCACCGTCCAGGTCAACGGTGAGCTTTTCGGCAGACGGCTCATTGTCAAACTCAGGAGTTACAAGTGAAATGGCATTGTTGGTCTTCTTGACCACTTCCTGGTTGATCTTGTCCAGGGTAAGGACGTATACTCCTCCGAGCAGGGCTGAGCATACCAGACATACCAGGAAAAGGCAGAGGGCCATGCTGCGGAGAGTGGATTCTTTACGCATGTTTAGCCTCCTTCCCGAACCTTGCGGGCTTTATGTATTTGTTTAGCAGTGGTACTATGGAGTTCATTATAAGTATGGCGAACGAGACTCCTTCAGGATATGACCCGAAATAGCGGATAAGTACCGTGAGCAGGCCTATCCCTACGCCATATATTACCATTCCTTTGGAAGACATGGGCGAAGTCACGTAATCGGTAGCCATGAAGATGGAACCGAGCAGAAGCCCTCCGGTCAGGATATTGAACACAGGATCAGTGTACTGCGATGGATCTGCGAGCCAGAATATACCGGACACTACGGCGACTGTCAGTATGATGGAAACAGGAATGTGCGGACGGATGACCCTACGGGCCAGCAGATAGACAAATCCTATTATCAGAGCCAGCGCCGAAGCCTCGCCTGCCGAACCGCCTGCCCTGGCAAACAACATCTGACCGTATGTCAGATCCGGGTTCGCGGCCATGATCTGGTCAACTGTCAGCCCCTGGGCAAGTCCCTCCTTGACAAGGGCCAGCGGTGTAGCACCGGAAACGGCATCCACACCGGGGCGGAAAATGGATTGCGGGACGGTCCAGTCCGTCATGATCACCGGAAATGACACGAGCAGGAAGACACGTCCGACCAGGGCGGGGTTGAAAATATTGTGTCCAAGGCCTCCGAACGTCATCTTGGCGATGCCGATTGCTGCAACCGAGCCTATGACGGCAATCCACCATGGAGCTGTCGGAGGAAGATTGAGTGCCAGCAACACACCTGTTACGACTGCCGACAGATCCGAGACGGTAGGCTGCCGGCGAAGCAGGTATTTCTGGACGACATACTCCAGAGCCACACAGACAAGCACCGACACCAGCAGAAGCCGGATGGCACTCAGGCCGAAGAAATATACGGCCACAAGCATTGACGGAGCCAGGGCAATGATAACATCCAGCATTATCTTCCTGGTGCTCTCATTGCCATGTACGTGCGGTGCGGGAGAAACTATCAGCTTTCTCATATATCTAAAATGTTTAATCGGTTACTTTTTGGGACGGCTGCGCATTATCTTCATGACATCTGCCTTGCCGGTCCTGATATAGTCCAGCAGAGGTATGTATGCAGGACATGTAAACATGCAGCATCCGCACTCTATGCAGTCATATACTTTGTTTGCCTCAAGCTCTTCCATCCTGCCTGCACGGGAGAGCTTGTTGAGCAGGTACGGCTCCAGTCCCATGGGACAGGCCTGTACACACTTGCCGCAACGGATACATTCTCCCTCCGCACGGCGCCTGGTCTGATCCTCGGTTAGAAGAAGAAGCGAAGAAGTGCTCTTTACGGTAGCCGCCGCCATGTTGGAGACAGCCTTGCCCATCATGGGACCTCCGCTTATGATCTTGGCGGCAGTGTCCGGCACCCCGCCCACATAATCCAGAATACGGTCAAACGTGGTTCCGGTGCGTACCAGGAAATTGTGCTGCACGGACAGGCATTCTCCGGTGACAGTCATCACTCCCTCGAACAACGGCTTGTTCTTCTGCACTGCCTCGTATACTGCAAAGGATGTACCCACGTTCTGAACCACAACTCCTGTATCTATAGGCAGTCCCATAGAGGGGACCTTACGCCCGGTAACTGCATCTATAAGCTGCTTTTCACCTCCCTGAGGGTATTTTTTCTTCAGAGGTACGACTTCTATCTCTGAATACGAGGATTCCGTAAGTCTACGCATGGCCTCTATGGCCGCCGGCTTGTTGTCCTCTATTCCGATATAGCCCTTGACAACTCCAAGAGCCTTCATCATGATCCTGGCTCCGAGCAGAACTTCTTCAGTATGCTCCACCATCAGACGGTAGTCTGAAGTGAGATACGGCTCGCATTCGGCCCCGTTGATGATAAGGAATTCGGCCTTCTTGCCGGGAGGCGGGGACAGCTTGACATGCGTAGGGAAGGAAGCACCTCCCAGACCCACTACTCCGCAATCGGCTATCCTCTTTATTATCTCCGCAGGAGACAGCGATATTTCCCTTACTATATCCGCAGTACGGTCTATCGATTCCTCCCACTCGTCCCCTTCCACATCGATGACAATATGCATGGCCGGATTGCCGGCCAGATCGGCATATGGCCCTACGGATGCTACGGTACCGCTCACAGGACTGTGGATATTGGCCGATATGAAACCGGCCGAAGCCCCGATGAGCTGTCCTGTCTTCACCTTGTCCCCTTTCTGCACCAGAGGCTTTGCCGGTGCCCCCAGATGCTGGGACATGGAAATGTACATCCTCTCAGGCAGAGGGAATGTCTCTATCTCTGAGTCGGCTGATATCTTGCAGTCATTCGGGTGGACACCACCCATTGAAAATGTACGTCTCATGCTGTTATTCTTTATGGTTTTCTACTGCTTCCGCAACTGGTGCCGAGACAGGGGCGGCCGCCGGTTTCTCAGGGAAGTTGACGGCATGGATGGCACCCGTAGGACACTCGGCCACACATTTGCGGCACAGCTTGCATTTGTTGAAATCGATATAGGCCAGATTGTTCTCGACGGTAATGGCTCCGAAAGGACATGCCTTCGCACATTTGCCGCATCCGATGCAGGCGGCGGTACATGCCTTGCGGGCAATACCCCCCTTGTCCTGATTCATGCACGATACATAGACCCTGCGGTTTTTCGGGCCCTTGTTGCGAAGCTCGATTATACCTTTGGGGCAAGCCTTCACACAGGCTCCGCATGCCGTACATTTGTCTTCAGACACCTCAGGGATGAGAGTCTCCGGATTAACCTTGATGGCATCGAAACGGCACGCCTTTTCGCAGTCGCCTCCACCGAGGCATCCATAGCGGCATGCTGTATCACCGCTGTACAGCGAACCCATGATGCGACAAGAGACCGAGCCGTCGTATTCGCTGGTCCTCACCCTGTTTGCACAGGTACCGTTGCACCTTACCACAGCCACCATAGGAGCCTTTTCCTCTGCGGCCACTCCCAGATGAGCCGCGACTTTCTGCATGACGGCGTTGCCTCCCACCGGACAGAATTTCCCTTCAAGGGACCTGGACTTTACACAAGCCTCGGCAAAGGCACGGCAGCCTGCAAATCCGCAGCCGCCGCAATTGGCACCGGGCATGGTGGCCTCGACCACATCGATGAGTGGATCCTCCACCACCTTGAACTTCTTGGCAACCAGAAACAGGACTATGGCCAGAAGCAATCCAAGAACACTAAGCGTGACGACAGTAAAAATAAATGTTGTACCCATCTGTTGTTAATTGTTTATCTTTTCTACTGTAAAAACGAAACCGCTGTTGAGCCTGTCCCTGAACTGAGCCAGCACCAGGTAATAAAGGGCGACGAAACCCAATGCTCCAAGTCCCGCCACAAGCTCATTCTCAAAAAACATTGGCAAAGTTAATAATAAAACCAATAAAATGAACAACGGAATAAGATATGCAATAAAAACTGCCTTGAATCCCTGTCCCTGACGGATAATGACATTGACGCTGTCTCCCGGCACGATACTGCCGTCATCATCCCTGCGTACGGTTATCACACGGCTTTCGCCGGCAGAAGCCCCGCAGACAGATTTTGCATGACAGGCGGCACAGGCTGTCTGCGCCAGTATCTCTACCTTGGTCTGTACAGGACCGACGGATATCACCCGTCCCTCATGCCTGATTACCGATGGCTGTTGACTTTTCATTTTTTCTTGTTTTTTACTACTTTACATTCCTCCAGAGGATAACGCAGTCCCTCCCACCGGGAGATTCTGCCGCACACCGATCCGACTATTACAGGAGCTTCGAAGAACAGAGGCACCCTGTTCATGTCGTCCGACACCCATATCAGCATCTCCTGTTTCCCGGTGAAGACTTCCCCTGCCACCACCTTCGCTGCAAACTTCATGGTCCTGAAGACACCCAGCCCGGGTATGCGCTTGTTCTCCCTGCCTATGTACCGGAAATATATATCGAATATTTCCTCGTCGACCGCAAAGGAAACCGGATTGTTCACACCCTGTTCCAATGCCTCCAGATCCATGTTGCGGGCATTGTAGAAAAGGGTAAGGATATCAAATGTGCACCTGTGTCCCGGCAACAGCGTGTCTATGGTCCTGTCTGTCTTGACCACTTTCGCTTCTATGGCGTGGGTGCTGTCATCCCAACTGTAGTAATTGCGGATGGTATATTTGCCCTCATGGATGTCGCGGTGGAAGTACACAGGCTGTACACTGTCCTCATAGAACACCGACTCGTACCTGTCCCGCACGGGGAAAAACGCATCCCAGAACCGGTAAGTGCTGCCTGAAGCCACAGGATGCAGCAGACGGCGGCCGTCACGATCCCCACCGTCGGTCAGACATACTTCGGCCTCCCCCACATCCGTACGTATACCCAGGCACCGGTAGTGAATGATATAGGAAAGGCGTTCCCCCTGCCGGAAAGCATGCTCTACGGCAAGATCCGGATGCACCGGAAAGCACTGGGCCCCAAGCGGCCGGCTCCATACAGCGAGCAGGAGCAGCACCACAGAGGGCAGGACCATATTTCTAGAAATCCTGATCAAACTCCGAATTGTTCATGCTTGATTCCACACCCTGATACTCTTCAATGTCATCCTGGGGCGGGAGGAATCCCCCGTCATTGGCATCCACGAACCTGGCTTCGTTTTTACGGAAAATCATGGGCACTACATCAGTAGAACCGTTACGGTGCTTGGCTATGATGATCTGGGCCTGCCCTGGAACAGCCCCTTCTTCCTCGGTACCGTAGTAGTCCGGACGATGGATGAACATCACTATATCTGCATCCTGCTCGATGGCTCCTGACTCCCTGAGGTCGCTGAGTTGCGGGATCTTGTTGCCGCCACGCTTCTCCACATCTCGGCTGAGCTGCGAAAGAGCTATTACAGGTATGGACATTTCCTTTGCTATAGCCTTGAGTGAACGGGAGATGTTGGACACTTCCTGCTCTCTCATGCCCCTCAGCTCCGGTGGTCCTGTCATCAGCTGCAGATAGTCTATGATTATAAGCTTGACTCCGGCATTGCGGACAAGACGGCGGACTTTGGAGCGTAATTCGTAAATCGAGATGGAAGGAGTATCGTCGATGAACAGCGGTGCGGCTGCAAGATCCTTTATCCTCTCGTGAAGCTGCACCAGTTCATAGTCCTGCAACCTTTTGCCTCCTCTGATCTTCTCGGAAGACAGTCCTGTCTCGGAGACAAGCAATCTCTTGACAAGCTGCTTGGAAGACATCTCAAGCGAGAAAAAAGCCACCGGGATATGATGGTCCACCGCCATATTCCTCGCCATGGTCAGCACAAACGCAGTCTTGCCCATGGAAGGCCTGGCTGCAATGATGACCAGATCCGACTCCTGCCATCCCAGAGTGATCTTGTCTATCCCCGTAAAACCTGAAGGCACTCCGCTCAGGCCGTCAGTCCTGTCCTGATTGGCCTCTATCTCTGCAACGGTATCCTTCAGGACATCCTGCACGGGCAGGGTCTCCCGCTTCATGTTCCGCTCGGAGAGATCGAACAGCTTCTGCTGGGCATTGTTGAGCAGATCGTCCACAGGAATGCTGTCATCGAAGGAATCCCGCTGCACTTCGGCAGATATGGTTATAAGCTCTCTCTGGATATATTTCTGCAGCAGAATCTTCACGTGGTAGTCCACGTGTGCTGCCGCGCCCACCTTGGAGGACAGTAAGCTAAGGTAATAGGGGCCACCTGTCTCTTCCAGGTCTCCGGTACGCTTCAAAGCTTCCGCAACTGTATAGATGTCTACCGGCTCATGGTCCTTCGTCAGGGCCGATATGGCCGCAAATATCTTGCGGTGTGCCTCCTTGTAGAAACATCCGGCAGTCAGTGACTCCAGGACATCCGGCACGCAGTTGGGTTCTATCATCATGGCACCCAGCACGGCTTCCTCGACATCCAGCGCCTGCGGCGGGACTTTGCCGGCTTCCAGGCCCAGAGCGTCCAGGGACACTTCGTTCTTCTTCTGTCTTACACTTTTTGCCATATCCTACAGTCTGTCCAATGCTTTAGTCACTATTCCGACGGCCTCTTCCACCTCCGCGTCACTTATCGACAGCGGGGGCGCTATTCTGAATGAGGTTGGATTGTAGAGGAAATAATCGCTTATCGCCCCCTCGTCCACCAGCAGGCCCAGCATTTTTTCCGCCAGCTCCGGCCTTCCGAGATCCACTGCCACAAGCAGCCCGCTGCGGCGTATCCCACACACAGCCGGATGACGGGACAAGGCCTCCCCGATACGTCTTCCCTTACGCTCTGCATCTGCGACCCATGGCTCCGACAGCAGCAGACGCAAGGATGCCAAAGCAGCCGCACAGCATACCGGATGCCCTCCGAAAGTGGTAATATGTCCCAATACCGGATCGCAGGTAAAAGCATCCAGCCTCTCTTTCGAAGAGACAACCCCTCCCAAAGGCATTCCGCCGCCCAGGGCCTTGGCCAGAACCAATATGTCGGGTACAACTCCATAACGTTCGAATGCAAACATCCTTCCGGTGCGTCCGAAGCCCGTCTGCACCTCGTCGAACACAAGCATTGCCCCGACGCTGTCGCATCTGTTCCTCAGAGCCTCCAGAAATCCGGGTGCCGGCACTATCACTCCCGCCTCCCCCTGGACAGGTTCCACTATCACGCATGCCGTCTCCGGCGTGATCCGGGCCAGATCTTCAATACGGTTGAAACGCAGATGATCCACCTCAGGCAAAAGCGGACGGAAGGCATCCTGACGGTCAGGATCACTCATAAGACTCAGGGAGGTATGCGAAGATCCGTGATAGCAGTTGATGAAAGATGCGACACGACGGCGTCCTGTAAGTCGTTTGGCCAGCTTCAGCGCAGCATCGACAGCTTCGGATCCGGAATTGACATAATAAATGCAATCCAGCGAAGGAGGCAGAATGGATGTGAGCAACGAAGCATGCAGGACCTGCGGAGCCTCTATCATTTCCCCGTACACCATCAGGTGAAAATAGTTCCCGGCCTGCTCACGGACAGCATCGACTATCTCCGGACGGCAATGTCCTACATTGCTCACGCATACGCCTGACACCAGATCCAGATACCGGCGGTCACCGCTATAGAGAAAGACACCATCCGCTCTGTCTATCTCAATAGCCAGTGGGGATGGTGAAGTCTGTCCTACGTGTCTGAAAAACGTACGGCTGATCATGGTACTAGTCCTTCGGCTTATCTTCTTCGAAGTCAGGACTTACCAGGATACGGCCACAGTATTCGCACACGATTATCTTCTTGTTCTGCGCTATGTCGAGCTGCCTCTGGGGCGGAATCTTGTTGAAGCATCCGCCGCAGGCATCCCTTTTTACCGTAACTACTGCAAGTCCGTTATGTGCATTTGCCCTTACCTTTTCGTATGCGGCAAGCGTCCTCGCATCTATGGAGCTCTTGAGTTCCGCAATTTCCTTGGTAAGAGTCTCCTCTTCCTTGGCCGTCTCTTCAGTAATCGACTCGCACTCTTTCTTTTTTTCCTCCAGATCGGCCTCTTTCTGGGCAATGGAGTTCTGAGTGGCCGTTACAGCCGCCTTAAGCTCGGATATCTTCGCACTCTTCTCATTGATACGTTTGTTGGCCAGCTCAAGCTCCAGCTGCTGGTACTCGATCTCCCGCGAAATCGATACATACTCGCGGTTGTTCTTGACATTGGCCTGCTGTTCCTGGTATTTGGCGATGGAGGCCTTGCTGTTCTCTGCCTCTATTTTCTTCTGAGCCACGAACTTTTCTGCATCGGAAATCTCCTCGCGAAGCTTGCCGACACGGGTCTTCAGACCCTCTATCTCATCCTCCAGGTCGCGGATCTCGTCAGGGAGCTCACCCAGCAGCATATGGATCTGGTCTATCTTGGAATCCTTCTGCTGGATCATGTACAGGGTATGGAGCTTGTGCTCCATCCCGGCATCACTGTCATTGATGCTCTTGGAGAGCGACACGAATGTCTCCCGTCTGTCGATAGGGGTGTCTATCACATTCTTCTGTTTAGTTGTAGCCATATTGTTCTAAAAATAATATACTGGGTTAATGATACTGTTACGCGCAGTACGGACGGCAAAGTTAGGAATTTTTTCCCTAACAATGTCACTTATTACCTGTATTATCTCCACCTCGCTTTCAAAATGTCCTATATCCGCTATCATCATGCCGTCAGGGGCATAGAAATCATGGTAGGAAATGTCGCCTGAGACATACACGTCGGCCCCTGCTGACAAAGCCCTTCCTATAAGTGAACGGCCGCTGCCGCCGCAAAGGGCTACTGTACGGACAGGTCCGTCCGTAATCCTGGAATGGCGGACGGCATTCAGCCGGAGGGACTTCTTGAGGTGATGAAGAAACGCCTGCGGCGTCATCGGCTCGGGCAACCTCCCTATGACACCCAATCCGTTGCCGTCTGCATCACTGTCCAGAACCCTTATGTCTTCCAGTCCCATCCTTGAAGCAGTCGTACCGCTCACACCATGCAGAACCTTATCCATATTGGTATGGCAGGCATATACCGTAATACCGTGCCGGATGGCCTCGATGACCGTACGGCCGGTGAGGGTTGACCCGGATATTTTCCTTATACCGCCGAAGATCAGAGGATGATGGGTGATCACCATATCGGCACCTGTTCCGGCTGCCTCACTGATCAGTTCTGGAGTACAGTCGAAACCCACCAGAGCCGAATGCACTTCGGAATCTCCGTCACCTATACAGAACCCGCTGTTGTCCCATGACTCCTGAAGAGCCAGCGGCGCCACCTTCTCGATGGCCGATGCTATCAACGATGCCTTCATCTGTCAAGACCTTTGGATATTTCCAGCAGTGACTCCCTTATGCCGCGCAGCCTCTCAATCACCTCCGTACGGTGATCCAGACCATCCCTGTTGTTTTTCATGCGGGCCGCCGCCCCGTCCAGTGTCATCTTCATATCCTTGACCAGATGATGGATGACCTTGAGATTTTCCACATCTGCCGGTGTGAACCGGCGGTTGCCCTTGCGGTTTCGCTCAGGCCTGACAAAATCCGAGAACGTGTCCGACCAGAAACGGACCAGCGAAGTACTCTCCCCAAGGATTGCAGCCACCTCGCCAATGCTGTAATACAGCTTCTCCGGTTTGTATTCCTTGTACGGCATAATCTTTATTTTTTCAATCCAGTGATTGTCCTGTATTTACGGCATACACCAGCAATTCTCCGAAGCGGTCCGCATCCAGCTCTCCGTTGAAATAATTCAACGGGTCCTGCTGGACCCCGTTCAGCAACACCTCGTAATGAAGATGCGGAGCAAATGAGGTCCCGCTGTTTCCTGTACGGCCGATAATGTCCCCTCGCTTCACCTTCTGTCCCTTACGGACCAGAAGATCCGACAGATGGGCATATACCGTCTCATATCCGTTGCCGTGATCGATTACGATACTCGTTCCCTGAAGCTTCTGCGCCCTCTCCACGCTCTCTACCTGACCGTCGGCAGTAGCCCGCACCTCTATACCCACCGGAGCCACGAGATCCAGACCTCCATGAAACACCACCTTCTTATAGAAAGGGTGCATCTTCCGTCCGAGCGAAGCTCCCACATTCCCGAGAGGAAAGTTCGCAATAGGCAGTATACAAGGTATGCCGCGGAGGAAATCAGGACCGGAAACCTCTATGGAATCGGCAATGGCACCCATAAGGCGTGAACAGCGTTCAAAATCATGCCGGAGACGGGCTATGCCCATCGCGGTATGCGGTATCACAGCCTCACTGTATGCACTGTCATCTATAAAGTTCAAAGCGGAGGAATCCCTCAGGGTAAATTCAGGAAAGTCGGTATTGAACAGCTCGCGGTATATATTCTCATCCTTCTGGCCGAGCTCTCCCAATACATTTTCAAGCAGTCCCGTCTGACCGGCAAGTGAACTGTACTGCTCCTCAATAAGCCGGCTTTCGGATATCATTTTCTTTTCTTCATCCGAAGAGAAGAAAACTGTGAATACCACATAATACAACAAGACAAGGACAAGAGTGTAGGCCAGAAACTTGAGAACCCGCAGGGCATGATAGCCGAGCGAGTGTTTCTCCTCGATGTAGTCCAGCCGTTCCCTGTCATACCTGAGCTTGCCCATTTACCGTCCCCCGTCAGCTCATAGGTGTCTCGTCCGAGGCATCTATTATGGCAGCATAGTCCTCAGGGAGAATATCCTTGTTATAGTAATTGACCGGATTGACATGTCGGCCCATATAGATGACCTCATAGTGGAGATGGGTTCCGGTAGATCTTCCGGTATTGCCCATTTCCGCTATCTGCTGCCCGCGTTTCACCTCCTGACCTTCGGCAACAAGCGCCTTGTCCAGATGTGCGTAGCGGGTCTTGTACCCGAATCCGTGGTCCACCAGGATGAAGCGTCCGTAGCCGCCTGCGTCAAAGCCCACCTGAGCCACGACTCCGTTGCCGGTGACATATACCGGTTCTCCTGTCTTGCCGGATTTGGGAGCCAGATCGACTCCCAGATGACGTCCGTACCGGTCCTTAAGGATGGGATCGACACGCGTCCCGAAACCGGAAGCCTGACGGACATGGGTATAATTGACAGGAGGTATGGTGGGGGCACATACAGCCATCTCGTTGGCCTTTTCAGATACAAGCATTACCTGATCAAACGATTTGGACTGTATGTAGGCCTTCTTGAGAAGCACGTCTGAAAGCATCACAGAAGAAGTCAGTTCCCCTGACAGATCCCGTTCGCGCATGTCTGCATAGCGGTCCACTCCGCCATAACCTGCATTGCGTATATCATCAGGTATGGTTTCCATACCGAATACAGAGCGGTAAAGCGTATTGTCCCTGCGTTCCATATCGTCAAGGGTCACCGATGCAGCCTCCAGGCGCCTCTGCAGCAGATCCAGCTTGGAATGCCATTCCCTTGAGTCCCTCTCGACCAGAAGACGCTTGGGAGTCTTGAGCCCGAACACATCGGTAAGCAGAAACAGGGACAGAACAAACAGCGACACACTTGATGCTGCATACAGCAGCCCCGTCTTCACATATCGCCTCAGTGCAGAAGGCTGCTCCACCACTTCGTAATTCAGGGTATCGGGATTGAGTATATATTCTTTCTCTTTAGTGGATTTTCTGCGCATAGTAATATTTTCCCAAACAATTTGCGAAAATACAAAAAATCCGGTTTTAAAAGACATTTTTCCTTATATTGCGGTAAATTTTCATAATCCCCGGAACATGAGCAGTATTTTTCTATCATCACTGGCAGTTGCAATAGTCTCCTTACAGACAATTTTCACGGTAGACCCGGCCGATACGTCCCGGACCGTATCATGCTACCGCATACCGGCGCTTGCTGTAACCCCTGGCGGCAGCCTGATAGCAGCCATCGACGAGCGCGTCCCTTCCTGCGGAGACCTGAAATGGAACCGGGACATCAACATCGTGATACGGCGCAGCACAGACGGAGGCATTACATGGAGTCCTGCCGTCAGAGTCGCCGATTTCCCGGACGGGCAGTCAGCCTCGGACCCGTCCATGATCACTGATCCAGCGACAGGCAACGTATGGCTTTTCTACAATTTCATGGACCATGATGCGGCCCCTGGCATATACCGTTTCCATGTGATGAGCAGCGAAGACAACGGACTCACATGGTCTGAACCGACAGACATCACTTCACAAGTGGCACCTGACGATTGGGAAGAGGATTTCATGTTCCTGACTTCAGGACAGGGAACCGTCACGAGGGACGGCAGGATGCTGCATACAATGGTCAATCTGGACAAGGGGCTGCATCTGATAGAAAGTACGGACCACGGAGCCAGCTGGCATCTGCTGCCTGCCGCAATAACTCCGGCGGACGAATCAAAAATACTTGAACTCCCTGACGGGAGATGGATGATCTCCAGCAGGGTCAACGGACAGGGCTGCCGCCACATACACATCTCGGAGGACAATGGCCGCACCTGGACCGGCTTCCCTGAGCCGCAGCTTCCCGATCCGGGATGCAACGGTGCAATTGCGTTCTACCCGTTCTTCAACACGACGGACCCGGCCGGATGCCTGCTCTCCGTCAATGCCGCCGATCCGGACGACAGGGCCGACCTTACCCTTCGTTACAGTCTCGACCAGGGCCTGACCTGGAGTGACGGACTTCTTCTCCATGAAGGAGACTGCGGATATTCCGACATAACTGTCCTTCCTTCAGGGCACATTGCCGTATTTTTCGAACACGGGGGATATTCTTCGAATTCCGTGATGATCCTCAACCCCTTTACCGGACAACAGGTTCAGTGACAGCACCTTTATGGCTCTTGCGCCACAACTGCCATGAATTGAATATATTCTGCCACAGCACGTATGTGCCCGGGGCCAGGGATGACACCGGATTGAGGTAAGTATATGCCATCCATATTGCCAGGACGGTATTTTTCTGCCCGAGAGCCTGCCCGGCCGTAATTTCATCCCCATGAGCCCTGCCGGTACGTTTGCCGAACCAGAACTGCACGGCACAGCTGAGCATGGCTGCCCCCGCAATCATACAGAGCACGTGTACAGGCGCTGTACTGTTGTGCAGGGAACGGACAGTCTGGCCGACCACAAGGGCGAGGGCAACCCCCCACAGATAAAAGGCAGCCGAAGAATGTCTCCTGAAAAAGGCATGTGCCTGCGGCCAGATGTATCTCAACAGCATGGCCAGCAGAAAAGGACAGATAAGCAAGGTAAACACCTTGCTGAGAATCTTCAGAAAGGCATACAGGAACCCGAGGCCGGCATGGTCTTCCACGAGTGGAAAGACTACAGGTACGAAAAAGGCTGCCAGGATGTTGCACATCAGGGTATAGACTGTAATGCGTGCCGCACTGCCGCCAAGCTTGTCGGTCACCACTGCAGCAGCGGTAGCCGTAGGGCAGATAAGGCAAACCATCGCCCCTTCGAATATCTCATGGTATATCTCATTGAGCGGCAGGAATATCAGCACAACTGCCATCAGAAGAGAGGCCAGGAACTGGAAGGCCAGCAGAATCCAGTGCCATCTGGAGATTTTGAGCAGCTGCGGATCCACCTTGCAGAACGTCAGGAACAGCTGGGCGAAAATCAGTGTAGGTGTCAATATGTCGACCATCGTCCATACAGCCGGCTTGAGGGGTGCCAAAAACCCCGCATAATGGAAAAGGAAATAGCACCCTGCCCCCACAGCCATAGCTATAGGCAACGTCCAGTCCTTGATAAAGCCTGTCAGTGTCATATTTTCTGTATTTCAATAGGTCTGCCGATCCATCCTGGAATATACGCCAGCACCTTGGCAGGATGGTTCATCCTCAGTTCCACGGTTCCACTGCTGCAACGGTTCAGTGTCGCCTTCCACCACATGTCGAAGCTCACACCATCGGTGGGATACTCCAGCCCTGAGCTTGCAATCCGCAGGTCCGGATCAAAGGCGAACAGGGAGACAGGCTGCCCGGGAGCCAGTTCCATGCGGCTCGATCCTGACAACGGTACAAATACCCCATAGTCAGTAACCATCGAGAGTGATCCTCCGGCACCGTACCGGCGCAGATACTCCGCGAAATCTGCCAGCAGCGATACATTGCCGATAGTGTGGTCCTCTCTCTTTCCGGTAGCGCCGAAAACAGTTATCGAAAATTCGGGAAGAACGCTTCCTCTGCCAATTCCAAGCATGGCACATATCCAACGGAAAGCCTTCGAAAGATCGTTGCTTTCCTGCTCCCCTACGGGGAACATCTGATCCGCAAGTTCCAGTCTGAGATCTTCGGACAGAGAATCCATGTCACCCACTACAAACTCAGGCTTGCGGAAACGCATGAAAGCGGACGCCGCCCCGTCGCAACATACGACGACATCACTGGAAAGCAGACGGTCCCGAACTTCATCATTCTCCGGGAAATCCCCGTCGCACAGTATGGCATAGGACACAGCAGGCCTCATTTCGAAGCGCCCCTCCAGCCGGCGAGAAAACTTCTGACGTCCATCCGCTTCTTGGCTGGAGCCTGAATATCCAGCAGTGACAATATTCCTGACCCGCAACGCACCATGATGCAGGACCGGCCGTCAGTATACACTGTTCCGGCAGGGGAAGATACAAAATCTTCCGGAGCCCCGGCAGCTACTGCCATATCATCGGCAACGACTGAAGCAGAATACACTTTCAGTTCCAGCTCCTTGCCTTCAAGCACCATCGAACAGTGCGCACCGGGCTTGGGCGACAGGCCACGCACGAGATTGTGCAGATGCTCTGCGTCCGAGTTCCAGTCCATGAGACCGGTCTCCCGGCTGAGCTTGGGAGCGACAGTCTGCTCCGGCCTCAATCCGGAAGCATCCTGGGGACTAGGCCTGGCAGAACCGTCCTGGATTGCATCTACAGTCTTGACTACCAGCTGTGAACCGACATCCATGAGCCTTCCGTACAAAGCCCCGGAATCCTCTTCCGGCAGTATGTCAACGGATTCCTGGAATATTACGGATCCTGTATCCATGTGTTCGTCCAGCATGAATGTCGTGACCCCTGTCCTGGTCTCCCCGTTGATGATCGCCCAGTTGATGGGAGCGGCCCCGCGATAGGCAGGAAGCAGGGACGCATGCAGGTTAAATGTACCTTTGGGCGGCATTGACCATACAACGCGCGGAAGCATCCTGAACGCCACCACTACGAACACATCCGCATTCCATTTCCTCAATGCATCCAGGAAATCCGGATCCTTGAGCGACTCAGGCTGAAGCAGCGGAAGGCCCGCACTTTCTGCATATTCCTTGACCGGTGAGAATCCCACCTTCTGGCCGCGTCCTATCTTCCGGTCAGACACCGTGACAGCCCCTACAACATTGTAACCTCCTTCAACCAAAGCACGGAGAGAGCCTACAGCGAATTCAGGAGTGCCCATGAATACTATCCTCAACCTGCCGCCACGGCTTAACATTCCGTCAGTGCTGCCGGTTTCCTTATTTTTTCTCATTGCCATTTTTGCAAAAAATTTCTTTATAGGTATCAGGTATGTATCAAGATTGAATATGGACGAGTCCTTTGTGGATTTCCAGGTGAGGAACACGCCTATCGGCAACAGGACCATAGTGGATATGAATGCTCCCAGTTCCGGGGATATGGCCCCGTCCCTGGCCAGCTTCCTTCCTGATGTATCTACCACCCAGTAAAGCACGAAGAAGAGAGCGGACACAATCACAGGAGTACCCAGACCGCCTTTCCGGATGATAGCTCCGAGAGGGGCTCCGATGAAGAAAAAGATGAAGCATGCAAACGAAAGCGTAAACTTCCTCAACGACTCCAGATCGATACGCCTCAGATAATATGTGTACTGCTGGGCCTCCCTGTCATAACTCTGGATGGTCTGGATAGCCTTCTGGACAGCCTTTTTGGCATCTTCCACCGCATCCAGCTCATCCTGCGTGTCGCTCCAGTAGAGTGTATCCAGAGGGAAATTGTTCCGCAGACCTTTGTTCAAGGCTGTATCCAGCTGACGGGGCGTATTGAGGGATATGTTGTATATTACATTCTTGCGCTGGTCTGTAAGCGTTTCGTCATACAGTGCCCCCAGGGAATCGCGGTCATGCTGCAGTCCCTCCAGATTCTGCGCCATGATATTGTCACCGTAACGGTCCTCGTCAGACTTCTGGAATGCATAGTTCTCAAGTTTGATGACTATCTCCTGCATGTCGAATTCCACCTGCTGGAGCTTGTACGTCGTATCCCTGTACTTTCTGGTATTGTCCTCTTCATATGAGACACCGTTGTAGAGGGTAAAGATCAGGGACTTCTTGTCAGGCGTGGACCTTATCAGACCGGAATCGGCCACAGCCACGGAAACGTTGCCCTTGCCCTTGGTGTGGTTGTACACCATGACCCCGTACATCATGTCGCTTTTCTTGTTGCGGGAATCCACGCGTATGGAATAACCGTCAATTCCATTGTAGAATGTCCCGGTAGGAATCTTTATTTCGTCCTTGGTACGGGCGATGTCATACTGCAGATTGTAGATCTTGTTGTATGCCAGAGGAATAAGGTTGTTTGAGACAAAGAATGCCGCTACACTGATGGCAAAAGCCACAAATATCAGCGGCATGAGAATCCTCTGAAGCGATATTCCGGCTGCCTTCATTGCCAGCAGCTCGTTGTTCTCACCCAGATTGCCGAATGTCATGATGGAGGCCAGCAAGGTCGCCAATGGCATGGCCAAAGGCAGAATGGTCGCAGACCCCCATCCCAGAAACTCCATTATGACCCAGAAACTCAAACCTTTTCCCACCAGTTCGTCGATATACAGCCACAGGAACTGCATCACCAGTATGAACACGGTGATGAAGAACGTCATCACAAAAGGGCCGAAAAACGACTTCAGCAGAAAGAGGTCCAGTTTCTTCATCAGGCCAATTTATTGACAGACTCTACCATTGCTGTAAGAGCAGCCACCAGGCCGTCGGAATCCTTTCCTCCGGCTGTCGCCAGGAAGGGCTGTCCGCCTCCACCGCCCTTGATATTGGTTGCCGCAGCCTTTACATCCTTGCCCGCATGAGCTCCTTCAGCTACCAGGTCATCGGTATACATCATCAGCAGCGACGGCTTGTTGTCCGGAGTCATGAATGCGGCAGCCATTGCCGAACGCGTATTCTCCTTGCGAAACTCGAACGCCACTTCCTTGACGATGTCCGGAGCGAACATACCGGTCAGGACAAAAAGGCGTATCCCTGACGGAGTGGTTTCCACCTTTTCCGACAATGTCTTCTTGAGGGCCGCAACCCTTTCGCGTGCGACCTCCTCCAGGGACTTGCGGAATCCGTCGTTCTCGGCAACAAGCTTTCTGATGGCAGTAATGACATCAGGCGTATTCTCGAAGAAGGAACGTACCGTGTTGATCTGGTCCTCGACACCGTCAAACAAATCCTCTACATAACTGCCGGTCACAGCCTGGATCCTACGCACTCCTGCAGCCACTGCCGATTCTGAGACTATCTTCAGCATACCGATACGCCCGGTTGATGAAGTATGTGTTCCTCCGCACAGTTCTATAGAATCCCCGAAACGTATGGCGCGCACCTTGTCTCCGTACTTTTCACCGAAAAGCGCCATGGCGCCCATGGCCTTGGCCTCAGCTATGGGTATGTCACGGTATTCCTGCCGAGGCTCATCCGCACGGATCAGACGGTTGACCATCCTTTCCACCTCCTTGAGCTTGCCGGCCGGTATCTTTTCATAATGCGAAAAGTCGAAACGGAAATAGGAAGGGCATACATACGACCCCTTCTGCTCTATATGTGTGCCGAGCACCTTGCGCAGGGCATAGTGAAGCAGGTGGGTCGCCGAATGGTTGTTGGCCGTATCCTGCCTTTTCTCCGCATCCACGACGGCATGGAATCCTGCCTCAGGCTCCGAAGGAATGCGGTCGGCGATATGGATGCTGAGATTGTTTTCCTTGATTGTATTGAGTATTATTGTCTTCTCTCCGGAAGAGGGTACGATATATCCGCAGTCCCCGACCTGTCCGCCACTCTCAGCATAGAAAGGAGTACGGTCGAACACGAGCTGGTATACTTCCTTGCCCTTGGTCTTCACAGTCCGGTATTTTACTATCTGGACATCGGCCTCCAGCAGATCGTAACCCACAAAGGAATGTTCGTCCGTATCATTGAGAAGCACCCAGTCACCGGCCTCCACCGCCGCAGCGTTGCGGGCCCTCTCCTTCTGTTTGCCGAGCTCCTTCTCAAACCCGTCCAGATCTATGGTAAAACCGTGTTCCCTGGCTATCAGTTCGCTCAGGTCGATAGGGAAACCGTATGTGTCGTAAAGGGTAAACGCATCCTTTCCTGAGATGCACCTGGTATCGGAACTGCGTTCCATGATGGAATTGATCAGGCCGATACCCTTGGCCAGCGTACGCAGGAACGCTTCTTCTTCCTCGCGTATTACATTTTCTATAAGGGTCTGCTGTCTTGCCAGCTCGGGATAGGCGTCCCCCATGACATTGACAAGCACCGGTACCAGACGGCACAGGAAAGGCTCATTGAGTCCCAGGAACGTATATCCATAGCGTACTGCACGGCGCAGGATACGGCGGATGACATAACCGGCCTTGACATTTGAAGGCAACTGTCCGTCTGCTATCGAAAATGCAATGGCCCTGATATGGTCAGCCACTACCCTCATGGCCACGTCCACATCCTCGGATTCCACTCCGTACCTGTGCCCGGACAGCTCACCTATCCTGGCTATTATATCCTGGAACATGTCCCCGTCATAATTGCTCTTGTTGCCGTTTACTGCCATCACCAGACGTTCGAATCCCATTCCAGTGTCTACATGATGATGTGCCAGCTGCTCAAGCGAGCCGTTGGCCTTGCGGTTGTACTGGATGAATACAAGGTTCCATATCTCTATCACCAGTGGATCGCTCTTGTTGACCAGTTCCCTGCCCGGCACGGCCTTCCTCTGGTCCCCGTCCCTGAGATCTATGTGGATTTCACTGCAGGGACCGCACGGACCCGTATCCCCCATTTCCCAGAAATTGTCCTTCTTGTTGCCGTACAGGATCCTGTCTTCAGGGAGATACTGTTTCCAGATATCCCTGGCCTCCTCGTCCGGTCCCAATCCGTCCGCCTCGCTTCCCTCGAATACTGTTGCATACAGGCGCTCCGGGTCCAGCTTGTAGACCTGTGTAAGCAACTCCCAGGCCCAGGCAATCGCCTCTTTCTTGAAATAGTCGCCGAAACTCCAGTTACCCAGCATTTCGAACATGGTATGGTGGTAGGAGTCATGGCCCACCTCCTCAAGATCATTGTGCTTACCGCTTACTCTCAGACATTTCTGGCTGTCTGCCACTCGCGGATAAAGTATGGGTGAATTGCCGAGGAACCAGTCCTTGAACTGATTCATTCCGGCATTTGTAAACATGAGCGTAGGATCCCCTTTGACCACCATGGGGGCAGAGGGAACGATCTTGTGACCCTTCGAAGCGAAGAAGTCCAGAAACTGTTTTCTAATTTCTTTCGATGTCATATTGTGTAACTGATCAGTACAAACGTGCAAATATACTCAAAACCACCATGCCGAACAAATCCTGCTGCCACACAGGCCTATTTGGGCGCAAGTCTGTAGAGGACAGCGGCAACAATAGCGTACAGCATATTGGGGAGCCACATCGCAAGCCATGGCGGAAGAGTATCCGTAATGACGAACATCTGGCTGAAGCGCAGGAACAGGATATATGAAAAACTTAGGGCAATGCCGACACCGAGATTCAGGCCTATTCCACCGCGCCGTTTCTTGGAGGACAGGGACACGCCTATAAGCGTAAGGATAAACGCAGAAAAAGGCATGACGAATCTGGTATGTTTCTCTATAAGGGAATACTTCACCATACTGTCCCCACGCATTCGCTGCATGGCTATAAGATCGTCCAGCTCCTTGTATGTAAGGGTTTCCACGGTATTCTCCCTACGGTAGAAATCGTCCAGTGTAAGACTGATCACCGTATCCAGCTGACGTCCGGACACCACTTTCTGCTGCGAAGTGCTGTAGTCACGCAGGGAATAGTTCTTGAGCCTCCATCCGCCAGTAGTGCTGTCCCATACGGCCGATTCGGCTGTAAGCTTGGAAGTCAGGTGACTGTCCCGGATACTCTCCAGGGTAAACTTGTAGGCCGTATTGGTCCATGTGCTGAAAGACTCCACATATACGAACTCTCCAGGGGATATCTGGTAGTGTATATTGCGGTTTGTATTGTAATACTTCTGCCCTTTGATGTACTTTTCCTCGAAAGCTATACGCTTTTCATTTGCTCTCGGGATGATGAACAGGTTGAGACTCAAACTCATCATCGCAATGAACAGTGCCGAGATGAAATACGGGTACATAAGCCTGCCGAAACTTACCCCCCCGGACAGCATCGCAATGATCTCACTGTTGCCCGCCAGCTTGGACGTGAAGAATATCACGGTTATGAACACAAACAGCGGACTGAACATATTGACAAAGTACGGGATGAAATTGAGATAGTAGTCGAAGACTATGGCCCTGAGAGTCGCCTCCTTGTCCACGAAGTCGTCTATCTTCTCACTTATATCGAATATGATGACTATGATTATTATAAGCAGCAGGGCTACAAAGAAAGTCCCTATGAACTTCTTTATGATGTATCTGTCCAGTATCCTTATCCTGAATGTATTCAGTTTCATCGTCCGCTGCTGTTATCTGATTCTACAATCTGTTCTGAAGCCGCTTTACCGCAGCCTCCTTCCATGGCAGGAAATCGCCTGCCTCGATATGTTTTCTGGCCTGTGCCACCACGTCCAGGTAAAATGCCAGGTTGTGCTCACTTGCTATCTGGGCAGCTAGCATCTCACCGGCCATGAACAGATGCCTCAGGTAGGCTTTGGTGTAGGCCGTATCTACAAAGGATGTGCCATCTGGATCGATAGGCGAAAAGTCCCGCTCCCATTTCCGGTTGCGCATATTCATCCGCCCTTCCCACGTAAACAGCATTCCGTTGCGGCCGTTGCGGGTAGGCATTACACAGTCGAACATATCGATTCCACGGGCTATCCCTTCAAGCAGGTTCTCGGGCGTCCCTACTCCCATCAGATAGCGGGGACGGTCCTTGGGCAGCACAGGATGAACCACTTCAATCATTTCATACATCACCTCCGTAGGCTCGCCTACAGACAGGCCTCCTATGGCATATCCGTCACGGTCAAACGAGGCCACATACTCCGCAGCTTCAGTCCTGAGGTCCGGGTATACGCATCCCTGCACTATAGGGAAAAATGCCTGCGAATACCCGTACAGCGGTTCCGTCGCATCGAAACGGGCTATGCCCCTTTTAAGCCACTGCTTGGTAAGATCCAGGGACTTGCGGGCATAGCTGCGGTCGGCATCACCTGGAGTACACTCATCCAGGGCCATGATGATGTCAGCACCTATAATACGCTGGGTATCAACATTGTTTTCCGGTGTAAAACTGTGGGAAGAGCCATCTATATGCGAGCGGAAAGTACAACCCTCGGCCGTCAGCTTCCTGCTGTCGGCCAGGGAAAACACCTGAAAACCGCCGCTGTCCGTAAGTATCGGACGGTCCCAGCCGATGAAGCTGTGAAGGCCTCCTGCAAGACGCAATGTTTCCAGGCCAGGACGCAGATACAGGTGGTAAGTATTTCCCAGGATTATCTGGGCACCGATATCCTCCCTGAGATCCCTATGGTACACGCCCTTTACCGATCCCACGGTACCTACAGGCATGAATATGGGGGTCTCTATAGTGCCGTGGTCCGTATGTATACGGCCTCTTCTGGCATTGGATGACGGATCCGTCTTTACAAGAGTAAACTTCATAACTACAGTATTGCAGAAAATTCAGCGGTACTTCCTGCCTCGCGTGCCGGAAGTATCGCTGAATCCATATTGAAGGATATAAGTCTCTTATTTCCCGAGTTTGGCAGCGATAGCTCTCAGCATATCATCTACCATTGCATCGAGATGCCACTGGGGATTCCAGCCCCACTCCTCACGTGCGCAGCTGTCATCCATCATGTTTGGCCATGAATCGGCGATGGCTGCCTTGACGGGGTCTACATTGTAGTCAAAGGTAGCGGAGGGTATGCGCTCTTTGATCTTGGCGAACAGCTCGCGGGGGCAGAAGCTCATGCATGTGATGTTGAAACTGTTGCGGTGTTTCAGCTTTGAAGGATCGGCTTCCATGAGCTGTGTCACTGCATTGAGGGCATCAGGCATGTACAGCATGTCCATATAGCTGTCCTCAGGGATAGGGCAGGTGTAGTGTCCGGTCTTGAGTATCTCATAGAATACTTCCACTGCATAGTCCGTAGTACCGCCACCGGGAAGACATCCGTTGGATATGATGCCGGGGAAACGTACACTTCTGGCATCCACTCCGAAACGGTGGAAATAATAATCCGAAAGAAGTTCTCCGGTCACCTTGCAGACACCGTACATGGTGTCAGGTCTCATGACTGTATCCTGAGGAGTCTTGTCATGAGGAGTACTTACTCCGAATGCACCTATGGAACTGGGAGTGAACACAGCTGTCTTGAATTCCTTGGCAAGGGTCAGGGAGTTGACCAGGGCACCCATGTTGATCTTCCATGCCAGCTCCGGGTTCTTTTCTCCTGTAGCGGAGAGAAGTGCCACGAGGTTGAAGATAGCATCTATATTGTTATCCTTTACAGCCTGGCCGAAAGCATTGAAATCAAGAGCATCGAGTTTGATGGCTCTGGCATAGGTGCCGATTTTGGCGACAGCCTCATCCTTGAGGTCAGCACCGATTACATTGTCGTGACCATAGATTTTCTGCAGGTGTGGAACCAGCTCGGTGCCGATCTGTCCGCCGGCACCAATGACTAATATGCGTTTCATATTTATTGCTTTAATGTTGCTTTAAATTAACTAAAATGCAAAAATATAAAATCCCTTTCAAATACGTCATCATTTATTAACTTTGTTCCCTGTTTTGAATCCGGACATGAGAAAAACCAAACGCATTATCCTCATAATTCTGACCATTCTGGCTTACTCGGTATTCCTTGAGGTCTGTGTCCACCTGATTACATACAATCAGTTCCGCATCTATGACAACTGGAAGCACGAGATCATCAACCATCTGGTCAACATTGTCCCTTTGTTCCTCACGTCATCGGCCTGCACTGCCATAGTCTTTTCATTGACGGACAGAGGAATATTTGCCCGCAACTTCCTGCTGAAACTTACAGTGGACATAGTCCTGACGGCAGCCACGGTGGTCTGCACATATCTGCTGATCCTTTGGGCTATAGGCGCCCTCATAAGCAGTGTGGAAGTCAACTACGCCAATATACTGGCAATATACATGATAACTCTGCTGATCATCGAAATGGTATATTGGATGCACTCGTCCAGACGTGCCTCGGAAAAGGCAGAGATGGAAAAACGCAGGGCACTTCAGTACCAGTACGATGCATTCAGGGCCCAGGTCAACCCGCATTTCCTGTTCAACTCGCTCAATATACTGATGGACATCATAGAGAGCGACAAGGACAAGGCCGGGGAATTTACCGAGGCTCTTTCCGACATCTACCGCTATGTCCTGTCCACCCACCGGAAAGCAAGGGTACTGGTTTCGGAGGAGATGTCCTTCCTCGACTCATACATCCATATCCTCACCCTTAAATACAACAATTTCCTGACAGTTGAAATCAGCAATACCCTCAAGTCCCCACGCTACGTCCTGCCCTTCATGATGCAGCTGCTGCTTGAGAATGTAACCAAACACAACGTCATTTCTGACAGGCATCCCATGACAGTCACAATCAGTGTGGAAGAAGACGGAATAACTGTCCGTAACCCTATCCTCCGCAAGAAGAATTCAACCGCCGGGACCGGCCTGGGCCTGAAATATATCCACGCCCAGTACGAGGCCGCCGGAAAACAAATAGGGGTCACGGATGACGGGGAGTACTTCACAGCTAAAATTCCTTACTTATGATTAGATACATGATCGTAGAGGACGAGTATGTCCTCGGCTACCGCCTTGAACGCATGATTACAGCACTCAGGCCATCCTGGAAGATGGTCTGCCGTACAGCCGGAGTTGAAGAATCCATAGAAGCCATCAAGGAGCATGATGTGGACCTGATATTCATGGACATCGAACTCTCCGACGGCAACTGCTTCGAGATATTCGACACCATGGAAATCCGCCATCCCGTAATCTTCATAACTGCCTACGACGAATATGCCCTTCAGGCTTTCAAGGCCGACTGCGTGGAATATCTTCTCAAACCGGTCACTAAAAAGACCCTTAAGGATGCGCTGGACAAGCTTGACCGCCTTGCCAGCTTCCCCGGCAGCCTGCCTACACCTGATTACCGCCTGCTGAAAGAACACATCAGTCCCACATCCAAGGACGGAAGCACAATAAAGGACAGACTGCTGATTCCTGAAGGGGACGGATTTGTATTTGTCAGCCTGAAGGATGTGGCCTGGTTCATCAAAAACGGAAGGTATACGGACATCAAGACATTTCATGGCCGGAATTTCATGATTGACCGTTCACTGGACAATCTTGATAGCGAGATAGACCGTAAAATATTTTTCCGGACATCCCGCAACTGCATGATCAACATCAACGCCATCACCTCCATCCAGCGTTACGGAGCCGGACGGCTGCGGCTTATAACGGAACCTCCCGCCGACCAGGAGGACATTATCGTCAGCCAGGCGCGGCGGGAGGAATTTTTATCTTGGATCGAAGGAGGTTCTACTACAGGGAAGGAAGAGTTTTGATCATACTGCGAAGTTCTGCAGCATTGTCAACTGATGACTCTTCTGCTTCTACATCCGGAGCCATACGACGCTCTACATAGTTGGGCCTTGATTTCTCCGGAGCTCCAAGCAGCCATGTCCAGTCCATGAATGACAATTCACCTGTCCATTCGCCGTCCCAGATATGACCCATACCGTCCTCGAATGCAAACTTAAGGGTGTATGTTCCGTCACCATGGTTGGTCACTTCCAGTTCTCCGCCGACAGCAGGAGCAGCAACGCTCACATATCCGCCTTCATAGGCACCGGTATAGAATGTACCTTCAAGAGTATTCATACCAGTGGTGCTTCTGGTTCCAGGAATGAACTCACCAGGCTTGGGTGCTTCAGGGTTCTCTGCGACTGTATATGTACCTGAGCTGATGCCTGCATGATAATCCAGACTGTTGCAGACTATATCAAACTCGACATACTCTCCGGTTCCATCAGTGAGAACCTGATCAGGATTCTGCTCGAAAGGCCCCTCCATTGACCAGTCAAAGTGTCCGCCACCGGTTCCGAATTCATCACCCCAATAAGAACCGAAACAATAATCTATTTCATCCATCTTCACGGTATAGTCATCAGTGAGTGTTGAGAAAGATTGTCCAGGAATATTGGGAACTACAAGTTCACCTACATAAGTACCTGTAATAGTATTGCCGAACACAGTCTTGAGATTTATCTCCAGTGTATAGATATCATTTTCATCCTTGGACACCTCTATGGTTCCTTCCTGGGCAAGAGCAACATTCACTACATAATTTTCGCTATCATATGCATATGTTCCAAAGCAGTAGAGAGTTGCCGGGTCTATGTATCCAGGGTACATGGTATATGCTTCCTGGGAATCACCAATCGTATAGGTTCCGGGCAAAATCTCACGGCTGTCATAAGGAGCATACAGTTCAATAAACAGCTGGACATACGGATTTGCAAAATCATCGTTTTCAGGTGTTCCGGCAAAATTCAGGCTGATAATCATCACTTCCCCATTGTCATCAACATAGCTTGGCTTTGCTGAAAGGTGTGTTCCGACAAGTTCAAGATCACGGGCAGAAAGACCAATTCCTTCAGCACTGTACAGGTCCGCTTTGGCAGGTCCCTCATAGTACACATGATGAATCTTGTCATCAATGGTAAGGACACCATCTATAACGGTATTGTCACCGTCCCTGGTCACATTGATTGTACAGTCAGTTATATAGGCCGTGGTCTCCCACGCTGTTCCATCGGCATTGACCTTACCGTAGAAACTTGTCAGTTCATCCAGTACATCAAAAGTATAAGTACCTTCAGGTATTGTGATGTTCGTCCAGTCCTCAGGCTCGCCCTCTGCCCGGAAATCCAGACGGTAAACAGTGCAGCCAGGCAGGAATGTTCCATACTCATCCGTTCCGAGGTCAGTAAGGTAGATGGCATAATTTGCCTGAGGTTCTTCGCGGCCGTAGAAATAGCCACCGGAAAAATTTCCGGTTTCAATATTTACGTCATACTGGTATACCTGATGAAGCACAAGCTGATCTTCGAGCACTGTTCCTTCTTCACCATAAGTATATGTTACGTTCAGATTGGCATTGCGGTCTGCACTCTCATAGTTGGGCGCTACGGTTACGATGATGGCACCCTCCTTTGATGAATAATCGGGATCAGAAACCCAATCTACATCAGAAGTAAGTTCCAGTACACCATCCTCGGCAGGATTGACGAGTACATAGGGGATTTCATACTGTCCGCCGTCGGCTGTAGCCTGGATGGCATTTTCTGAAATCTCGAAAACAGGATCCGGTTGCTCGTCCTGGCCGGACGGTGTCTTGTCGCAGCTCACTGCGCCGACCAGCGCAAAAACTGCTGTCAAGGGGAGTAAATAAAATTTCTTCATATTTAAATGTATTTTGGTTATTGCAAAATTTGCATTTAAAACAACTACCTCCAAATGATAGTGCATGAACTCAAAATTTTGCGTCTTCAAATACAAATCACAGCCCGCGAGCAATCCCGTCAGAGAACTTTTCCCATACGATTTTCACTGCCGCCGCATTTGGATGAACTGTATCCTCCCCATACCAGGAATAGTCCCTAAGCTCATCCAGAACTATTTCATAAGCGGGAAAATACCTGGCATTGGGATGGTTCCCAACAAGAATATCCTCGGCAAGAAGAAGAGTCGACTTTGACAGCTGATTGCCGTGCAGCCCGTCTTTCAGATGACGGATTGGGGAAACCGTGAAAATGAACGTCTTGTCACTGAAACGCACCAGGATATCATCCCACAGTGCCACAATATCCTGCACTGAAAGACGTTCCCTACGGAACTCCCACGCCGGATGCTTATGGCAGTTGGAGACAATGATATCTCTGTCTATATGACGGAATACCCATGCTGTTCCGAACGTGATGATAACAGTTCCGGCCTTTCTGAAAACTGCCGACGAGCTGTCAAGTACGCCATTGGCATGCTCCAGAAATTCCTCCGGAGTACTGCGGGCAAAAGAGCCATGGTGCCAGAAGGAAACGAATCCGCCGCCTGGAGGCGCAATCTGGCGGTGATCAGGTGAAACCGCCCTTTTCGGGCGCCCCGCCCGGACAGGGTTTGTATCCCTGGGTACGACATCATCCGGTGTGAAATGCCTGCCGTCGGCAAGCCGCAGCAATGATGATGCGATGGATACCGGGTTATACAGCACTCCGAACGGGTTACAGCACACGTCATAGCCGTCCTCCGTCATCTTAAGTCCTATCTCCGAGGAAAAGCAGGAGCCGAGCGATACCACCGGGCTATCCTTCAAGTTGCAAACTGTCATCGTCTTTCAGCACATATTGGAATGCAAAATTACATATATCTTAAAAAAAAGAGACAAAAAAAGGGATGCCCCACGGGACATCCCTAAATCCAATATATGAGAAAACAATTATCTTGCTACTACACCTGAAAGTGTCGCAGATGCAATTGAAGGTGCAGCTGCCGCTGAAGATGAGCCAGACTCAACCTTCTCGCCAACTGTGCCTGCAGGCTGTACGGAATCCTGCCAGTTATACCACTTCTGGTCAGCGGGGCTCTGGAATCCGAAGAACATGCCGTTTGTAAGAGTTACGTCAGAAGCTGTAAACTCCCATACGCATGACTCTTCAGGCCACAGATATGTCTTTCCGTCTGAAGGATCCTCGTGATAAGCACACATAATGACAGTAACCGATCCGTGAGGATCGCCTACGTTTACTTCAGGTATGCCTCCAAGGCCAATTACAAGGGTATTCCCCTCACGTGTTGCGGTAATGTAGGCACCTTCTCCTGTCACATAGGGATTCCATACCTGATAAACACCTGATCCTTCATCATAAGTGATCTCATAATTAAGATCAGAACCACCGATATTGTAAACACCGGTAATGTCAAGCTCACCATCACCGGGATCATCAGCTGCCTCAAGGGTAACCGAAATGCTGGCCCACTCGGAGTCGAGATACTTGACACCGTCACCGATAGCCTTTACCTTTACTTCATAGCTTCCTGCTTCAAGTTCAGTGAAATCTACGGAAAGATCTCCGGTAGAGGTCTCTGATCCGCCATTGAAAACATAAACATAAGAAGCAGCATTGCTTACTGCCGACCAGGTAACTGTGAATGATGAGTCGGTCTGGTTGGATACGGAGAGAGAAGGAGTAGCCAGCTTAACAGCCTCAGGCTCCTGCGGCTTCTTCTCGCAAGAGATGACAACTGATGCCATCATGGCGATCATAGCGCCAAAAAGAATTTTTTTCATTTGTTTTTAAAAATTAATAAAAGGTTTACTATAGATGCGCTTCACGCGCATATCGTTGCATTTGTTTGGCAAATGTAATAAAAAACGGGCCAAATATCACTTTGGTCCGTTTTCTTGATATGTTTCCTGACGTTTACTCTGCCTTCGGAGCCTCAGCTTCCTGAACAGGAGCTTCCGTTGCCTCCGCCTTGGGGGCGGCTTTCTTGCGGCTGCGGCGGGTAGATGTCTTCTTCTCAGCTGCCTTGGCAGTACCGAGGGCAGCCTCGTTGAAGTCAACCAGCTCTATAAACGCCATATCGGCTGCATCTCCCTGACGGAAACCTGTCTTGATGATACGGGTGTATCCTCCCGGACGGTCCGCAATCTTGGGAGCGACATTGCGGAAGAGCTCTGTAACTGCCTCTTTCTGCTTGAGGTATGCGAAGACAGTACGGCGGGAGTGGGTGGAGTCGTCCTTGGATTTGGTGATCAGGGGCTCTACATACTCTCTAAGAGCTTTAGCCTTGGCTACGGTGGTCTCTATCCTCTTGTGGAGGATCAGCGAGCAGGCCATGTTGGCCATCAGCGACTTACGGTGACCGCTCTTGCGACCTAAATGATTGATTGTCCTATTGTGCCTCATTGTTTTCTACGTCTGTTTTCTTCTTTTTAACTTCTATATTGTATTTGCTGACATCCATGCCGAAGTTGAGTTTCACACGGTCCATCAGCACATCTATCTCGTTCATGGACTTCTTGCCGAAATTCCTGAAACGGATGAGCTCGGACCTCTGGTGCGATACCAGATCAGCGAAAGTCTCGATATCGGCTGCCTTCAGACAATTCAGAGCCCTTACGGACAATTCCATGTCTGAGAGTTTTGTCAGAAGCAGATGCCTCATGCGCAATGCCTCTTCGTCAAGTGCCTCGGGAGCGCTCTTCTCAGGAGGAGTCTCGAGTGATATCTTTTCATCGGAGAAGAGCATGAAGTGGTAGATCAGAATCTTTGCCGCCTCTGTCAGCGCATCCTTGGGGTGGATGGAACCATCAGTGGTAATCTCAAGATTCAGCTTGTCGTAGTCAGTCTTCTGCTCGACACGATAGTCCTCCACAGAATAGTTCACATTCTTGATCGGAGTGAATATCGAATCGATAGGGATAGTACCGACAGGAGCAGACTCTACCTTGTTCTCGTCTGAAGGCACATATCCGCGGCCCTTGCCGATATGAAGCTCTACGACGAGCTTGACGGTAGGCTCCATTGAACAGATATGCAGCTCGGGGTTGAGAACGGAGAAGTTGCAGAGGTTTTTGGATATATCCTCTGCCGTAAACTCCTGTTTCCCGGTAATCGTGAAGTTGACTGTCTCAGCCTCTTCTTCCTTTACCTCTCTTTTGAAACGTACCTGTTTGAGATTCAAAATGATGTCTACTACACTCTCAATGACTCCGGGGATGGTGTCAAACTCATGACTCACCCCTTCGATCCTTACGGATGTGATGGCAAATCCCTCCAACGAGGACAACAGGACTCTGCGCAGGGCATTGCCTATCGTTATCCCGTATCCGGGTTCCAGCGGGCGGAACTCGAACTTGCCGAATGTATCGGTAGATTCGAGCATTATTACTTTGTCCGGTTTCTGAAATGCTAAAATTGCCATGACGTCACTTATTATTTGGAGTACAGTTCGACGATCAGCTGCTCGTTGATATTCTCAGGTATCTCGGTTCTCTCAGGGAGATTGAGGAACTTGCCGGTAAGATCGGCACGGTTCCACTCGAGCCATGCATATTTGCATGTATCTGCTACACAGTTCTGGATGACCTCAAGGCTCTTTGACCTCTCGCGCACACCGACGGTCTCTCCCGGCTTTACGATAGTGGAGGGCACATTGCATACCTCACCGTTGATAACGATGTGGCAATGTGACACGAGCTGACGCGCTGCGGCACGTGTCGGAGCAATACCCATACGGTAAACTATGTTGTCCAGACGGGATTCAAGGAGCATCAGCAGATTTTCACCGGTACGTCCTTTCATCCTCTGAGCCTTTGCATAAGTGTTGCGGAACTGTCTTTCAAGGACACCATAGGTATATTTTACCTTCTGTTTCTCCTTGAGCTGGTTGCCGTACTCGGAGATCTTCTTGCGCTTTTTGGCCATTCCGTGCTGTCCGGGAGGATAGTTTTTCTTTTCGAAATACTTATCCGGACCGTAGATCGGTTCTCCGAACTTGCGGGCTATCTTGGTTGTAGGTCCTGTATATCTTGCCATAATTCTAAACTTTTAATCAACTTGTTGTTCTATACCAAATTATACTTTACGGCGTCCTTTGGGACGGCATCCATTGTGAGGAAGCGGTGTCACGTCGACAATCTCGGTAACCTCAATACCGGCTCCATGGATGGTGCGGATCGCTGATTCGCGTCCCGCGCCGGGACCTTTGACATATGCCTTGATCTTGCGTAAACCCAAGTCGTAAGCAACTTTTGCGGCGTCAGCTGCTGCTACCTGCGCGGCATAGGGAGTATTCTTCTTGGAACCGCGGAATCCCATCTTGCCGGCTGAAGACCAACTGATAACCTGACCCAGACTGTTGGTCAGGGTTACGATCACATTGTTGAAAGTCGAGGAGATGTGGGCCTCACCATAGGCGTCTACCTTGACGACTCTCTTCTTATTGGTTGTTCCTGTTTTCTTTGCCATATTCAGTTACTTGTTACTTGGTTGCTTTTTTCTTGTTGGCCACTGTCTTCTTCTTACCCTTGCGTGTGCGGGCATTGTTCTTGGTGCTCTGTCCGCGTACCGGGAGTCCGAGACGGTGACGGATTCCTCTGTAGCATCCGATATCCATCAGACGCTTGATATTCATCTGAACGGATGAACGAAGTTCACCCTCGATTTTGTAGTGCTCAGCGATAGTGGACCTGATCGCTGCGATCTGGTCGTCGTTCCAGTCGCTCACCTTGGTGTCGAAGTCGATACCGCAATCGGTGAGAATCTTACGGGCGGAACTACGGCCGATACCGTAGATATAGGTAAGACCTATCTCTCCTCTTTTGTTTTTAGGTAAATCTACACCGGCTATACGTGCCATACTATATTGCTTTTTTTATTTTTGTTTTACACATTTATTAACCCTGGCGCATCTTGAACTTGGGATTCTTCTTGCAGATGATATAAAGGCGGCCTTTACGCCTTACTATTTTGCAATCCTCACTGCGCTTTTTGATGGATGCTTTAACTTTCATTGTCGTAAATTTTTATTTGTACCTGAAAGAAATTCTTCCTTTTGATAAATCATAAGGGGACATCTCTACTCTGACCTTGTCGCCAGGCAGGATACGGATGTAGTGCATACGCATCTTGCCGGAGATATGGGCTATTATCACATGCCCGTTGTCCAGCTCCACGCGGAACATGGCGTTGGAGAGGGCCTCGATTATAGTTCCATCCTTTTCTATAGCAGCTTGTTTGGGCATAAGTACTTGTCTCTTACAACTTAATATTGTCTTTTACCTTCTATAAAGTCGAAAGTAGATAGAATATCGGCTTTCTCGTCCCCGACGGCGACTGTAAGCTCGAAATGGGCTGACTTCTTCTTGTCACAGGTGCTGACTGCCCATCCGTTCTCGTGGAGATAAATCGCTTTACCTCCGGCATTGATCATAGGCTCGATGCAAATCGTCATACCCTTGACAAGTTTCTTGCCTGTACCTGCTTTGCCGTAGTTGGGAACTTCAGGATGCTCGTGCATGTCCTTACCTATTCCGTGTCCGACCATCTCGCGTACGACAGAAAAACCGAAACTTTCGGTATATGACTGGATGGCATGGCCTATGTCCCCTATCCTGTTGCCTGCGACTGCCTTCTCTATGCCGCGATACAGAGACTCCTTGGTGACTCTCAGAAGAGTGGCTGTCTCCTCATCCACCTGCCCTACAGGGAAGGTGTAGGCAGAGTCACCGTAGTAGCCTTTGTATAGAGTTCCGCAGTCGACGGACACTATATCGCCCTCACGAAGCTTGTAATCGGACGGAAAACCGTGGACTACAACATCATTGACGGACACACAGAGCGTATAGGGGAAGCCGCCGTATCCCAAGAAGCCCGGCTCCGCACCGTTGTCACGGATAAATGTCTCGGCGATCTTGTCCAGCTGCATGGTGGTGACACCGGGAGCTACATGCTTGCCGACTTCCGCCAACGTCTTGGAGACGAGGATCGCATTCTCTCTGAGAATCTCGATTTCTTCTTCGGATTTTATTCTTATCATACTCAAAGAACTTTTTGAGAATTACATTCCCGAACGGCCCTTAAGACGTCCGGTCTTCATCAAACCGTCGTAGTGACGCATCAGCAGATACGACTCGATCTGCTGCAGTGTATCGAGCACTACGCCTACAAGGATAAGCAGCGAGGTTCCACCGTAAAACTGGGAGAACTGGTTGTTTATCCCGAACATCATCGCAAATGCCGGAAGTATCGCTACGATTGCCAGGAAAAACGATCCGGGCAGAGTGATACGCGACATGATTGCATCGAGGTAGTCGACAGTCTTCTTCCCGGGCTTCACTCCGGGTATGAATCCGCCGTTCTTCTTCATCTCCTCAGCCATCATGTTGGAATTGACCGTTACAGCGGTGTAGAAGTACGTGAACACCACAACAAGGAAGGCGAAAATGAGATTGTACCAGAATCCGGTATAGTCACTCAATGTGGCTGCAAGCCCCTGGGAAGCGTCAAAGCGCGAAAGGAGCAGCGGGAACATCATCAGGGCCTGTGCGAAAATAATCGGCATTACGCCGGCCGCGTTTATTTTCAGAGGTATGTACTGACGGACTCCACCGTACTGACGGTTTCCTACAACCCTCTTTGCATACTGTACAGGCACTTTGCGCTGTCCCTGTACAAGAGCGATGGTGGCAATGAAGACAAGGAAGAGAATCACAATCTCAATGAGGAGCATAAGGGGTCCTCCATTGGTCTGGTTGAATCTCTGCGCAGCCTCAGCGAAGAGTGCGAAGGGCAGACGTGCAATGATACCGACCATAATGATCAGGGAAATACCGTTGCCGATACCCCTGTCGGTAATACGCTCGCCGAGCCACATCACAAACATCGTACCTGCCATCAGCACGATAGTTGCAAAGATGTTGAATCCGAAACCCTGTACTAAGAACGCATCTGCGGGCAATTGTGCGTGAAGGTTGGTAATATACGCAGGTCCTTGAAGCAGAAGGATTACAATTGTCAGATAGCGTGTCCACTGGTTCATTTTTCTACGTCCGCTCTCCCCCTCTCTCTGCATTTTCTGGAAATAGGGGACCATCACACCCAGAAGCTGGATGACGATGGAAGCGGAGATGTACGGCATCACTCCAAGTGCGAAAATGGAAGCATTGCCGAAAGCGCCGCCGGAAAACATATCCAACAGACTGAGGAGGCCTGTGGATGCCTGGGCCTCCAGCTCCTGCAGTTTGGTAGGATCAATACCTGGAACCACAATGAAGCAACCCAGACGGTACACAAGCAAGAGGATAAAGGTATATCCCAACCTTTTCCTCAGCTCTTCAATCTTGAAGATATTCTTGATTGTCTGTATTAATCTTTTCATCGGCCGCTTAGCTTATTAGAGAACTATTGCCTTACCCTCGAGAGCCTCGATCTTCTCCTTGGCAGACTTGGAGAATGCATCTGCGGTCACTTCGAGCTTGGCTTTGAGCTCGCCGTTTCCGAGGATCTTCACCTTGTCGTTCTTCGAAACCAGACCGGCTGAAACGAGAGTATCGAAATCTATAACTGTGATATTTCTCTTCTCACTGAGTAACTGAAGTGCGGAGAGGTTGACAGCCTTGTACTCCACCCTGGTGGGGTTCTTGAATCCGAATTTGGGCAGACGTCTCTGGATAGGCATCTGACCTCCCTCGAATCCGATCTTGTGATGGTAACCTGAGCGGGATTTTGCACCGTTCATACCACGTGTAGACTGTCCGCCGTGACCTGAACCCTCGCCCCTGCCTACTCGCTTTTCATTCTTACGGGAGCCTGCTGCTGGTTGTAAATTATGTAGTTTCATCTTTCTTTACCTTAAGAATTTAGTTAATCTCTTCTACTTTTACAAGATGGAGAACCTTCTGGATCATACCGTTGGTCACGGGAGTGAGCTCTATCTCCACCGACTGGTGCATACGGTGCAGGCCCAGAGACTCGAGATTGGCCCTCTGCCTCTTGGTTGAACCGTTTTTGCTCTTGATCTGAGTAACTTTAACTTTTGCCATTGTCTTGCCTCCTTATCCTTTAAATACTCTTTGCATGGGAATACCGCGGACACCTGCCACAGTATAGGCATCGCGGAGCTCAGCGAGGGCAGCGATGGTGGCCTTAACCAGGTTGTGAGGGTTGGACGAACCTTTTGACTTGGCAAGCACGTCCTGAACGCCTACCGACTCGAACACGGCACGCATCGCACCTCCGGCCTTCACACCGGTACCGGGAGCTGCCGGTTTCATGAATACCTTGGCACCGCCGAACTTGGCCTCCTGCTCGTGAGGAATGGTTCTCTTGTTCAGAGGTACTTTTACGAGGTTCTTCTTGGCGTCCTCAATACCTTTTGAGATAGCGGTGGTGACTTCATTGGCCTTTCCGAGACCATAGCCTACAACGCCCTTCTCGTCTCCCACAACCACGATGGCTGCGAAGCTGAAATGGCGTCCGCCCTTGGTTACCTTGGTAACCCTCTGTACTGCTACCAATCTGTCCTTGAGCTCCAGATCGGTGGTTTTTACTTTCTTAACGTTGATATCTGCCATAGTCTCTTAGAATTTAAGACCGCCCTCGCGGGCTGCGTCGGCCAAACTTTTAACTCTTCCGTGATAGAGGTAGCCTCCGCGGTCGAATGAGACGGTGGAGATACCTTTCTCTACTGCACGCTCGGCGATGAGCTTGCCCACCAGTGCAGCCACTTCCGTGGCAGTCTTGCCTTTGACGGCCTCTGCAAGAGACTTGTCGTTGGATCCGGCGGACACAAGAGTGATACCCTTGGTGTCATCTATGACCTGAACGTAGATCTGCTTGTTGCTTCTGAATACGGACATCCTGGGTCTTTCGGGGGTACCGTTAACGACTTTACGGATACGGTAGCGTATTCTCTGTCTTCTCTGTATTTTAGTCATTGACATATTCCTATCCTCCTAATTATTTAGCGCCTGCGGACTTGCCTGCCTTGCGGCGTAGCTGTTCGCCTACGAACTTGATACCTTTACCCTTGTAAGGCTCGGGAGCGCGCATAGAGCGGATCTTGGCGGCTACCTGGCCGAGAAGCTGCTTGTCACAGCTCTTGAGTACGAGAACAGGATTCTGTCCTTTCTTCACGGGCTCAGCCTCGGCCTTGATCTCCGAGGGAAGCATGAAGTGGATGTCATGTGAGTATCCGAGAGCGAGCTCCAGGATCTGGCCCTTGACCTCGACGCGGTAACCGACACCGATCAGTTCCTGCTTGATGGTGAAACCTGTGGACACTCCTGTCACCATATTGTGAATGAGTGCACGGTAGAGTCCGTGCAGGGAACGGTGACGGGGCTGGTCCGTGGGACGGCTTACCGTGATTATATTCCCTTCAACGGATACTTTGATGTCAGGATCAACTTTCTGACTCAGTTGTCCGAGCGGTCCTTTAACCAGTACCACATTGTCGGCGCCGACCGTTGCAGTCACGCCCTGCGGCAGGTGTACAGGCAATTTTCCAATTCTTGACATTGTTTTCTTACTTTTTTAACATTAATAAACATAACACAGCACCTCGCCGCCGACATTCATGTCCTTGGCCTCCTTGTCGGTGATGATACCCTTGGAAGTAGAGAGTATTGCTATACCCATGCCGTTGAGAACGCGGGGCATGTCCTCCACTCCTACATACTTCCTGAGACCAGGGGTGGATATCCTCTGGATCTTCTTGATAGCGGCCTGCTTTGTTGTAGGGTGATACTTCAGGGCTATCTTGATGGTATTGAAAGGAGTTCCCTCTACCAGCTTGTAGCTGAGGACATATCCTTTCTCATGGAGAATACGGGTAATCTCCATTTTCATCTTTGACGCGGGAATCTCTACGATCTTGTGCTTTGCGAGATACGCGTTTCTGACTCTCGTCAGGTAATCTGCTATTGGATCAGTCATTTTGTTTGTTTTGTTTTAGTGGTTCGACGCCTGTTGCAGCGCCCGATATCCAATGGTTTATAAATTGAATTGTATGATTTCTTCTACCAGGAAGCTTTTCTTACTCCGGGGATCAGACCCTTGCTGGCCATTTCGCGGAACTGAATACGGCTGATGCCGAACACGCGCATATACCCTTTGGGACGTCCGGTGATGGAGCAGCGGTTGTGCTGACGGCAGGGACTCGAATTCTTGGGGAGTCTGTCGAGAGCGGCCCAGTCGCCGGCTTCCTTAAGAGCTTTACGTTTTTCTGCGTATTTAGCGCACATTCTCGCACGTTTCACTTCGCGAGCCTTCATTGATTCTTTTGCCATATCTTGTATTTACGATTTTTTGTTCTTAAAAGGCAGTCCGAATTCACGGAGAAGAGCGTGTGCTTCCTCGTCCTTCTCTGTGGATGTCACAAAGGTAATCTCAAGTCCGAAAATCTTGGTAATCTTGTCGATGTCAATTTCGGGGAAGATGATCTGCTCCTTGATGCCAAGGGTATAGTTTCCACGGCCGTCGAACTTCTCGTTGATTCCGTTGAAGTCACGTATACGAGGCAGGGAGACTGCAATGAGCCTCTCCAGGAACTCATACATGCGGGCACCCCTGAGGGTAACCTTGACACCGATTGCAGTTCCGCGACGGAGTTTGAAGTTGGAAATATCCTTGCGTGAGTAGGTAGTCACTGCCTTCTGGCCTGCGATGGCTGTAAGCTCCTGCTGAGCCACCTCTACAAGCTTCTTGTCACCTGTAGCATCGCCGATACCCTGATTGAGGGTTATCTTCACGAGCTTGGGCACCTGCATTACTGTCGCGAAGCCAAATTCCTTCTGGAGCTTGCCGATGATCTCCTCTTTGTATTTCTTCTGAAGATTGGGAACGTATCCTGCCAAGCTGACATGCTGTTCCTGCTTGGTCTCTTCTACTTTTTTCTTTGCCATTATTTGATCTCCTCTCCTGATTTTTTAGCGTAACGGACCAACTTTCCATTCTCGCCCATACGGCGGCCGATCCTGGTCGGGCCTCCCTTAGCGGGATCCACTACCTGGAGGTTGGAAATATGAATTCCGGCTTCCTGTTTGATAATACCGCCCTGGGGATGCTTGGCGTTGGGCTTGGTGTGCTTGCTCACCATATTGACACCCTCCACGATTGCGCGGTCCTTCTTGGTGATGATCTCGAGAACCTTTCCGGTCTTGCCCTTGTCATTGCCGGCGTTCACGTAGACCATGTCTCCTTTCTTGATATGTAATTTCTTGTTCATGTCTGTACCTCCTATAAATTATAGTACCTCAGGTGCAAGAGAGACTATCTTCATGTAGTTGTCGCGCAGCTCGCGGGCAACGGGACCGAAGATACGGGTTCCGCGGACCTCGCCCTGGTTGTTCAAAAGCACGCAGGCATTGTCGTCAAAACGGATATATGAACCGTCGGCACGACGGATTTCTTTCTTGGTGCGCACTACTACGGCCTTGGAGACCGATCCCTTCTTGGCGTCACCGCCGGGGATAGCGCTCTTGACAGCGACTACAATCTTGTCACCGACACTGGCATAACGGCGGCGGGTACCTCCGAGCACACGTATGCACAGAACCTCCTTAGCACCGCTGTTGTCAGCTACCATTAAACGTGATTCCTGTTGTATCATTTTACTTCACTTTTTCTACGATTTCTACTAATCTCCAGCGTTTGGTCTTGCTCAAAGGACGTGTCTCCATGATGCGGACCGTATCGCCTTCGTCGCATACATTCTTTTCGTCATGAGCGACGAACTTGGTGGTCTTGTTCACGAACTTGCCGTAAACAGGGTGCTTTTCCTTGATTCTTACAGCAACGACAATTGACTTGTCCATCTTGTTGCTGACCACCACCCCGATTCTTTCCTTGCGTAAATTTCTTTCCATAACGGTTTACTCTTCTGCTTTAGCCTGTTTTTCCTTTTCAGTCAGGATGGTGAGCATACGGGCGATGTCCTTTCCTGCCTTTCTGATCTTTGAGGTATCCTCAATGGGGGAGACGGCATGGTTGACCTTCATCTGCGCCAGGTTCGCCTTCTCGGTTTCTATGCGCTCGCGCAGGTCCTTGATAGACATTTCTCTGATTTCCTTGGGTTTCATTTCTTCTCCTCCGGTTTATTACTGTTCAACATAATCTCTGCGGACCACAAACTTTGTGGTTACAGGCAATTTCTGGGCTCCGAGACGGAGAGCCTCCTTGGCTACTTCCATGGGCACACCCTCTGCTTCGATGAGCATACGGCCGGGAGTGATGGGAGCTACGAATCCCTCGGGATTACCTTTACCTTTACCCATACGGACCTCAGCCGGTTTCTTTGTGTAAGGTTTGTCAGGGAAAACGCGAATCCAAATCTTACCTTCACGTTTCATGTAACGCACTACAGCCTGACGGGCAGCCTCGATCTGCTGACCGGTGAGCCATGCCGACTCAAGGGTCTTGATGCCGAAAGAGCCGAAAGAAAGCTCGGTGCCGCGATGGGCATTGCCTTTCATGCGGCCTTTCTGCTGCCTTCTGAACTTGGTTTTCTTTGGTTGTAACATTGTCTATACTTTTTGTAAGTCTATTATTTCCAATCAAATAAATACAATTCTCCCATTAAACGGGGCTGCAAAGATATTACAAATTCCTGTAATGCCAAACTTTTTTCAAGATTTTTTGGAAATATTTTTTCATATTTTCGACAAACGGATTTAAAGGTCAAAATACGGGTGCTCAACCGATTATAAAAATATAAACATTTTCCTCCATTGCATTTTGGACACACCTGCAGGATACGGCAGGCAGCACAGGAGGCCCGGTCGCCGAATACGTGATGCAACAACGGGAAAAAAGAAGCCGCTCCATCAGGGGCGGCTTCAAAATCATACTACTAACAACAGTATATCACCTAAAAGCGGAAAGCCAGTTTGAGACGCGGCATTGTCAGGATCTTGATGTCATGGTTTATTGCACGGTACGGAGTCATGCCCGAAGGATGAAGCTCCATGACGCTGCACTGGTACATGCCCGGGAAAACTTCAACACCAAGGACGAGACCGGGAGCCACAGAATAATCGATACCTGCTACGAATCCGCCCTGTACCGCCCACGACTGACCGGCCTGATAAGAAGGCGTCGTCAGCTCTATGGGATCACCGTTTCCGTCAACTTCACCTGTGTAAGGCAGCATCGTCTCCAGACGGGCAAACTGATATCCGAACACGACTCCTACATAGGGAGAGATGCGCGGGTTGTCCGGCAGAAAGTAGAAATTGGTACCTATCTGGGTGTAGAACACATGATTGGTCCTGCCTACTACATAATCTGCATTGGGGATAGGCATATCCGGCACTGTAAAATCGCCCTCGATAAAGTCCCTTTTCGGTGTAAGGTTGATGTTCATCCCGAACATCACGTTGACATCGAAACGCTTGTGGACGAAATAAGAGTAACGGATACCGATGCTGTTGACAATACTGTTGCTATTCATACTGCCAAGATCGAGGAACACCAGCGGGTCTGCCCCGAAACCGATGTCCGTCTGGCCACCCATCCCATAGTTACCGTAGGGCATCAGGTAGTTAAGGCCATAGGTCTCGTTGTAAAGCGAGAAGTTGGAGGAGCCGAGCAGCAGTGAAAACTGCATGTCTCCGGCTTTGGGGGCCTCTATGGCATAGGACTGTGCCTTGACCTGGGCAGACAGGGCCAGGATCGCCAGAATGGTTATGAATAGACTTTTTCTCATGACAGGTGCTGTTTACGCTTCGGGATTACCGTCACCAAGGCCAAGGACATTGGTGATGTAGTCATTAAGAAGCTCATTGTAGAAGTTGAATTCATCGAGCAGCTTGTTGTAAGCCTCTTCTGCCTTTTCGAGCTCGCGCTCTGCATCCTCAAGAGCCTGCTGGAACGGATCATCAGAAGCCAAAAGACGATCCAGAATATCCTGAGCCTCCTGAAGATCTACTTCATACTGATCAACTACATACTCCAGGTATTCTACATATCCTGCCTGAATCTCTTCAAGATTCTCTTCAAGAGGATTGTAGACCACGCCGTTTATCTCTATCTCATAACCGCCGATAATTCCATCGAGAACGGAAACCGTAGTGTTGAGACGGCCTATCTTTGCTTCAATAACTGCCTTCTCGCTGTTGGTCATTCCAATGAGCTTGGATATCTCCACATCTATGCTGTCTATCACGGCGTTCTGCTCCAACATCTCATCTCTGATCTCAGCCAACTGGTTTGTGAGGGCATATATCTGTTCGTAGAGAGCCTTGTCGTTTTCAGTATCGTTGTCAACGACAGCCTCAAGCTCAGCAAGCATGGTTTCAAGATCTGCGATGACATCTTCAAACTTGCTGTTGTTGGCTATCCATTGCTCTGCACTTTCAATCATGAACTGCCATAGATAGTTCTCCAACATACCACTGTATGCAAGATCATAAAGATCTGAATATCCCAAATCATTGAGAAGCTTGGTTCTCTCGGCATCATTACCAATTTCAATCATGGAATAATACCCTACTTTAGGGAATTCTTCAGGGGTGAAATCAAAGACAAAGTACTTGCCATAGCCGACATAGTCCAAAGTCATCTCCATTTCGGAGAAATCAAGGCTGTACAATCCCTCAGATGATTTATTCCACTGCTGAAGTATACACCAGTCGATCGTATCGGCACTGGCTGAGGTTTCATAAGTATAACGCAAATCTGCATAATAAGATGAATGATATGCGCTTGATGAATTTCCATAAGCTTCAACCACAAAAGCATACTCAATGTGGTTCTCCGCATCCACCGCAGATGTCAGGTTGGCGTAGGTGATATTCTCCCATCCGGGATAAGCATTGCCGAACAAGGTATCCCTGACCTCCTGTTCATGACGGATGGCATCAAGGCTGGCTGTCACGACATCCTTGAAATCCGCAGAATCCAGAGCTATACCCTTCTGGATCAGCTCCTCAAGCTGGTTGTACGCAGCTGTAGCCTTGACAAACAGATTGTCGGTGCTGTAACGGGTGTAGTTAAGTATGCCGTATTCGGCTGCATACTTGTCATACCCGGCCTTTGCCGAACGGAACACCTTAAGATTGTTTTCGTAGACATCCTTGACTCCACCGACAGAGTTGTAACTCAATTTCAAATCGTTCAAATTGTACTGCATATTCTGCAGACCGGGAGCAGTGAGCACATAAGATTTCATATCAGAGATTAAAGCCGGAAGCACTGTATTGAGATTGTTGTAACCGGTTGTTCTCCATGAGAACACGCCTCCAGGAAGAGTGTAATGCAGATTGCCTATACTATAGTCCGGGGGAGTGAAGCCTTCAAGCACGGTCATGGATCCATCATACTCCCAGCCGTTACTTGCAACAGTCTGACCTACGAATCTGGCCAGGCCCTCGGGCACATCCAGGTTTCTTACCTCATCCGTGTACAAAGTACTCTGGCCGTTTAATTGGTCGTACAGATCATCTATCTGGTTGTTTACTTCATCCATCTGAGCCTGAAGATTCCTTATTTCAGCTTCGGGAGCCTCTTTTTCATACTCCATAGCATCGGCCTTCAGCACAAGATCATCTATCTGGGCATTCAGAGCCTCTATTTCTTCTTCCACGCTTGTCTTCTGGGCTATCAGTTCCTCTGCGCCTGCTGTAAGATCGAGATTACGTACTTCCTCAAGCTCGGCCTTGGATTCGTCCAGATTTTTCTGGGCCATTCTGACATTGTACTCATACATATTGTACAGTCTCACCGAGTCGGTATTGTAGGAGAATTTGAGGTCCGCAACATCACGCTGAGCCGCAATAAGTTCATTCTCGGCAATGTCTAGCTGGCCCTGAATATTCTCGATCTTTGCGATATACTCATCCAGTTTCTGCTGCTCTGCATCAGTAAGACCATGCTTTGCAGCCTCTATGTCCCGGAGAGCTTTCTCATAATCAGCCTGAGCCTGGGCAAGCCTTGTCTGCAGATCAAGAAGATACAGCGCATGCTCCTGAATCAGTATCTCTTTCTGGTTTTCAAGATCCTGCATAGTGATCTCCAGCTGCAGCTGGCGGAGTTCCAGCTCGGCTATCTGCATCTTGAGCTCGGCAATTGCAGCATTGTTTTCCTCCTGGGCAAGCAGATATTCGAGCTCCATCATGCGGATCTCATGTTCGTTCTGAGCTTCCTGAAGGTCCAGTTCCAGCTGCTTCTGCTGAAGCTCGAGCTCCTTCATCTGGTTCTCGAGCTGTTTGGCAGCCAGTTCCGCATCGAGCAGCGCAATCTGCGCCTGCTGATAATCAGCCAATGCCTGCTGGTAAGCTGCCTGGGCATCGATGAGTCCGGCCTTCGCCAGTCTCATGGCCTCGATTCCTGCCGGTTCCGTATTGTCCAGACATGACGTGGTCATGAAGAACATGCCCAGAACGGCCGTTCCGATCAAAAATAATTTTTTCATAATAATAAATATTTTATTAAGCGGTCTAATACCCTACGCGCCACGATGCCAGACCGAAATATGCACCGCAGCGTGAAGCTCAAAAAGACACTGAAAAAGAAGTTGGGAGCAAAACTGTCTCCATAGCTTAAATTCGCTTTCAAAGTTATGCAAAATTTTTCTATAATTCGCAAATTTTTCGAGCTAATTGTCAGTGATTTTTCCGTACCTTTGTGACATAAATAATTCAATTGGTATGAACAATAACTTTACAAATGTCGAAAAAGCCTATATAGGCTCAGCAAAACACAGATTTTCTACCAACATTCCATACATAACAGTAGAAAATTTCCCCAAACTCGGAAAGCTTACGGCATTCCGGTTCCTTGAATGGGCAGCAGAACATCCGGAAGGAGTCATCAGCCTTCCTACCGGCAAGACTCCCGAATACTTTATTGCATGGGTCAAGAAGATCCTTACCGAATGGGACTCCAAAGAAGGTGCTGCCTCGCGCGAGGAAAGCTGCCTGCAAGTCTCCAAAAAGCCTGATCTCAGAGGCCTGCATTTCGTCCAGATAGACGAGTTCTACCCCATCGACCCGCGCCAGCACAACAGCTTCTACAACTACGTACAGAAATACTATGTAGAGGACTTCGGCCTGGATGCGTCCAGAGGGATATTCATCAACTGCGAGCAGATCCCTCTCGTAGGCGGAAAACACTTTACAGAAGTATTCCCTGACGGAGTGATAGATCTGAGCCTGCGCTACCGCAATGCCAAATCGGACGCAGAGGCCATGCAGCAGAAATCAATATTCATGATTGACAACTGGTGCGCCGACTATGACCAGAAGGTAAGGGACATGGGAGGCATAGGATTCTTCCTGGGAGGCATCGGACCTGACGGACACATCGCATTCAATGTGCGCGGCAGTGACCCCCACTCTACCACACGCTTGACTCATACCAACTATGAAACACAGGCTGCATCCGCAAGCGACCTGGGAGGTATAGAAATTTCACGTACAAAACCGGTAATCACAATCGGTCTTGACACTATCACGCATAACCCGGACGCAGTGGCAATCATCTTCGCCGCAGGAGAAGCCAAAGCTCCAGTAGTGGCAGATGCTCTCGAGAAGACCCCTTGCAACCTCTATCCCGCATCGGTCCTCACCCGACTGCCCAATGCCCGCTTCTACCTCACCACAGGTGCCGCATCAATGCTGCACGAGTCCGTTTACCACTACTACGCCGACTCTCCATGGTCACAGGAAAAGACAGACAGGGCAGTCATCGACTGCTGCAACAGGATCAACAAGTACGGAGACAAGATCACTCTAGACGACCTCAAGGCAGACGAGTACTGCAGCATGATTCCTGACCTCAACGAGAACACCGTACAGAGCGTTGTCGACTCTCTTACCCGCAAAATCGCCCGCGGTACTTCTACATGGAGCAATCAGGTATTCTACTACACCGGCCCTCACCATGACGACATACTTCTCGGTCTGCTGCCGCACATCCACAGGGTATCACGCAACGAGACCAACGAGTCGCATTTCTCCATCATGACCTCAGGTTTCAACGCCGTCACCAACCATTTCCTCATAGAGGCCCTTCAGGAAACCCTGGGATTCCTGGATGCAGGAAAAATAGAAATGACAGACTACCCCGACTTCTTCACGGAAGGATGGAAACAGAAACGCGAGAAAGACATCTACCATTCTCTCATAAATGTAGCCTCGAACAATATGGAAGAGCGCAAGAGAGGCCGCTCGCACCGTCTGGTACGTGACTTTATCGAAATCTACGGGGTCAGGAACAAGGCGGAACTCCGCAAGAAGATTCTCGATGTAATCGACGAGACACGCCGCAGCTATGACGGCCAGAAGATGTCCGCAGACATCCGTCTGCTCAAGGGCATGATCCGCGAATTCGAGGAAGAGCTTGTATGGGGATTCTTCGGTATCAAGAACGAAAACGTACACCATCTCCGCCTGGGCTTCTACACCGGAGACATCTTCACAGAGCAGCCTAACAGGGAAAGAGACGTGGCACCCATCCTCGAGGAGCTCCGCACCATCAAACCGACAGTAATAAGCATAGCTTTCGACCCTGAAGGCAGTGGTCCTGACACTCACTACAAAGTACTACAGGCCATAGCAGAAGCTATCAGGGAATGGAGCAAGGAAGCCGACCTGAGCAATCTCAAGATATGGGGTTACCGCAACGTATGGTACCGTTTCCTGCCCTCTGAGGCAACCCATATCGTTCCAGTATCGCTCAATGCCATGAGCGTGTTTGACAACGCCTTCTGCAACTGCTACGCTTCCCAGGTACATGCCGACTTCCCCAGCTACATGCTGGACGGAAAGTTCAGTGATCTTGCAAAGATCATCTGGGTAGATCAGCTCTCTAAGGTACAGCACGTACTTGGCAAACCTTTCTTCTACCAGAATCCCAGCCCGAGACTCAGGACCACACACGGCCTGCTGTTCTTCAAGGAGATGAATGTGGAGGAATTCCTCAAATCGGCACGTGAACTGCAAAAGTCAATGACCATGTAGCCCTCACGCATGCTGCACTACAGATACGGTGTACCGTCAGAATCTGGACGGTACACCGTATTTTTTCAATATTTCCGCAGCTTCCTCCATGTCTGCCGTTGACGGAGAAGACATATGTTCCGACTCCGGATTGTATACTGTCCCCATACGCGAATGTTTCGACTTCCCTATATCATGATACGGCAAGAGCTCGACATACATCGGCATATGCTTGAGGGATGAGAGGTACCGGCCTGTAGAAGCTATATTTGCCGGAGCGGCATTCACACCTATTATATAGGGTATCCTCACGATATATTCCGCGCCCATAGATGCAATCATGCGCAGATTGTCGAGAATGGGTTCGTTGGGCACCCCGCACCAGTGCCTGTGCATCCGGCTGTCCATATGCTTGATGTCTACCATAAACAACTCACACCTCGGCACAGCTTCCCTGACCAGACCGGCGGGAGCATAGAGGGTCGTATCAAGCGTCCTGTGCAGGGTAAATCCGTCACGTACGGCAGCGCTGCCTATGTAGTCCAGAAGCTGCAGGATCTTTTCGCCCTGATACAACGGTTCCCCGCCGCTGAATGTCACACCGCCTCCGGAAGCTTCGAAAAACGGTTTCTCCTTTTGAATCTCGGCATATATCTCCTTAGGCGTATACGGTTTTGAAGCCATTTCGACAGCACGCGTAGGACAGGCTTCCGCACACTTGCCGCACATGGTGCACAGATCCGGGTCCCATTGTATCCCGCCTCCGGCAGCACCGTGCACCCGGCCAAATCCCAGTGCCTTTGCCGGACAGACCTGCACACATGCACCGCACATTATACATTTTGACACAGTGTACATACGCGTCTGCTTCCGCGACATGCCCTCAGGATTGTGACACCAGACACACGACAGGGGGCATCCCTTGAAGAAAAACGTTATGCGGATGCCCGGTCCGTCGTTGATGGAATATCTCTTTATGTCAAATATGGAATATACCGGCTCGTCCATGACTGATATCAGAATCCTGTATTCTCAGTACGTGCTATTATCTCCTCCTGATAATCCGCGCACAGGTCATTGAAGTAGTCGCTGTAACCGGCCACACGTACCATGAGATCCCGATACTGCTCCGGATGCTTCTGCGCATCACGCAATGTAGCCGTATCCACGATATTGAACTGTATATGATGGCCACCCATGCCGAAATACGCACGTATCAGCTGCCCCAGTTTCGTAAGGTCCTCGTCCTTCTTGAGAATTTGCGGTATAAGACGCTGATTGAGCAGTGTGCCTCCTGACAGACTCTGGTCAAGTTTGCCCAGGGACTTTACGACAGCTGTAGGACCGTGAGTATCGGCTCCGTGCGAGGGCGAGGTCCCGTCAGATATGGGCAAAGTGGCATGACGGCCGTCCGCCGAAGCTCCGAGGACTTTGCCGAAGTATATGTGGCAGGTAGTGGACAGCATGTTCATGTGGTAGCACGACCCCTTGATGTTGGGACGGCCTTCTATGGCTTTGTAAAGATCATTGTACACTCTTACCGCTATCGAGTCCGCATAGTCGTCATCATTGCCGAAGAACGGGGTATGGTTGACAATCCACTGCCTGTCGTATTCATAGCCCTTGAAATCCTTGCGCAACATTTCCAGCATACGGTCCATCGTATAGCGGCCTTCCTCGAAAACATGCTTCTTGACCGAAGACATGGCGTCGGTAACTGTTCCCAGACCTGTACACTGGATATAATCGGTGTTGTAACGCGGCCCCCCGTCATAGTAATCGCGTCCTTTTGCTATACAGTCGTCTATCAGGACAGACAGGAAAGTTGCAGGTGCGTATTTTGCGAACATCCTGTCTATATAGTTGTTGACCTTCACCTTCTCCAGTACCACATACTCCAGTTGCCGCAGGAATGCCGCATACAGGTCTTCGAATGTGCGGAACTCCCGGGGATCTCCTGTCGCGATACTTATCTGCCTGCCCGTAACCGGATCCACACCGTTGTTCATTGCCAGTTCAAAGACTTTCGGGACATTCAGATATCCGGTAAGAAGATATGCCTCCTTGCCGAAAGCCCCTACCTCAATGCATCCGCTGCACCCTCCTTCCCGCGCATCCTCCAGAGTCTTGCCCTGACGGACAAGCTCCTGAACATACGTATCCGGATTGAAAAGCGAAGGATAGCCGTAGCCCAGACGTATGACCTTGCAAGCCGCCTTGAGCAGGTCGTCGGATGTCTTTTCACTCACATGCACCGAACATCCCGGCTGCAGTATATGCAGTTCGCCCAAAACCTCCAGCAGAATATACGAAACCTCGTTTTCGCCGGAAGAGCCGTCACGGCGTACTCCACCTATATTTATGTTTGTAAAATCGTTGTATGTTCCGCTTTCCTTAGCAGTGATGCCCACCTTCGGAGGTGCCGGATGATTGTTGACCTTTATCCAGAAACAGGCAATGTATTCCTTGGCCTGCTCACGTGTCAGCAATCCTGCTGCCACCTCCCTTTCGTAGAACGGGGCAAGATGCTGGTCGAAATGACCGGGGTTCATGGCATCCCAGCCGTTGAGTTCCAGAATAGTTCCCAGATGGCAGAACCAGTACATCTGTACTGCCTCCCGGAATGTTGAAGGTGCATTTTCCGGGACCCTCGTACACACTTCCGCTATTTCCTCCAGCTCCTTGATCCTGCGACGGTAGGCTTCTTCCTGACTCTCGGAGCCGAGAGGTGTAACCTTGAATGCAGGACCTCCGGCCAGAGCCTTTTCTATCCTTGCTATCTGCCTCCTGGCTTCCTCGGCATGGCGACGGCCGAAAAGAATCATGGCATCGCAGGATATTGACATCGCATTGAGCTCATCCTGCCTGTCTGTAGCTTCCGGATCGTTCAGGAAATCCAGACGCGAAAGCTCCTCCGCTATTCTGGCCTTGAAATCCTTCATGCCCATGCGGTACATCTTGCCGTCCAATGCAGTGTGTCCGGGTGCCCTTTGCTCCATGAACTCGGTGAATACACCAGCCTCGTAGAGAGATTTCCACGATGAAGGCACATGTCCGAAAATCCGGTCCCTCTGGGTCCTGCCTTTCCAGAAAGGTATAACCTCCTTCTCATAGCGTGCAATATCCCTGTCGGATATGGAATAATGCTGTATCTCCCTACTGCGCAGCACCTTGAAATCCTCGACAGAGTGACAGTTGAGTTCCGGGAAAGTAGGTACTGCCTTGGGCTTAGGCCCCCTCTCCCCCACTATCAGCTCATTGTCTCCGATATATATGCGCTTGCGTGCGCAAAGATTGTAGAAGTTACGGGCGCGCATCACGGGAACCGGATAACGCCCTTCATATTTTTTGTAAAATGCTGTTTCGATCAGAGCTCTCTCGACAGTAAGCGACGGCTCGGTCGTAACTGACTGCTCTCGCAGCAATTCTATCCTTTCAGTCATGATATGTGTTTTCTAACGGTTAAAATGAATAAATCAGGAACGCGGTTGACATACTGCACGGACTTGCAGCGATAATTGAATGAAATGGAACCCTATCCCTCCTCAGCAGATGCAGCAGGAGTAGAGGCCACGTCCGGGCCGGTGATACATGTTGACTATGAAAGAATAACGTCTCATCAGTGCAAATTTAGAATAATTCACCTATATTCGCAACACAATGCAATGAAAAAATATATTTTTCTCATAGTACTCACTATCATGGCGGCCGCAGGAGAGTCCAGCGCCCAGAATTTCCGCAAGGTAAGGCAGAGACCCGCGCGGAACCGTGCTGCCAAAGTCATGGTCCAGAAGCAGCAGGACAGCCTGTCTTTCCTGCCGTTTACAATAGATGAAAACGGCGACACAGTATATATCGACGAACTCGAGCAACTGACGGTAGTGGCAGACCGCAAGGGAAGGCAATGGAGAAAATACTACCGTCTGGTCCATAATTTCGCGAAAACATATCCATATGCCCTGCTGGCACAGGAAATGCTGCTGGAAGCGGATTCTACCATCACCGCCGACGAGCTCAGGCGCGGGAAACGCAACCGCTACATAAATATCCTGCAGAAAGAACTCTTCGAGACATTCGAAAAACCTCTGCGCAATCTGACAATCACACAGGGCAAGCTACTGCTCAGGCTTATAGACAGACAGACCGGCATCACACCCTACGAGATCATTGTAAACTATAAAAGCAAGGCGGCAGCCGGATTCTGGCAAGGCATAGCGAAACTGTTCGGCTCAGACATGAAGAAACCGTACGATCCGGAAGGCGAGGACAAGGAAACGGAAGAACTGGTGCAGATATATCAGAGAGGAGAGTTCAGGAAGCTTTACCGGTCAATCTTCGGGAATGACCCGCCAAGACCTGTAGTCACATCGCGTCTGGACGTGGAGCAGCATCTATAGTCAGCCTGTCACCATCAAAGACGGCATACTCCCCACCGTCCACCCAACATCCAAGGATATACATACGTCCGCCGGAAGGGATTTCAATGGAGCCTGGAGTGTGATAATGCCCGAATATATAATAATCTATACCGGCGCCACCGTTTGCTGAACGGTACTCCTGCCCGAATGAGTCTGCGAAACGGAACAGCGGTTCTTCCTTGCCACGGAAGAAATAACGGGAGGAACGGCCTGGCTCGGATTTGATTTTACGGGAATGCGATGCCCAGGCATAGCCAAGCCCGAAAGCCCAGCGCGGATGAATGGACGAAAAAAGGACCTGAAGAAAGCGGCTGTGGAACATCCAACGGATAAACCTGAATGAAGGATCAGTACGGCCGAGGCCATCCCCATGGCCAAGACAGAATCGATGTCCGTCCAGGTCCACTACAAAAGGCTCCCTGACCACCTTCACACCAAGTTCCTGCTCAAAATATGAAAAAGCCCATACATCATGGTTTCCAGGGAAAAACCATACCGGTATGCCTCCGTCGGTGAGACGGGCAACAGCTCCCAAAGCACGCGTATGCCCCCTCGGTATCACATAACGGTACTCATACCAGAAATCGAATATATCGCCCAGGAGGAATACCCCCGCAGCATCTTTACCGGCTTTTTCCAGTACAGAAACAAACCTGTCTTCGAGTTCTCTGGCATCACAGCCGCAGACCCCAAGATGCACATCCGAGATGAAATAGTATTTCCCTCCGGCCGCCATTTCAAGCTAACATACCTTCTCAAGAATGAAACATGCGGCTGCAGCCACAACACAGTACAGAGCGAACCAGCGTAAGCGTGCTTTCTGCACGATCCTGATCATCCAACGGCAGGCAATATATCCGGAAATGAAAGCAGTAATGAATCCAAGTACCATAGAAACAGGAGAGATGCCGGATGAAGCGGCAGCGAAATCCCCACCCACAAGCTCCAGTAACGCCTCACCTAGAATAGGTACAAGAACCATCAGGAAAGAAAACTGCGCCATTGAACTCTTCTTCACGCCCAGCATGAGTCCGGTAGAAATGGTAGTGCCGGAGCGCGAAAGGCCGGGCAAGACGGCAAATGCCTGTGCAATTCCTATAATGAACGCATCCAGATAGCTTACCTCACGTCCTTGAGCAGCTGCCATGCGTGCCTGACGGTTGGACAAAGTCTCGCCGAGTGTAAGAAGTACAGCAGTCAGCAGAAGCATGCATCCGACTATTACGAGACCTGAGCCGAAAATGTCAGTGACGAAATCCTTGAAGAACACCCCTACTATAAACACAGGAATCATGGAGACACATATCTTCAGGAAATATCTCGTCTGGTCATTGTACCTGAACTTGAATACACCTCCCAGAATATTCCATATCTCTTTGCGGAACGCCACGATAGTACTCAGTACAGTCGCGGCATGCACCGCAACCTCAAAACTCAGATTGTCGGCATCCACGCCGAAAATCGCCTTGAAAATGGTCAGATGACCGCTGCTGCTCACAGGCAGGAATTCCGTAAGGCCCTGGACCAGACCCAGAACCACAGCTTGAAACCACTCCATGACAATCTGTTATCTACGTTTAAACAATCTGATAGGCTTCCTGCACAGCAGTACAGCCAGCTCGACAACGAAACCAAGCAGAATAAGCAAAGGCGCCACATACATGCGGGAAAAACTGAAAAGTGCGTAGCTGAATACATCCGGACTGTCGGCCCCTCCCCCTAAAAGAAGAAGATAACCCACGACCATCAGGACCAGTCCTACAATAAGGTAGAGAACATTCTCTCTTGGAATCGCAAATTTATCCATTTCCATTATCGTTTTTCTTGTTTCTAATAATACAATTCACTCCTGTTCAACGATATCAGGCTCCGTACACCGGCAGAGGTAGATATCATGCATATCAAAATTCCAAGCACCATCACTGCAGCCATCACTCCTCCCAGCAACATGGCGTCAAAAAGGGAAAACAGCTGATAGAACTCATTCCTTATAAGATAGAGCGCTCCCAGAATGAAAACGTCTGCAATGGCTCCCGAAATCAGCCCCTGAAAAAACGCCTGTCCTACAAAAGGGCGGGCTATAAAGCCTTTGGTGGCCCCTACAAGACGCATGGTGTGTATGGTAAAACGCTTGGCATAGACATTGAGCCGGACCGTATTGTTGATAAGCACCACGGATATAAAAAGGAGCAACAGCACGAATATCCCCGCCACAAGGCCGATACGCTCAAGATTGGCGTTGAGAAGCTCGACTAGCGACTGCTGATATATAACATCATCTACCACGGGGTAAGCGTACAAAGCCTCCTCTATGACAGCAAGACTGTCTGTCGAAATATAATCTGCCGATATCTGCAACTCGAGCGACACCGGGATCGGATTGACCTCAAAAACATCCATGAAGTCATCCCCCAGAATCTCCTTCATGTCTTCGACACCTTCTTCCTTAGTGATTATCCTGACACCCCGCACATACCCTGTAGCCTCAAGTTTATCAGCCAGGCCGGAAGCATCAGCCTCATCTGCCTCAACGGAAAGAATGGCCGAAACGGTAATGTTTTCCTTGAAATAATTCGAAACGGAACGGGCATTGACTATAAGGACTCCGACCATCCCCACCAGAAAAAGTACCAGGCTGATACTTATAACTGACGAGAAATAAGACCTGAGTAGTCTACGATACAGAATGTTGCTTTCATTTTTTGCCATCCGCGAGCATCTATTTCAAACTCCAAAGATAAAGAAAAAGATAATTATATTAGATATTTTATTTGTATATTTGCGAAAAAGTATCCGAAATGAAAGATCCGAGAAGAGTTTTATTCGTCAATTCCGAGATTTACCCGTATCTGCCTGAAACAACGATATCTGTAGTCGGCAGATATCTTCCGCAGGGCATACAGGAAACTGGAAAAGAGATAAGGGCATTCATGCCCCGCTACGGCTGCATCAACGAAAGGCGCAACCAGCTCCACGAAGTCATAAGACTCTCCGGCATGAATATGGTCATCAATGACATCGACCGCCCGCTCGTCATCAAGGTGGCATCAATCTCTTCCGCAAGGATGCAGGTCTACTTCATCGACAACGATGATTATTTCCACCGCAAATCCATCTATACTGACGAACATGGCAACTTCATGGAAGACAACGACGAAAGAGCCATATTCTTCGCAAGAGGCATACTTGAAACCGTCAAGAAGCTACGCTGGAAACCGGACATAGTCCACTGCTCGGGCTGGATTTCGCATCTGGTACCGCTGTACCTGAAAAAAGCCTACAAAAACGACCCGATATTCTCTGATGCCAAGGTTGTAATTTCACTTTACGGTGAATACCAGGACTGCGAATTCGCCAAAGACATGAAATCAAAGATACCTGTCACCGGCATCAAGGCAAAGGACATAGAACTGCTTAAACACCCCACTGGCATAAATCTTGCAAAACTTGCTGCACAGTATTCAGATGCAGTCATCATAGGCTCAGACAATCTGAACCGGGAAATAACCGACTACATCACCTCCAGGAAACTGCCTGTGCTGGATTATATTCCCATAGACCATCCTGAAGGCACATACATCCAGAAGTACAACGAGTTTTACGACAAATTACTTGAGAAAGATGTCATTTAGGACAGCATTATACGTCGCTCTGACCATCCTGGCCTCGACAATGGCCGCTTCCTGTATTGAAAACAACCGTGAAACGGGTGGAGGCATACTTCCTGAAGGCATGGTCCCGGAGTTGGGAATCAAAACATTCGAATTGCCTGTAACCAACCGTGCGAGCGATTCAGTCCAGGCCTCCAACTCTTCCAACATGCTAATCGGTACCCTCACGGACCCTAAATTCGGCACTGTAACATGCAATGCTGCATCATTCATTGTGCCATACTCCGACTCTACAGACTTCGGTGACAATCCGGAACTGATCGGAGCATATCTCACGCTGTCCATAGACTCGACTTATTATCTTGAAGAAAACCAGGAAGGAATACACCAGAGAATCCGTGTCTACAAGCTTACGCACAAGATGGACACAGCCCTCCAGTTCTGCAACTCCATAACTCCGGACCTGTACGACCCCACACCTGTAACTGTAAGTGACCCCGTTATTTACGGAACAGGGGAAATCCGTGTAGACCTTACTGACGATTTTGCCGCCGAGCTGCTTGCAACCACACCGGAAGAGTTCGAAGACTTCACCAAGTTCTTCGACAGGATCTACGGACTATACATAGCAGTGGAAAAACCTCTCGAAGGGTCAACAGGCGGAAGGCTCAACTACCTCAATCTTGGATACTCGTCAATCAACCTCAACTACCGTACAGAAGTGGAGAGGAACGGCAGCAGACAGAAAATCGACACTACAGAATCATTTGTCTTCGGGTACTATACGGCCCTTAACAATTTCAGTACCACCTCGGACCTTGGAAATGACAGACCTGGTGACACCCTGTATCTGGAGGGCCTGTCAGGCGTAAAGCCGCATATCTCGGCCATCGACCTGAAAGACATGATGGACAACTGGATAACACTGGAAAAGCTACAGGACTACGCAATTGTCATAGCCAGGGCGGAACTCATATTCCCTTACGAAATGCCACAGGACTACGAAAGGTTCGATATCGAACATCCAGACATGATATACGCATACACTTCCGTGCCATGGGCTACAGATACACTCAGGTACTACTCCCCTCTGGAAGAAATCTACGACAATGCCAACATCGGAGCCATAAACCGTTCCGAGATGGTTTACTCAATGGATATTACTGCCTACATGCAGAGACTGGCCGTCACAGACAGGGCCGATATCGACGCATCGATGGACCTGTGGATAGCACCGACAGCCGCACGTACGGGATATACCGGCACGACATACTACAGCTTCGACAACCACAATTACAACAAAATCATTCTGAACGGGCCGTCAGCAGAAAGGAAGCCGACTTTGACGCTTACTTACGGAGTGATGAAGAAATAAACGCGAGACAGGAATTGTGGCCACCGAATCCGAAAGTATTGTTCAGAGCCACACGCACATCCCTTTTACGGGCAGCATTAAGCGTAAGATCCATTCCATAATCTATATCCGGATCCTCGTGCGCAAAATTGATTGTGGGAGGTATGACTGAAGAATTGATTGCATGTATGCATGCCAAAGCCTCCACCGCTCCGGCAGCCCCCAGCAGATGGCCATGCATCGACTTGGTTGACGAAATGCTCATCCTGTAGGCATGATCACCGAAAACAGACTTGACCCCCTTCAATTCCGCGACATCCCCAAGAGGCGTGGAAGTGCCATGTACATTTATATAATCCACATCCTCCGGGTGCAAACCGGCATCTTCAAGTGCAAGACGCATAACCTTTGCAGCACCGCTTCCGTCCGGCAGGGGCGCGGTTATGTGGTAGGCATCGGCACTCATACCGGCACCTGCTACCTCTGCATATATATGAGCACCACGGGCAATGGCGTGCTCTCTCTCTTCAAACACAAGCACGGCAGATCCCTCACCCATCACAAACCCGTCGCGGGTCGCATCGAATGGACGGGAGGCGGTGCGGAACTCGTCATTGTTGGTAGAAAGAGCCTTCGACGCATTGAAACCACCTATGGAAGCTATCGTGACGGGCGCTTCCGCTCCTCCTGTAAGAATGGCATCAGCCTTACCCAGACGTATAAGATTGAGCGCATCACCCATCGCATGGGACGAAGACGCACATGCAGAAGTGGTAGTATAGTTTGGACCGACAAATCCATAATGGATGGATATCAGACCGGGAGCCATGTCCGATATCATTTTGGTAATAAGAAAAGGGCTAAAGCGCGGGACTTTTTCTCCCTCGCAATAACCCATTATCTCTTCTGTGAGGCTGCCTATGCCTCCGATCCCAGAACCAAGAATTACCCCAATCCTATCCGGATCCGTCTTCTCCAGATCCAGGCCACTGTCTGCAACTGCCTGAGCAGCGGCAGCCATGGCAAATTGGGCAAACCTGTCAATCCGGCGCAGTTCCTTACGGTCAATTCCATGCGCCGAGGGATCAAAACCATTGACTGTGCAAGCAAATCTGGTCTTGAAACGGGAAGTGTCGAAAGAGGTTATAAGAGACGCACCGCTTACCCCTTTGTCCAGATTGGCAAAAAACTCTCCAACCGTATTGCCCAAAGGATTTACCGTGCCGAGTCCTGTTACGACAACTCTCCTCAGACCCATGCACCGCAATTATTTAGTATGCTCCTCGATATAGTCGATAGCATCACCGACGGTCGATATCTTCTCAGCGGCGTCGTCAGGAATCTCGATATTGAACTTCTTTTCGAACTCCATAATCAGTTCCACCGTGTCGAGAGAATCAGCACCTAAATCGTTGGTAAAACTTGCATTGCGTGTTACTTCGCTTTCATCAACACCGAGTTTGTTGACGATGATGGCTGTTACATCTGAAACAATATCTGCCATGGTCTAAATTTTAGTTAATAATTAATTGTTAAATGAAATTTTGCTGCAAATGAACATATAATTTTTGAAATAATGAAATTTTTATGAACTTTGCGGGAATCCAAACCTATTCCCCGAAGATGGAAAGAATTCCAAATATCGTCATATTCGCCTCAGGTTCAGGCTCTAACGCAGAGAACATCATTAACTGGTCGAAAGACAGGGACACGTACCGCGTAAAAGGCGTGTTCTGCAACCGGAAAGACGCGTACGTCCTCACCCGCGCAGAACGGCTAGGAGTTCCTGCCTGGACTTTCAGCAGAAAGGAATTCAAGGACAATACCATAATATATAATGGTGAGGCAGCGTCCCTCACTGCCGTCCTTGCAGATCTCGACACAGACTGCATCGTACTGGCCGGATTCCTGCTGAAAGTGCCGGACTACCTGCTGGAAGCTTATCCCGAGCGTATACTGAACATCCATCCCGCCCTCCTGCCTTCATACGGAGGCAAGGGAATGTACGGGGATCATGTCCACAAAGCCGTCATAGCCGCAGGAGAGAAGGAGTCGGGCATCACCATACATCTGGCCGACAGCCAGTATGACCATGGCCGCATTCTATATCAGGCCAGATGCTCCGTCTCGCCGGAAGATACTCCCGAGACACTGTTCGAAAAAGTACATCTGCTTGAGCGGGCATACCCTGAAGTTATAGAAAAGTATGTAAATTCCTTCTGACTCTTTAAAAAGATCTTCACATCCAAGTCTCCTGAAAAAGCGGCAGCATCACATATGCCGAAATGAAAGCATTTTTTAACATATCCTTAATTCCGCAACACTATTACAAATATAACTTTTTAAGTACCTGAGCAACAAAAAGTTGCTCAGGATTTTG